>NZ_JBWKUX010000013.1:0-166988 GCF_059421065.1 Pseudomonas sp. GW821-FHT03A09 | reverse complement strand
CGAATGCGGTGTGTCAGCCAAAGATGTTGTGACTGATCCACCGCATTCGCGAGCAAGCCCGCTCCCACATTTGGATCTTTGTTTTGCCAACTAGGTATTCATGCTCTGGAAGTGCGCCAACATGCGGTCTGCATCCGGAGCCTCACCACTGAACAGCTCAAACGCCTTCACTGCCTGAAACACCGCCATGTTGCCGCCATCCAGGGTGCGGCAACCCAAAGCGCGGGAATCACGTAGTAGTTCGGTTTCCAGCGGGAAGTACACAATTTCCGCGACCCATAATTCAGCCCGCAGCAGGGCTGGCGGCACCGGCGTGCCGGGCAGCTTGGCCATGCCCATCGGCGTGGTGTTCACCAGGCCATCCGCCTCGGCCATAGCACTTTCCAGATGGTTGCCGACCTGGGCACGACCGACACCGAAGCGCTGCGCGAGGTTATCCACAAGGTCGCGGGCGCGGGTGGCGTCCACGTCAAAAATACTCAATTGCTGCACGCCCTCCGACAGCAGCGCGTGTGCTACCGCTGCACCTGCACCGCCAGCGCCCATCTGGACGACACGCTGGCGCGCCACATCGTTCATGTTGCGCCGAAAGCCTTCGGCAAACCCCAGGCAATCGGTGTTGTGGCCGATGCGCTTGCCATCCTTGAACACCACGGTATTGACTGCGCCAATGCCACGGGCCTCATCGGATAATTCATCGAGCAACGGCAGGATTGCCTGCTTGCACGGGTAGGTAATGTTCAGCCCGGTGAAGTGCATCAATTCGGCGGCGTGCAACAGGTCGGGCAGGGCGTTGGTGTCCAGGTGCAGTGGCGCCAGGTCGATCAGGCGATACAGGTAGCGTAGGCCCTGGGCGTCACCTTCCTGTTCGTGAAGCGCCGGGGTGCGGGAAGCCTGGATGCCCGAGCCGATCAGGCCGGCAAGGATGCGCGGTTTCATCAAGCTCATCCTTTTAACGTATGGCTGAAGTGTTCCAGTGCCAGGTGGTAACCATGGCTGCCGAAACCGGCCAGCACCGCCTTGGCGATGGGTGAAACGAAGGAGTGATGCCGAAACGCCTCGCGGGCATGCACGTTGGACAAGTGCACTTCGATCACCGGTACTTCACTGGCCACCAGTGCGTCGCGAATGGCCACCGAGGTGTGGGTCCAGGCGGCCGGGTTGATCACAATGCCGGCGCAACGGGCGCGGGCGCCGTGGATCCAGTCGAGCAATTCGCCTTCGTGGTTGGTCTGGCGGAACTCGATTTTCAGCCCGAGTTTTTCCGCGCTGCGCCCACACAGCGCGGCGACGTCAGCCAGGGTTTCATGGCCGTAGGTGGCGGGCTCGCGGGTGCCGAGCAGGTTGAGGTTGGGGCCGTTGAGCACCAGCACGATGGGCGGCATGGGAGGGTCTCCACAGTTATTGTTAGTTGTGGAGATAAAATGTACTGAATGGTTAATTTGGTCAATTGATACGGTGGGATGTGTTCGATTATCGAACCCTTCTCGATGTGCAGAACAATTTATCAACAGATGTGTGAAAGCCAATGTGGGAGGGGGCTTGCCCCCGATAGCGATGTACCAGCTACTGATAAGCTGGTTGATACACCGCCATCGGGGGCAAGCCCCCTCCCACATTTTTGATTTGCTGTGTTTTGCAGAGTTAGCGCCGGGTCAACAGCACGCCGGATTCCATATGGTGCGTCCACGGGAACTGGTCAAACATGGCGCACTGGGTAATGCGGTGCGTGTCATGCAGTTGCGCGATGTTGGCCGCCAAGGTCTCCGGATTGCAGGAGATATACAGGATATTGTCGAAGCGGCGGGTCAGTTCGCAGGTGTCTGGGTCCATGCCGGCGCGAGGCGGGTCGACGAACACGCTACCGAACTCGTAGCTTTTCAGGTCGATGCCCTGCAGGCGGCGGAACGGACGCACTTCATTCAGCGCCTCGGTGAGTTCTTCGGCAGACAGACGCACCAGGGTGACGTTATCCACCGCGTTTTCATCGAGGTTGCTCAACGCCGCGTTCACCGAGGTCTTGCTGATCTCGGTGGCCAGCACTTTGCGCACGCGAGTCGCCAACGGCAGCGTGAAGTTGCCGTTGCCGCAGTACAGCTCCAGCAAATCATCCGGGCGATCGCCCAAGGCTTCATACGCCCAGTTGAGCATCTTCTGGTTCACCGTGCCGTTGGGCTGGGTGAAGGCGCCTTCGGGTTGGCGATAGCTGAAGGTACGGCCGCCGACGACGAGTTTTTCCACGACGTAGTCATGGCCGATCACATCGCGCTTGCCCTTGGAGCGGCCGATGATGCTGACATTCAAGTCGGCAGCGAGCTTATTCGCAGCGGTGTGCCAATGCTCGTCCAGAGGACGGTGATAGCACAGGGTGATCATCGCATCGCCGGCCAATGTGGTGAGGAACTCCACTTGGAACAGCTTGTGGCTCAGGGCGGCGCTGGCTTGCCAGGCGGCCTTGAGCTGCGGCATCAACTGGTTGATGCGCAGGCTTGCGATGGGGAACTCTTCGATCAGGATCGGCGTGCGTTTGTCGTCCTGGGAGAACATCGCGTAGTGGCGTTCACCGCCTTCGCGCCACAGACGGAACTCCGCGCGCAGGCGGAAGTGTTGCAGCGGCGAATCAAAGACCTGCGGCTCGGGCGCGTCGAACGGTGCCAGCAGGTCACGCAAGCGCGTGACCTTGTCTTGCAGTTGAGCGGTGTAGCGTGCGGCGTCAAAAGTCATGCGTTGAACCAGCCCAGCTTGATCACGAACAGGATCGACAGGATCACCAATGCCGGGTTCAGCTCACGGTAGCGGCCCGAAAGCAGCTTGATGGCGGTCCAGGCGATGAAACCG
This sequence comes from Pseudomonas sp. GW821-FHT03A09, assembly GCF_059421065.1. Taxonomy (NCBI): domain Bacteria; kingdom Pseudomonadati; phylum Pseudomonadota; class Gammaproteobacteria; order Pseudomonadales; family Pseudomonadaceae; genus Pseudomonas; species Pseudomonas sp. GW821-FHT03A09. Next base: position 164,150 of record NZ_JBWKUX010000013.1, on the reverse strand, counting down.
AAGGCGATGCCGTTGGCGATGGAGTAAGTGAAAGGCATCGCCAGGGCAGTGACTACCACCGGCGCTGCAACCGTAATGTCATCCCAGTCGATTTCCGCCAAGCCCTGGGTCATCAGCACAGCGACGAACAGCAGCGCTGGCGCAGTGGCGTAGGCCGGTACGCTGGCGGCCAGTGGCGAGAAGAACAGCGCCAGCAGGAACAGGATCGCGACCACGATGGCGGTCAAACCGGTACGGCCACCGGCACTCACGCCGGCGGCGGATTCGATGTAGCTGGTGGTGGTCGACGTACCCAGCAGCGAACCGGCCATGGCGGCGGTACTGTCCGCGATCAGTGCACGGCCCATTTTCGGCATGTGACCGTCCTTGCCCATCAGGCCGGCGCGCTTGGCCACGCCAATCAGGGTGCCGGAGTTGTCGAACAGGTCAACGAACAGGAAAGCGAAGATCACGCTGACCAGGCCGATATCCAGCGCGCCCTTGATATCCAGTTGCAGGAACGTCGGGGCGAGGGACGGTGGTACCGAGGTCACGCCGATGAAGGGCGTGAAGCCCAGAACGATGGAAGCAATAGTGACCGCGAGGATGCCGATCAGCACCGCGCCGCGTACCGCGAGGGCTTCCAGTGCAACGATCAGCACAAACCCCAGGGTGGCGAGGATGGGGGCGGGTTGTTTCAGGTCGCCCAGGCCGACCATGGTGGCCGGGTTGCTGACCACGATGCCGGCGTTGTGCAGGGCGATCAACGCCAGGAACAGGCCGATACCCGCCGCAATCGCCGAGCGCAGTGGCAGGGGAATGGCGTTGATGATCCACTCACGGATACGGAAGATCGACAGCAGGAAGAACAGCACCGCCGAAATAAACACCGCCCCCAGTGCCACTTGCCAGGTATGGCCCATGTGCAGGACCACGGTGTAGGTAAAGAAGGCGTTGAGGCCCATGCCCGGTGCGAGGGCGATCGGGTAGTTGGCGATCAGACCCATGACGGTCGAGCCGATAGCGGCCGCCAGGCAAGTCGCGACAAATACCGCGCCCTTATCCATGCCGGTTTCGCCCAGGATGCTCGGGTTCACGAACAGGATGTAGGCCATGGCCAAAAAGGTCGTGATACCCGCGAGAATCTCGGTGCGCACGTTGGTGTTGTGTGCTTTGAGTTGAAACAGCTTTTCCAGCATGCCGGCTCCCTGTGACGCTATCTTGCGTCGTTATTTGTTGACCTCTAAGTCAAAGCACAAACTGCGCCAAGCGCCTGTGGTTTCAGAGAGGATCGGAAAAAGCGGCGCATCATACCAGCAGCCGAGGCCGTGTGCCCTACGGGCTGCATATTCTGAATCATGGCCTTGAGGCATACTGCGTCGACGTTCAAGACAAGGTCGTTAACAGCATGAAAAAAGCCAACGCGTGGAGTCTAGCTCTGATCGCCAGTATCAGCCTGTGGTGGGGCGTGGCACCGGTGTGGGGCGCGACTGCACCGCCCTTGAGCGAGGTGCGGGTGTTCAAGGTCGAGTCGGCGCGTTGCAGCGAGAAAGTCCCGGAGGGCGCCCAGAGCACTGAGATGTGCCAGCACCGTGGCCCGACCAAAGTCTCGGTGATGGAAGTCGGCCTGGGCAACAGCCCCATGGGTCGCTTCGATGGCGCGGAGCTGGATGGACAGCGCACGCCGATATGTCAGGTCGGCAACATCAGCGAGGCGTGCAATGGCGTGGGTACATTGATGGGCTACATCTATGTGTTCGTGGTGAATGTCGAGGCCCAGGGCTGGTTCGAGTTCAGCAACACCTCGATCAATGGCCCGCAGGTGACCTTGAAGACGATGTTCAACATCCGCTGATTCACACCTTCGTTTCTTCCTCTGGTACATGCATCCGGTCACGGTTGGCCAGGGTCGGGAACAGCTTGATCCACACCCCGGTCACCAACAATGTACCGATCCCGCCCATGACCACCGCTGGCACGGTGCCAAACCAGTGGGCGGTGATCCCGGATTCGAACTCACCCAGTTGATTGGACGCGCCGATGAACAGGCCGTTGACGGCACTGACTCGCCCGCGCATTTCATCCGGCGTCTCCAATTGCACGAAGGACGCGCGGATCACCATGCTGATCATGTCCGCCGCGCCCAGTACCACCAGCACCGCCAGGGAAAACCAGAACGAGGTCGACAGGCCGAACGCGATGGTTGCCACGCCGAACACGCCGACTGCAGTGAACATTACACGGCCTACGTGCCGGTCCACCGCGAAGCGCGCCAGCCACAACGACATCAACAACGCGCCCACCGCCGGTGCCGAGCGCAGCAGGCCCAGGCCCCAGGCGCCGGTCAGCAGGATGTCCTTGGCGAACACCGGCAATAACGCGGTGGCGCCGCCCAACAGCACGGCGAACAGGTCCAGGGAAATGGCGCCGAGGATGTCCGGGCGGCTGCGGATAAAGCGAATTCCGGCCAACAGAGAGTCCATGGTGGCCTTGGCTTTGTTCAGCGGCGTCTGGCGGGCGGGCAGGTTCAGGGTCAGCACGCAGGCGATCAGGTACAACGCCACAGTCGGGCCATACACCCACACGCTGCCGAATGCATACAGCAAACCGCCAAGGGCCGGCGCGACGATGGTCGCCAACTGCTGGGCCGATTGCGATGAGGCCACGGCGCGGGGGAACAACGCGGTGGGCACGATGCTCGGCAGCAGCGCCTGGGTGGTGGGCATTTCAAAAGAGCGCGCGGCGCCCAACAGGAAGGCGAGGATGAAGATCATCTCGCGGGTCACGTTGCCGGTCAGGCCGCCGATGGCCAGGCTCAGGGCAATCAGCGCCTGCACGGTCTGGCAGATGGCGGCCACTTTGCGCCGCTCATAGCGATCGGCCACATGCCCGGTGTGCAGCATGAACAGCACGCGCGGTACGAATTCGACCAAACCGACCAAACCCAGGTCCAGCACGTTGCCGGTCAGTTGGTAGAGGTTCCAGCCGATGGCCACGGTGAGCATCTGAAATCCGCTGGCGGTAAAGATCCGCGCCAGCCAGAACGCGATGAAAGGACGATGGTGACGCAACAGCAACGCGGGTTCGGTTGGCATCGGGAATTCAGGTCAGGGCTGGAGGATGGGCCGAGATTATCATCAAGCTGTAACAGATGGTTGCAAGAACTGAGCTGAGGCAGTCTGTCACGCGGCAAAAGACCACGCCGTCCTACACCGAAAATGGGACTACTCTTTCAGCAATGCTTGATCCAGATCAAAACCGGCCCCGGGATTGTTCTGGCGGCCTTAGGGCCAGATTCCCTGCGTGTTGGGTTAAAAAAGAAACGAATTGGAATTCGCCAGACTCCATATCCGTGGGGGCAGTGGGTGCAGGCTCCCGCCAGCAGCCGGTATTACCTGACAGAGGAAGACTTATGTTCGGTTTGGAGGCGCTAGATCTCGCCCGAATTCAATTCGCGTTCACCATCTCGTTTCACATCCTGTTCCCGGCGATCACCATCGGCCTGGCCAGTTACCTCGCGGTGCTGGAAGGCTTGTGGCTCAAGACCCACAACGACACCTACCGTGACCTCTACCATTTCTGGTCGAAGATCTTTGCCGTCAACTTCGGCATGGGCGTGGTTTCCGGGTTGGTCATGGCCTACCAATTCGGCACCAACTGGAGCCGCTTCTCGGACTTCGCCGGTGCCGTGACCGGGCCGCTGCTGACGTACGAAGTGCTCACGGCCTTCTTCCTGGAGGCCGGTTTCCTAGGGGTGATGCTGTTCGGCTGGAACAAGGTGGGGCGCAAGCTGCACTTCTTCTCCACCGTGATGGTCGCCGTTGGTACGTTGATCTCCACGTTCTGGATCTTGTCGTCCAACAGCTGGATGCAGACGCCTCAGGGCTTTGAAATCATCGACGGGCGCGTGATCCCGACCGATTGGTTCGCCGTGGTCTTCAACCCGTCGTTCCCCTATCGCTTGGCGCACATGGCCACGGCGGCGTTCGTGGCTACGGCGTTCTTCGTCGGCTCCTCGGCGGCCTGGCACTTGCTGCGTGGCAAGGACAACCCGGCGATCCGCACCATGTTGTCGATGGCCATGTGGATGGCCCTGATCGTCGCGCCTATCCAGGCGGTCATCGGCGACTTCCATGGCCTCAATACCTTGAAGCATCAACCGGCAAAAATCGCCGCGATTGAAGGCCACTGGGAAAATATCGGCAACGAGCCGACGCCGCTGATCCTGTTCGGCTGGCCGGACATGAAAGCCGAAAAAACCAAGTACGCCGTTGAGATCCCGTACCTGGGCAGCCTGATCCTTACCCACTCCCTGGACAAACAGGTGCCGGCGCTCAAGGAGTTCCCGCCTGAGGACCGCCCCAACTCGACCATCGTGTTCTGGTCGTTCCGGGTCATGGTCGGCCTGGGCTTCCTGATGATCTTCACTGGTCTGTTCAGCCTCTGGCTGCGCCGTGGCGACAAGATGTACACGTCCAAGCCGTTCCTGTACCTGGCGTTGTGGATGGGGCCATCCGGCCTGATCGCGATTCTCGCTGGCTGGTTCACCACTGAAATCGGCCGTCAGCCGTGGGTGGTCTATGGCTTGATGCGCACGGCGGATGCGTCCTCCGGGCATAGCCTGGCGCAGATGACGATTACTCTGGTGTTGTTCGTGGTGGTGTATTTCGCCCTGTTCGGCGCTGGCCTGGGTTACATGATGCGTCTGGTGCGCAAAGGGCCGCAGATTCATGACGGCAGCGAGCCAACCCATGGTGGCCCGGGCCAGAAACGCACACCGGCACGTCCGTTGTCCGCCGCTGATGACGGCAGTGATGACGACCACACCCACATCCAGCACAAGGGGAATTGAGATGGGTATTGATCTTCCGCTGATCTGGGCCGTGATCATCATCTTCGGCATCATGATGTATGTGGTGATGGACGGCTTCGACTTGGGTATCGGCATCCTCTTTCCGTTTATCCCGGGCAAAGTCGACCGTGACGTCATGATGAACACCGTCGCCCCGGTATGGGACGGTAACGAAACCTGGTTGGTACTGGGCGGCGCAGCGTTGTTCGGCGCCTTTCCGCTGGCTTATTCGGTGGTGCTGTCGGCGCTGTACCTGCCACTGATCCTGATGCTGATCGGGTTGATCTTCCGTGGCGTGGCCTTCGAGTTCCGCTTCAAGGCCAAGGATCACAAGCGTCATCTGTGGGACAAGGCGTTCATCGGCGGCTCAATCGCGGCGACGTTCTTCCAGGGCGTGGCGCTGGGGGCGTTCATTGACGGTATCCCGGTGGTGAACCGCCAGTTCGCCGGCGGCTCGCTGGACTGGCTGACGCCGTTCACGATGTTCTGCGGCGTGGCCCTGGTGGTGGCGTATGCCTTGCTGGGTTGCACCTGGCTGATCATGAAGACCGAAGGCAAGTTGCAGGAGCAGATGCACAACCTGGCGCGGCCATTGGCCTTCGTGGTGTTGGCGGTGATCGGTATCGTCAGCCTGTGGACGCCGCTGGCGCACCCGGAAATCGCTTCGCGCTGGTTCACCCTGCCGAATCTGTTCTGGTTCCTGCCGGTGCCGATCCTGGTGTTGGTGACCATGTACGGGCTGATCCGTGCGGTGGCGCGTAATGCGCACTACACACCGTTCCTGCTGACGCTGGTGCTGATCTTCCTTGGCTACAGCGGCCTGGGCATCAGCCTGTGGCCGAACATCATTCCGCCGTCCGTGTCGATCTGGGACGCCGCCGCGCCGCCGCAGAGCCAGGGCTTCATGCTGGTGGGCACGCTGTTCATCATTCCGTTCATCCTGGGTTACACCTTCTGGAGCTACTACGTGTTCCGCGGCAAGGTCACCCACGAAGACGGCTATCACTAGGAGGGTCGTTTTATGTCCGGCAAACCGACGTTGCACGAGATTGAACAGGCCGAGAAACAGCCATTGTGGCGGCGCCTGGGGTGGTTGGCGATGATTTGGACTGGCAGCGTGCTGGCCCTGTTCGTCGTGGCCAGCTTGATGCGCATGTTCATGAATGCGGCCGGCTTGACCACCCACTGACATCCCAATCCGGGCTTCACGGTCCGGTTTTTCAGCCCTGCCTTTCGCGAGAAAGGCAGGGTTTTTTATTTGCGCGCTTTGAGAATCACGAATTTTGGCGTGGTGGCGACTTGCTCGACGCCCCGGAACAACCGGGCCAGCTTGGTGTGGTAGCCCAAGTGACGGTTACCGACGATGTATAGGGCACCGCCTACCACCAGGCTTTCCCGTGCTTGCTGGAACATGCGCCAAGCGAGGAAGTCGCCGACCACCTGCTGCTGGTGGAAGGGTGGGTTGCACAGCACCACGTCCAGCGATTGCGGTTCCTGGCCGGCCAGGCCATCGCCGGCGCGCACCACAACATGGCGATCACCCAGCGCGGTTTGCCAGTTCTCGGTGGCCGATTGCACGGCCATGTAGGACTCGTCTACCAAGGTGTATTGCGCGTCGGGGTTTTGCAGCGCGCTGGCGATCGCCAAGACGCCGTTGCCGCAGCCCAAGTCCGCCACACGAGCGTTACCCAGATTTTTCGGCAGGTGGGGCAGGAAGGCGCGGGTGCCAATATCCAGACCCTCACGGCAGAACACGTTGGCGTGGTTGAGCAGCTCGATGGCCGGGGTGTCGAGGGTGTAACGGGTGGGGTAGGGTGAGGCTGCTGCTGGGCGATCCTCTACGGTCGCGATCAGCAGCCGGGCTTTTTTGACCGCAAGCGAGGCGTGCATCGGCCCGATGTAGCGCTCCAGCAGTTCACCCGCCGCCCGTGGCAAATGCTTGATCATCGCCCCGGCGATCACCTCGGCGCCTGGCGCCAATTGGCCTTGCAGACGGATCAGTTGCTCCTCCAGCAAGGCCAGGGTTTTCGGCACACGGATCAATACTCGGTCGAACGGCCCCATGGGTACCTGGCTGGCCGGGATGAACGGCACCGCATCAAACGTCTTGCCGTTGCGCACTAGGTTTTTTTCCAGCCCCAGGGCGGCGAGAAACGAATCGCCGCTGGAGGTGAGGTGTACTCGCCCCTCAAGGCTGGCCGCCAGGGCACCAAAGCTGTCATTGAGCACCAATACGCGGGTGGCAGCGGCCGGCTGTTGCTGCGCCAGGTAGCCGAGCAAGTACTCGTCGGCAGCATCGAAGGCCTGCAGCGGATCGTTATGTTGCTCGGGTTGGCGGATCAGATCGAGCTGGGCGAAGGGGCTGTCGAGCAGGGGCATGGCGGGGGAGGCTCTGGGTAATCATTGGCGGAACCGTCTGAGTGAACGGCGAGGTGACACCTGAAGGCGTAGCTCAACACTCAGAATGGGATCGTAAATGTTACTTTTTTTTGAGCCTGATGACATGCGGTGTTTCCGTGCCAGCTAAAAAAGATAGCCCTCTTTGTAGGCTCTGAGTACCGCGGCGATCTTGTTGTTGACCCCCAATTTGTTGAATGTGCTTTTGATGTGAAAGCCTACGGTGCGCTCTGATAGGCAAAGAATCACAGCAATGTCCCCGGCGGTCTTGCCCAGGGCTGACCATTTGAGTATTTCCGTTTCCCGTTTTGTCAATTTACAGCATGGCGACGCATTGGGCCCAGCGGCGTATTTGGGTGCAGTCACCGAGTGCAGCACATTGCAGAGCCATAACACTCGGCCGGCTTTTTCATAGAGTTCTTCCGGGCTCACTTCACTGTCACTGCGTGCCAGAGTCAGCATGCTGTACTTCCCTTGGGCGTCATGAAAGGGCTGCGTCCATGCCCTATGTACACCAAACGATTGGGCCAACGACCATAAGTCGGGTGCTGAAATGAATGTTTTTTCCTCCCATACGATGGGGAGTACGCTGCTTTTACAGTGGGTAACAACCGGATCTACATCGAAGAAGTGAGCCTGTTGATACAACGTGTTCCACTCGTTCGAATAGTTGTCGATCTGGATGGGTTTCGTTTGGCTATCCGCCAGTTGGGAACTCATTGTAAAGGAACAGAATGTGAAGCCAAGTTCATAGGTTTGAGTTAGGACCATCTCAAACACACTAGTGATCTCGTTTTCACCTTCCAGTTTGGGGAGCCGAGTATTGCGCCAGGTCACCATTTGTAAATCTCCATGGGGTTTGCGTGGCGTGGGTACGTCCTCATCCCAGCGGCACGAAAATCAGTGTAGGACATCGCCTACTTACAAACGTGAAAAAAATGTCATATGTAACTAGAGCTTAGTCTCTAAATAACCTGTACGATTTTTACAATGTTGTATAGGTGATTAGAGGGGGTAATAAATTCTTGATTGAATTTAAGGGGTTGTGGGTGGTGCCAAAGTGATAGCGCTTAGATGCGATGTTCCATCTATCAAAGGGTGGCAAGTGGGTTAATAGCCAAATGGTTGGTTAGAATTAGCTTGCTACTATGCGCTCAGTATTTTGAGGATTTAACGCATTCTCTCACTGCGGGTCACTGCCGCCTGCTCCTGTCGAAATACCACTACCAATCAGCGGTGTTTGCGCGCGCTGGTTTGAGGGACACTAGGGGCCTGTGCAAAACGGAGTTCCCCATGACGGCCAGTGCTGAGAAATTCACCCGCCAGACCTTGCTCGACGTGCAATCGCTGACCCCCAGCCTGTTTACCCTGCGTACCACCCGTGACCCAGGCTTTCGGTTCACTGCTGGCCAATTCGTGCGCCTGGGGGTGACCAAGGCGGATGGCAGCACCGTATGGCGCGCCTATTCCATTGTGTCTTCGCCCTTTGACGAGCACCTCGATTTTTTCTCCATCGTCGTTCCGGGCGGCGAATTCACCAGTGAGTTGAGCCGCCTGCAGGTGGGGGATACGCTGATGGTCGAGCGTCAGGCCACGGGGTTCCTGACCCTGAACCGCTTTGTGGACGGGCGTGATCTGTGGTTGCTGGGTACCGGGACCGGGGTGGCGCCGTTCCTGTCGATCCTGCAGGATTTTGAGGTCTGGGAGAAGTTCGAGCGTATCGTGCTGGTGTACAGCGCCCGGGAGGCCAAGGAATTGGCTTACCAATCGCTGATCCATGAGTTGGGCGAGCGTGAATACCTGGCCGAGCACGCCCACAAGCTCACCTACCTTCCCATCGTTACCCGTGAACAGCACCCAGGGGCGCTGAACGGGCGCATCACTACCCTGATCGAAAATGGTGAGCTGGAGCGTGCGGCCGGTGTCGAGTTGACCCCGGAACACTCCCGTGTGTTGATTTGCGGCAACCCGCAGATGGTCGATGACACCCGGCAATTGCTCAAGCAGCGGGAGATGCATCTGAGCCTTAGCCGTCGCCCGGGCCAAGTGGCCGTCGAAAACTACTGGTAGAAAAAAGGCGCCTCGAAAGGCGCCTTTTTGTTCCGCGGGTTAAAGCGGTTTGTTGTTCTGAGCCTTGAGCAAGTCCCGGATCTCGGTGAGCAACTCTTCTTCTTTGGTCGGTGCCGGTGGTACGGTTGGAGCCACGGCTTCCTCGCGCTTGAGGCGGTTGATGGCCTTCACGCCCATGAAGATCGCGAACGCGATGATCACGAAGTCGATGATGCTCTGGATGAATTTGCCGTAGGCCATTACCACCGCTGGAGCATCACCTTGCGCTGCCTTGAGCGTCACCGCCAAGTCCGCAAAGTCGACGCCACCGATCAGCAGGCCGATGGGAGGCATCACCACGTCCCCTACAAACGAGGAAACAATTTTGCCGAAGGCAGCACCGATGATGATACCGACGGCCATGTCGACCACATTACCTTTGACCGCGAAGGCCTTGAACTCACTGATCACGCCCATAGGTTATTCCTTGTTACAGATGAGAAGGGTGGAGCTCAGTGTAAGCCAGTCGTAGAAGGCTTGCGCGACACAACTGTTAACACTGTCGATTTTTATCGACACATTAAAACGCAAATAGTTTTCAAAGTGCCATCAATCGCGCGCGATTTACCTCTCACTTCAGCCACTTACCACATTTTTTTCTTAATCGGTCCTGTGGTGTTTTTCTATTTATCTTCTGGCTCCCGGGTCACTAGCCTCTGACGTGCACAACTGAATGTGCACTAAAAAAACCAGAGGAAACCTCGATGAAGAGTCCAATGAACCGTAGGCCGATACTGGCGCGACATGTGCTGGTATTGGCGACCGCCAGCCTGCTTTCCCTCTCCGTGCAAGCCGCCAACCTGACCCGGGACAACGGTGCAGCCGTCGGCGACAACCAGAACTCACAAACCGCCGGGGCCAACGGTCCGGTACTGCTGCAAGACGTGCAGTTGATTCAGAAACTGCAACGCTTCGACCGCGAACGCATTCCGGAGCGTGTAGTACACGCCCGTGGCACCGGCGCCCATGGCACCTTCACCGTCACCGATAACCTCAGCGACCTGACCAAGGCCAAGGTGTTCGCTGCCGGCGAAGCCACCCCCGTGTTTGTACGGTTCTCGGCGGTAGTGCACGGCAACCACTCCCCGGAAACCCTGCGTGACCCACGCGGCTTCGCCACCAAGTTCTATACCGCTGAAGGTAACTGGGACTTGGTCGGTAATAATTTCCCGACATTCTTTATTCGCGATGCCATCAAGTTCCCTGACATGGTCCACGCGTTTAAACCGGACCCGCGCACTAACTTGGACGACGACTCGCGCCGTTTCGACTTCTTCTCCCATGTTCCAGAGGCCACCCGTACGCTGACCGAGTTGTACTCCGACTCAGGAACTCCGGCCAGTTATCGGGAAATGGACGGCAATGGTGTACATGCCTACAAGTTGATTAACGCCAAGGGTGAAGTGCACTACGTCAAGTTCCACTGGAAGAGCCTGCAAGGCATCAAGAATCTCGATCCCAAGCAAGTGACTGAAGTGCAGGGCCGTGATTACAGTCATATGACCAATGATTTGGTCACCCATATTAATAAGGGCGATTTCCCTAAGTGGGATTTGTATGTGCAAGTGCTCAAGCCAGAAGATTTGGCCAAGTTTGATTTCGATCCGCTGGATGCCACTAAGATCTGGCCGAATGTGCCTGAACGCAAAGTCGGCCAGATGGTGTTGAACCGCAACCCGGCCAACGTCTTCCAGGAAACCGAGCAAGTCGCCATGGCCCCGGCCAACCTGGTGCCGGGCATCGAGCCGTCTGAGGATCGCCTGCTGCAAGGCCGGGTGTTCTCCTACGCCGACACGCAGATGTATCGCCTGGGCGCCAACGCGCTGCAACTGCCGATCAATGCCCCACGGGTGACCGTCAACAACGGTAACCAGGACGGCGCGATGAATTTCGGCAAGACCACCACTGGCGTGAACTACCAGCCGAGCCGCCTGATGTCACGGGAAGAGCCGCAAGCGGCGCGCTACAGCCAGTCGGCCCTGTCGGGCAGCACCCAGCAGGCAAAGATTCAGCGTGAGCAGAACTTCAAGCAGGCTGGTGACTTGTACCGGTCCTACAACAAGAAGGCGCGTCAGGACCTGATCGATAACTTCGGTGGTTCCCTGGCGACCACGGATGATGAGAGCAAGCACATCATCCTGTCGTTCCTCTATAAGGCCGATCCTGAGTACGGCACCGGTGTTGCCAAGGTGGCCAAGGGCGACCTGGCTCGCGTGAAGGCGCTGGCGGAAAAGCTGACTGACTGACCCCGTTGGTTGTGGTCGGCGCCCCTGAAAGGGCGTCGACCTTTGGCAGGAGAGTTTCCATGCGTATTTCAATCGGTTTACTGATGGCCATGCTGGCCTTTGTTGCCCATGCCGAGTCCCCCGAGCCGGCCGCGCTCAAAGCACAGCTGCAGGATTACTATTTCGATGCCGCCCGCCGTGGTGACGTCGACATGCTCAACACCTTTATCGAGTCCGGCTACAGCCTCAATACCCAGGACGACAAGGGCTACACCGCGTTAATCCTTGCCGCATACCACGGCCAGGGGCCTTTCGTGGAGCGTTTGCTCAACGCCGGCGCCGACGCCTGTGTGCAGGACAAGCGTGGCAACACCGCCCTGATGGGCGCGATCTTCAAAGGTGAGTTGAAGATCGCCCAGCGCCTGCTGTCCACCGACTGCAACCCCGATCAACGCAATGGCGCCGGGCAGACGGCTGCCATGTACGCCGGGCTGTTCAAACGTATCGAGCTACTGGACGAGTTGAAGGCCAAAGGCGCCGACCTCAACGCCGAAGACCCGATCGGCAACAGTGCCTCACGCTTGGCCAGCGGTGAAATCCGGACCCCGGCGCCACGCTGAGCTATCATCGCGGTTTTTCAGTTGGAGGTTCTCAAATGGCAAAGGCCAAGCGCATGTACGGCTGCACAGAGTGCGGCGCGACCTTTCCCAAGTGGGCCGGCCAGTGCAGCGAGTGCGGTGCATGGAACACCCTGACTGAAACCATGATCGAAAGCGGCGGTGCGGCGGCCCCGACCGGCCGCGCCGGCTGGACCGGGCAACAGGCGCAGATCAAGACCCTGGCCGAAGTCAGCGTTGAAGAAATCCCGCGTTTTTCCACGGCGTCCGGTGAGCTCGACCGCGTGCTCGGCGGCGGCCTGGTGGACGGCTCGGTGGTGTTGATCGGCGGTGATCCGGGTATCGGCAAGTCGACTATCCTGCTGCAAACCCTGTGCAGCATCGCCAGCCGCATGCCCGCGTTGTATGTCACCGGTGAAGAGTCCCAACAGCAAGTGGCCATGCGTGCCCGGCGCCTCGGTTTGCCCCAGGACCAACTGCGGGTGATGACCGAAACTTGCATCGAAAGCATCATCGCCACGGCCCGTATCGAAAAGCCCAAGGTCATGGTGATTGACTCGATCCAGACCATTTTCACCGAGCAACTGCAATCGGCGCCGGGTGGTGTGTCCCAGGTGCGTGAGAGTGCGGCGCTGCTGGTGCGTTATGCCAAACAGAGTGGCACGGCGATCTTCCTGGTTGGTCATGTGACCAAGGAAGGGGCGTTGGCAGGGCCACGGGTGCTTGAGCATATGGTCGACACCGTGCTGTATTTCGAAGGCGAATCCGATGGCCGCCTGCGTTTGCTGCGGGCGGTGAAGAACCGCTTCGGTGCGGTCAACGAACTGGGTGTGTTCGCCATGACCGACAGGGGATTGAAAGAAGTCTCCAATCCGTCGGCAATTTTTCTGACGCGTGCCCAGGAAGAAGTCCCTGGCAGCGTGGTGATGGCAACGTGGGAAGGTACGCGCCCGATGCTGGTGGAAGTCCAGGCGCTGGTGGATGACAGCCACTTGGCCAACCCGCGCCGGGTCACGCTCGGCCTGGATCAGAACCGCCTGGCGATGTTGCTGGCGGTATTGCACCGACACGGCGGTATTCCTACCCATGACCAGGACGTGTTCCTCAACGTGGTCGGCGGGGTCAAGGTGCTGGAAACCGCTTCCGACCTGGCCTTGATGGCGGCGGTGATGTCCAGTCTGCGTAACCGGCCGTTGCCTCATGACCTGCTGGTGTTCGGGGAGGTCGGTCTGTCAGGTGAGGTGCGCCCAGTGCCGAGTGGTCAGGAACGCCTGAAAGAGGCGGCCAAGCACGGCTTCAAACGTGCCATCGTGCCCAAGGGCAATGCGCCGAAGGAGTCGCCGCCGGGGATTCAGATCATTGCGGTGACACGCCTGGAACAGGCGTTGGATGCCCTGTTCGAGTAATCAGCAACACTGCAAGGTCAATGTGGGAGGGGGCTTGCCCCCGATAGCTGAGTGTCAGTCAGCACATGTAGGGCTGACCCACCGCCATCGGGGCAAGCCCCCTCCCACAGTTGATTTGTGTTGGCTGTTAGATTTCTAGCAAGGCCGCCAACTCGCGGTGCAGTTCATCCTCGTCACCCAGGTTCAACTCGATCAGCCGCCGCAAATGACTGATCGAATCCAAGTCAATGTGTTGGCACACGAACCCCAACTGGCCATGATCCTCGTGGGTCAGTCGCACCTGCATCTTGATATGGGCCTTGGGGTCCAGGCGGATGTCGACGTCAAAGGGTAGGGCTTTATTCCCCTTCCAATCCTCGGGGCGTTGCACCAACAACCCTTTTAGCGACAGATCCACCAATTGTGCCGGCCATTCCCTGCCGTTTTGCCGCAGTTCGGTCTTGGCATCAAAGGCAATCCGGCGAAAACGGCGGCGGTCAGACGGTTGTTCGGTCATCGTGAAGCCCTCTGTGGATAAGGGGATTGTAGCGCTGGGCCATCTTTGGGCCTTTATTTCTTCTTTTTTTGCCAACAGAAGGCTCTAGACCAACGTAGGGGGGTGGTCTTTGAAGCCAACAGCGCTAAACTCGGAACGGCTGTCCTTTCTGTCCACCCTGGCTGGAATATAAAAATGAAAAATAATAATAGCCTGCTACGCCACCTGCCCTGGCTGGTGCTGGCAATTGTAGGAGCGTGCGCCCTTGGCGTAGTGGCCTTGCGCCGCGGCGAGGCGATCAACGCCTTGTGGATTGTGGTCGCTGCTGTGGCCATCTACCTGGTTGCATACCGCTACTACAGCTTGTTCATCGCGAATAACGTGATGCAACTCGACCCACGGCGGGCCACCCCCGCAGTGATCAACAATGATGGTCTGGACTACGTGCCGACCAATAAACACATCCTTTTCGGTCACCACTTTGCGGCGATTGCCGGTGCAGGCCCCTTGGTCGGCCCGGTACTTGCGGCGCAAATGGGCTACCTGCCCGGCACGCTCTGGCTGATTGCCGGCGTGGTGCTGGCGGGCGCGGTGCAGGACTTCATGGTCCTGTTCCTCTCCACGCGTCGCAACGGCCGTTCCCTGGGGGATATGGTCCGCGAAGAAATGGGCCGCATCCCGGGGACCATCGCGCTGTTCGGTTGCTTCCTGATCATGATCATCATCCTCGCGGTGCTGGCGCTGATCGTGGTCAAGGCCCTGGCGGAAAGCCCATGGGGCATCTTCACCGTGATGGCGACTATCCCGATCGCGATGTTCATGGGCGTGTACATGCGCTACATCCGCCCGGGCCGCATCGGTGAAATCTCGATCATTGGCGTGTTCTTGTTGTTGGGTTCGATCTGGCTGGGTGGGCAGATCGCCGCTGACCCGGTCTGGGCCAAAGCCTTCACTTTCACCGGCATTCAAATTACCTGGATGCTGATCGGCTACGGTTTCGTGGCTGCGGTATTGCCGGTGTGGCTGATCCTCGCACCGCGTGACTACCTGTCGACCTTCCTGAAAATCGGCACCATCATCGCCCTGGCGATTGGCATCTTGGTCACCATGCCAGAGCTGAAAATGCCGGCCCTGACCCAATTCATCGACGGCACCGGCCCGGTATGGAAGGGTGGCCTGTTCCCGTTCCTGTTCATCACCATCGCCTGTGGCGCGGTATCGGGTTTCCACGCACTGATTTCCTCGGGCACCACGCCCAAGCTGCTGGATAACGAGACCAACGCCCGCTACATCGGTTACGGCGGCATGTTGATGGAGTCGTTCGTGGCCATCATGGCCATGGTTGCTGCGTCGGTGATCGAGCCGGGCGTGTACTTCGCCATGAACAGCCCGGCTGCCGTGGTCGGCGGCGATGTGATGGCCGTGGCGCAAACCGTCAGCAGTTGGGGCTTTGCGATTACGCCTGAGGCGCTGCAAGCCGTGGCCCACGACATCGGTGAGACCACTATCCTGGCGCGTGCCGGTGGTGCGCCGACCCTGGCGGTGGGTATCGCGCAGATCCTGCACAGCGTACTGCCGGGTGAAAACACCATGGCGTTCTGGTACCACTTTGCGATCCTGTTCGAAGCGCTGTTCATCCTCACAGCCGTCGACGCAGGCACCCGTGCCGGTCGCTTCATGCTGCAGGACCTGCTGGGCTCCTTCGTACCCGCGCTCAAGCGCACCGAGTCCTGGACAGCCAACTTGATCGCGACTGCAGGTTGCGTGGCGATGTGGGGTTACCTGCTGTACCAAGGCGTGATTGACCCTCTGGGCGGCATCAACACCTTGTGGCCGCTGTTCGGTATCTCCAACCAGATGCTCGCCGGTATCGCGCTGATGCTCGGCACCGTTGTGCTGATCAAAATGAAACGCCAACGCTACATTTGGGTCACCCTGCTGCCGGCAGTGTGGTTGCTGATCTGCACCACCACCGCAGGCTTCATCAAGCTGTTCGACGCCAACCCGGCGATTGGCTTCCTGTCGCTGGCCAAGAAGTACAGCGATGCCCTGGCCAACGGCCAGATCCTGGCCCCGGCCAAGAGCATCGACCAGATGCAGCACGTGATCTACAACGCCTATACCAACGCAACGCTGACGGCGCTGTTCCTGTTCGTGGTGTTCAGCATCTTGTTCTATGCGCTCAAGGTCGGCGTCGCCGCCTGGGGCAACAAAGAGCGTACGGATAAAGAAGCCCCATTCCAGGCAGTACCGGACGCGTAATCGAGGGTTGCAACCATGTTCAATGACATCAGTCGCCTCGGTAAATACCTCGGTCAGGCTGCACGCCTGATGGTCGGCATGCCCGACTACGACACCTACGTCGAGCATATGCAAACCAAACACCCGGACAAACCGGTGATGGACTACAAGGCGTTCTTCCGAGAACGCCAGGAAGCCCGTTACGGCGGCAAGGGTGGGCCTAAGTGCTGCTAGCCCGGTAGTTCGAGCTAGCGCATGCCCTTGTGGGAACACGGCTTTATGTGGGAGCTGGCTTGCCTGCGATAGCATCACCTCGGTCTGACTGAAAAACCGAGTTGTCTGCATCGCAGGCAATCCAGCTCCCACATTTGCTTTGTGTTCCTTCATTTTCTTTCGTCAAAAAAGGAGAATTTTTTGTCCTCTCCCATCCCGGTAACGGTCCTCAGCGGCTTCCTCGGCGCCGGCAAGACCACCTTGCTGCGCCATCTGCTCAAGGCCGAGCACGGCTTGAAAATCGCCGTGATCGAAAACGAATTCAGCGACGCCGGCATCGATACCCAGTTGTTGGGCGATGAACCGGTGCAAGTCATGACTCTGTCCAACGGCTGCGTGTGCTGCACCATCCACACCGACCTGACCAAGGCCCTGTACCTGCTGCTCGAACGCCTGGACAGCGGCGAGATCGCCTTTGATCGCCTGGTGATCGAATGCACCGGGCTGGCCGACCCGGCGCCGGTGGCCCAAACCTTCTTCATCGATGAAGAACTGCGCGAGCGTTACATCCTCGACGGCATCATCACCCTGGTGGACGCGGCCCACGCCGAACATCACTTGACCCAGACCATCGCCCAGGCACAGATCGGTTTCGCCGACCGCTTGCTGGTGAGCAAGCGCGACCTGGTGGACGACGCCACCTTCGATGCGCTCAGCGAGCGCCTGACCCGCATCAACCGCCGAGCGCCGATTCGTGTGGTTGACCACGGCAACATTGACCTGGCCGAACTGCTCGATGTGCGCGGTTTCAACCTCAACGCCGGCATGACACTGCGCCCGGTCAGCACCGCGCCGTCCATCGACCGCATCTCAAGCTTGGTGCTGCGCACCGAACAGCCTCTGGATATCGATCGCCTCAGCGAGTTCATGAACGAATTGCTGGAAGATCACGGCAAGCAGTTGCTGCGCTACAAAGGTGTGCTGAACATTGCCGGTGAAGGCCGACGCATGGTGTTTCAGGGCGTGCTGAAGTTGTACGGGTTCGATTGGGATACCGAGTGGGCCGAGGGCGAGGTGCGGGAGAGTGTGATTGTGTTTATTGCCGATGAACTGCCGGAGCAGAAGATTCGCGATGGCTTTGCCTGCGTATACCAATCTTGACTTGAAAATGCAGTCAGTGTGGGAGCGGGCTTGCTCGCGAATGCGGTGTGTCATTCAGCGCATATGCTGGCTGATCTAGCGCTTTCGCGAGCAAGCCCGCTCCCACTTTGATTGCATTTCAGGTTAAGAAAGCAGCGTTTCAGGCATAAAAAAGCCCGGCTCAAGAGCCGGGCTTTTCGTTCAAGCAACTGCTATCAAGCGCCGTATACCGGCAGCTTCTTGCAGATGGCCTTGACCTTCTCACGGACCGCGTCGATCACGGCTTCGTTGTTCAGGTCAGCCAGGATGTCGCAGATCCAGCCGGCCAGTTCCTTGCACTCTGCTTCCTTGAAACCACGAGTGGTCACCGCTGGGGTGCCGAAGCGCAGGCCGGAAGTGACGAACGGCGAACGTGGGTCGTTCGGTACGGAGTTTTTGTTCACGGTGATGAAGGCTTTGCCCAGGGCAGCGTCAGCATCTTTACCGGAAATGTCCTGCTTGATCAGCGACAGCAGAAACAGATGGTTTTCAGTACCGCCAGACACTACGTCAAAGCCGCGCTCGATGAACACGCTGGCCATGGTCTGGGCGTTCTTGACCACCTGTTGCTGGTAGGTCTTGAACTCAGGCTGCAGGGCTTCCTTGAAGCAGATCGCTTTAGCGGCGATCACGTGCTCCAGCGGGCCGCCTTGGGCGCCTGGGAATACCGCAGAGTTCAGCTTCTTCTCGATGTCGGCGTTGGCGCGAGCCAGGATCAGGCCACCACGTGGACCACGCAGGGTCTTGTGGGTGGTGGTGGTCACGACGTCAGCGTAAGGCACCGGGTTCGGGTAGACGCCAGCGGCGACCAGACCGGCTACGTGAGCCATGTCGACGAACAAGTAAGCGCCAACCTTGTCGGCGATCGCGCGGAAGCGTGGGAAGTCCAGGATCTGCGAGTAGGCAGAGAAACCGGCCACGATCATTTTTGGCTTGTGTTCAACCGCCAGGCGCTCGACTTCGTCGTAGTCGATCAGGCCGTTGGCATCGATACCGTATTGAACGGCGTTGTACAGCTTGCCGGAGGAAGAAACGCTGGCGCCGTGGGTCAGGTGACCGCCATGGGCCAGGCTCATGCCCAGGATGGTGTCGCCGCCTTGCAGCAGGGCCAGGTACACGGCGCTGTTGGCTTGGGAGCCGGCGTGCGGCTGGACGTTGGCGTAATCGGCGCCGAACAGTTCCTTGGCGCGGTCGATGGCCAGTTGTTCAACCACGTCGACGTACTCGCAACCACCGTAGTAGCGCTTGCCTGGGTAGCCTTCGGCGTACTTGTTGGTCAGAACCGAACCTTGAGCCTCCATTACCGCAGGGCTGGTGTAGTTTTCCGAAGCGATCAGCTCAATGTGCTCTTCCTGGCGCACGGCTTCTTGCTCCATGGCGGCGAAGAGATCGGCGTCGTACTTGGCAATAGTCAAATCACGGCTGAACATGGCGGTCCTCAAGGATCGGGGGCAGAAAAGGAGGGCATTCTAACCCAATGGGTTTTAGATGGCATATGAAAGGACATCATGTCGCGGACAAGCGGGATTCACTTAGGGATGAGTGGTGCCTGTACTGGCCTCATCGCAGGCAAGCCAGCTCCCACACTTGAATGGGTTCACACATCAAAATGTGGGAGCCGGGCTTGCCCGCGATGAGGCCATCCGCCCCACTGCAATATCTCAGTCGAACATGAAGAGGGCATCGTTGCTGAACTGCGCCTCGAACCGGTTCGCCGGCATCGGCCGCCCGAACAGGTAACCCTGTACTTCATCGCAGCCATGCTCACGCAGGAAGTCCAGTTGCTCATGGGTTTCCACGCCTTCGGCGATCACCGCCAGGTTCAGGCTGTGGGCCATGGCGATAATGGCGCGGGCGATCTGGGCGTCCTGCTCGCCCGATGGCAGCCCGTCGACGAAGGTGCGGTCGATCTTCAGTACGTCGATGGGGAATTGCTTGAGGTAGTTCAGCGATGAATAGCCGGTGCCGAAGTCGTCTACCGCAATGCTCAGGCCCAGGTTTTTCAGGCTGGCGAGGATCTGCATGGCCTCGTTGACCTCACGCATCAGGATGCTCTCGGTCAACTCCAGTTCCAGGCACGCCGGCGGCAGGCCGGTATCCTTGAGGATGGTGGCGATGCGTTCGCCCAGCTGACCATCCGAGAACTGTCGCGCCGAGATGTTGACCGAGACCTTCGGTACCCGCACCTTGTTCTGGTGCCAGGTCTTGAGTTGGCGACAGGCTTCACTGAGCACCCAGTCACCCACATCCACCACCAGCCCCAATTCTTCCAGTACGGGGATGAAGTCGCCCGGTGGCACCAGCCCGCGGCGTGGATGGCGCCAGCGCAGCAAGGCCTCGGCGCCGGTCAGGCGCTTGCCGTCGCCGCTGAATTGCGGTTGGTAATAAAGCACGAATTCGTTCTGGTCCAGGGCGTGGCGCAGGTCGCTTTCCAGCTCCAGGCGTTCCAGGGCGCTGGCGTTCATGTCGGCTTGGTAGAACTGGAAGTTGTTCTTGCCGCGCTCCTTGGCGTGATACATCGCGGTGTCGGCGTTTTTCATCAACTGACTGAGCTCGTTGCCGTCCTGCGGGCTCAAGGCGATGCCGATACTGGCGGTCACGAAGAACTCGCGGCCTTCCAGCACAAACGGTCGCACCAGGCTGGCAAGAATCTGCTCGGCTACCGTGATTGCACGGTTCAGCGCCATGTCACGGTTGACCCGGGGTTGCAGGAGCAAGGTGAACTCGTCGCCGCCCATGCGCGCTACGGTGTCGTCCTCAGCCACGCAGCCTAACAAGCGTGTGGCCATTTCCTTGAGCATGCGATCGCCGGCGGCGTGGCCCAGGGAGTCGTTGATCGGTTTGAAACGGTCGAGGTCGAGGAACATCAGCACCACCCAAGACTTCTGCCGCTCGGCCGACTGTAGCGCGGTGTGCAGACGGTCCTGGAACAGCGTGCGGTTGGGCAGGTGGGTCAGGGCGTCGTAATACGCCAGGCGGTGGATGCGCTGTTCGCTGGCCTTGCGCTCACTGATATCACTGAAGAAACACACGTAGCTGGCCAAGTCGCCTTCATCGTCGAACACGGCGGTAATGCCGACCCAGGCCGGGTAATGCTCGCCATTGCGACGCTTGAGCCACACTTCGCCTTCCCAGGTGCTGTGCTGGTGCAACTGCTTGAGCACGTAGCGCAGATGGGCTTCCTGTTGTTCATCGACGGTGAGCATGTTTGGCAACTGGTCGAGCACGTCCGCCACGGCATACCCGCTGACCCGGCTGAACGCCTCGTTGGCCTGCACAATGTAACCGGCCGGGTCGGTGATCAGGATCGCCGACGTTGAGTGTTCGAATACCGTGGCCGCCATGCGCAGGTCTTTCTCGGCGCGGCGTTGCTGGCTGATATCGCGGCCGACGCCGAGGATGCCTTCGAACGTGCCGTGTTCATCCCACACCAGCACCAGGCGCAACTCGATCGGCACCTTGCGACCATCGGCGCGCAGGCAGTCGAACAGGAACAGCTGGGTCTGCACCTCATCGCGCAGGGTGTTCAGCGCGTCAACATCGCCCAATGCGCGGCTGACTTGCTCCATGAGGGTATAAATGCCGGTCAATTGCTGCGGGTTGGCGATGATCGACTGCCAGCCGTTCTTGAACACCCAGTCCACGTCGTACCCGAGCACGGCGTTGACCGACGGGCTGATGTAATTGAGGGCCAATCGGCTGTCGGTGGAGCAGATCACGTCGCTGATGCTTTCGGCCAGCATGCGGTAGCGCTGCTCGCTGTCGCGCAGGGATTCGCTGGCTTCGATCTGGTCGGTGATGTCCTTGGCTACGCCGATGATCCGGGTGACCACCGCACTCTTGTCGCGGGCCAGGGCTTGCTCGCGGATATCGAAGCGTCGCCACTGGTTGTTGCGATGACGAAAGCGCAGTTGGCATTGCAGTTGGGTCGAGTAGCCCGCTTGGCGTTGTTGCTGGCGCAGGTCGTGGTAGTACTCGGCATCTTCGGGGTGCAGCAGGATCTCCCAGAAGTACTCGCCCATTTGCTGCAGTTCGACCCTGTTATAGCCAAGGGTGTGGCCCAGGTGGTGGTTGCTGAAAATCATGCGCTGGCTGATGACGTCCTGCACATACAGGTGGTCGGGCACGGTGCGCACCACGTCCGACCAGAAGCTTTCGCGCTCCACCAGCGATAGCTCGATCAGCTTGCGGCTGGTGATATCGCTGGTGCTGAGGATCACCGCCTTGAAGTCGTCCTGTTGCTCCGGCAGGCGCATGACCAGCCACAGGTATTGTTCGTTGCCGGCCACATCGTTGAGGCGGATTTCCATCTCCAGCTGTTTTTGCTGGGTCAACACGGCTTCCAGTACCTGGCAAGCGATGGACGTGACATTACGTGGGCAATCGTCGATCAGGCGTTCCCAGGCTTCCTCGCAAGAACCGACGTTCAACAACCGCACCGCCACTTGGTTGACCTCGGTGACACGCAGCTCCTTGAACAGTTGCTGGCGCTCGGCGGGGTTGTCGTTCAGCCAGGCATGCAGCTGTTCGCGGGTCTGCATCCGGGTCTTGGCGAAGAACGCTTTGAGGCCCGACAAGTCGAGCACGCACAGGGCCACGCCGGTGCCTTCGAATATGTCCTGATAACGGCGCCGGCCTTCATGGACCTGGCGTTGGCGGCGGCGCATGTTCAGTAGCACGATCACCGGGATCAGCGAAAAGGCCAGGCCCAGCAGGCATTTACCGATAAACGCCGGCAGCAGTTGCTCCAGCACGGCGCTACGGTCGAAGAGCCCGCGCAATTGCCAGTCGCTTTTGCTCAAGGGCGTGACCAGTACGCTTTTATTCAGCTCGTCCGGGGTCAGCGCCGCAGACCATTGAGCCGACATGCCACTGTCGCGGCTGACCACGCGGTGGTTCACACGGTTCTCGATCGCCCACATCGGGCGCTGGCCCTGGCCGTCTTGAGGGGTGAGGTTGCTCAGGTAGCTGGGGGCCAGGCGCAGGGCCCAGTACATTTTCGAGCCGCCGCTGGGTTGTTGCAGCAACAGATAGATCAGCGTGCCGTCGGGGCTATTGCTCAGGTAATAAGGTTGCGAGTGGCTGCGTTGCACCAGCTCTTCAAGCCACGCGCGGTCCTGGCTGTCTTTAGCACTGTCACTGATCATTGCGCCGCTGGGGGCGAGCAGGGCGACACTGCGCAGTTCCGGCAACGAGCGTTGCAAGGTGCGTATCAAGGTTTGCTGCTGTTCGTCGTTGCGCGGCGGCTCGACCATCGGTAGCAGGTTCAGGGCGATTTTTGCGCTCAGGGCCATGTTCAGGCTGATCTGTTCAGCCAGGTCCGCGCTGTAGTCGATGGTGTATTGCTGCTGGTTTTTCTGGTTTTGCTGCAGTTGGTCCAGCAATTGCCAGAACAATAAGGCAAGCAGCATGAGGACAAGCGTCGCCAACGCGCCTTTGAGGGTGCCGTGCAGGGGCGCTCCCGGCGCAATATGAGCGGCGCGCAAGGGAGTTGGCGGCGTGACTTTGGACAAGCTGTGATCCTGCGGTTTGGCTGGACTGGCGCGCGACGTGCACTATAAGCCGGACGCCCGAAGGGCGGCTAGCATGCCTTGAGTTGTGGCAAAGTGCCAGTCCCGCCTGGCTGGACTGCCCAAGCGCATTGAGGTAGCTTTGCCGGTTACGCGGGGGCGTTCCAGCCCCAGACATTCAGGCTTTTTCCGCACGCAGGCATTGATTTCCGTCAACGGCCCGCGCGGCGCATGGCCTGCACGGGCTTCGCCCGCTTAATCCATCAGTCACTGACGCTAGGTTCACCATGGCTCAATACGTCTTCACCATGCATCGGCTGGGAAAAGTTGTTCCGCCGAAGCGGGAAATCCTGAAAAACATTTCGCTGTCTTTCTTCCCTGGCGCCAAGATCGGCGTGCTCGGCCTCAACGGCTCGGGTAAATCCACGCTGCTGAAAATCATGGCTGGCGTCGACACCGAGTTCGAAGGCGAAGCCCGCCCGATGCCGGAACTGAACATCGGCTACCTGCCACAAGAACCGCAACTGGACCCAGCCAAGACCGTGCGTGAAGTGGTCGAAGAGGCCGTCAGCGTGATCAAGGACGCCCAGGCCCGCCTGGACGAGGTCTACGCCGCCTACGCCGAGCCGGATGCCGACTTCGACAAGCTCGCCGCCGAACAGGCCAAGCTGGAAGCCATCCTGCAGGCCGGCGACGGTCACAACCTGGAGCGCCAGCTGGAAGTCGCCGCCGATGCACTGCGCCTGCCGGCGTGGGACGCCAAGGTCGAGCACCTGTCCGGTGGTGAGAAGCGCCGCGTGGCCTTGTGCCGCCTGCTGCTGTCGGCCCCTGACATGTTGCTGCTCGACGAGCCAACCAACCACTTGGACGCCGATTCCGTCGCCTGGCTGGAGCACTTCCTGCACGACTTCCCAGGCACCGTGGTTGCGATCACGCACGACCGGTACTTCCTGGACAACGTAGCCGGCTGGATCCTCGAACTCGACCGCGGCGCCGGTATTCCTTACGAGGGCAACTACTCCGGTTGGCTCGAAGCCAAGTCCGACCGTCTGGCCGCCGAATCCAAGCAGCAATCGGCCCACGAAAAAGCCATGAAGGAAGAACTGGAGTGGGTGCGCAAAGGCGCCAAGGCCCGCCAGTCCAAATCCAAGGCACGTTTGCAACGCTTTGAAGAAATGCAGTCGCAGGAATTCCAGAAGCGCAGCGAAACCAACGAGATCTACATCCCCGCCGGCCCGCGCCTGGGTGACAAGGTCATCGAATTCAAGAACGTTACCAAAGGCTATGGCGACCGCGTGTTGATCGACAACCTGTCGTTCTCTATGCCAAAAGGTGCGATCGTCGGCGTTATCGGTGGTAACGGCGCGGGTAAATCCACGCTGTTCCGCATGCTGATGGGCAAGGAAACCCCGGACTCCGGCAGCATCGAGATCGGCGAAACCGTGCAGTTGGCCTGTGTGGATCAGAGCCGTGACGACCTCGACGGCAGCAAGACCGTGTTCCAGCAGATTTCCGACGGTTCCGACCAGATCCGCATCGGCAACTATGAAATCCCGTCGCGCACTTACGTGGGCCGCTTCAACTTCAAGGGTGGCGACCAGCAGAAGTTCGTCAAGGACCTGTCCGGTGGTGAGCGCGGTCGCTTGCACTTGGCCCTGACCTTGAAAGAGGGCGGCAACGTGTTGCTGCTCGACGAACCGTCCAACGACCTCGACGTTGAAACCCTACGCTCCCTAGAGGAAGCCCTGCTGGACTTCCCGGGCGCCGCCATTGTGATCTCTCACGATCGGTGGTTCCTTGACCGCGTCGCGACCCACATCCTGGCGTACGAAGACGACTCCCAAGCGGTGTTCTTCGAAGGTAACTACACCGAGTACGAAGCGGACCGTAAAAAGCGTTTGGGCGAAGCTGCTGCCCAGCCGCACCGTGTACGGCACAAAAAACTGGCCTGATCGGGCTGGTTTGAACAAAGCGGAGCCTTCGGGCTCCGTTTTTTTTTTGCGTTTTTTCAGGGCGACCGAGGTGGATTCATTCGCGAGCAAGCTCGCTCCCACATTCGACCGCGTCGCGCCGAATGTACGCTGTCAAATGTGGGAGCTGGCTTGCCTGCGATAGCGGTTTACCTATTGGTGCATAGCTTGGATTGAAATCCCTGTTTGGGTGCAGAAAAGGTGGATTATTTATATCAAGTGCACCATTTAAATTCACAAACGCGACACTTTGCGCTTTTCAGGTGCGAAATGAATTGTTAAGGTCCGGCTCAATCTCTTTTAAAAACAATCAATTTTCCGAGATTTTTCATGATCGAATCCGTCGAATCCTTCCTCGCTCGCCTCAAGAAACGTGACCCAGACCAGCCAGAATTCCATCAGGCCGTAGAAGAAGTCCTACGCAGCCTGTGGCCGTTTCTCGAAGCCAATCCCCATTACCTGACCTCGGGCATCCTGGAGCGCATCTGCGAGCCGGAGCGTGCGATTACCTTCCGGGTGTCGTGGGTGGATGATCACGGCAAGGTCCAGGTCAATCGCGGTTTCCGTATCCAGATGAACAGCGCCATCGGTCCGTACAAGGGCGGCCTGCGTTTCCATCCGTCGGTGAACCTGGGTGTACTGAAGTTCCTCGCCTTCGAGCAGACCTTCAAGAACTCCCTGACCTCGCTGCCCATGGGCGGCGGCAAAGGTGGCTCGGACTTCGACCCCAAGGGCAAGAGCGATGCCGAAGTCATGCGCTTCTGTCAGGCGTTCATGAGCGAGTTGTACCGTCACATCGGCGCAGATGTGGACGTACCGGCGGGCGATATTGGCGTGGGGGCCCGGGAAATCGGCTTCCTGTTCGGCCAATACAAACGCCTGAGCAACCAGTTCACCTCGGTGCTGACCGGCAAGGGTATGACTTATGGCGGCAGCCTGATCCGCCCGGAGGCCACGGGGTTTGGTTGCGTGTACTTCGCCGAAGAGATGCTCAAGCGCAAGGGGCAGCAGGTTGAAGGCAAGCGCGTGGCAGTCTCGGGTTCAGGTAACGTCGCGCAGTACGCCGCACGCAAGGTGATGGACCTGGGCGGCAAGGTGATTTCCCTGTCCGACTCCGAAGGCACCCTGTACGCCGAAAGTGGTTTGACCGAAGAGCAATGGTCCGCCCTGCTGGAGCTGAAGAACGTGCAGCGCGGTCGCATCAGCGAGCTGGCCGAGCGTTTCGGCCTGGAGTTCCGTAAAGGCAAAACTCCATGGGAGCTGGCTTGCGACATCGCCCTGCCATGCGCGACCCAGAACGAGCTCGACGCCGAGGCCGCCCGGACCCTGCTGCGCAACGGTTGCATCTGTGTGGCTGAAGGCGCCAACATGCCGACCACCCTTGAAGCTGTGGATATCTTTATCGAGGCCGGCATCCTGTTCGCGCCGGGCAAAGCGTCCAACGCCGGTGGTGTCGCCGTGAGTGGTCTGGAGATGTCGCAGAACGCCATGCGCCTGCTGTGGACGGCCGGTGAGGTAGACAGCAAGCTGCACAACATCATGCAGTCGATCCATTACGCTTGCGTGCATTACGGCGAAGAAAACGGCCGGATCAACTACGTGAAGGGCGCGAACATCGCAGGCTTCGTCAAGGTCGCCGACGCGATGCTCGCCCAAGGCATCGTCTAAGCCTCGGGCTCGATGCGCAGCACTTCGATCAACTGATCGCCGACGGGGCGCTTCCACAGCACCTCGTCACCCACTTGGGCGCCCAGCAGCGCTCGGCCCAGGGGCGAGCCCCAGTTGATGAGGTTGGCATGGGCATCTGCTTGGTCTTCCCCAACCAGTTGAATACGCTGCTGCTCGTCCAGCTCATTGGCGAAAGTCACCCAGCTGCCGATCTTCACCTTGTCGGTGGACAGAGCGGGCGCCACGACTTGAGCGCTTTGGACGCGGTGGTTGAAATAGCGCAAATCCCGTTCAAGGTCGGCCTGGCGCTGTTTATCGGCCTGCTCGCCTTTGGCTGATTCGAGGCTGTGCTCGTGTTGCAACTGCGCAACTTTGGCCTGCAACTGCGCCAGCCCCTGGGCGGTGAGACGGTTGGGTTGCCCGCTGACCTGACGCTCCACCGGCTGATCGGCCTGGGCAGCGGCGCTGTCTTCATTCACAAAAGCTCGGCTCATGACGTTCTCCCTCTATAGCGCTTGGGCCATGTTCGCCGCGCTTTAGTTTCGACGGATGTCTGAGAACGACCTATTGCGACCGATAGGCCCTGGCGGCGTCGCGATCTTTTTCCTGTTGCCAGGCACGCTCACGGTCATCCCAGTGATTGTCCTTGTAGTCGCGCAGTTCTTCGTTCTCACGCATGGCCTTGCACTGGCGAAAACCGTCTTCCCAGCCTTCGGCATATTCACGGTCTTTCAGATAGCGCGGTACATTTTTGCGAAACTCTCCAGTAATCACCCCTGCAGCCTGGCGACCGCTGCTGCAACCGTCATCAAAGCCATCGGCAAACGCCGGAGGATAACCTTTGGCCAGCAACTCCTGATGGGTCGACTGGCAACCCGACAGCCACACTACCGCACACAGCATTACCGCATACCGCCACATTGCTTGCTCCCTGGCCGTTTCACGGCTGATAGGGGAAGTCTAGAAGGGGATTTGTTGGGGCGGTGTGAAAGGGAGGTGAGAGAGTTGTTGGGCTCTGAGGTGGAGCTGAATAGAGGCGGACCTAATGTGGGAGGGGGCAAGCCCCCTCCCACATTTTTGATCTTCGCCAGTCTTTGGTCAGTAGTGATACCACTTCACTTCGAGCATCACTTCATTCATCGGCGTCGACAGGTGGCTGTACTCGCGCTGGGCACTCAAGCGCAGCCCCAGGTTACGCGATAATTCCCACTGCTGGTTCAGGCTGATACTGCGCCGTACTTCGCCATTGGTGAAGAAATCCCCCTTGGCTTCCAGGCTCAGGTTGCCCAGCGGATTTTTCCACAACACGCCTGTATTGAACCCGGCAGCCGGGGAGATGGCTTCGCTGAAGTCGTTGTTGTGTTCCACGCGCACGGTGCCGAGGGCAAAGCCGAGCATGTCGTCGGTCAGTTGCCAGGTGCCGCCGGCACCACCGTTGACGTGGGCGACCAGGGTTTGGTCGTCGTGTTTGCCCGGCACGCGTTCCAGGCCACCGGTGACTTGCCAGGACCAGGGTTGCAGCAAGGCGTTGCGCGGGGTCAGGGAGCGGATGGTGGCCAGGTCCAGTTGCTGCAATTGCCAGTGGTTGCCTTCGTACTGGCGCAGTTTCATTTGCAGGATTTCGATCTGTGCGCCGAGGGGGAAGCCTTCGGCGTTGTCGTTGAGGTCGTGGTAGGCCATGCGCAGGCCGTACTCGCCGAAGGTCTTGCTGCCGCGTGTGCCAATGCCGGCTTGCCAGGTGCGTGACTCGTGGCCGTTCTCGGGCAGGCCGGGGCGTTCGATCTTGAGGTCGGGCGCGGGGTTCTGGTTGATGGCGCGCAGCAGTTCGAAGCTGCGTTGGGAGCGTTCGCTGTCGCGCTCCAGGCCATTGGCGCGGTAGCGACCGAGCCGGTAGGCGGCGTCGATGATCAGGGCCTGACGCTCGCGGGGCAGGTTTTTGAAGGCCGGCTCCTGCAATTGCTTCTGGTCATCGCTGATCTTCAGCACCCACTGCTGTTCATCGCTATCCAGTGGCTTGGCGCGTTCCAGCAATTCGCGCTCGCGGGATGGGCGGTAGTCGATCTTCTCTACCAGACCGGCATCTTTTACCGCCTTGACTGTGTCGGTGGGAATGGCGGTCAACGGGAATTGTTCGGTGAGGCGCAAGCCGGGGCGAGCCACTTGCAGCAGTTCCAGCAGGCGGTACGAGCAGTTTTCGTCGAAGAAGAAGTAGTCGAACTGGATCTGCTTGAGTTCCCACACATGCTCGACCATGCGTTCGGTCTCGACCTGGGTCAGGTTCAGCCTGTATTCCCACAGATCGCGGTTCTCAAGGTTGCGGTATTCCGAGAGTTTTTCCTGATAGGGCACCAGGGCGAACAGGCCGGGATAACCGCCCATCAAGCCCTTCCAGGCGTAGAGAATGCTGTTGTCCGAACCTTCGATGTAGGCGCCGAAGTTGATTGCGTAGCTGAGCAGGGCGGTGTTGTCGCTCTGGACGTCGGCCTGATCGATGCGCAGCAGGGTGTGGCCAAACATCGACGACGGACTGTTGAGGTAGGCCGCTGGGAAGATCATCACCGCGCTGTGGGGCGCGACGTCCTTGAACCATTGCTTGAATTCGGTGCAGTCCACAACGGGCAGGTCGGTCAGGTGCAACTGATCCTTGAGCCAGCGGGTCCGTGCGGGGTACACGCATTGGGCGTGTTTTTCACCTTGGCTTGCCGGAGCATACAGCGCTTCAACGGTGGCCTTGAGTTCGGCATCCGGGTGGTGGGCGCCATCGGTTGCGAGGAAGAATTTCTTGTCGCTGACATAACTGCGCCAGCCACTGATTTTGCCGGCTTCGTAATGGCCCAAGGACAGCCAGAACGGATCATTGGCCAGTTGCTGCAAACGTTGATCATCAATAGGCGGGGCCGCGTACAGCGGGGCGCAAGCGAAGAGTGCCAACCAGGCAAAGCGTTTGAGCATAGGGGCAACTTAAGTCGGAAAAAGTGAGACCCAAAGGGAGGCGGGTCCAAAATAAAGCCCGCGCCTCGAAAGGCGCGGGCGGGTCGAGCTTAAGCCTGGGTAGCGTACTTCGCCAAGCGGGCATCGTTTTTCAGGACGGCGAGGGTGTTGGTGTGCACATCCTCGGCGGTCACGTCAGCTTTGCTGAAGATCTGCTGGAAGTGCTCGTGGGTCACGGCAGCGAAGTGCTCGCGATCTTCAGGGGCGACGCCCAGTACCACCGCGTAAGTGGTCAGCGCTTCGCCATTACCTTTGGCCATGTCTTCGGACAGCTCGTTCATCATGCCATTCATGGCAAACCAGGACTTGCCGCCGTAGGTCAGCTTGCTGTTGGTGTTACAGCCGTTGGTGCCCGAGGTCATGCCGAAGGTGGCGTTACCCGAGGTGCCGTTGGTGGTGGAAGCGAGGAAGTGAGCTGGAGTACCGCGCTGGCCTTCGAACATCATGTTGCCCCAACCGCAGTTCGGGCCGCCTGGCGCTTCTGCCATTGCATTGAGGGAAACGACGGTGAAGAGAGTACCAAGAAGGATCCGTTTCATAGCTTTGTTCTCTTTGTGTGCAAACCAATGGACAAGGGGTTCAGGCGCTTCGCAGCGCCCTAGGGGCCAGTTATTAGTCCAACCCGCGCAGTTTGGAGTTTAGGCACGATCCTGGGGTTCCGTTATTTTTTATAAAACAATCAGAGTTGCTGTCGAGAGTGGTCGCTATTTTTTTGTAAGGCGCCGACCGCGTCTAAGCTTTCCCAACGCCGCGCCTTGCCATAGCGCGTAACCGGGAGCCAGAATGCCGTCATCTGCCCCGCCTGATGTAAGGAAGCCCGATGCCTGATCCTGTTGCTGCCAGCTTGCGTCTAGCGCCCGAAGCGCTGACTCGCCCTTTCTCCGCTGAACAGTTCAGCTTCTCGACCACCAATGATTTGGAGCCCTTTCGCGGTGTGCTTGGCCAGGAACGTGCGGTTGAAGCCTTGCAGTTCGGTGTGGCCATGCCACGCCCCGGTTACAACGTGTTTGTCATGGGCGAACCCGGTACTGGCCGCTTTTCGTTCGTCAAACGCTATCTGAAGGCCGAAGGCAAACGCCTGCAGACCCCGGCGGACTGGGTCTATGTGAATAATTTCGATGAACCACGTGAACCGCGTGCCCTGGAATTGCCGGGCGGCGCGGCAGCGGCGTTCATCAACGATATCAACGCCCTGATAGACAACCTGGCAGCTACTTTCCCGGCGGCCTTCGAACACCCGACTTACCAGCAGCGTAAAAGCGCCATCGACCGCGCTTTCAACCAGCGCTATGACAAGGCTTTGGACGTGATCGAACGCCTGGCCCTGGAAAAAGACGTGGCGCTGTACCGCGACAGCTCCAACATCGCGTTCACGCCAATGCTTGACGGCAAGGCCCTCGATGAAGCCGAGTTTTCGCAATTGCCGGAAGCCGACCGCGAGCGCTTCCATACGGATATTTCCGAGCTGGAAGAACGCCTCAACGAAGAACTGGCCAGCCTGCCGCAGTGGAAGCGTGAGTCCAACAACCAATTGCGCCAATTCAACGAAGAAACCATCACCCTGGCCCTGCAACCGTTGCTCGCGCCGCTGTCAGAAAAATACGCGGAAAACGCAGCCGTTTGCGGTTACCTGCAGGCCATGCAGGTATACCTGCTTAAAACCGTGGTCGAGCAATTGGTGGACGACGCCAAGACCGACGCCCAGGCGCGCAAGCTGCTCGAAGAGCAATACTGCCCGAGCCTGGTGGTCGGCCACCCGGTCAACGGCGGAGCACCGGTGGTGTTCGAACCGCACCCGACCTACGACAACCTGTTCGGTCGTATCGAATACAGCACCGATCAGGGGGCGCTCTACACCACCTATCGTCAGTTGCGTCCGGGCGCCTTGCACCGTGCCAACGGTGGTTTCCTGATCCTCGAGGCGGAAAAAATGCTCGGCGAGCCGTTCGTGTGGGACGCGCTCAAGCGTTCCCTGCAATCGCGCAAGCTGAAGATGGAGTCGCCGCTGGGCGAACTGGGCCGCCTGGCCACCGTGACCCTCAACCCGCAGATGATCCCGTTGCAGGTCAAGGTGATCATCATCGGCTCGCGTCAGCTGTACTACGCCTTGCAGGACGCCGATCCGGACTTCCAGGAGATGTTTCGCGTCCTGGTGGATTTCGACGAAGACATCCCGATGGTCGACGAAAGCCTGGAGCAGTTCGCCCAGTTGCTTAAAACCCGTACGTCGGAAGAAGGCATGGCACCGCTGACGTCGGACGCGGTGGCGCGCCTGGCCACTTACAGCGCTCGGCTGGCGGAACACCAAGGGCGCTTGTCGGCGCGGATTGGTGATTTGTTCCAACTGGTCAGCGAGGCGGACTTCATCCGGCATTTGGCTGGCGATGAGATGACCGACGCCGGCCACATCGAGCGCGCGCTCAAGGCCAAGGCCACGCGCACTGGTCGAGTGTCGGCGCGGATTCTCGACGACATGCTCGCCGGGGTGATCCTGATCGATACTGCCGGCGCGGCGGTGGGCAAGTGCAACGGGTTGACGGTGCTGGAAGTGGGCGATTCGGCCTTCGGTGTGCCGGCGCGGATTTCCGCCACGGTATACCCGGGCGGCAGCGGCATTGTCGACATCGAGCGTGAGGTAAACCTCGGCCAGCCGATTCACTCCAAGGGCGTGATGATTCTTACGGGTTACCTGGGCAGCCGGTACGCCCAGGAATTCCCGCTGGCGATCTCGGCGAGCATCGCGCTGGAGCAGTCCTACGGTTATGTGGACGGCGACAGTGCGTCTTTGGGCGAGGCGTGCACCTTGATTTCGGCGCTGTCGAAGACGCCGCTCAAGCAGTGCTTTGCCATTACCGGTTCGATCAACCAGTTCGGTGAAGTGCAGGCGGTGGGCGGGGTCAACGAGAAGATCGAGGGCTTCTTCCGTCTCTGCGAGGCGCGTGGCTTGACCGGCGAGCAGGGCGCGATCATCCCACAGGCCAACGTCGCCACGTTGATGCTCGACGAGAAGGTGCTGAAAGCGGTACGGGACGGCCAATTCCATATCTATGCCGTGCGTCAGGCGGACGAGGCATTGAGCCTGCTGGTGGGCGAGCCTGCCGGTGAGCCGGATGCGGATGGGCAATTCCCGGAAGGCAGCGTGAATGCGCGGGTGGTTGAGCGTCTGCGGGTGATTGCGGAGATGATCAGCGAGGAAGACCTGAAGGAAGCGGAGAAGGAGCTGGCGCAGCACGCGCAGGCTGAAACCCAACCCACCTGATTTTTGGTTCGACGCGGTGAGTGTGGGAGCTGGCTTGCCTGCGATGGCGGTGGGCCAGTCAGACTATCTGCTGCTGACACTCCGCCTTCGCGAGTAAGCCCGCTCCCACATTGGTTCAGTGGTGTATTTGGAGTATTCGCCACAAAATTGACGTCATTTCGGGGCCAACGCCCGTTGGTCCCTACAACCTTGGTTTGTTGCGGTTTTCTTCTATTCTGACTTCAAGGGATATCCACAGGAGTCGCAGGATAGAAACAGCCTCGCCGTATGATTGAGGCTGAACACCGATCTACCGAGGGGCGCCGCCATGTCGCGCAACCTTTGCCTTACCCGCCAATGCCTGGGCCTGGTCACCCGTATCGAATGCTCCATTCGTCCTCTGGCCGGGGATAACGGGATGTGGACCTTGTTGTTTGCCGCCGGAATGACCGGCGAGCAGCCTTCCACCATCAAGTCCCAAGGCCCGTTTCATGGGCCCTTCGTGGCAGAAACCATTCTTCAGTCGATTGTCGACAGTCTCACCCTGCACGGATACGCACTGGCTGATGATCCGCAGATCTGGTGCCTGCACATGCAGGCACATCTGCGACAGCTCAATGGTGGGCAGGAGCGCCTCGCCCTGTAGAGCGGCTATTTGCTCTCGGGTTTGTCCAACTTGACCTCAAAGCCGTATTGCACGGTGTTCAGGTCGGTACGCTGGTAGCTTTCCAGGGTGGTCGGCTGACCGTAGAAGTAATGCACGTCGAACATCGCCGTGCCGTATTCCTCCGCACGGTGGCTGACGCCGAGGATTTCCTTGAGGTAGTTGCCGCTGGCGTCCTTGGCGTAGAAACGCCAACTGTCAGAAGGGAACATTTTCTGATCGATGATCAGGGCGTTGTCCTTGAGCGTCAGGCCCTTGGGCAGTTTGGCGACGTCAACCGTGCCCTTCTCGATGGTTGCCAGGAATACTGGGATCGAGCCCACCACAAAGGCTGGGGTTTCCGGGAACAGGTTGAGGTCGTAAGTGAGGGTGCCACGCGCCGCATCCAACTCAAATGCCTCGCTCGGCAGCTCGATGGGCTCGTCACGCTCGCCCTTGTCGTCCGCGGTGAAGAAGGTGATGGGTTCGTCGCTGCTGTTACGCTCGGCGCCCACCAGCTCGTCATTGAAGGTAAAGGGGTGGTCGAACACGAGCTTGGCGGCGCTGGCATCGTCGGTCGATTGGCTGATGGTGACGCTTTTTTTCAGTTGGTCTTCGGTCATGGCCGCATCTTTGAGCCAGCTGGCGGCGCTGTCGTCATACACCGTGACGGGCATCGGCAAGGCTTGCACGGTCTTCTGCAGGCTGTTCCTGTCGAAGCGCATCACCGGCAGGTCAAGGTCCTTGTGGGTCAACGTGGCTGTGGAAAAGTCCAGGACGTCAACCTGCAGGTTGTCGATCACGCCATTGAAATACACCTTGGCGTAATGGCTGGTTTGCTTGTGTTCGAAGGCTTTCTGCTCGTCGGTCAGTTGCGTTTCAAAGGCATCGGACCACGCCTTCTGCTTCTGCATCTCGGCCAGTTGTTTCTCATAGAACGCCACTTGGGCTGCACTTTCGTTGATCGAGCCCGAGCGCGTCAGGAACTGCCCGGTGCTGTCCCGTGCTTGTACCAGCAAAGGGTTTGGCGAGTCGTCGCCCACTTCTGCGGCCAAGGGCGCGCTGTTGGTCAGCTCGATCTCGGCGTAGTTTTTTTCCAGCAACACCAGGTTGAGGGTGATGTTGCCCTCGGTGCGCTTGCGCCCCACGTCCTTTTTTGACAGGTCGAAGGTCAGCACCTTGCCCGGTGCCACCACTTCAACCGTGCCTTTGAGGCTCACGGGTTGAGGCTGGCTCTTGTTGTCCGTCTCGACGCCTTCGATGAAGGGGTAGGTCACCGTCAGGTCGTCGGGGTTGGTCAGGTTGGAACTGCTGGGGCTCAGTTGAATGCCTGGGTCGGTCTCCGACCATTCCGGCTGGAAGGGGATGACCTTGTTGTTGCTCAAGGTCACCGACTGCCATTCCAGGCCGTGGGGGAAGGGGAACTGGTCAGGGCTGTTGAAGGTGAACGGGAAGACCGGCTGCAGATCCGTGAGGTAGTCGGAGTGGGAGGCTTTGCGTAGCACGAACAGGCCGTTGATGTAGGTGTCCACCAAGGCTTGGGGCGTTGGGTAGTGCTTGAGCAAGGCCAGCGTGTCTTCGCCGTATTCTGCTTCGATCGGCTTGTTGGCGAGCTTGATGCGTGCACGTTCAAGTAACAGCAGCGAGCCGCCAAGGTCGGCGATGGCATCCCGCAATTTGGGGTCTTGGATACTGTCCAGCGACTGTTCGAATTTTGTGGTTTTCTCTTCGAGTGTTGCCTGCTTCTGCTCTTCTTTGGGGGAGCAGCCGCTGGCTATCAGCAACGCCGCACACAGGCCGATGCTGGCCAAAGGGGATCGCACATCCATCATCTGAGTCTTCCTGTCCGACATCATCGAGCCAAGTGAATGGTCTCGACACTAGCAGAAAAACTCTCTTACAGATGCCACCTGGGTCAGTTTTCTCGCGGTGACAGGCGCTGGGTACTGGCTGGTATACTCGCGGCCATTTTTAGCCACGCTGTGTGAGATCCAATGGAACGTTTTATCGAAAATGCTATGTACGCCTCGCGCTGGCTGCTGGCGCCCATCTATTTCGGCTTGTCCCTGGGGTTGCTGGCGCTGGCGCTGAAATTCTTCCAGGAAGTGATTCACCTGCTGCCGAGCGTGTTCTCGATGGCCGAGTCCGAGCTGATCCTGGTGCTGCTGTCGTTGATCGACATGGCCCTGGTTGGCGGCTTGCTGGTGATGGTGATGATTTCCGGCTACGAGAACTTCGTCTCGCAGCTGGATATCGATGAAAGCAAAGAAAAGCTCAACTGGCTGGGCACCATGGACTCGTCTTCGTTGAAGATGAAAGTGGCGGCATCCATCGTGGCGATTTCGTCCATCCACTTGCTGCGTATCTTCATGGACGCCAAGAACGTCGATCCACAACACCTGATGTGGTACGTGATCATCCACATGACCTTCGTGATCTCGGCGTTCGCCATGGGGTATCTGGACAAGGTCACCAAGCACTGATGACCCGCGCCGGCCTTACTGCTCCGCGAAGTAGTAAGGCTGGCGGCCGATTGCCATCTGCTTGATCACCGTGACCTTTTCATTCAGTCGGTCGGTGTGATCCATCAACGCAACGTTGCCCGGTTTGGCCGTGAGGAACGCACGTAATTCGGCTTCGGTGTTCAGGATGGGCACGTAGGCTTGCATGTAGAACACCCCGGCGCCGGCAATCCGTTCGTTAGGCTGATACATCGCGACTTCCCGACCTTCTGCCTGCAGCGCCTGGAGATGGCTGATCACTGGCACGAAGGACTCGACGGCGTCCGCCTTGGGCGCGAACCAGAATGCGGCGCTCAGGTAGCAGGCAATGAGCACGCCGAATACGCCGCCGATCACCTGCCGGTGGTAGCGGTACAGACCAGGCTTACGGTCTTTCAGGCATTCCAGCAGTACCCGCGCATATTCGGCCGCGAGCACGGCGGCGGCAGGGGTAAGCGACATCAGGTACACGGTGCGCTTGCTGGAGGCCAGGGTCAGCAGGGTGAATTGCGCCACCAGCCACACACTGAAAAACAGACGGTAGCGATTGCGCATCAGGCTTTTGCGGAAGTGCCACAGGCCCAGGTACACCAGGATGTTCCAGGGTAGAAACGCTTCAGGCAGTTTCGCGAGGTAGTAGTAGAACGGCTCGTAATGCCCGGCTTCCACGAACGAGCCGCTGAAGCGTCCGACGCTGTTGGTCCACAACACCTCACCGACCGCCTGCATCCCGCCACGCTGGTACAGGAAACCCAGCCAGATCAGCAGCGGCACCAGTGCCAGCAGCGTGAACAAGGCCGGTTTGAGCCAGTCGCCGATGCGTAGGCGCTTATCCATCAGGCTGGTCACGACCAGGTACACGAAGATCACGATACCCGGCATCGCCAAGCCCAGCACACCTTTGCTCAAGGTGGCGATGACCATCCCCAGGGTAAACAATGCCCAGGCCCACACAGTGGAGCCTTGGCGCTCGGATTCGGGCCGCATCGCCTGGTAGAACGCCAGCAGCGCAGTGGTCACGCCGAGGCTGAGCAACGAGTCTTCACCCACGCCCCGCACATTGCCCCAGTAACTGGCCATGGTCGCCAGGATCATCGCGGCGCAGAACGCCAGCGACTTGGGACGGCCAAACTTGCGCAACATCCCGTAGAACAGCATCACGCTGAACAACCCGGCAAACGCCGAAGCCAGGCGCACCGCCCAGGTCGAGGCGCCGAACAGGCGAATCGCGCCGGCGTCCAGCCATAGGCTCAGGGGTGGTTTTTCCAGGAACGGTTCGCGGAACAGGCGCGGGATCACCCAGTCATTGTCCAGGTGCATGGCCATGGCGATCCCGGCCACGCGGGCTTCGGTGGAGCCTTGTAGCTCATGGCCGCCAAGGGCGAAGAAAAATAACAGACCAGCGAGAAGGAGCAGCAGAGAGGCGGGGCGCGTCATGGATTCTGGCTACCGGGGAAAGGGACCGCTCGGGGGAACGGTCGTGGGCGATCAAGCAGTATACGAGAGCGATTCTTAACATTTCGTGAATCAATGTGGGGTTTTTGTAAGGCTGGCCGAGCCCGCTTTTCAGGGCTGTTTCAAGCGGGGTAGCGCCGCCTTGCCTGGCTCGGTCAACACCGGTGCCAATTGCTCCCAGGTGAAATTCAGTTCGTTATCGCAGCCGTCACCCGTGGCGCGCGTGGAGAGTTGCAAGCCTTGGGTGTTGAAGCTCAGGTCGAAGGTGGAATAGCTGGTGATCGCCGGGCAACCTTCATCAGTGCTGGTTTGCTGGGCCAGCCAGCGACTGAATTCGGTCGGCAGCTTCACGTCGCCGGAGAAGGCGTCATACCACTCCTGATGCCCGCCGAACCACGTCCAGGGGTCGACGCTTGCACCGGTTTGCAGGTTCCAGGAGTGCAGGCCCCAACTGATCCCCCTGGCGCCGGTGCCGGCGGCCCAACGGTAAAACCTGACAGTGATGTATTGGGAGGACCAGTACGTGGGCTCCACGTCTATTTCGCTGGTGTAGGCCGAACCGTTGCGGCCGAGGTACTCGCGCCGCTCTTGCAGGTAGTTCACCTGGTCATCGTCGCTGACGGCCAGGGCGGCGAGTTGCTGGTTGATCTTCTGGAACGCCGGGCTGTCGCCTTCGAGCTTGAGCGTGACCCGAGCGCCTTGGGTCTTGAGCTGATAGCGGTGCTCGCCGAAGGTTTTCTGCTCGGTCTTGATCGGTAGAGGCGCGGCTTCCATGGGCGCGTTGTAGGCGTCGCTGCCACAGCCTTGCGCATCGATACGTTGCAAGTTGAGTGGCAGCGGTGCACCACCTGGGTTTTTGCTCCATGAGCCTGTGAGCGTATCGCCCTGCGGCTGTTGCAACGCCCAGAAACCGGTATTGCCCGTTTCCACCCAGGGCGCGTTGTCGCTGGCTTGGGTCAGTTGGATCGGCGTGAGGATGCGCTGGTAGTAATAGCTGCCGTGCTCGCCATCGGCGCCATTGAAACAGGCCACGATGGCGGATTTGCCCAAGGTACCTTTCCACACCCCGGCCAGGTCGGCAGCGCTGGCAAAGAAAGGCGTACAGGCAAGGGCAATGACAGCAAGGGGCTTGAGCACGGGTATCTGACTTCCGGTTGTCTGATAAAGGCCGTCAGGGTAATGGGTCGTGTGGTGCGATTCCAGTAGGCGAGCGTCAGGTTTACCGGTCGTCCTTTGCCTTTGACAGGGAGGGGGCTGCCACCTAGGTTTTAAATCACGCTCAAGAGACGTGAACGGTTCTTG
Source organism: Pseudomonas sp. GW821-FHT03A09 (assembly GCF_059421065.1). Lineage (NCBI taxonomy): Bacteria > Pseudomonadati > Pseudomonadota > Gammaproteobacteria > Pseudomonadales > Pseudomonadaceae > Pseudomonas > Pseudomonas sp. GW821-FHT03A09. Next base: position 125,179 of record NZ_JBWKUX010000013.1, on the reverse strand, counting down.
CGCTTGTATGACGGCCTTGTCACGGCCGTTACTATGCAGCTATCGGTTCCAGCCCTTGGGTGATGAACCGTCTATGGAGTGATCATGGCTATAAAGCGCAAGGTTCCAGGCGTACGTAACTATGATGGTCCCGCAGGCGGGTGGGGGGCGCTCAAGGCGACCGCGACAGCGGTGCGTGAGCAGATGGACACACTCAAAGCGCCTATTACCCTGATGCGCACCAATCAGCCGGATGGATTCGATTGCCCCGGCTGCGCGTGGCCGGACAAAGAGCACAAATCCACCTTCCAATTTTGCGAAAACGGCGCCAAAGCCGTGACCTGGGAAGCGACCAGCAAGCGCGTGACGCCTGAATTCTTTGCCAACCATCCGGTCTCGACGTTGCTGCACCGAAGTGACTTTGAACTCGAAGACTTGGGGCGCCTGACGCACCCTCTCGTTTATGACCGGGCAAGCGACACCTATCAGCCTGTGGCGTGGGAAACGGCCTTCGCACGCATCGGCGAAATACTGCGTGGACTGGAGCCTGATCAGGTCGAGTTTTATACCTCAGGCAGAGCTTCGAATGAGGCCGCCTACCTGTATCAACTGTTCGCCCGTGAATATGGGACCAATAACTTTCCGGACTGTTCAAACATGTGCCACGAGCCCACTAGCGTTGGGTTGCCGCGCTCGATCGGGATGGGCAAGGGTTCTGTTTCACTGGATGACTTTGACCTGTGTGAGTTGGTGCTTTCCATCGGGCACAACCCCGGCACCAACCATCCGCGCATGATGGGAACGCTGCACGAAATATCCCGGCGCAAAGTCCCCATCATGGTGTTCAACCCTCTGCGCGAACGCGCACTGGAACGCTTTTGCGATCCGCAAGACATGATTGAAATGGCCACCTATGGCTCCACCCGCATTGCGTCGACTTATCTACAGGTCAAGGCGGGTGGGGACGCTGCGGCGATCAAGGGCGTGATGAAAGCGTTGCTGGAGTTGGAGGCGTCGGTCGGCGAGGTCATCGACTATGCGTTTATCGAGCAACACACCAACGGCTTCGAGGCGCTCAAGGCGGACTTGTTGGCGACCCTATGGCCAGACATCGAGTCCGCAAGTGGATTGCTCAAGGCCGACATGGAAAAAGTGGCCGCCGCCTATGCGAAATCCAACGCCACCATCGTGACCTACGGCATGGGGATCACCCAGCATAACGAAGGGACTGCCAACGTCCGGCTGATCTGTGACCTGTTGATGTTGCGCGGCAACATCGGCAAACCCGGTGCCGGCATTTGCCCATTGCGGGGCCATTCCAACGTGCAAGGCAACCGAACCGTCGGCATCACCGAAAAACCTTCCAGTGCCTTTCTTGGCAAGCTCGAACAGGTGCTGGGCTTCAAGCCCCCGCCTGCCCACGGGCACGATGCGGTGCAGGCGATGCAAGCGATGATCGCGGGGGAGTCCAAGGCGCTGTTCTGTCTGGGAGGCAACTTTGCAGTGGCACTGCCTGACCCGGGCCAGTGCTTCCCGGCCATGGGCAAATTGGACTTGAGCGTGCATATCGGCACCAAGCTCAACCGCACCCATCTGCTGGTGGCCAAGGAAACCTACCTGTTCCCCTGCCTGGGCCGCACCGAGCTGGATCTTCAGAATGGTGCCCGTCAATCGATCACGGTCGAAGACTCCATGTCGATGGTGCATGCCTCGGCCGGCAAGTTGATGCCAGCCTCTGAGTTCCTGCGTTCAGAACCGGCCATTGTGGCGGGCCTGGCGAGCGCTGCATTGCCCGACAGCAAGGTGCCTTGGACGGAGCTGGCGGCTGACTATGACAAGATTCGCGACCTCATCGAAAAAACCATCCCGGGGTTCGATGACTACAACGAGCGCATTCGTGTTCCAGGTGGTTTTCGCATGCCCCTGCCGGCTACCGAGCGTATCTGGATGACACCCTCGGGCAAGGCTGAGTTCTTTGTGTTCCCCGGTTTGCATGAGGATAAGGAAGTCGATGGTGATGACGTCCTGCGGCTGATCACCCTGCGCAGTCATGACCAGTACAACACCACGGTCTATGCGCTCGATGATCGCTATCGGGGGGTGTTCGGGCGAAGGGATGTGTTGTTCATGAGCCCGGCCGACCTGGAATCCAGGGGGTTGGCTCACGGTGACCTGGTCGACATCGAAACGGTCACCCAGGGGCGCAAGTTGCGCTACGAGAAGATCACCGCCATCGAGTACAAGATATCCACAGGCTCGGTGGGCGCCTATTACCCGGAGGCCAACCAACTGGTGCCGTTGGATTACATCGATGTCGACAGTGGCACGCCCTCCTACAAGTCGGTGCCGGTGAGGGTGATGCGCTCGCAGGTCAATTGAGCCCGGCTGCGTCAGATCGGGCTGTAGATCCGCGGTGCGTTCCGGTGAGGCACGTGGATCAGGTTGAGATGGTGTTTACGTGCCCATTGCACGGTTAATACGGTGGGTGCCGACAAGCTGACCAAGGTGCCCAGCTTGGCCCTGACCGCCTTGTGGATCAGCTCCAGGCTGCAGCGGCTGGTGACTACCGTGAAACCGCTGCGTGCATCGACTTGCGCCTGTTGCATCGCCCCGATCAATTTATCCAGCGCGTTGTGGCGGCCGATGTCTTCACGGCACAGCAGGGCTGAGCCGTCGGCGCCGAAGTGCAGAGCCGCATGCAAGGCGCCAGTGCTTTTCCCCATGACCTGGGCCTCTTCGATGCGCTCACGCAAGCCCTTGAGGTGATGCGCGGGCGGCAGAGGCGCGGGTTGCAGAACGTCCAATTGGGGCAGCGCCTGTTCCAGTGCTTCCACGCCGCACAGCCCGCAACCGCTGGTGCCCGCCATTTGCCGTCGGTGATCCTTCAAGGCCCAGAACGCACGACTGGAGATTTGGACGTCGGCCTGGCATGCCTGGTCAAAATGCGCGAGTTGGATGTCGTAAATCTCGCCCAGGTGGTCGATGATCCCATTGCTGATGCTGAAGCCCCGGATGAAGTCTTCGATGTTGCCGGGTGAAACCATCATCACGGCTTGGCTCAAACCGTTGTAACTGATGGCCAGGGCGATTTCCGCCGCCAGCGCCGCTTGGGACACCTGCGCGCCCTCGTCATAGTCTCGATAAGCGACATTGATTGGCTGTGGTGCCGGTGCATTGGCATCGCTGAGTTCAACGGGCTGTTCGATTCGGCAAATCATAAACAAACCTCCAATACCCTAGACCGCAGCCTTGGCAGCAAACAGTTGCTTGGCGTGCGCAAAACACTTTTCGGCAATGGCCGAGCGTGGCTCGGTCTTGCGCATGACCAGGCCCAGAGGCGCGAGCACGCTGGCATCCGGCAGGTTGATAAACGCCAGGTTCTCGATCGGGCTCTCCAGGCCGCTGTCCAACGGCATGATCGCGCAGCAAAAACCTTCGTGGATCGCCTGGAACAGCTGATACGTCGAATCGCTTTCGAGTATGGGCTGGGGGTCGAGGCCGCGGCTGCGGAAACTCAGGTCAATGGATTTTCGATAGTGCATGCCATTGCTGATCATCCCCAGGGGCAACTCGGCGGCGTCTTCCCAACTCATTTCCGTACCTTCGAAATGGAAGTGGCGCGTGTCGTACAACAGGCCCACACGGGTCTCACCCAGTTCGAAGAACTCCAGGTAGTTGGGGTTCAGGTGTTCCAGGTAGCACACGCCCAAGTCCAGTTGGTTGGTACCCAAGGCTTCGATGATCTTGTCCGAACTCATGGACGACAGGCTGAACTTGAGCTCCGGGAATGAGTGGGACAGGCTCTGGACGTAGCTGATCGGATTGAATCCGCTGAGTGGCACCAGGCCCAGGCGCAAGTTACCCACCAACTGACCGCGACACGCAGCGGCTTCGGCGAACAACCCGTCATGGGCGGCGAGCAAGGTTCTGGCCCAGGCCAGCACGCGCTCACCGGCCTGGGTGAAACCTTCGAAGCGCTGGCCACGAGTGACCAGCTCCAGTCCCAGCTCATCCTCCAGGTTGCGCAAGCGCATCGACAGGGTCGGCTGGGTGATATGACAGCGCGCGGCTGCCTGGCCGAAGTGACGGGTCTGCTCCAGCGCGATCAGGAATTTGAGTTGCTTTATGTCCATCAAGGCACCTGCCTGGGAAGAAGTAAGAGGTCGTTATGCGTGCCAGTGTCTAAAACCCGCAGAGCGAGCGGGTGAGAGGAGCAGACCATCTCATTGTAGGGCCTGCGCGTCCAATCACCTGTATTGAAGGCGTGATCGATTCACTCGATAACCGGCGAATTCAAGGCAGGAAAACCGCTGATAGAAACGCTCGATAACCCGGTCAGCCGTAACGATTAGACAGCCTGTGTTTGCGCGCTTTAGCCTCGGGTAATTGTTTTGATAATGGCCTGCCGGAGAACCCCATGAGCGTAACGTCGGATGCGTTGTTTGTACCGTTGAACATTGCAGTGTTGACCGTCAGTGATACCCGGGAATATGCCAACGATACCTCCGGGCAATTGCTGGTCAGCCGCCTGTTGGAAGCCGGACACAGCCTCAGTGAGCGCAACCTGCTCAAGGATGACCTGTACAAGATCCGCGCGCAGGTCGCGACCTGGATCGCCAGCGAGCAGATTCAAGTGGTGTTGATTACCGGGGGCACCGGCTTCACCGGCCGCGACAGTACGCCCGAAGCGGTGAGCTGCTTGCTGGACAAGCAGATTGACGGTTTTGGTGAGCTGTTCCGTGCGATCTCGATCCTTGATATTGGCACCTCCACGGTGCAGAGCCGTGCCTTGGCCGGGTTGGCCAACGGGACGTTGGTATGCTGCCTGCCGGGCTCGACCGGTGCCTGCCGCACAGCCTGGGAAGGCATTCTTGCCGAGCAGCTCGATGCGCGCCACCGGCCGTGCAATTTCGTACCACATCTCAAGCCGGTGGCACTGTGCGGGACGCGGGGATGAGCCGTTCACCGCTGATGTCAGTGGAAGAGGCGATTGCTTCGCTGCTGGCCATGGCACAGCAGCAACGCCTGCAAGACAGCGAACCGGTCGCCCTGAGTGAGGCGCGGCAACGGGTACTGGCCAATGACCTGGTTGCGACCCTGGACCTGCCGCCGTGGCCGAACAGCGCCATGGATGGCTATGCCCTGAATGTCGACGATTGGCAGGGCCAGCCGCTGACGGTGTCGCAACAGATCTTCGCCGGCGTTGCGCCGCAGGCTCTGCTACCCGGCACCTGCGCGCGAATCTTTACCGGCGCACCGGTGCCCGAGGGCGCCAACTGCGTCGAGATGCAGGAAAACGTCGACGTGCAGGACGATGGCCGTGTGCGATTCACGCAGCCGTTGCGCGTGGGCCAGAATATCCGTCCGCAAGGCCAGGAAAATCGCGCCGGCCAGGTGCTGCTCGCCGCCGGCAAGCGTCTCGGGCCTTTCGAACTGGCCATCGCGGCGGCGCAGGGCTGCACGCATGTGTCGGTGGTACGCCGGCCCCGGGTGGCGCTGCTGTCCACGGGTGACGAACTGGCTGAGCCGGGAACGCCACTCAAACCCGGCTGCATCTACAACAGCAATCGCACCTTGCTCAGCCACTGGTTGAGCGCGCTGGGATGCGACGTCATCGATGGCGGCATTCTTCCCGATCAGCCACAACGCACACGCCTCAAACTGGAACAGTTGCAACACGCCGCCGACCTGATCCTGACCACTGGCGGTGTCTCTGCCGGCGATGCCGATTGCCTTGGCCAGGTACTGCGTGAATGCGGCAAACCGCTGTTCTGGAAACTCTCGATCAAGCCAGGCAAACCCCTGACCGTGGGCTACTTTGGCAGCGTGCCGGTCATCGGCCTGCCGGGTAACCCGACCTCGGCATTGGTGACGTTCGGCCTGCTGGCGCGGGCTTACCTGTTGCGTATCCAGGGCGTCGAAGATGTCACGCCCCTGAGCTTTGCGGTGAGCGTAGGTTTTGACTGGCCGAAAGCCGGCAATCGCCGCGAGTACCTGCGGGCCAGGCTGGAGCAGGGAAGGGCGGTGTTGTATCCGAACCAGAGTTCAGGTGTGCTGCTGGGCGCCTCGTGGGCGGATGGACTGGTGGAAATCCCCGAGGGCTGCACCCTGCAAGCCGGTGAGATGGCACGGTTCATTCCCTTCAGCGATTTGTTCTGAGACCTCTAGCGTCCCAGCGCTTGGCCGCCTGCCGATCACTTTCCCTGCCGTCTACCCAGCGCTCACCGGCCGGCGTCTGTTCGCGCTTCCAGAAGGGCGCGCGGGTCTTCAGGTAGTCCATCAGGAACGCGCAGGCATCGAAGGCGGCCTGTCGGTGTTCGCTGGCGACGCCGACAAACACGATGGGCTCACCCACCTTCAACACCCCCACGCGGTGGATGAGGGTCACCCGCCGCAAGGGCCAGCGTGCCTGGGCCTGGTCGACGATCCGTTGCAAGGAGCGCTCGGTCATCCCCGGGTAATGCTCCAGGAATAGCTCGCTGACCTGATCCCCTTGGTTGATATCGCGCACATACCCCACGAACGTGGCCACGGCGCCCACGCCCGGGTCTTCGGCGTGGACGCTGCGGGTCATTTCACCCACGTCAAATAGCTCGGCCTGGACCTGAATCGACATGGCTCAACCTCCGGTCACTGGAGGGAAGAACGCGATTTCATCGAAGTCTTCTATCACGGCGGCGGGTGTACACAGCTCGTGGTTCAGCGCGCACATGAGGCTATTTTCTCCAAGCACTTGCTGCCAGATCGGCCCTCTGGCGCACAGATGCAGTCTCACGTCCTCAATCGTGCGCAACGAGCCGTCCAGCGCTATTTTTTCGCCGCCGACACCCAGTTGGTCCCGATAGCGCGCAAAGTAGCTGACCAGAATCATTGGGCGTCTCCGGCGACAAAGGAGCCTGACTTCCCACCCTGCTTTTTGAGCAACTGGATCTGGTCGATGACCATTCCGCGGTCCACGGCCTTGCACATGTCATAAATCGTCAAGGCCGCCACGCTGGCGGCGGTCAGGGCCTCCAGTTCGACGCCGGTCTGGCCGTTGAGCCGGCAGGTGCTGACGATCCGGACGCGGTCGGGCTCCACAGCGCTCAATTCGAGGTGAATCGAGCTGAGCATCAGCGGGTGGCAGAGCGGGATCAGTTCGTGGGTTTTCTTTGCCGCCATGATTCCGGCAATACGGGCGACCGCAAACACGTCGCCCTTGGGATGCCCATTGTGTTGGATCAGCTTCAGTGTGGACGGCTGCATGCGCACCCATGCCTGGGCTTGTGCTTCGCGGGTGGTTGCGGCCTTGTCCGTGACGTCGACCATGTTGGCCCGGCCGGCGGCGTCCAGATGCGTGAGAGAGTTGGGGCGTTCGTTCATGGGTAACCTCGGATCAATTCAAGAGAAAACCGGCACGACTAGCCGCCGGTCATGTTCATGAAGCGGACAACCTGCACGTCATCGTTGAGTTCGAAGTTGTGCCGATACGGTTTGATTTTCATCGCTTCGATAATGGCGCTCTCCAGGCGTTTCGGTTCACCCGGATAACGGCGCAGGACGTCCTTGAGATCGACCGAATGCTCGTTGCCCAGGCACAGCAGCAGCCGGCCTTCAACGGTCAGCCGCACGCGGTTGCACGTGCCGCAGAAGTTGTGGCTGTGCGGGGAAATGAAGCCCAGGCGGATATGCGGTGCCTCGGCCAGGCGCCAGTAACGTGAGGGGCCTTGGGTCGACTCTGCGGAGTCGATCAGCGTGTAGCGTTCGGCGATACGCTCGCGCACTTGTGCGCTGGAATAGAACGCTTCGGCACGGCTGTGCTCGCTGATGACGCCCAGGGGCATTTCTTCGATAAAGGAAATATCCAGCCCGCGGTCGATAGCGAACGCCACTAGGTCGTTGATTTCGTGATCGTTGCGCCCTTTCATCACCACGCAATTGAGTTTGGTGCGTTGAAAACCGGCGGCGTTCGCAGCGTCGATGCCGGCGATGACGTTGGCCAGGTCGCCGGTGCGCGTCAGTTCACGAAAGCGCTGGGGGTCAAGACTGTCGAGGCTGATGTTCAGGCGCTTGAGCCCGGCCTCGAACAGCGGCACGGCCAGCTTGCCCAGTTGCGAGCCGTTGGTGGTCATGCACAACTCGCGCAGGCCAGGGAGTGCGGCGATGCGCTTGCACAGTTCAACCACGCCTGGGCGAATCAATGGCTCACCGCCGGTCAGGCGGATTTTTCGAGTGCCCAGCCCCACAAAACTTTCAGCCAGTTGATAAAGCTCTTCCAGCGTCAGGATGCGCTGGCGGGGCAGGAACTCCATGTCTTCGGCCATGCAATAGACACAACGGAAGTCGCAGCGGTCGGTCACCGACATTCTGAGGTAGTCGACCCGGCGAGAAAAACTATCCAGCAAAATCTGGTCGGTCATTAAAACCTCCGGCAGCGACTCAGTGAGTGTCTTCATGGCGCTGGTTTTTAGGCAGGCAATAGAAGTAATTGCCTTGTTTAAGTGGAGGCTAAAGTTGTTTTTTATCGCCGTCTAATCACTATTAATTAACGGATGATCGACGAGATCTATGACGGTTTAATTAGGTCTTTTAGTTGTGTTTTTATTTTTATATTGTTGAAAATTAAGAATAATTTTCTTGATAGATCATTTCGATGGCTTGGTCATTATTTGTGATTAGACAGGCTGTTTGCGCCCGGAATAGTCTGAAAGCGTAACCCGATAGTAAGCCCGTGAAACGGGTCGGCGCGACGCCTATTCAGTGAGCTTTAAATAGGTTCGCGTTTTACGACGCCTGAAAAACAATCACCAATAACGGCTTTAAGTTAGGCCGCCGCCTACGTGTGAAGTCTGGAGAAGAACTATGAGCGAAGTTGAGCGTTATAAACCGTACAAGGGGGCGGCCGCTGGTTGGGGCGCGCTGATTGCGGTGACGAAAAACTGGCTGGGCAGTGAAAACGCGTTCAAGAACATCCGCGCGATGCTCAAGACCAACCAGAATGGCGGCTTCGACTGCCCGGGTTGTGCGTGGGGCGAGTCGCCGGAAAACGGCATGGTCAAGTTCTGCGAAAACGGCGCCAAGGCGGTTAACTGGGAAGCCACCGGGCGCCTGGTCAACCCGGCGTTCTTCAATAAATACACGGTGTCGTCACTGGCGGCGCAAAGTGACTATTGGCTCGAATTCCAAGGGCGCCTGACTCACCCGATGCGTTACGACGACTCGCTGGATCGTTATGTCGAAACCAGTTGGGACGACGCCTTTGCCCTGATCGCCAAGCACCTGAACGAGCTGGAGTCACCGGATCAGGCGGAGTTCTATACCTCGGGCCGGGCCAGTAACGAAGCGGCTTATCTGTATCAGTTGTTCGTTCGCGCCTATGGCACCAACAACTTTCCCGACTGCTCGAACATGTGCCACGAAGCGAGCGGCCTGGGCATGGACGACAGCGTCGGCGTGGGTAAAGGCACGGTGACGTTTGATGACCTGGAAGAAGCCGATGCGATTTTCGTGATCGGGCAGAACCCAGGCACCAACCACCCACGCATGCTCGAACCGCTGCGCGAGGCGGTGAAGCGCGGCGCCCAGGTGATCTGTTTCAACCCGCTCAAGGAACGTGGACTGGAACGTTTCCAGCATCCGCAGCACCCACTGGAGATGCTCACCAACGGTTCCGAACCGACCTCGTCGGCGTACTTTCGCCCGGCACTGGGCGGCGACATGGCGGCCTTTCGTGGTATCGCCAAGTTCTTGCTGAAATGGGAGCGTGAAGCCCTGGAAAACAATGGCGAGGCCGTATTCGACCGTGCATTCATTGCCGAACACACCTCGGGCCTCGAGCGCTACCTGGCGGAAGTCGACGCCACCTCGTGGGAACACATTGTCGAGCAATCCGGCCTGAGCCTTGAAGACATCGAACTCGCCGCGCGCATGTATCGCCGCGCCAAGCGGGTGATCATGTGCTGGGCCATGGGGGTGACCCAGCACGCGCATTCGGTCGTGACCGTGCAGGAAATCATCAACGTGCAATTGCTGCGCGGCAACATCGGCCGGCCGGGCGCGGGGCTGTCGCCGGTGCGCGGGCACAGTAACGTGCAAGGCGACCGCACCATGGGCATCAACGAACTGGCCCCACCGGAGCTGATCAATGCGCTGGAGGCACGCTTTGATTTCAAGGTGCCGCGCCGCCACGGCCACAACACGGTGATGGCGATTGCCGCCATGGAGGAAGGGCGCTCCAAAGTCTTCATCGGCCTGGGCGGCAACTTCGCACAGGCGACGCCAGACAGCCCGCGCACCCATGCGGCCTTGCGCAACTGCGACCTGACCGTGCATATCGCCACCAAGCTCAACCGCAGCCATTTGGTGACGGGCCGCGAAGCCTTGATCCTGCCGTGCCTGGGTCGTACCGATATCGATATGCAGGAAGAAGGCCCGCAAGGCGTGACGGTGGAAGACACCTTCAGCATGGTGCACATCTCCCACGGGCAACTGAAACCCAAGTCGCCCTTGATGCGCTCGGAACCGGCAATCATCGCCGGGATCGCCAACGCGACCCTGGGCAAACATCCGATTGACTGGTTGTGGGCGGTGGCCGACTACAGTCGTATCCGCGACTTGATTGCCGACACCATTCCCGGCTTCAAGGACTTCAACCAGAAGCTTCTGCACCCGGGCGGCTTCCACCTAGGCAACAACGCCGCGCATCGCATCTGGAAAACCGACAGTGGCAAAGCCCAGTTCGCCCCGAGCGTGTTGCCCGCGCACCTGGTCAGCGAAGGCGTGCGCAACCTTGACGTCAAACCGGACCTGATCCTGCAGACCATGCGCTCCCACGACCAATACAACACGACGTTGTACGGGCTCGATGACCGCTATCGCGGGGTTTATGGCATGCGCGACGTGGTGTTCGTCAATGAGCAGGACATTCGCCAGCTGGGCTACGAGCCAGGGCAGAAGGTAGACATGGTCTCGCTGTGGGGCGATGGGCGCGAGCGTCGGGTCAGCGGTTTTACCTTGATTGCCTACGACATCCCGCGTGGCCAGGCCGCCGCCTATTACCCGGAGACCAACCCGCTGGTGCCGCTGGAAAGCTATGGCGACCGCACCTATACCCCGACGTCGAAGTTCATCGCCATTCGGCTTGAGCCTGCGCCGGCCAGCAACCTGATTCAGTCCCTCGGCGCTTGAGCTGGACCGGGGCGGCTCAAGCGCCGCCTCGGGTTCTGCTGATCGCTGGGCATCTGTTCGCTGCGGGCCGCAAGGCTCAATGAGGGTATCGTCATGTTAAATCCTGGAGCGCTCGACCTGGCGCGCATTCAATTTGCGTTCACGGTCTCGTTTCACATCATCTTTCCCGCCATCACCATCGGCCTGGCCAGCTTCCTGGCCGTGCTGGAAGGTCTATGGCTGAAAACCAACAACTCGGTCTACAAGGACCTGTACCACTTCTGGTCGAAAATCTTCGCGGTCAACTTCGGCATGGGCGTGGTCTCGGGCCTGGTCATGGCGTACGAGTTCGGCACCAACTGGAGCCGGTTCTCGGATTTCGCCGGGAGTATCACCGGGCCTTTGCTTACCTATGAAGTGCTGACGGCGTTCTTCCTCGAGGCGGGTTTCCTGGGCGTCATGCTGTTTGGCTGGAACCGGGTAGGGCGTGGGTTGCACTTCTTTTCCACGGTCATGGTTGCCATCGGCACGCTGATTTCCACGTTCTGGATTCTGGCCTCCAATAGCTGGATGCAGACACCGCAAGGCTTTTCCATCGTGGATGGCCGAGTGATGCCGCTGGATTGGTTAGCCATCGTCTTCAACCCGTCGTTCCCGTTCCGTCTGATGCACATGGCAATCGCTGCCTTTGTTGCCACGGCGTTCTTTGTCGGGTCTTCGGCGGCCTGGCATTTGCTGCGCAAGAACGACACGCCGGCGGTGCGAAAAATGCTGTCGATGGCAATGTGGATGGCGTTGATCGTGGCGCCGATCCAGGCAGTGGTCGGTGACGCTCATGGCCTGAACACCCTGGAGCACCAACCGGCGAAAATTGCCGCGATTGAGGGGCATTGGGAAAACGTCGGTAACGAGGCGACGCCGTTGGTGTTGTTCGGGATCCCCGATATGGACGCCGAAAAGACGCGTTATGCGATCGAGGTGCCGTACTTGGGCAGTCTCATTCTCACCCATAGCCTGGACAAACAAATCCCGGCGCTCAAGAGTTTTCCCAAAGAGGATCGGCCGAACTCGACCATCATTTTCTTCAGCTTCCGGATCATGGCAGGGCTGGGGATGTTGATGATCTTCACCGGATTGCTCGCGTTTGCTTTGCGACGTAATGGCGCGCTGTATCGCAACCGCCTGTTCCTGCGCCTGGTGTTGTTCATGGCGCCAACGGGCCTGATCGCGATGCTGGCCGGGTGGATCACCACCGAGGTCGGTCGCCAGCCGTGGGTGGTCTACGGGCTGATGCGCACCGCCGACGCGGCGTCCAATCATTCCGTCACGCAGCTGAGCATCTCCCTGGCGCTATTCGTAGTGATCTACTTCTCGGTGTTCGCCGTGGGTATCGGCTACATGATGAAGCTGGTGCGCAAGGGCCCGCAGCCCCATCACGACCACCCGCCTCAGGGCGGCCCCGGCCAGGAACGCACACCACGCCGTCCCCTGTCCGCTGTCACCGAGACGCTGGCGTCCGGCGACCACACCAACTGATCAAGGGGATTGCACATGGGCATTCAAGGCATAGACCTGTCGTTGATATGGGGCGTGATCATTGCCTTCGGGGTGATGATGTACGTGATCATGGATGGCTTCGACCTGGGGTTGGGCATCCTGTTTCCGTTGATCCCGGACGAGCAGGAGCGCGACGTGATGATGAACACCGTGGCGCCGGTGTGGGATGGCAACGAGACCTGGCTGATCCTCGGTGGGGCAGCGTTGTACGGTGCGTTTCCACTGGCCTATTCGGTGATCCTGGAGGCGCTGTACCTGCCGCTGATCTTCATGCTGGCGGGGCTGATCTTTCGCGGCGTGGCGTTTGAGTTTCGCTTCAAGGCCAGCCCGCAGAAGCGGCACATCTGGGACATGGCGTTCATCGGCGGCTCGTTCCTGGCGACCTTTTGCCAGGGCGTGGTGATCGGCACCTACATTGCCGGCATCCCGGTACTGAATCGCCAGTTTGCCGGTGGCACGCTGGACTGGCTGTCACCGTTCCCATTGTTCTGCGGCGTCGGGTTGGTGGTGGCGTACGCGTTGCTGGGCAGCACCTGGTTGCTGGTCAAGACCGAAGGCATGCTCGAATCGCGGATGCGTCTGTTCAGCCGCTATTTGGCGTTCGTCCTGATGGCAGTGGTGGCCGTGCTCTGCGTGTGGACACCGTGGCTGCATCCGGAAATCGCCACGCGCTGGTTCTCCCATGCGCACATCGTGGTCTTCGGTGGGCTGATGCTGCTGGGCGTACTCGCGCTGGTCGGGTTGCTGAAGACGTTGCGTCAACATCACTCCCACTGGCCGTTCGTATTCACCCTGGTGCTGGTCTTCCTGGGCTACATCGGCCTGGCCTTCAGCATCTGGCCGAACATCGTGCCGCCGTCCATCAGCCTGTGGGACGCCGCATCGCCACCGTCCAGCCAGCTGTTCATCCTGATCGGCACCCTGTTCATCCTGCCGATCATCCTGATGTACACCTGCTGGAGCTACTACGTATTCCGCGGAAAAGTGAGGATTGGCGATGGCTACCACTGAGACGGAAAAACCGAGGCCACACCAGCCGGGGCCCTGGTACCAGCGGGTGTTTTGGCTGATCGCTATTTGGTTCGCCAGCGTGATCGCACTCGGCATCGTGGCCAGCGGTTTGCGCTGGGTGATGCACATGGCCGGCATGACCAGCCATTGAGGGCGTAACCCCATGAACGTCCGGCGCCGAAGACGGCGCCGGATCTAGGAGGCACATATGTCGGCACGCATTGATAAGACCCATCCTGTTGAATACAAGACGAAGAAAGGTGTCGTGGTACAGATCGGTTTCAGCTGGAGCCCACCGCTCGACGTTCCGGTGGGTGCAACGTTGACGTTGACAGGTGCAACGCCCCTTACGGTGTATGTGGAGGGGGATCATTGGGAGAGTTATGAGCAGGCGTTTCAAGAGACGCAGGAAGCGGCGGAGCATTGGGTAAACTTTTTGCCTTGATGAAGTGTTTCCGTGAGGTTGGCGGAGGGCTTTTACTGAATCGCAGGCACAAAAAAAGACGTCCTTGGACGTCTTTTTTTGTTGAAGTGGTGGGCCGTTCCGCCTGCAAGGGTTCCGTTCAAAATCCCATCCCTTAACGTCTTTTCCGCTAGGTTTCGTGATGACGGAGATTGAGCTTATATCTCAGGAAAAGCTGCTTTAGGGGCTATCGTAGATTTCAATTTTTTCTCGCTAGCAGGCTTGTTTTTGGGTCTTGGATCCAATATATGGTTCGACAGCCTGGCTCTGTCAAGTTGCCCTGAAGGCAGGTCCTTAGCACGGTGTCGGAACTCCTTCGGCGCCCCATTATTCTCTGAGGCGGGCGCCCCTACAGCGGCTGAGAGAGGGTTGAGCGACCCTTTTTTGTTGAGCTTTGCTGGTACTCTTTCGTTGCAGTTACTCTTGTCTTGTCGAAATAAATCACCAAAAAAATCATGATTTTTAGTTTTTAATATTGGTTTTTATGGAGTTATTAATAAAATTCGCAATTGGTTTTTATCGGTTTCGTTTAGTGTTTGATCTAACGAGCGAGAGTGAACGGCCACTTCGGCTGCCCACTCTCGTAACTGTCGAAAAAAGGAGAAGCCGTCATGATGCTCAAGGATCCGTCCAGCAAATATCGCCATTTCAATACCGTGGACTTGCCCGACCGCCAATGGCCCGGCAACGTGCAAGCGCTAGCTCCCACTTGGTGCAGCGTCGATATGCGCGACGGTAACCAAGCCTTGATAGAGCCGATGAATGCCGAGCGCAAACGCCGTTTTTTCGATTTGCTGGTCAAGGTGGGCTTCAAGGAAATTGAGGTGGGTTTTCCGGCCGCTTCCCAGACCGATTTTGACTATGTACGCGAGCTGATCGACAGCGGCTCGATTCCTGACGATGTCACGATTCAAGTGATGACGCAGGCGCGCAGCCATCTGATCGAGCGCACTTTCGAGGCGCTGAAGGGCGCTCCACGGGCGATTGTGCATGTATATAACGCCACCGCTCCGGTGTTCCGCGATGTTGTCTTTGGTGTGGATCGTGCCGGCTGTATCGAGATCGCCACCCAAGCAACACGCGAGATCAAGCGCCACATGGAGAACAATCCCGGGACGCAGTGGACATTCCAGTATTCCCCGGAAACCTTTTGCTTCACCGAGCTGGAGTTTGCGCTGGAGGTCTGTGAGGCGGTGACGGATGCGTTCGGGCCGACCCCGTCCAACAAAATGATCCTGAACCTGCCGACAACGGTGGAAGTCTCCACCGCCAATGTGTTCGCCGACCAGATCGAATGGTTCTGCCGGCATTTCAGCCGCCGGGACAGCGTGGTCATCAGCGTCCATCCCCATAACGACCGCGGCACCGGCGTTGCTACTGCGGAGCAGGCATGCCTGGCAGGTGCTGAGCGTGTCGAGGGCACGTTGTTCGGTAACGGTGAGCGAACCGGCAATGTGGATATCCTGACGCTGGCGATGAACCTCTACACCAGTGGCATTGATCCTCGGCTGGATTTCTCGGACATCATCCATGTCCAGCGTGAGGTGGAGTTCTGCAATCAGTTGCCGACCCATCCTCGTCACCCATACGCCGGCGAGTTGGTGTTCACTGCCTTCTCCGGTTCGCACCAGGACGCGATCAAGAAAGGCTTTGCGGCACGCCAGGCCAACCCGAACGGTATGTGGGAAGTGCCGTACCTGCCAATCGACCCTGCCGATATGGGCCGCAGCTATGAAGCGGTGATCCGCGTCAACAGCCAGTCGGGCAAAGGTGGCGTGGCGTATTTGCTGGAGCAGCATGGCATCGTGATGCCGCGTCGCTTGCAGATGGAATTCAGCAGCTTGGTCCAACAGGAAGCGGATGGCTCCGGTCAGGAAATCAGCGGGGAGATGATCCTTGCCTGCTTTACCCGGCATTACCTGGAACAGGGCAAGCCTTACGCGCTGCGGATGCCAAAACTGGTCAGCGAGGGGGATGTGACCTATCTGGAAGCCACCCTTGAACACGGTGCGCAGCACATCGACTTGAGCGGTGAGGGCAACGGCCCATTGGCGGCGCTGGTCGATGCCTTTGTCCAGCGAGGCATTCACTTCGATATCGCTGATTACCACGAGCATGCCACCCGTGATGGGGCCCAGGCTGAAGCTCTGGCTTATGTGGAAATCCGCGTGGGCAATCAGTTGCTGTTCGGTGCCGCCCGCGATGGCAGCAGCTTGCTGGCTTCTCTCAAGGCGGTGACCAGTGCTGTCAACCGCGCATCGCGCCTGGGCCTGCTCAGCGTGGTGAGTGTTGCGGTGCCTTCCTGAGATGAACGCGCATACCGCATTGGCAGCGCTTGCCGGTAACTATGGTCATGGCGACATAGTGGCTCCGCATCGGCATGAAGAGGGTCAACTGGTCTATGCCATTAACGGTGTGATGCTGGTATCGGTCGTCGGGACCACCTGGGTGGTGCCTTCCGGGCATGCGCTCTGGGTCCCTTCGGGGGTGGAGCACCAGATCCGCATGACCGGCGAGGTGCGCATGCGCACCTTGTTGATCTCACCGGGCGCGCACCGGACGTTGACGGAGGAATGCCATGTTCTCAAGGTTTCGCCGCTGCTGCGGGAGTTGATCATCGCTGCGGCCGATGAACGTGACACTGAATCGGCCCTGTTGCGCCATGTGCAGATTGTCGATCTGATTTTCTCGGAACTCGACAGGGCGCAGAGGGTGCTGGCGCATGTGCCGATCCCTGATGAGCCAAGGCTCAAGTCGCTGTGTGCCGACTTCATCGACAACCCTTCACAGGAGTCGAAACTGGAGAGTTGGGCGGTGCAACTCAATATGAGTTCGCGCACCCTGGCGCGGCTGTTCCAGAAAGAGTTGGGCATGAGTTACGGGGAGTGGCGCAAGCGCACTCGGCTGTTGCTCAGCATGCAACGGCTGGCCTGCGGTGTATCGATCCTGGAAGTGGCGTTGGAGCATGGCTACCAGAGCCCAAGTGCGTTTACTGCAATGTTCAAGCGCACAATGGGCTACACCCCGAGCAACTGCCGCCTGGTCTGATACACCTCGGCGAACGCGTAACCCCAATCGAACATGGCCCCGCCTTCAGGCAGGGCCATGTTTTCGCGTGTGCCCGGCCCGTAGGCGCCTGCGATAAGGCGGTCTACAGGCACATTGTCCAAATCGAAACGATGGTTGTCTGGAACTCGGGAGATGCTCGGCCCGGTGCTCTCTTAACCTGCGTCTCTACTTGGCATTCTGGGTTTTTTCGATGGGTTCGCCTTTTTTCTGCGCACGACATGGTCGTCTTTCGCTCCTGGGTGTGGCGGTCGTCTTGCTGGCGGGTTGTTCCTCTTGGGTCGCCCATACACCCGCACAGCCACACCCGGAGCGCATCAATGTCCTGAGCCGTCTGCCGCAGGGTGTTTCGGCCCAAGCGTTACCCGACCATTGGTGGCAGTTGTATAACGATCCGAAACTCGACGCGCTGGTGCAGCAGGCATTGATGCATAACCGCGACCTGGCGGCGGCCCAGGCTCATGTGCAATCAATGCTGGCCGGGATCATGCAGGCCGATGCCGAGCGCTGGCCGTCGACTCAGGCGTCACTGGGCGCCGAGTACGGCAAGACGGCCGATGATCAGACACTGGCCAAGGCGACCGATAGCCATGCGCCGTCACAGTGGGCGTTCAACCCAGGCTTTGAACTGGCTTATCAAGTGGACGTCTGGGGTCAGGTCCAGCGCAGTATCGAGAGGGCCCAGGTTCAGGCGGCTGCAGCACAGGACGCCGAAGACTTGTTACGCATCACGGTGGTGGCGCAAACCACTCGCGCCTATGTCAATGCCTGCGCCCTGGGGGCGCGCGCCAAGGTCCAGCGCCATTCGCTGGAAGTCGTCGGGCACAGCTTGGCGTTGACCGACCGCCAGCGTCAGGCCGGTGTGGTGACAGATCTCGAATACACCCGAATGCAGGCGCTGCAGGGCGAAACCCTGGCGTTGCTGCCGATGTTGGAAGCACGTCGGCAAGCAGCTCTGTACGAACTGGCGATGTTGACCGGCGTGGCCGACCTGGAACAAGGCGCTGGCGCCGCGACCTGTGAGGTCGTACCGCAACTCAATGCCGAACTGCCGGTGGGCGACGGCTGGCAATTACTTGCGCGCCGCCCCGATATTCGTCAGGCCGAGCGAGCGTTGCAGGCGGCCACGCTGCAAGTGGATATCGTCCAGGCCGACCTGTATCCGAAGGTGACCTTTGGCGCTTCAGTGTCCTCATCCGCCAACAAACCCCATGAGCTGGGAGACAGTAGCGCAGTGATGTTTGGCATCGGTCCGCTGATTACCTGGCAATTCCCCAACTGGCGAGCCAATCGCGCGCGGGTCAACCAGGCCAGGGCGTTGGAGCGGGTGGAAGTGGCGCAATTCGAGGCCAGTGTGCTCAAGGCACTCAAGGACGTACGCCAGGCCCTTGCGTTGTACGACGGCGAGCGTCAGCGCCACGCCGCCTTGAGCCAGGCCCTGGATAGCAGTCGTCAGGCCTACAAGTTGGCCCAGTTCAATTACAACGCCGGCTCTATCGACTTTCTCGACGTGCTGGACAGCGAGCGTGAGCTGATCCGCTTGCAGGCCACACGTGCCGATGCCGATGGCCAGCTGTTGCAGCGCCAGATCAGCCTGTTTCGCGCGCTTGGTGGCGGTTGGCAGTCCTCCTCTTCCGCTACCCAGACCGCTGCGCCCAGCCGCGCTTCCGTCAATTTTTCCGGTACCCAGCCATGAATATCGCTGTCGATGAAAAAACCGTTGTCCAGGACGAGCAGGAGAATGTGGTCGAGCAACTCATGCATGCGCGCAAGCAACGGCGCAAACGCAACCTGATACTGCTGGGAGGCGTTGTGCTGTTGATCGCAGCGGTAGCGTTCGGGGTGTACTGGATGACAGTGGGGCGTTACCTGGAACAGACCGATGATGCCTATGTGCGTGCCGACTGGATTCCCATCAGCCCGAAGGTCTCCGGATATGTGGCCCAGGTCTTGGTGGAGGATGATCAGCCCGTCAAGGCCGGAGAGGTGCTGGTGCGCATCGAGGACCGTGATTACCAGGCCCGCTTGGCGCAAGCCCGCGCACAGCTGGCTGAAACCCAAGCCTCGGTGGCGGCGCAACAGGCCAACCTGCAAGTCACCGACAGCCTGATTGCCCAGCAAAAGGCCGGTGTGCTCCAGGCTGAGGCTCACACCCGCAGCGTGGCTGCCGAGCTGCGCCGCGCAAGTCTCGATCAGCGCCGATACGAAGGCTTGGTGCGCGAACACGCCGCCAGTGCCCAGCGTCTGGAAACGGCAGCCGCCAGCTACACCCAGGCCAACGCCGCGGTGGAAATTGCCAAGGCCATGCAACGTCAACAGGAAACCCGGTTGACCGTTGCCATCAGTCGGCGCCAATTGGCCGAAGCCTCGCTCCAACAACAGATTGCCCGGCGCGGCCAGGCCGAGGCGCAGTTGAACCTGGCGACTCATGCGCTGGAAGACACCTTGATCCGCTCGCCCATCGACGGGGTCGTGGGGCAGCGCAAAGTGCGCACTCGCCAATATGTCGCACCAGGTTTGCCGCTGCTGGCAGTAGTGCCCTTGCAGCAAGCCTATGTGGTGGCCAACTACAAGGAAACCCAGTTGCGCGACATGCGCGCCGGTCAGGCAGTAGATATCAGCGTAGACAGTTACTCGGGGCGCAAGCTCAAGGGCCATGTGGTGAGTTTCTCGCCAGGTTCCGGGGCCGTGTTCGCGCTGTTGCCATCGGATAACGCCACCGGCAACTTCACCAAGATCGTGCAGCGCTTCCCGGTGAAAATCGTCATCGATGAGCATGACGAGGGCGGGCCTATCCTGCCGGGCATGTCGGTGATCACCACCGTTGATACCCGACCAGCCAACCAGGGCGCGGCACATGACTGAGGTCGCTGAAAAGACCGTCTCCTTTCGCGCCTGGGTGGCGGTGATCGGCGGGCTGTTCGGCTGTTTCATGGCCGGCATGAACGTGCACGTGACCAGCGCCGCGCTGCCGGAAATCGAAGGTTCCCTGGGGGCGACATTCGAGGAGGGCTCGTGGATCTCCACCGCGTACCTGGTCGCGGAAATCGTGATGATTCCGCTGACTGCCTGGCTGGTCCAGGTGTTCTCCCTGCGCCGGGTGATGCTCGTGGGGTCGTTTGTGTTCCTGGTGGCGTCTATTGCCTGTTCCTGGGCACCCAACCTGGAAGTGATGATCATCATTCGGGTGATCCAGGGCGCCGCTGGCGCGGTGCTGATCCCCTTGTCATTCCAGTTGATCATCACCGAGCTGCCGCCCAGCAAGATTGCGATGGGCATGGCCTTGTTCGCGTTGTCCAACAGTGTTGCCCAGGCCGCCGGACCGTCCATTGGCGGCTGGTTGACGGATGCCTATTCCTGGCGCTGGATTTTCTACCTGCAACTGGCCCCCGGCATTCTCTTGTTGCTGGCGGTGGCGTGGTCCATCGATGCCAAGCCCATGCAGTTGAGCCTGCTCAAGCGCGGCGACTGGGGTGGAATCCTGGCGATGATCGTCGGCCTGGGCGGCTTGCAGATCGTGTTGGAGGAAGGTGGGCGCAAGGACTGGTTCGGCTCCGATTTTATTGTGTGGATGTCCCTGATCGCGGGCATCGCCCTGGTGTACTTCGTGCTTTCGCAGTTGTATGGCAACCGTTCCTTCATCAACCTGCGCCTGCTCAAGAGCTACAACTTCGGGGTGGCCAGCGCGGCAATGTTCATTTTCGGCGGGGCTACCTTCGGCCTGGTGTTCCTGGTACCCAATTATCTCTCCCAGTTGCAGGGCTATAACGCCCGGGAAATCGGCATCAGTCTGATCGCCTACGGCATGGTGCAGTTGGTACTGGCGCCGTTCATGCCGCGACTGATGAAGTGGCTCAACCCGAAACTGATGGTCGCCAGCGGCTTTTTTATCATGGCCCTGGGGTGTTACCTCGGTGCGCACCTGGATGTCGATAGTGCCGCCAACGTGATCATTCCTTCCACGGTAGTACGCGGCATCGGACAGCCACTGATCATGGTGGCGCTTTCGGTGCTAGCCGTGTCCGGCCTGGCAAAAGATGAAGCCGGTTCCGCTTCCGCCTTGTTCTCCATGCTGCGCAACCTTGGCGGGGCGGTGGGCACCGCAGGGTTGACGCAGATCGTCGCCATGCGCGAGCGCTTTCACTCCGAGCGGGTGGGGGAGTCGATCACGCTGTTTTCCCCGTCCTTGCAGGAGCGCCTGCGCGCCAGCATGGCCGGCAGCGAAGATTTCATCTTCAACCAATTGTTACCTGCCCAACAGCAGGTTCTGGAAGGCCTGATCCATACCGTACGTCGTGAGGCGTACTTGATGGCATACAGCGATGCGTTCTACGTGTCCTGTATCGCGTTGATCTTGTGTGGTGTGGCGGCCTTGGCATTACGTCAACAAGCGAAGAGTTGACCAGATTATGCCCGCCAGCAATGGGCGGGTCTTTGTCAGTGAGCAAGAGGGAACTTGAATGGTAAAAAGGCGCATGGCCTCTTCATAGATTGATTGCTTACTTAGCGATTACATATAGATTGTTTGCACTCCGAATGGGGTGTCGGCCAACTATTGCCTGACGAAGTTGATGTTATCAACTTCGGTCGGGCTTCTGTTGTTTGTATGTTTATAGTTTTGAAATAAATTGTATTAATCTTCTAAAAAACACTTGCCGAACGTCATGGACTTCCTCTAAGTTTTGTCTTGCTTTGGCGGCTTGGGTTTTGCGCTAACGAAGCATGAGCCTATAACTAACTTGAATAAGACTTAAGTGCTGGCCGGCAATGGCGAGACAGGCCTACTTGTGCCTGGAAAAAGATAACCAGGTAAGTCTCGCGTGGTCAGACCTGACTAAAGCTTGATAAGGAGCGCAACATGGAAAATAAAAAGTCGCTGTTGAACGCAAAAAAATTAGAACTGGGCAACCATCGGATCTTTGCTGAAATCAATTCCTTGCCGGTGCTGCGTGCCTTTATGGAAACCCATGTGTTCGCGGTGTGGGATTTCATGTCTCTGGCCAAGCGCCTGCAACAGGACCTGACCTGTACTCGTCTGCCTTGGCTGCCGCCGTTGGACCCGGCGGCCGCGCACCTTATCAATGAGATCATCCTTGGCGAGGAGTCTGACCAGAACCTGCAAGGCGGTCATTACAGCCACTTCGAACTCTACCTGCACGCTATGCGGGAAGTGGGCGCCAGCACTGACAAGATCGAATATTTTGTCAAACTGATGCGCGACGGCGTCGACCTGCAAACGGCTCTCACGCGTTGCGGCGCTGGCCTGGCAGCCTCTGCCTTCGTCACCGACACCATCGAAACCGCTATCTACGCCTCCACCCACAGTGTTGCCGCCGCCTTCCTGCATGGCCGTGAAAGCGTTATCCCCGAGATGTTCCAGCGAATCCTCGATGATTGGGACATCACCGCAGACGATGCGCCCACCTTCCGGTACTACCTGCAACGCCACATCGAAGTCGACTCGGAAGACCACGGCCCGGCGGCGGAAAGCCTGTTGGCGCGGCTGGTCAATGGCGATGCCCAGCGTCAGGACGAAGTCTACGTGTCGGCGATTGCTGCAGTGCAAAGCCGTTTGACCTTGTGGGACAACTTGCGTGTGGCCATGCGTGAAACTGTCAGTGAGTGCGTAGCATGAACTTCGAAGTCATCGAGGCTGACCAGGCCCAGTGGTTTGAGGTGAAGTCGGAACGGGACATTACCCTGACGGTATTCAAGGACACGTTGGACCCTGTGACGAAAACCGGTGTTCGTACGCGGTTGGTACGTTTCCATCCAGGGGGCGGCACGCGTGAAATCTACACCCATGATTATCACGAAGAAGTGTATTTGATTGAGGGCGACCAGACCGAGTTGGCAAGTAAGGATCGCCCCGAGAAAACCTACCGCGACGGTAGTTACTTTTTCAGGGCTGCGCACACCGAGCACGGACCGTTTAATTCAAAGGACGGATGCCTGTTGTTTGAAGTGCATTACTACTGATCGTCATGAACAAAGGGGAAGATTCATGAGAGCTGAAGAGTACCAGTCATTTTCCGAGTCGTGGGAGGAGCGGGCGACCATTCGTACGCGGCCGAGACGACGCCTGGAAGATGATGGGAAGTTGATATTTCCGATCAGCCGCCAACCCTTGGTCATGGGCGCGACATTTATACGGGAATGCGCTCACTTGCAGCACTTTGTGCTAGTTCAAAGCTTATACAAGTTCATTAATGATGTAGTGATTTTTGAAACGGAAATTGTCGACAAGACGGCCAGGAGCATTGCGAAAGATAACTTCGCTATACGCTTCCCGTTTGCCTGTCGATATGACGCGATGACCGTGGTGGTCGATGAGGACTATCACGCCCTCGTGGCGATGGATTACATGCAACAGACCATCGAGCTGACCGGCATCGAACCCATTGCCTTGCCAGCGGAAATCGAACTCAGCCGTTCGATTCCCAAGGCATTGGCCATGGCGCCCGAGCACCTCAAGGCGGCCGTCGAGTTGATCTGTGTCGCCATTGCGGAAAACACCCTGACCAATGATGTCGCCGCCTTTGCCCGCGACGACTCGGTCAAGGCATCGGTCAAGGGGTTGATGGCAGACCACCTGGCTGACGAGGGGCGACATTCGGGCTTCTGGGCCAAGTTGACACGTATCTACTGGAGCACTGCGAGCGAGGAGGACAAGCGGACGCTGGCCTCGATCATGCCGGTGTTCCTGGGTGAGTACCTGACCAATGAGATCCAGCAGAGGTTTGATTTCGCTCTGATCGAGCAACTGCCGGTAAGCCCAGAGGTCAAGGCGGCCTTGCGTCAGGAGGTCGAAGGCATGAGTTTTCCGATCACTGCGTCTCACCCGCTGGTAGGCAACATCGTCCGATTCTTCAAACACAGCGCCCTGCTCGACGCTCCCTGCATGCAGGATGCGCTCGCCGATTATCTGCGCTAGAGGACAACTTCAATGAGACATCTTGATATCGTTCTGTGCGGGCGCAGTCATGCGTTCGCCTGCCTTACGCAAGAGCTGGAACAGATGGGCCATACGGCTCACCTGCTTACCAGTGATAACGCCATTGATCTTTGCCGGTTACCGGCGCCGGACTTGCTGATCGATGACGGCAGCACGGCGCAACCCTCGCATTATCCGTCGTGTCACCGCCTGTCTTTGCGGGCGCACTTCGACGATGTCAACGATGTCTTTGCGCCCGTGCGGGTGGACTGCCTCTGGCGTCCTGGTGATGGCGACTGGATGGTGCTGGGGCGCCGCGAGGTCTGCGCCAATACCGCCGGCAACGGCGCCGACCTGGCACGCGAAGCGGTTGCGCAGGTGGTGGAGATGGCCAGTATGCACATTGGACGTTTCTCACGCAGTGCCGACTATCTTGAGGTGCCCCGTGAGCCGGTGCAGGCGATCGACCGGCTGTCGAGCCTGACTCTGCTCGACAGCCTGGCCTGGCGCCATCGTCACAATGCAACTGTCAACGCCGGGATCCTGGAGGAGGCCAAGCGCCCCTTTATACAACGCCTGGCCGATAGCCTGCTGGCCAATGCCGAGCGCAACGCCCTGAAAGTGCAGGGGCGTGGCATGTCCTACGCGCAATTGCATGCCTATAGCGTGGCGGTTCAGGAGCGCTTGCAGCCTTTGCTTGAAATCTCCGCTGGCGGGGTGACGGTGGTCGCTATCTCGTTGCCTAAAGGCACGGCGCTCTATGCGGCGATCCTGGCGGTGCTCGGGTGTGGCGCGGTGTACTTGCCCCTGGACCCGAACCATCCTGTCGAGCGCCGCGCGGCGATCCTCAAGCATGCCGGTGCCAGCTTGCTGATTCAGGACAGCCAGGCAGACAACCCACTGCCGGGCCTGGCCACCCTGGACATCAGCCACCTGGATTTCTTTCACCACGGCGCCCAGGGTTACAGCCGGGTAGCCCTGGCCCCGGATCAGAGCCTGCTGCGAGTAGCGCTTACCGGCTCGGCGCCTTGCGTGGCGATCTACACCTCGGGTACCACCGGGCAACCCAAGGGCGTGTTGCTGACGGTCGACAACCTGAGCCACTTCTGTGCGTGGTATGCCCGCTATGTGGAACTGAGCCATCACAGTCGCGCCTTGCAGTTTTCCACCATCAACTTCGATGCGTCGTTGCTGGATATCTTCCCCACGCTTATCCAGGGCGGCGAGTTGATCGTGCCCACCGAAGACCAGCGCCGCGACCCGGTGGCGCTTGCCGAGTTGATCCAGCAAGAACAGGTCACCCATGCGTTCTTGCCGCCGGCCTTGCTCAGCATTATTCAGCTCGAGTCGCTGTACGGCATGCAGCACCTGGTGACGGGCGGAGATGTGTGCGAGCCCCATGTGATCGAGCAACTGGTGGGCCATTGTGCGCTGCACAATATTTACGGCCCCACCGAGACCACGGTGCTCGCCACCTGCCGCACTTTCCAGCCCGCAGACAACAATCGCAACCTGGGCGTGCCGATTGCCAATACCTCGGTTTACCTGCTGGATGAACACGGCCAACCGGTAGGCGAAGCGGACAGCGGTGAGATTCACATCGCCGGGCCCGGCGTGGGGGCGGGGTACTTGGGAGCCCTGCAAATGACCGCTGAGCGTTACCGTCTGCATGAGTTGCCCGACGGCCAGCTGGTGCGCCTGTACCGTACCGGCGACTTGGCGCGCTGGACGCAGGAAGGCGTCCAGATCATCGGGCGCCTGGATAACCAGGTGAAAATTCGCGGGTTCCGGGTCGAGCCGGAAGAAATCGAGCACCTGCTGCAATCGAGCCAATTATTCCGTCAACTGGCAGTGGTCATCGATAACCAGCGGCGCATCCTGGCGTTTTTCTCCCAGCCCCAAAGTGCCGAGGGGCAAGTGGCCAGCGAACAGTTGCAGGCTTATGCGCTCAAGCATTTGCCCGACTACATGCGCCCCAGCGCCTACTGCCTGCTGGAGTATCTGCCGGCCACGGCCAATGGCAAGATCGACCGCAAAGCCTTGAGAGACCTGCCAGTCAACTACAAGACCCAAGGGCCGCACCTGGCACCCCAGAACGCCACCCAGCAGCAGTTGCTGGAGCTGTGGTCCAGGCTGTTGGACCTGCCTGCGCCGGATATCTCCGTGGATGACAGTTTCTTCAACCTGGGTGGTCATTCGATCCTTTTGTCGCAGATGCTCATGGGCATTCGCGAGACGTTTGGCAAAGGGGTCTCGATCAACCGTTTTATCGAACAACCCACCCTGGTCAACCTTGCCAACCTGATCGACCAGGACGTCGAGGCCACCGCTACGGTCAGTCCCCAGGCGCTGCAGGACGCGATGATCCGGCCTGAACTGGATGTGTTGCCGATCAGCCGGCTGGGCAACATACACAAGGTCATTGTGACCGGCTCCAATGGTTTTCTCGGCGTGCATATTGTCGAGGCACTGCTGGAACTGGGCAGTACCGAAGTGGCTTGCCTGGTTCGCGAGTCGGCAGGGATGAGCGCCCAGCAGCGCTTCGAGCAGGCGCTGATCCAGAACCGTCTCGAGCATCTGGACCTGAGCCGCGTAAAGGTACTGGCGGCGGATATCAGCAAGCCGCGCCTGGGGTTATCCGAGCAAGACTATGAATGGCTGGACCGTGAATATGGCGTGTTGATCTATAACGCGGCCAACGTCAACCACGTGCTCGACTACGAGTCTCTGGTCAAGGACAACGTCACGCCTGTGCTCGAATGCCTGCAACTGTGTGAAGGACGCAGCAAGAAGATTTTCAACTTCATCTCCACCCTGTCAGCCTCAAGCACAGTGGATGAACAGGGGCGGGTGTTGGAAGAGCCGCCGGCGTTCACGCCGCCGATCTACATTCGCAATGGTTACAACCTTTCCAAGTGGGTGGCTGAGCGCATTTTGTGGAATGCCAGCGAGTCGGGCGTCTGGGTCAACCTCTATCGCCCGGGAAACATTGCGTTCAATACGCGAACCGGGGTGTGTCAACCGCACCAGAACCGCTTGATGTTGATGCTCAAAGGCTCATTACAGCTTAAGGAAGTGCCCGAACTGGCGCTCAATTTCGACCTGATGCCGGTGGATTTCCTCGCCCGGTTCATCGCCTTTCATGCCAGCCGCCATAACCGTTCCAAAGCGGTGTTCAACCTGCACAACCCGCAGCCCCTGTCATGGACTCACTATCTGGAAGCGTTTCGCGCTGCCGGTCACGACTTCCAGATGGTCCCGGTGACGCAATGGCAACAGCGCCTGTCGGCTATCGACAGTGATAACGCACTGTTCGGCGTGGTCGGCTTTTACCTCAATGGGTTTGAAGAAGACATTGGTGATATCTCGATGATCGAGTACCGCAATGCGCTCTCAGGCATCCAGAACATGGGGGAAGACTACCCGGCCAAGAACAGCGCGCTGCTGCAAAAAGGCTGTGACTACCTCAAGCAAATCGATTTCATCTAAACAAAAAAGGAGCTTTCTCATGGAACATTTTGAACCCGATACCTTGGTCCGCAACCCGGTTGGCAACCCTGTCGTCGCCAGCGTGATCGTGAACGGCGATGCCCGCAGCGTGTGGAAGATCGTCGGAGATTTCGCAGGTTTCGCCAAATTTATCCCTGCGCTGTCCCACATTGAAATGACCGGCGAGGGCGTACGTTCGGTACGCAAGAAGCTGTTCAAGGACGGTAATGTGGTGATTGAGCAACTCAATACGCATGACGACCAAGCCATGGCCATGACCTGGTCACTGATCTACACGTCGTTGAATATCGGCAACCTGTGGGCAGTGATGCAGGTTGTTCCTCAAGACGAGAACCAGAGCCTGGCGACCTGGACTATCATTGGCCAGCCCTACACCGGCGGTAAGGAAGACGTGCCAGCGTTCGAGGCTTTCCTGCAAGGCTTTGCCGATAGTGCGATGAAAAATGTACAGGAACTATTTATCTGACTCTAAAGCGCCTGTGCTGATGTAACCAAAAGTCCATGTACGAGTTGGACCGCAGCAGCGCAGCCCGTTTTGGTATCCCAAAATAGCACCGGTGGGCTCGGGAAACGCCTAGAGTTCAAAATGCTTCTACGGAAGCTAATAGCCCTGAAGTCCTTGGTTTCAATGGATTTCAGGCACAAACAAAGACGTCCGTGGACGTCTTTGTTTGATCATTTGGGCCGGGGTAATCTGAACAAGATCGATAATTTATTGATTTATATAGATTTCAATATTTTTGATTTTTGTTTGGAATACTCTTTGGAATACCCAGCCCCCTCGCCACGCTCTGAGAGCTGACGCGTTAGGGTAGTTCAAAATAGATACCCTTATAGACGTTGCATCTGGATTCCGTCTCAGTCATGAAATTTAGGATTTTACTTCACTCGGCTGGTGATTATTCGGACGCATGCGACCTACCTAAGAGTCAGGCGACTTTAACGGTTCGCTTCTTTGCAGCATATGCAGCCAGTTGTTCAAGCGCGTACTGGATAGCATAGGGCGCTGGTCGGTAGGTCGCCGACTCTTCGCCGCTCAAGTAGTAGCGCATGACCCGGTCCGTGATGCCGAGGGTAGTCGCTGCTGCTTTTTGGGTGATGCCCGCCGTCTCGAGGAGATCACGCAGGTAATCCGGGGACGGGTTGTGCAGTGATGCGTCTGGCTTTCGAAGGTGCATGTTGTCAGTCCCGTATCTCATATAATCGGGTTGGTGGTGTCCGACGAAAAACTCAATGCACTAGTGTTTGTGCCGTTGGCGTTTACTCGCCTACGGACTCATATACAACAGCGGTGCAATGCTCTAGCGCCACGCCCAGTATGTTTTCAGTTGTCGATGAGCAACCCCAAGCAAATACACACCAAACTCCGGCCAGAGGTCTTCTATCTACGAGCATGTTGACTAGTGTTTATTCATATCCTTCCGTGTTAGCAGTGTGAGACCGCGGAATTGCAAAAAAATACTCATCATCTGCGTGCGGATCGAACTCAGGGCGAGCGATACGACCTTGATCCAAAAGGTATTGGAGCACGTCGCGCACTTCCAGCCATCCATCTGGCTTAATCAATTTTAGATTTTCTATGGCTTCGCTTATTTCTCTCCAACCAGTATTTTGTGGCTTGATGACATCCAGTAATGTACTCAGGACCAGTTGCTGGCGTTCGACTTGATTCATATTGGACGATGGTGAGACTTCGTTTGTTGATGCCATTGCGTTGCTGCTGGCATCGATGCCGTATTCGTGAATGAATTTGTAAGCTTCTTCGCGGCTCATGTCGCCCTTGATGATCTCCACGCGATCCCGCATTGGTTTGTCGTAGTGAACAACAGTGACATCATATTTACCTCCGCTGACTTGAACGGAAATATTAACCCCCGTACGTTCTCGAGCTTCTAATACTGTGCGTTGTTCTGCACGCATTTGGACTTCTTCGTCAGTAACAATGTCCCACTCAGGGCGCTCAAACAGATCAGGGTACACGCGATGTTTGGTCGCGAAGTAGCGCTTGGATATCTCAATGCAATTTTCACGGTTGCAGTTTGGCGTTTTGATCACATAAAGAAATGGTGTCTCCAGATTTTTTTCGCGCCAGTTACTACATTTCCGGAAGCTGGAAAATTTGACTGTTTGATACAGCTCGCCATTATAGAAAATCTCAAAATCCAGAAGCGTTTCAGCAGGTCTGACTGTTTTTTTGATGCTCATATCGTCCTGCTCCATCGTTTTGGGCGCGCGTCGTTTATCTTGATATATTTTAGGAACAGTGTTCCTTTGCGGCAAGGGCTTTTTTACGCATTCACGCAACTAGGTGCGGAGGGTTTAGCGCCAGACTAAAATCGATCTCATCGTGGTTAGGCAAGCGTCCAAATCTGTCGAGTCGCGACGTCTGATGCGCAACCAAGGCCGTCTATTTTTCTTTGAATTTTCATACGCGCGGCCGCCTACCTCTCGCGAGAGCGTATTAACACATAATTTAACGGCTTTTTGAAAATTTCAGGCAGACCATGAATACGCATGCAAGAGGGGATTCATAATTCACGACCTCGCGATCTCAGGGTTTTGTAAGGCTGCCGGCTCTGTGCCACTATCTCTGCCCCTGACTTGGATGCAGGCGATGTTCCTGATTCGAGTTTTCTTCCGCCGAATACAGTAGGGATGCTAATGGCTGATTACAGTATTGACCCAGCGTACGACAAGTGCCGCGCGTTCATTGATGGTTGGCGCCTGAAAAGCAGGAGTTGGGAGGATATCGCCCGGCTCGGCCGGATGGGAGAGTCACTTGAGAAAATCAATGGCTGGTTCCTGTCGCAAGAGGAAATGGACGACTGGCCTTCGCTGGGCAATAGCCCTGAAGAGCGGTTTGAACGCTGGAAGGAGATCGTTCGGCACAAAGAGCAGGCGGAACAGCAATCTGTCGCCGCGGCGAGGCCCTTGATCTTTGTGGGGGCGGAAGAGGCCGAGCCGGGTATGGCAGTGCCGCAAGATGCGCGAAGTGCATGGCAACTCTACAAAAAACACCTCATCGCGCAGGGCTGGAAGGAAACCTCAGTCGATAACATTCAGAGATCTGCCGTTCGCGTCCTCCAGCGCCTTCGTCAGACCACAAAAGATCGTGTGGCCGTGAAAGGGCTTGTGGTAGGGCATGTACAGTCCGGCAAAACAGCCAACATGGCTGGCCTGATTTCTATGGCTGCCGACTATCGATGGAACCTGTTCATCGTCCTGACCGGGACGCTAGAGAATCTGCGGGTGCAAACCAGTAAGCGCCTGGTTGGCGACTTGTTCCAGCATGATGGTAACGTCAGTTGGAAGTCTATCGAGCATCCGTCGAGGAACAGCCCCTATGGTGCTCGTGCGCAGGACATGCAGTTCGATCCAGGCCGAAGAGATCGCCATCTTGTTGTCTGCCTGAAGAACCCGGCGCGACTGAGGCATCTCATTGATTGGATCAAGGCACATCCCTTGGGGATGTCACAGATGCGGCTTGTAGTGATTGATGACGAAGCGGATCAGGCGGGTATCAATTCGAATGACGTTACGAAGGCGGAGCGTACGGTCATCAATGGGCTCATCCTGAAGTTGATCAGTTTGCCGCTGCAATGTGTGAATTACGTCGCGTTCACTGCCACCCCCGCTGCCAACTTTCTCAATGAGGGGCCTGGCGATACCCTTTACCCAACGGATTTCATAGCGGTGCTACCCCAGGCAGACGAACATTTCGGGCCCGTGCAGATTTTCGGTTCCACCGAAAATGAGAGAGAGCCGCTTGGAATCGTTCGTGAAGTAACTCGCATGGACCTAGAGCAGGTAGCCAGTCTTCACAAGGGGGATGACCTGACCCTGCCTCCGGCGCTGGAAGAAAGCTTGATCTGGTACCTGTGCTGTGTGGGTGTGATGCGATTGTCCGGCGCTGCAAAACCGGTAAGCATGTTGATACACACCAGCGCAAGGCAGCTTCATCATGATTACATGAGCGAAGCGGTGCAGGCAGCTCTCAACACGTGGTCTAAGTATAATGATGCTCAACTGGCCGACACTTTCAGGTCTGTGTGGGATAGGGTTTCGTCAGACTTGGATGTTGCGCAGTTTGGCGAGCGTTTCCACGACTATGGACGACTCTCCGAGCTTTCTGAGCTACCGGCTTTTGACAGCTTCTTCGAAGAAATTCGGACGCTTCTCGATACGGTGACGGCCATCCAGCTGGACGCTGACTCCAAAAGGACGTACCACCGCGGTACCCACGTGTGTGTCGATAACTGCGCCAATAATGGGGTAACCGATGAGAACGAAATCCGACGGTTATTTTACCCTGACGCATCGCAGGGTCTGGATTTTTGTACGGCGTTCATCGTTATTGGAGGCGGCACGCTCTCTCGGGGACTGACGATTGAAAATCTGGTCAGCACCTTTTTCCTTCGAGGCTCGGCCCAGGCAGATTCCCTTATGCAGATGGGGCGCTGGTTTGGTTACCGCAAAGGCTACGAGCTGTTGCCGCGCATCTGGATGTCCGATGATACGAGAGAAAAGTACGAGTTCATGACAGTCGCGGAGGAGGAGCTTCGTGACGATCTCGATCGTTTCATGCATGGCGGCGCCAAGCCTGAAGAGTTCGGGCCTCGCGTGCGTGTACACGCGAGCCTCGCTTGGATTCGTCCGACAGGTGCGAATAAAATGCAGCGCGCGATCGAGGCGGCATTCGACTTTTCGGGAATCAATCGGCAAACCACCGTCTTCCATGACGGCGAGGATGCTGCCGTCCTGCTCGAAGCCAATTTGTTGTTAACTGAGAAATTTTTGAGTTCGGCTGGTGCCGACCTCGAAAAGTCCGATTTAAAAGGGGCGAGCAGTCTTGTCTGGCGTGAGGTTGACGTAAGTCAGATAGCCGAATACTTGGCAAGTCTGTCGTTCCACCCAGGGAATCAGTTCTTCTCCGACATAAAAGCGTTTTTGAAGTGGCTCGGTGAGCACTCTGAAAACGCCGGGTACAAGAGCTGGAACGTCGTGGTAGCTGGCAGTTCACCGAGTCCGAAAAATAGCTGGAATATTTCTGGTCAGGCTGTGGGTCGAATCAACCGCAGCCGATTCGCTGATAAACGTTCGGATGATGGCGTCTCCATTGGAGCGTTGCGAGATCCTAAGGATCTCCTAGCTGACACCCGTGACCTTGAAGATAGTGATCTTTCGAAGACGGGTTTCAGTAGTTCCCTTGTGGCAGAGCTCCGACGTAAAGGAGGGGTCGGAACAATACCTCAACTGCTCATTTATCTGATCGACAAAGTTAGTGATTATGTTGCTCCTACAAAAGTAACTCCAGCGCCGCGCCGAGTGAGGCAATCGCTTAATGCCAAGGCGCACATCGTAGGCATCAGTCTTTATTTGCCGGGCTCGCAAGGTAAGAAGAAACACTACGTCACTCATGTGACGGTCGATATCCCAGATACTTTCATGGCCTCGGAAAATGACCTTGAAGAAACGGTAGGCGTGATCTGACCCATGAAGTATTACAGCCTCCAACTGCAACCCATGCAGGAATCCGGTGCATTCCTGCTTCGCGCACTGCAGAACGAAGAAACGCCTTTGCTTGACCTGCTGGTACGCGAGTCGGTTCAGAACGCGCTCGACGCAGGGCGCAACGGTAATCAGGCTCTGCCGATTTCGGTGGGTTTCCACATTCGCGAGCATTCGCTGGATGCCATCGCCTCCACTTTCAGCGAAGGGCTGAACCTAAAGACGCTCGGAAATCGCTATCCCAGTACTCCGAAACTGCTTGAAATTCGAGATTCAGACACTGAGGGACTTACTGGGCCAATGAGCTTCGACAGCGTGGACGCTAATGGTCAGCATGGCAATTTCCTGAAGCTCGTGTTCGAAGTCGGCCGGACTCGCACAGATGATAGTGCGGGCGGTTCATGGGGGTTGGGTAAGACCTGCTACTTTCGCATGGGTGCTGGCCTAGTCATCTACTATAGTCGGATCAATACGACTGAGGGGTTTGAAGAGCGACTGGTGGCTTCGCTGGTCGAAGATGAACACCGTATTGACCGCCTTCAGCTCGAGACGCAAACCGGCATTGCCTGGTGGGGTGCGAATGAAAGCTTGCGAGCTATCACTGCGCCCGAGCACATCCACGAGATTTTGAAAGCATTGGGTTCCAGTCCGTTTACTGGTAACACAACCGGAACCGCAATCATCATTCCATTGCTCAAGGAAAACCTGTTGCCCGTGTTTTGTGAGGAGGGTGTGCCTGCGCCATGGTGGTACAACAGTTACGAAAGTTATGTAAATGTTTCAATCCAGCGCTGGTTCAGTGCGCGGCTGGATAACCCTTTTTTCGCCAGTGGTCGATATCTGAGTGCGTCGGTGAACGGCAAGGAGATCGCCAGCTCGGACATGTTGCCGGCATTCCGGGTGAGCCAGTGCCTGTATGATCGTGCGGTTGGAGCGGCCCCAGAAAAGGGAGATTATCTGACGGGCAGAGGCGTCAAGGCTGATGATGTACTCTGCAGGGCCATTCAATTGCGCGGAGAGTTCGTTGGTAGCGCTCCTGCGGGCTGGCTGCTCGCCGTAGTGATAAGTCCACATCAGTTGCAGATGGATGCGCCAGACAACGTGGCTAGCCCGGAGACCTGCATCTTCTCCAAGGCAGACAGCGGCGCCCCCCATCGTCCGATAGTGACGTTCATGCGTTCTCCTGGAATGAACATCTGCTGGGATGACAGTATCGATTCGCGAGGTTGGGCCGGTGGTTTCGCGGGGTTCGCGGACGGCCGATACGTTATGGCGCTCTTTCTCCCAGATTCGGGACGGGAGCTCCTGCCTTCTCAAGCCAGAGGACTACGCTCGACTATACAGAATCTCGAAGGATATCTGCGAAGTTGCGAGCGTGCGGATCATGCCGCTTGGGTAGATGTAAATGGAGGGCGAGTCGTTGAGAAGATTCGTGCTCAGTGTGGCCGGGCCTTGAAGGAATTCGGCGTACCGTCCCAGCCCAGCGTGACTGTAAAACCTCTGATGCGGATGTCACGCAAGCTTGCCGAACTCGTACTTCCCAGTCGTGGATTTGGTAGCGATGGGCGATTTGGTAAGGCGGCTCCGCGTGCGGCCATTCGACAAGAGTCCAGAGGAGGTACGGTGCTTTCGCCCGAACTGGAGATCGTGGAAGTCAGGCATGAAGCATCCACCATCGTTATGAAGTGGGATCTGAGATGGGGGATGGTGCAGCCAAACATGCCGAGGGAAATCACTGTATCTGTAGACTCTGAAGCAGGACCTATCACTTTTGATAAATGGCTTGAGAGCGGGCTCGGTGTATTCCCTTTTCGGCTAGAGTCCCTCCGCATCAGTAGCGCGACCTTTTCTGTAAAAAGTATTGAAGTTGCTGGAAGTAGCGGCGTCAGACTCACAATTGGTGCGGCGTCTGTTCTACCGGGACTTATTCTCGAAGGGGAGCTTAACGTCAGAATGACCGAGTCCGGTGGCAAGTTATTGCGGCCGGTGATCAGCGTTCGGATTTCGGATACAAGTGGAGTTGCGGAATGAGTACGCGACTTCCGCTTTACAGAATGCTGTATGCCCCACTCGGCGGCGTAAGCGAGTCGGAAGTGAAATATCTCTTCCGGTCAGATGACGGTATTGATCCAGGCGCGGTGCTGGTGAGTGGCGATCAATATGCCTTGGGTAAAGATAGTGACTGGAGCCCGGCCGAGCACCCCTTGGCGGTTCGATGTTTGATCGAGCGCGCTCCGCTTCTGGAGGCCATTTTCGGTACCGATGGTGTAGTGAGCACGGACTCTGAAGTTTTGCTTGCGCTGGAGTGGGCATCGGCGGATTCCTGCTGGCGAACGCTTGGGTCCGTTCGTGGGCTGCGGTACGAAGCACAGAGCGAGGACGTGGTGCTCGACATCGAACTGGCGGCCGGAACGGTCAGGGGTAGCGGTCTTCTATCGGTTCAAGCATTTCTAGGCCAATACACGACAGAGTTCGCTCCAGGGTTTGCGCATCAATCAGGCGCACGACTGGGCCTCATAACACAACCAATCGAAATCGTGATTGACGGTGATGGCTCCCTTTTTCCTGTGCTGGAGGAGTCTCTGGGCGCAGATGGGCCGCTGTGGGAGTTGAAAGCTTCTTGGAGTGATCCGCAGGATGAACCATTCTCCAGTGAATACGTCGCCCTTGTACTTAACAACGCCCATCCGCATTTCGAACAATTACGCGATCGCCGGGCTCCTAATATCGAGCAATCGCCGTTGATGCGTCAGGTTTTTGCAGCCTGGCTTGCACTGGTCATTGCCCAAGTCAAGGAAGACATGGGCGCACAATTCGATACGTATCTAGGCGCGTCCGATGCTGATGAAGGTATCGCAAGTATTGCGGACGCAGTTCGCTCATTCATTCGATTAGGTGATCTGAACACAGGCTCACTTCCGGGGTTGTTCGCTTCTACCCAATGTTGGCTTGATCAGCGTGTACGGGAACTGGAGAAAGAGGCATGAGTTTCCCGACATTGAACCTCAAACTATCGCAGCGCCACTTTGACGAAATGGTTAAAGTCGACGCGTTTCTACCCCATTTGTCTGATCTGGGTATGGAAGAAATACGCCGCCAACTACTCGCCGTCGTGTCGGTGTATGACCCCACCGCGAGAAGCAACCTCTCAGGCCCCGGGGCCTATGACATGAAAGTTGGCCTTGCCCTGTACCGGATATTGGCAGAGGCCGGCATGGACATTCGAACCGCCGCAGATGATGGCTGGTGGCGCTTTCTCTCCCTACGTGTGCTGCCGGATTTGGTGAAGAGCCGTTGGGATAGCGCGCCACCTGTGCGGTACTGGAAGGGACGAAGCCGCATCTGGTTGCGGGCAATGTGGTGGACCGTCCATCTTACGTGGCAGGGATCCGAGGAGAACACTCGAAAAGTACTGGAGAATGTGACCACTGATACGGTCGTGCAATTGGT
This sequence comes from Pseudomonas sp. GW821-FHT03A09, assembly GCF_059421065.1. Lineage (NCBI taxonomy): Bacteria > Pseudomonadati > Pseudomonadota > Gammaproteobacteria > Pseudomonadales > Pseudomonadaceae > Pseudomonas > Pseudomonas sp. GW821-FHT03A09. The sequence continues at coordinate 88,556 of NZ_JBWKUX010000013.1, read as the reverse complement.
CGAGCGCCCTGGTAAGGGTGGTTTTAGGATTGATCTGACACGGTTGATTTTCAAGATGCGCCAGCTGCGCAAGCCCTCCCAAGATCAGTTCAGGGCGATCATGAAGCTCAATACGGCGCAGATCGTGCTGAAGGAGCCCCTGTTTTGCGAGGGCGGTTTGTTGGGGTACGTGGACGCGCTGTTCACTGATGTGGGATGCATGCCCATTGATCAGGATAGTAACCATGACTGATCTGTTGAAAGAGATCCAAGAAGGATTTGCCAATCTCGACCATAGCGGCCGAATGTTGCCCATCATGGCTATGCCTGCAGCGTGCCCCGCGTGGGTTTTTAGAGAGGGCGACAGGTTCGGCGTTGCCGTTGAGTGCCCCGGACACTTGGACATTTCAGAAGGGTTCGCCGGCGCCAAGCTCCGGACAGTAGAGCGGGTAGTCGCAGGGCAGCATCGGCGCTTCCTACGGCTGGAGTCGTCCATTGAATGGCTCCGCAATGAGTTCGGACTGATCTGCGAGCATATGATCAGCGTCGGATCCGGTACTGCTGTACGCCAAGCGCTGCTGACTGACCCATTGGTTTGGTGGCACCGGTGGCGGCACCTGCTGGGCAATGCTGTGGTTGACAAGCATGGCTATGACTTACTTGCGGAACTGCTAGCCTTGGAAACTCTTGTCATCAAAGGGGCCTGCTGTGAATGGACCGGCCCTTTTGGCGGCGTAGTTGACATCAAGACTTCAGCGAGCGATTACGAGGTCAAGTCGACGATCAGCCGCTACGGGACAATGGTCAACATCTCTGGGCAGTTCCAGCTGGCTGCCTCATCCGGTAAGCCGTTACAGCTGCTTCACTTCAGATTCGAACCGGTCGACAAAGGTTTGTCGATCGATCTCGTTTGTGATCGTCTCATTGCGCTTGGCGTCGATGCAGACATGCTGGAAGGCGGTTTGCAGCGGCTTGGGATGGAGGCTGGATGTTCCGCGCGGAAAGAGGCATTCAACCTCATCGAGGCACGATCCTATAAGGTTGATGACAGTTTCCCCCGGGTAACGCCTGCGAGTTTTATAGATGGAGTTATGCCAGCAGGCGTTGTTCAGTTTGAGTATAGGGTAGATCTTTCTGGGCTGAAGTGTGAGCAGTTATAGAGTTAACTTTTATCGTGCCCCGGTTGGCGATCCAATGCTCAGCCATATATTCTCTCAACGATTCGGGTACGCATTTTCCTGTGAGGCAATTGTCACTCATTAGATAAACCAAGCGGAAAAAACAGTGCGTTCCTTTTGCCAATCGTGTGCGGTGACTGATAAACAGGTGACATGCATACCCCCCCCTTTGTGTATTTTCTCCGAGAGTCACTCTTCGAAGGGGTAAGCAGATGAACAATAGCTTTGCTCGGCCAACTAAGATAAGGCCACGAAATTAGGCACGTTCCAACTTCAGTAATTCTCAGGAGTCGGTACATATCCCTGCAATAAGATGATGCCGGCTAGAGGTTTGGTAAACACTGTCTAAGTGGCAGGTGATGCAATCGCGTCCAAGTATTTTAAAATAGCCGATTAGCCTTAGTAGTCGCGATCAGTCGGAGGATTCGCTAGGATAATCGGGCCAAGAAACGTACTGTTGATTAAAATCTGGCACTGCTTCCAGAAGCCATTTCATGTCTGTTTCTGTCTTGCGGATTCCGCACTCCCAAAGCTCGAAGACCCGCCAACCCTGTTGTAGCAGTTCATTTCTTTTTTCTATATCTCGCTTCACATTTTGCTCGAATTTCGCGTGCCAAAAATCTTCGCGAGAACTGGGTGTGGTCGTATACTTGCAATTAGGGTGCCTGTGCCAAAAGCAGCCATGAATAAATATGCAGAGGTGGTAGCGACGTAACACTACGTCGGGCCGACCTGGAAGGTTCCGCGGATGCAACCGATACCTGAATCCATGTCTGTGCAACAGCTTTCGTACTTTCATCTCGGGGATTGTATTGGTGCCGCGGATGCTTGCCATCATGCGAGACCTGACTTCTGTACTGACTACATCCATAAGTCTCTCCCCTGATGCTTCTGCTCTTTCTTAAGGATAAGACCTTTGAAACTTCGCTAGCGTTCCGAAGCCAATACAAATCATTATTTTTTTCGTGGGACGCGAGGGGATAGGCGATAGTTTTGCGTTGGCAGGCAACGGGCTATGGTTGAAATTGCGTTTTTCGCCGAAAAAGAGTCCCTAGCTGGGATTGTTGACAGCTCCAAAGCGCTCGACGAAGAGGGGGGGATCGCCACCAGCGCAGCCGCAGCCGCAGCTGCGCTGTGGTCTCAATCCTAGTACAGTGTCGCGGCTCGGCCGCTAAAGCTGTCGCCACTCCTGATTCTTTGAACAATGAAGCCCATGATTCAATACCAGAACATCCTTTTCCCGTCGAAGGTGATCGCCGAGCCAACTGCTGCAGTTGAGGGCGCTATTCAGATCGTCGACCTTTTTGCAGGCCCTGGCGGGTTAGGCGAGGGGTTCTCATCCTCCGGTGATGGCAAACACTTCGATATCATCGTTTCTGCCGAAATGGACTCTGTCGCTAGGAGGACGCTCAGACTGCGTGCTTTCTATCGTTTGCTCAAGCGCGAGTACCCTCGGGGGTTGCAGGATTACTACAGATACTGCAATGGAAACGCGACAGAGCCTAGCACCCCTGAAACTGCAGAGTTCTGGAGCCGAGCCGAGCAGGAGGCACGACAGATAACCTTGGGATCGGAGGATGGCGACAAGGAGTTAAATAAACTCATCAATGCAAGATTGAATCAGGAAGGGCGCCCGTGGGTCCTGATTGGTGGCCCCCCGTGCCAAGCGTATTCCATCGTTGGTCGCGCCAGAAACCAAGCCAAGCTGGGCTATGTTCCTGAGAATGATAACCGTCATTTTCTGTACAAAGACTATCTGCGCATCATCAAAGATTATCGTCCTACTGTTTTCGTTATGGAAAACGTTAAAGGGATCCTGTCGTCAAAGGTTGGAGGTAAAGGAATTTTTGCGCAGATTTTGAAAGATCTGGTGGATCCGACCAAAGCATTAGAAAATACAGAAGGAGGGCAAAAATACAAGATTTGTTCTCTAGTTTCAGAGGAGTCATTCAGCGATTCGGACTGTATAGAGAAAGTAAACCCAAAGTCTTTTATCATCGAAGCAGAAAAGTACGGGATTCCACAAGCTCGGCATCGCGTCATTCTGTTGGGAATAGCACTCGATGAAGACGGAAATGTTCCGTTTCATGATCTCTTGAAAACAGCCGAGCCAGTATCGGTGAGACAAGCCATCGGCGGCCTGCCGAAGCTTAGAAGCAAGCTGTCAAGGCGTTCGGACTCTCAAGAGGCTTGGTATCAAATTGTTACTGAAGAAGTAGATGATTTGCTGCATCATGCCGAACTTGAAAATGGCAAGCTCATTGCCCCTCTACGAACTACTCGTAAGGCACTTTTCAATGCGCCACAGAGCTCAGGTGGTGAACGAGTGCAAATAGAGCAGGGTCAAGGTGATACAGGTATACCATCTTTGAATTCTTGGTATCAGGATCCAAATATCAAATATTGGATAAGTCACGATGCTCGCGGCCATATGCGGTCGGATCTCCGGCGATACGCATTTGCTAGCACCTTCGCCGAGCACTATAAATACTCGCCCAAGGGCCATCAGCAATTTTCTCTTCCTGGTCTCGCTCCCGCTCACAAGAATTGGGAAAGTGGCAAGTTTAGCGACCGCTTCAGGGTGCAGCTTGCAGAACTTCCTGCAACGACTATCACCAGCCATATATCGAAGGATGGTCACTATTTTATTCACTACGACCCTGCTCAATGTCGTAGCTTGACCGTCCGCGAGGCGGCACGACTTCAGACCTTCCCAGATAATTATTATTTCGAAGGAAATCGAACTCAGCAATACCATCAAGTGGGCAATGCAGTCCCTCCTTTACTGGCAAACAAAATTGCGAAAATTGTTTATGATGTTGTATGTCGACGGGTTGCCGAACGTAAAAATCTTTCAGATAAAGGACCTTCCCAGAATGATTCGTCGCTGCTGTAGACCCTAATTTATCGCTCTTGGCCGAAAGCGGCTATCTTGAAGGGCCGCTTTTGAAACCGAAGCGGCACTTCATTTCTCGTGCGCTTATAGGTGAGTTTATTGGTTTGTTTTTTAGCATGCATGCATGTTGACTTTGGAAGGTGAGTGCTGGCTCTGGCGCGGCTTTGCGGAAGATATGTTATTAATCCAAATTCAACTGTCAAGAGAGAATTGAGTAATATAGTAAAGGGTTATGTTTCGTCCTTTTGGGCAAAATTCGTTTTCTATTGTGTATTTTAGGCTATGGTGAGTTGTAGTTATCTTATGGGTGAAGCGTCAGAGTCATGCCGCAGCAGTGCAGTACCAGCCTGAAAAAATCTAATAAAATCTTTCGTAGTCACCTTGGAACTCTCCGAGGGCGGCAAGGTTTGCTAGTACCGCCTTACTTGATACAAGTAAAAGTTGTGTGCGAACAGGGTTATCCCAGCCGGCTGCGCCATGCTTGCCGCCATGAAATAAGTTGTTGCGAATGGTCTTGATCGATCGCACGACTTTAGCAAGATCTGTTTTGCAATCTAACAACCCGACGGGTCGCCAGTCCAGCGTGCTATTCGCCAAGACAATCTGTCGCTCTGGGGCTGCTGCGAGTAACTCCTTGGCCTCATCAGAAGGATTGTATGCATCTGCATGCTCATTTACAAATTTATCCCAGCCGGGCTCAGCATTTGCACCTAGCTTATCATATTTCAGATAACCGTATTCTTTGAGACAGAACTCGAATCGTGAGAACCAATAAAAGAAGTCGAAGGCTAGCAATGAAAGCTCTTTAGTTATCTCGTCTTTGCGCATGAACCCTCCTAAAGCTTTGGGCGATAGACCAGCCAGCACCGCTGCTGAATTGTAGAACAGACGGACGAATTATCCACTCACAAAGCTGTGCTCGCCGTGGCAGAGACGGCAAAGGCCTGCATGGCATTCGCTGGCCCGCTGAACTCAGACGCATGGCTTATCAAATCAGAGATCAGAGCGGGAATGCTCGCAGTGGACCTATGGTTGGGAGCCAACAAGCAATCTTGACCGTTCCAGACGTTTGCGAAGTTCTACGTAACTGTAAAATAGATCCCACTGTCCACCCATCGCCGTCCTTAACTATTGTCCTTGCTGGAGTAGGCAACGGCTGCAGCCATAAGTGCTTCAAGAGTAAATCGGCGATAAAATTTTATGAAGCTCAAATAAAATATATATGATATGAAAATGATAGTTAGTAGGGTGGTGATGGTGGCTAGCATTCCCGCGTTGCTGTAAATCATATGCCATGTAGCAACCCAAAATAAAATCACAAAATAGAATGTTAAAGTTCGCATCAGACCAAATAAAGCGACGTAGTTTTGCATTTTTGGAGCGTGATTTTTAGAGTTCTCTAAAGCATAGTGATAAAGGTATAGGAAATAATTGGTATCTCTTGCTGGCTCTTCGGCGGGACTATCGAGTCCAGCGGAGCTTGATAGGATGAGTGTTATTTTTTGTCTGATAATGGTTTTCATCATTGTGTCGAGTTCTTTGTTTACTAGGCTCTTAACTCCTAGTGCATAGTTTACAAAAAAGTCAATAGCGCTTATGGGTAAAAGAAGAAATGCGACGATCACTCTAACTGAGTTCTTTTTCTTACTGTCGACTCCAGATGTAAAGTAACTATCCTGATAAATCCCTAGCAGCGTTTTTGAAGGAAATCCATACATCCAATTTAAATGCTTTTCTACTGTCATGGCGGATAAAAAATTTATGAAGTGACCACTTATATAGGAAAGTAAAATCAGTGGTGTGTAAAGTTCTACTCCTTTTAGTTCTGATATATTTATAAATTTAAGTAGCGCGCTATCTTTGATGGCGGAGTGAGAGGCTATACTGATAAGCAAATAAACAAAAAGCGATCCAGGAACAAAATAACCAAGAAAATCATAAAAAGAAAACGGGTTTTGTTTGACTTCCATGGTTAATCCGCATTCACAGTTTGAGGAGGCTGATCGGATAGAGCGTCTCTCGAGCGTAGCACTGAATTGCAACACACCTCCTAGATTCTTGACTGTCGTTTTGACATACAACAAGCACCGGTCGTGCCTCCGCTAGACCGAGAGCCTCTCGTTGCGATGAGAGCAATACGATTTTGATAGCAAAGGTCCTTGTGTGGATCGGATCCGCCGCCGCAACAAGGCGATAAATGCTAGGTTTTGCTCGGCATCTTTGTTTGGATGCTGCGCTTATTGACTCTCATGCTTGTGTTGTCACGGCTACACATTTACGCTTTGTCCCGTCGCGGTAAATCCCGCGACCGGGTGTGACAACCTGAATTGTTCGAGGTGCATGGCGCCATAGCCAGTAGAAAGTGCTCACACAGGCTTAGCTGCTGCTTTTCTATGGTGGATCGTGCGGGGCAGGCTTATGCCTGGCCGGTACCCTCGGACGCCGGTTTGTCACCCCCGTACGGTCTGCCACCCAACCGCGTGACAACGGCTGATGGCAGTTTTTACTTGTCCGAGGAGATAAGGAAAATGGCATGCCCCCCTTTTAAGCTCGCGCACCACCCCGCCCATTTGGTACAGGCTGCAAACCATCTCGGAGGACTCCGTGATGTTTGATCTCTCACTTCTAATCGGGCTCCCCAAACCCAACAGCATCGATACTTCATCGCTTGGCCCTGAAGATGCAGCTATTAAACTGCGGCAGGCTGCCACTCTCCGACTTAACGGAGCCCAGAGTATTCTGCTTCATTTTCCCCAAGACGTTGAGCTGGCAGTAGAGCTGTTGGATGACGCCGCCGTGTTGTACGACAAGGCATTCCGAAATTTGACTGGTATTCCAGCTCAAAGCGTTCATCAACAGAGCCATGAGTATGTCTCTGTCCCATCCGCTGAAGGCTCTCCTGCGATCCAAACCCCGTGGGGCGATGAATTCGCTCCGATTATTAAGGATGGTGTTCGTTGCGCAGAGACTTGGCTTGAAGGCTCATCGTTACCGCTATGGTGGGCGTTGTCTCAGAATCGGAAACGTCATCGTCCAGGTGATCCACAAGAGGCATTTGAAGCAGGTTTTTTGCTGCGGTTGCAGCAGACGCTGATCATGCGGCGTGAAGCCTTCACCTCACAATCATCCAGCTTTGACGCTTGAATCTGTAATTGACGTTTGAGATTTGCTTTTCCCGTCAAACCCTCCGATCAAGCGATCTTTGATCGCGCCGATCGGAGGGTTCCCTCGCTTTTTTCTCTCCGCCGCCGCGTTCTACCCTCCCATTTTCAAATTTGATTAACGCCATGCTTGCTTTCACCCGTCAGCAATTCCCTGCAATCTCTATCGAGCGCAGCGCCATTTCAGTGTGTGTGCGAAGCTTTTCGTTGGGCATGGATGTAGGTGTGGCGACAGCGGCGACGCCGGCGACAACCCACGTAGAACGTGGCCTGGAGCATGGCGACAAAATTGGCGACAGTCGCCACTTTCTGAGCACTTCGGCAGTGACGCTTGACCGCCTTTTCGAGTGGGTATAAAAATTGGCGCACGGATCGCTGTCGTTGACAGCACCAGCCCAGGTAGCCAGAGCCTTCAAGGCTACGCCACTTGTGTGGTGGTTCTTCCGAAGTGCGATTAGCGTCCGGCGGCTCGCACGGTCACTCCCCAAGAGTGATGGATGCCTACTCGACTGATCTGCCCACTGCGGCAGACGATGGACCTTTCTCGCTGCACTGCAGCAACCTCACCTCTCGGCACACTTCGCTGCGCCAGACCTCGCCCGTCTCTTTCTCCTGGAAAGAGACGGGCGCTCGTACTACTGCTGCAAGCCACGTCGTACGGGGCATTGCCGCAACTCTCTTCGTGACAATCGGCGTGACAACTCCGATGTGTCGCCATCCGCAACGACACAGGCACCGGTGCCGCAGCCAATGGAAAGGCTGCATCTGACTGACAGTCAGGCATGCCCCAGGTGTCGATGTTGTTGCCTTCTCCCTCCCAGGATCTCCAGGTGCCGAACTCGTCAGTCGGCACAGCCTCCACCCGCCCGTATCTTCGGATGCGTCTAAGGAGGCCAGATTCATGGGGTCATGCCCTTGCTCCCGGTCGTAAGGAGCCGTTCGTTCCACGTCAGTGAACACCTCACAGGCCGCAGGGGCCTTGATCCCTGATAACACTCAACAGCCGTGGCGGGACTACGTGAGGACAACCAGCAATGAACGAGGAGAGGGCCCATGCAGCAGTTAGATCCGAAGCTTGAACTACCACGACCACCTCGACCGCTGATTGAGTCGAATCCCGTGGCCCAGCCTTATCCGGTGCAGGCACTGGGTGGGATTCTTGGGCCTGCGGTAGAGCGAATGGCCGAGGTCATCGGTGTGCCCCAGGCATTGGCCGCGCAATCAGTGTTGGCTGCCTCGGCGCTGGCCACTCAAGGTCATGCGGGCTTACAGCTCGACGGGAGAAATTATCCCCTGTCGCTGTACCTGATCACGGTGGCCGCGTCAGGTGATCGCAAGACCGCCGCAGACCGATGTGCGTTGCTGCCGGCACGGCAATGGGAGCGTGAACAGTGGCAACGCTACCGCGAACAACTCGCGTTGTACCGTGCCGCACAACGGCAGGCGCAGCGTATCAAGCCCGCCGATCCCACCCCCACAAACAGCGTACCGCTCGAAGCGGAGCCCTCTGCACCTAGGCTGATAACCACGGATCCGACTATCGAGGCCCTGATCAAGGGACTCTGCCATGACTTGCCGAGCATGGGCCTGTTCTGTGACGAGGGGGGACAATTCCTTGGCAGCAGCACCATGAGTCGGGACAACCGTTTGAAAGCGGTCACGACCTTGTCGTCGCTCTGGGACGGTAGCCCGATTGATCGTGCTCGCTCTATGGCAGGCGAAAGCCTACGAGCATATGACCGACGCCTGAGCCTGCACCTGATGCTGCAACCGTATTTGGCCATGCAGTTACTCAGTGACCCGTTGCTGCAGGGGCAAGGCATTCTAGGGCGCTGCTTGATGACCTGGCCAACCAGTCTAGCCGGGCAACGTAGCTACCAGGCTATCGACTTGTCCAAAGACGCTGCCCTCAAGCGATATCATCACCGCCTTTCGGCTCTGTTTTATCAGCCTTGGTCACTTTCCGCTGACGGAGCCTTGCAACTATCAAAGCTGAGCCTCAGTCCGCTCGCGCGTCGTCGCTGGATTGATTTGCATGATGCTATCGAAGCTCAACTGGGTGAGTTTGGCGAGCTGGCCAGCGTGCGGCCCAGCGGTTCGAAGGCCGCCGACAACCTTTTGCGCGTCGCCGGCATTTTGGCCGTTGTGGAGGAGAACAGTGTCGTTGAGGTCGACCATATCCAGCGGGCCTCGGCCTTAGTTGGCTACTACCTCACCGAGATCCAGCGCCTGACCGAGCAGGAGCCGATGTGCAGGGTAAAAGAAGAGGCGGACCGGCTGTTGCGCTGGCTGCAGGTCAAGGATTGGAAGCGCTTCAGTATTCGAGATCTGAATCGCAACGGTCCCCGCTTTGCCCGCAAGAGCAGTCGTCATGCCGCAAAGCTGCTGGTCGAGTTGATTGATCATCAGTGGTTGATCTCCGACGGCCACACCTTCGAGGTGCGCCATGTTCAATCTTGATGAAGCGCTGCGCAACCATCTGGCTCAACGCCAAAAGGAGCCGAAAGTGCGATTTGTCGCCGGTACTGTCGCCACTTTGTCGCCACGCTCAAAGGCAGGCAAGGCAAGGGTTGTCGCCGGTGTCGCCGGTGTCGCCACCCTCCATAGAACTATCACCTCGACGACCTCCATTATCCAATGGTTGGAAGAGCAGGGCGCGCATCTTTACGTCACCGACAACACGCTGTGTTTTCGCCCGACTGATTGGGCTCAGTTCGCGATTGTAAGTGCGCACTGGCGAGCCCTTTTGCATGATCTCGCAGCAGCCGATCAGGAACAGAAAAATGGCTCGCGTCGGTAAGCGAGCAGGGCGCAATTTCGGCTTCGGTCGCCAGCTCAGCTATGCCGGACCGCAAGCCCTGAAAGATCTGTTTGGCGAAGGCCATTTTGCTACCGTCAAAGCCCATAGTGATCGCTGGCAGGCCTTCGTGCGTTGGTGTCTATCCGAGGAAGGGCCGAGGCTCAATGATGCGCGACAGATCGACCGCGAAGTCCTAATGCGGTACGCCGTCCACGTGCGGGAGCAGGTTGATCAGGGCAACGTCGGCATCGCCACCGCGCAGAACCGACTGTCCAGCTTGAACCGAACGATGGCTGCGCTGCGCGGTGATCAATACGTCAAAATTCCGAGTCCGAGCAAGGCGCTTGGCTTGCAGCGCTCAAGCGTGCGTAGTGAGGCGCCACAAGGCCAAGACCGTGTGCAGGTCAGGCTGATTGCGCAAGCGCTGTCAGAGCGACAGCAACTGAGGGTGAGTGCCATCGTGCTCCTCGCTCGGGAGACCGGTATGCGCCTGCGTGAAGCGATCTTGTCGGACCTTCCCCGACTGCAACGTGAGGCCTGGCAACTCGGCAAGATCAACATCCAGGACGGCACCAAAGGCGGTCGTTCAGGCGCATCTGCACCGCGTTGGATTACGGTCACGGATCAAGTCCGCGATGCCCTCGAGAGGGCCTACGAAGCGTCTCCTACTAGCAGTCGGAACCTGTTAGCCCCTGATGAAAGCTACAAAGATTTCTTACAGGCAGTGGTTCGACCTGCTCGGGACATTCTGCATGAGCATGGATTGAAAGGCTTTCATGAACTGCGAGCGGCTTACGCGTGTGAGCGCTATGAGCAACTGACTGGCTTTCCTGCACCCGTCAATGGCGGTCGTGTTCATCGAGAAGATCGAGAGCTTGATCAGCGTGCACGACAGCAGATCAGCCACGAATTGGGACATAACCGCATCGATGTGGTGAGTGCCTACATCGGAGGTCGGCGATGACATCCGAGTTCGACATAGCGTTGTTTCTGCGCCCCGTGCTCAAAGGTGCGCATGCCACGCAGCAGCGGCACATCAGGCAAGCAGAAAGGATGCACGAGGTAATTCGTGAGCGGTGGGGTTGTGCGACGCCTTGGTCCTGGAGAGAAAAACACGTGAGATGGTTTTTGGATCACTACCTGCGATGCTCAGCACCAGCGACCGTATATTACTATGCGTTAACAACAGAGTTGATCCGCCGCAGAAAGGCAAAAGTCGTGGTTGCCTGATAGATCTTTAGGCGTGAGCCCTTGAGTATGGGAATGCGGAGCCTTCCCATACTCAAGGGCTTGGCTGAAGAAGCGCAGCCATGCGAGAGATTTATCCACCGTCGTCAATCTCGTCGCCCTGCTGCATGACACGGATTGTAACCGGCGTCGCGTACCTTGGATGGTCAGCTAATCGGTACGACGTTGCGGCCCCTGCCTTGATTGATGGCAGATGCCGAAAGGCTGCCAGTGGCCGCTTTTTGGATATGTTCACTCCACCAGGCCATCATCGGACGCCGGCGTTCGATGTAGTCCGCCCGGTTGTAGGCGCTACGAACTTCGTCCTTGTCGACATGCGCCAGTGCAACTTCGATTAGTTCCGGATCCCAGCCATGCTCATTCAGGATGGTGCTGGCCATGGAGCGCATGCCGTGGCTGACCAGCCGGTCTTGGAAGCCCATACGTTTCAGCGCCATGTTGGCCGTCTGGCTGTTGGCATGGGTGCGGGGATTTCGGTCTGCCGGAAACACGTACTCTCTGTGTCCGCTGTGGGGCTTGAGTGCCTCCAGCAGTGCGAGTGCCTGTTCAGACAATGGGATGGTATGCGGACGACGCTTTTTCATGCGCTCCGGCGGAATGGTCCAGATACGCCTGTCGAAGTCGATGTCTGCCCATCGTGTGGTTGCCGCTTCGGCAGGACGGGTCATGGTGTGCAACTGCCATTCGATCAAGCAGCGGGTCGTTCTTTTGATGGCTGCGTTGGCGATTTCCAGCATGAGCTCGGGTAGCTCATCAGGGTGGAGTGCAGCCATGTTCTGTTTCTTGGGTTTCTTGAATACCGCGCGAATACCGCTGAGGGGGTTCGCGAATATGAGCCCGGAATTGACCCCATAGGTCATGATCTCATTGAGCCTTTGGCTCAACCGTTTCACGGTCTCGAGGCTGCCTTTTGCCTCGATTGGCCGAAGCAGTTCGATAATCATCGGTGCGGCAATTTTCGAAAGCGGCGTTGTTTTCAGGTCCGGGAATACATGCAGTGTGAGCGACCGCCAAATGTCTTCGGCGTAAGCTGGGGTGACAGAGTCCTTCTTCAGCTCAAACCAAGCTGTAGCGACGTTCTCGAATGTGTGTTCTGTCTGCGTTCGTTTGGCTTCAATCTGAATGTTGCGTTGCACCTTGGGATCTATGCCTTGTGCAAGTAGCTCACGTGCTTCAACGACTTTCTTTCGAGCGTTTGCCAACGAGAGCTCTGGATAAGTGCCCAGTCCCATGTTGATACGGTTCTTGGTTATCGGATCGCGGTAGTTGAAGTTCCACAGCATTGAGCCGTTGCTCCTGACCCGGAGCTGGAGGCCGTCACCATCGCTGAGAACGTAATCCTTGTCTTTTGCCTTGACTGTCTTGAGCTGGCGGTCGGAAAGGCGGAGGGCTGGAGCGGGCATGAGAGCTACCTCTGACACCGTTTTGGTATTCCAAAAAATAGCACCGGATGCCTTGGAATACCATTTGGAATACAAAAAACTCTGGAACTCAAAAAGCCTCGAAAGTTCCCGGTAGCCCTGAAGCCCTTGTGTTTACTGGATTTCAGGCACAAAAAAAGACGTCCGTGGACGTCTTTAGATGATGAAATGGTGGAGCCGGGGGGATTTGAACCCCCGTCCGCCAGTACTCCGCTGTCGGTACTACATGCGTAGCCGTGTCTATTAAGTTAACCCTCAGCGACCCGACGGGCAGGGTGCTTTGGGCGAGTTGTGTAAGTTTTAGCCGCTTCGTCCACAACGTACTGCACGGCGATTCTGTTCTATATGACAATCATTTTGGGTTTACAGACATCCCCTGATGATTGCTGAGCCCGAAGGCATCAGGAGTGCATGTCAGCTGCAATTAAGCAGCGAGAGCAGCACCGTATTGGTCGTCATTGGCAACTATAAGAAGTTGCAACAGTGGATTTACGAGTTCTGTTACCAACTCGGCATGCACCTAAAGTTTCGCAACCGGCGTCGAATCCTAAACGGCCCCGTGCTTGTAACTCGTTGTTTCTTAGTGAGTGACAAGCTCATGCAGTGTACGCCAAACGGTCACAGAAGGCCAACCCGAAGGTTGGCCTTGAGCGGGTCTCTGGCCTATTGGCCGCCTTTGTCACCATTCTGCAGGTCTTGCAGGGCTTTGGAGGTGATCTCGATGCACTTCTTGTCATCACCGGCTGCGTGAGCGGCCTTGGCCTGGGAGACAGCAGTGTCGATTTCGCCGCTTTTGCCGGAGGTGTCGGTGGCCAGCAAGGCCTTGCCGTTGTTGATTCTGTCGAGGTTGATTTGACACAGGTCGGGTTCGCCGGCCGCGAAAACAGGGGAGGCCAGCATCGCTGCCGTGATGAACAGGCCAGCAAGAGCGGAACGCTTCATCGGTATTCTCCTTGTACACATTAGGCTCGATGCTGCTCCCGGATTAGGGCAGCCAGCGAAGTCGGGGATGGCCTTCATCGCGAAGACCTATGCAGATGACTGCGCCGGCGCGCCGGGGTTCTGTTTTTTGCAGGTTTAATGCGCGCGGGCCTGGGTGACCCGGTCCACCAGGTACACCAATCCGTGGTAATCGATGCCGCCATGCTGGCTCAGGCCGATCTCGCAGGTGCGGCTGGTGGAGATCCCTTCGCTGCAATATTGCACCGCGTCCTTGAGGGTTCGCAGTGAGTGAGCGTTGAGCCCCGGCGTGGTAAAGCCTTTGTCGCCGGCAAAGCCGCAGCAGTGGATGCCCTCCGGGATGACTACGGTTTTCGAGCAGCGCCGCGCCAGATCGATCAGTGCCTGGCTTTCGCCCAGGTGCTGTGTGCTGCATGTGACGTGCACGGCAATGGGCGCTTCCTGTGGGGTAAAGTCGAGGCGGTCCATCAGGTGTGTGCGTATGAAGCGCACCGGGTCGTAGAGGTCCAGGCGTGTTTCGCCGAGGTCTTGCACAAGTCGCAGGGTGCAGGGGCTGGTGTCGCAATAGATCGGGTCGAGGCCGCCACGGCTGGCGTGGAGTAGGGCGCCGATCAGTTCCTGACGCTTGTGTTCGGCCTGTTCTGCGTAGCCCTTGGAGGCGAAGGGTTGGCCGCAGCACAGGTTGTCCTGGTTGTCGGGGAATACGACCTGATAGCCGGCTTTTTCCAGCAGCGCACGGGTTTTGTCGTACAACGACATCTGCTCTTTGTCACCCGCTGCGGGGCCCATGGCGCGTGAGACGCAAGCCGCTAGGTACACCACCCGTGGTCGCTCGTCGGTAACAGGCGGGCTAAAGCGAATGGCTTTTTCCGGCTGCGGCATGGCGTTGGTCCACTGCGGGATTTGGCCTTTGGACAGTTGGGTGACTTTCGCCGAGAGCTTCGCAAGACGCGGTGCGCCCAGCAGCATGCGCGCACCGTTGGCGACGTGCAGTGTGAAGCGGGCACCTTGCAGGGCGGTGGCGAAATGGCTGGCCAGCCATTCGGCGGTTTTCGTACGGTCAGCGTTGCGAGCGCGCAGCTTTTTCACCAGGTCGCCGGTGTTGATGCCTACAGGGCAGCGCTGGGCGCAGAGTCCGGTGGCGGCGCAGGTGTCGATGCCTTGGTAGTGGTACGCGGCTTCCAGCTCGGTCGTGTCGATGCCCGCGCGTTTTTTGGCCTGGATGTCGCGCCAGATCACAATGCGCTGGCGCGGGCTCAGGGTCAGCCCCTTCGATGGGCACACGGGCTCGCAGAAACCGCACTCGATGCACTTATCCACAAGCTCATCGGCCGCTGGCAGGGGTTTCAGGTGCTTCAGGTGGATTTGTGGGTCTGCGCTGAGCACCACGTCTGGGTTGAGGATGCCGTTGGGGTCAAGCAGGCGTTTGAGCTGCCACATCAACTGATAAGCGTCGCTGCCCCATTCCAGCTCGACGAAAGGCGCCATGTTGCGGCCAGTGCCGTGTTCGGCTTTCAGCGAGCCACCGAATTCCACCGCCACAAGCTGCGCCACGTCGTCCATAAATGCTTGGTAACGTGCGACTTCTTCGCTGCTGTTGAAGCCTTGGGTGAATACAAAGTGCAGATTGCCTTCCAAGGCGTGTCCGAAAAGGATCGCCTCGTCGTAGTGATGTTTGTCGAACAGTGCGATCAAGCGGTTCACGCCGATGGCCAATTGTTCGACGGGGAAGGTCACATCCTCGATGATCACCGTCGTGCCGGTTTTGCGCACGGCGCCGACGGCGGGGAAAGTGTCTTTGCGGATCGCCCACAGGCGCGCGTTTTCCAGCGGGTCTTCGGTGAAGTCGACCTGTTTTTCCACCGGGAACGGAGCCAGGGAGGCCATGATCAGCGTGAGCTGTTCCTGCAGCAGCGATGGCGACGCCGCGCGGGATTCGATCAGCAACGCGCAGGCGCTTTCCGATAGATGCTGTACGAAAGCCGGCATGCCTGGCTTGTTCTGCACCGAGCGCAGGCTGCGTCGGTCCAGCAACTCCACCGCCGAAACGGGCTGGGTTTTCAGTACCGTTACCGCGTTGCAGCAGGTTTCGACGTCCGGGAAGACGATCAGCGCCGACGCCTTGTTCGGATGATCAATCACCGTGTCGTACGTCACCGCGCTGATAAAGCCCAAGGTACCTTCGGAACCCACCAGCAGGTGGCTGAGGATATCCAGTGGCTCATCGAAATCCACCAACGCATTGAGTGACAGGCCGGTGGTATTTTTCAGGCGGTACTTGTGGCGGATCTTTGCCGCCAGCTCGGCATTTGCCCGCGTTTCGCGACCCAATGTCGCCAGACGTTCAAGCAGCGCGCCCTGTTGTTGTCGAAAGGCCGCGACACTGGCCGCATCTTCAGTGTCCAGACGGCTGCCGTCAGCCAGCACCAGGCGGATACCTGCCAAGGTGTGATAAGTGTTTTGCGCCGTGCCGCAGCACATGCCGCTGGCATTGTTGGCCACGATACCGCCGATCTTGCAGGCGTTGATCGACGCCGGGTCGGGCCCGATCTTGCGTCCGAACGGCGCGAGCCATGCGTTGGCCTGGGCGCCGATCACACCGGGTTGCAGGCGAATCTGCGTGCCTTGCCCACGAATCTCGCGGCCGTTCCAATTGTCGCCCAGCACGATCAGGACCGAGTCGCTGATGGCTTGGCCGGACAGGCTGGTGCCTGCTGCGCGAAAGGTCACCGGTACACGGTCGCGTTGGGCGAGTTGCAGCAGTGCCACCACTTCGTCCTCCGACTCTACGCGGATCACCAGTTGTGGGATCAGTCGGTAAAAGCTGGCGTCGGTGCCGAAGGCCAGGGTGGAAAGCGGGTCGTCGAAGCGTCGATCTTGCGGGATCAGTTGTGCGGCGTCGCGCAGAAAAGCAGCAGGCAGGCTCATCGGTCCTCCAGGAATAGTTGACGCCGCGACCGGGGTGCGGCGTCGATGCTTACCCTATTACGTGCAGGTCTTTAGTGCACCAACATACCGGTGAACCAGTAAGCCTGCGCCAGGGTGATCAGCCCGACGATGGTGGCGAAAAACAGGCTGTGCTTGAGGGTGAAGCGGAACAGGTCGGACTCCTTGCCCACCAGGCCGGTGGCGGCGCAGGCCACGGCGATCGACTGCGGCGAAATCATCTTGCCGGTCACGCCGCCACTGGTATTGGCGGCCACCAGCAGGGTGTCGTTGACGCCGATCTGGTGCGCGGTGGTGGCTTGCAACGAACTGAACAGGGCGTTGGACGACGTGTCGGAACCCGTCAGGAAAACTCCCAGCCAGCCGAGGAAAGGTGAGAAGAACGGGAAGGCTGCGCCGGTGGCGGCCAATACCAATGCCATGGTCGACGACATGCCGGAGTAGTTGGTGACGAAGGCGAACGCCAGCACCATGCCGATGGACAGGATTGGCCAGCGCAGTTCGTAGAAGGTTTCTTTTAAAGTGGTCAGACCAGTTTTAAGGTCGATTTTCAGAACCAGCATCGAGATCAGTGCAGAGAAGAAAATCGCGGTGCCGGTGGCAGAAATCGGGTCCAGCTTGAACACTGCGGGGATCGCGGTGGGGTGGGTGACGATTGGGGCGACCTTGATCACCATTTGATCCAGGTGGGGAATCGCGAAGTTGAAGACCCAACTGTACATGGAGCCACCCGCAGCGAACATCGCCTTGAAGGGTTTGAGGGTCCAGATAGTGACCAGCACAGTCAGGATCAGAAACGGCGACCATGCTTTGAAAATCTGCCCCAGGCTGTAAGGCGAGGCGATTGTGCTGCGCGGCAGGCCGAAGCCACCGGCGCTGGCGGTGACCGCTGCGCTGGACGTGGCGCCGGCAATCTGTGCGCCGGCGGTGCGTTTGGGTTGCCAGACTTTCAGGAACAGGGTCAGGGCAATCAGGCTGGCCAGGGCCGACGTGATATCTGGCAATTCCGGGCCAATGAAGTTGGAGGTGAAGTATTGGGTGATGGCAAAGCTCAGGCCGGCCACGAACGCTGCTGGCCAGGTTTCGCGAACGCCGCGCAGGCCGTCCATCATGAACACCAGCCAGAACGGCACGAACAGCGACAGCAGCGGCAATTGGCGGCCGGTCATGGCGCCGATCTTGAACGCGTCGATACCGGTCACTTGGCCGGCGACGATGATCGGAATCCCCAGTGCGCCGAACGCGACCGGTGCAGTGTTGGCAATCAGGCACAAGCCAGCGGCGTACAGCGGGTTGAAGCCCAGGCCCACCAGCAGCGCGGCGGTGATCGCCACGGGGGCGCCGAAACCCGCTGCACCTTCCAGGAAGGCGCCGAAGCAGAAACCAATCAGCAATACCTGCAGGCGTTGATCGTCGGTGATCGACAGGACCGAGCTGCGGATGATCTCGAATTGGCCGCTTTTGACCGTCAATTTGTAAAGGAATACTGCGGCGACGATGATCCACGCAATGGGCCACAGGCCATAGGCAAAACCATAACCAGCGGCGGCGAGCGCCATGTCCACCGGCATCTGGAACGCAAAGATAGCGACCAGTATCGACAGTGCCAGAGTGATGCTCCCGGCGACGTGCCCTTTGAGGCGAAACACGGCCAGGGCCAGGAAGAAGAATACGATGGGGATAACGGCGGCCAGTGCGGACAGGCCGAGGCTGCCGAGAGGGCTGTAGAGCTGTTGCCAGGTTTGCATATGGGATGGCCCCTAATTGTTGTTGGTCAGGCACTATTCAGTTAGCTTGGATAATTGGTAATACCAATTTACAGCTGCTGTCGGCTAGAGTAAAAGCCTTGGCGTGGGTGTGTCAATTTGCCGCTCGCGAAACTTTGGTCGTAGCGCCGTGGGCGAGGGGTTCGGGTTGGGCCAATCGAGAGCGTTCTGATAGGTGCTGCAAGCGCGGCGATAGGCCAGAATAGAGACCCCGGCGAGTGGTCGGGATGGCGGAGAGTGAGTTATGGGGTTTGATCAGGTGCGTCAGCGCCGTTTGTCTGACGATATTGTCGAGCAGCTTGAGGGCATGATCCTTGAGGGCACGCTTAAGTCAGGCGAGCGCTTGCCGGCCGAGCGAGCCCTGGCGGAGCAGTTCGGTGTGTCGCGCCCGTCGTTGCGTGAGGCGATCCAGAAGCTGGCAGCCAAGGGGCTGTTGGTCAGTCGCCAGGGCGGCGGTAATTATGTGGCGGAGTCACTGGGGTCGACCTTCAGTGATCCACTGCTGCATTTGCTGGAAAACAACCCTGAGGCGCAGCGTGACCTGCTGGAGTTTCGCCAGACCCTCGAAGCGTCCTGTGCTTACTACGCGGCGTTGCGCGCCACCGAGGTCGACCGTGAGCGGCTGACCGCAGCGTTTGAGGCTTTACAGGATTGCTACACCCGGGCGGACGAGGTGAGCCGGTTGGAGGAGGGGGCGGCTGATGCGCGGTTCCACCTGGCGATTGCCGAGGCCAGCCATAACGCCGTGTTGTTGCACACCATTCGCGGGCTGTTCGATCTGCTCAAGCGTAACGTGGTGACCAATATCGGTGGCATGTACCAGCAGCGCACGGAAACCCGAGACATGCTGATCAGTCAGCATCGGGACTTGTACCTGGCGATTATCGAGGGGCGGGCCGAGCAGGCGCGGGAGGTTTCAACACGTCACCTGTTGTATGTGCAGGAAGTGTTGGAAGAAGTGCGTCAGGAAGTTCAGCGCGTAGCGAGGGCGGAGCGGCGTAAAGGCATGTAGCCTGGGGGAGGCCCCAGGCTACATCGTCACAAGGGCTACTCTTCCTTGCCCTTGTTGCGCACGGCGCGATGCAACTCACGGTTGGAGTCGCGCTCGCGCTCGGTATCGCGCTTGTCGTATTCCTTCTTGCCCTTGCCCAGCGCGATCTCGCACTTGACCAAGTGCTTGCTCCAGTACCAGGACAAGCAGACGCAGGCGTAGCCTTTCTGTTGTACGGCAGCGGCGAGCTTGTCGATCTCGCGAGCATTGAGCAGCAGCTTGCGCGTGCGTACCGGGTCGGCAATCACGTGGGTGCTCGCGGTGGTCAGCGGGGTGATATGACTGCCGAGCAGCCATGCCTCGCCATCCTTGAGCAGTACGTAGCTGTCGACCAGTTGCAGCTTGCTGGCGCGCAGACTTTTTACTTCCCAGCCGGCCAGGACCAGACCAGCCTCGAACCGATGTTCGATGAAGTAATCGTGTCGCGCCTTTTTATTTTGCGCGATGGTCCCTGTGGGGTGTTTCTTTTGTTTAGCCATAGGGGCGGCATTATAGGGAGTTGCGAGCGTGTCGGCTACGGTCAACCAGCGTGCTTGAGCGTGTAGTGCGAATCCCGGACAATGTGGACAGTTCTTTGATTTTTTTCTCTCGCGATTCAGGCTGTTTTTTCGCGATGTTTGCCTCAGCAGTGGAAATAACGCTCACATGACGACGCATATTCAACGTTCGGCCCTGTTGCCCTATCCGGCTCAGGCGCTCTATGACCTGGTCAACGACGTGGCGCGTTACCCGGAGTTCCTGCCGTGGTGCTCCGCTGCCGAGGTTCTGGAGAGCAGTGATGAGCACATGGTTGCCAGTGTTGGGGTGGCGAAGGGAGGGCTTAGTCAGCACTTCGTTACGCGCAATGTGTTGGTGCCGGGAAAGTCCATCGAAATGAATCTGCAGGAAGGCCCGTTCACTCAATTGCATGGGGTGTGGGTGTTCAAGGCGCTGACCGACAAAGCCTGCAAGATCAGCCTGGACTTGTCCTTCGATTACGCCGGTCCGATTGTGCGGGCGACGTTGGGCCCTCTATTCAATCAGGCTGCCAATACGTTGGTGGACGCATTCTGTCAGCGAGCCAAACAACTGCATGGTTGAGATTGAAGTGGTGTATGCCGCCGTGGATCGCCAGGTTTTGTTGGCGGTTGCGGTGCCGGCGGGCACGAGCTTGAGGGCTGCGGTGCAAGCATCGGGGATTGCGGTGCAGTTTCCCGGGGTGGACTTGGCTGAATGTCCTTTGGGGATTTTCGGCAAGGTGGTTGAAAACCCGGATGGGCGTGCCGTGAACGCGGGTGACCGCATCGAGATTTACCGGCCGTTGCTGGCAGACCCTAAAGAGGTGCGCCGGCTGCGTGCCGCCAAGGCTGCAATGGCTAGGCAACAAGGTTCATAGGTTCACCTAATGACACACAACAAAAAGCCCGGCATGCCGGGCTTTTTGTTGAGCGCCGCAAAGTTACTGCGGGCTGGCGTCCAGAGGTTCTGGTGTCGGGACGGGGACGGTCTTCACGCCGTCGACGTCCTTCTGGATCTGATCCAGCAAGGAGCCTGGCTTGGCCGGCGCTTCGGGCTTCGGCTTCTCGGCTTCCTGCGCAGGCGCGGTCACGTTCGTGCCATTGTCCTTGCCGAGCAGGGCGTCATCGCGGCTCACGCCGGGCATGAAGTCACCCGACAGGCTGACAAGCTGATCATTGCCATTGAAAATGACACTGACGCGCTCCTGCTGGCGTTCACCGCCACCTGGTTGGATGCTGTAGAGATAATCCCAGCGATCGGCATGGAAAGTGTCGGTCAGCAGGGGATTGCCCATAATAAACCGTACTTGCCGTCGGGTCATTCCCGGGCGTAACTGGTCTATCATGTCCTGCGTGACGACATTGCCCTGCTGGATGTCGATTTTGTAAACCCCGGGGAATGAACAACCGGCGAGTGCGAGCAGTCCCACAAAGGTGAAACTGGTTAGCAAGAGCTTGGTGTTTTGCATCGGTGGGCGACTTCCACTATCTTGGCTGGGACAACGTAAACGCCGATCATACCCGTATTAAGAGAAGCTGCGAAGCAGCATCCGCGAGAAAGCTAACCATGGTTGAAAATAGCGAACTACGCAAAGCCGGTCTCAAAGTGACTCTGCCACGAGTCAAGATTCTACAAATGCTCGATTCTGCTGAGCAGCGTCACATGAGTGCCGAAGATGTTTACAAGGCGCTGATGGAGTCTAATGAGGACGTCGGCCTGGCCACGGTTTACCGTGTACTGACCCAGTTTGAAGCCGCAGGGCTGGTGGTTCGTCATAATTTCGACGGCGGTCATGCAGTGTTCGAATTGGCTGACGGTGGTCATCACGATCACATGGTTGACCTGGATACCAATGAGGTTATCGAGTTCACCAGCCCGGAAATCGAAGCGCTGCAGCACAAGATTGCTGAGGAGCATGGCTTCGATTTGGTCGACCACAATCTGGTGCTGTACATCCGTAAGAAAAAGTAAAAAATCGACGCAGATCTGCTTTGCGAAACGATTGAAGGCGACCCTAGGGTCG
Source organism: Pseudomonas sp. GW821-FHT03A09 (assembly GCF_059421065.1). Taxonomy (NCBI): domain Bacteria; kingdom Pseudomonadati; phylum Pseudomonadota; class Gammaproteobacteria; order Pseudomonadales; family Pseudomonadaceae; genus Pseudomonas; species Pseudomonas sp. GW821-FHT03A09. The sequence continues at coordinate 66,629 of NZ_JBWKUX010000013.1, read as the reverse complement.
CCTTCGTGCTTTCTATAAAGAAGAAAATGCCAGCCTAAGCCTTGGCTGCCACAACCATTTTCTTCGCGTGAGCCAGCGACTCCTTTGTGAGATCTATGCCGCCAAGCATTCGCGCCACTTCTTCTACGCGTTCCGATTTGTTCAGTTTGGACACTGCCGTGTGGGTCGCGTCGCTGCCGCGTACCTTATGCACAAATAAATGTTGGTGCCCTTGGGCAGCCACCTGTGGCAAGTGCGTGACCGTAAGGACCTGGCCACGATCACCCAGTCGTCGCAACAGCTGGCCAACAATCTCCGCAGTCGGGCCGCCGATCCCAACGTCCACTTCGTCGAACACCAGGGTAGGTACGCGTGAGGTCTGGGCGGTTATCACCTGTATGGCCAGGCTGATCCGCGACAGCTCGCCGCCAGATGCCACTTTGGCCAGCGCCTTGAGGGGTTGCCCGGGGTTGGCGCTGACCAGTAGCTCCACCTGTTCTAAGCCATGGGGTTGCAGTTCATTGCTGGTGTTGGTGCGCAACTCAATGGTGAAGCGGCCCCCTGGCATGCCCAGGCGTTGGATTTCCTGTTCCACCGCGCCCGCCAGTCCAGTGGCAGCTTGATGGCGCAGGTCGCTCAGTTCGCGCGCTTTCTCCTGGTAATGACGAGCAAACGAAGCGAGTTCTTCGCCCAGCCGTTCGATGGATTCGTCATTCGCGTTCAGGGTTTCGATTTCATCCAGCAATTTCTGCTGCATCGTCGCCACTTCAGTGGGTTGGATTCGGTGCTTGCGTGCCAAGGTATAAATGGTGTCCAGGCGTTCCTCTATTTCCTGGAGGCGCGCAGGGTCGGCATCGAAGTGATCCAGGAAGCGATTCAGTTCGCCCACCGCTTCCTCAACCTGAATCTGTGCGCTGGTCAACAGGGTGGTGGCTTCGCTCAATGCACCGGATGCGCTGTTTACGCTGGACAGTCGATTGAGGCTGGCCGTCAGGGCATTAAGCACATTGCCGGAATCGCTCTCGCTGCATTGCTCCACCACCTGGCGGCAAATACCCAACAGGGTTTCGGCATTGGTGAGGTTCTTATGTTCCTGTTCCAGCTGTTCCAGCTCGGTTTCGCCCAGGCCCAGGCTTTCCAGTTCTTCAAGTTGATAGCTGAGTAGCTGGTGGCGCGCACGTTGTTCGTCGCCGGAGTTGGACAGCCGCTCCAGCTCCTGTCGAGTCTGGCGCCAGCGCTGGGCCGCAAGCTGCACCTGGCGGGCCAGGTCGGTAGCGCCGGCGTACTCATCTAGCAAGCGACGGTGAGTGTCGGTCTTTAACAGGGATTGGTGTTCATGCTGGCTGTGGATGTCGATCAGGAGTTCGCCCAGGGCTTTCAAATCACCGAGGGGGCAGGGCGTGCCATTGATATAGCCGCGAGAGCGTCCTTCTGCGGTGATGACTCGGCGCAAGATGCACGGGCCATCATTGTCGAGGTCTCGTTCGGCCAGCCAGGCCTCGGCTTCGGGAATGTCTGCCAAGTCAAAGGTGGCCAGGATGTCGGCCTTGTCCGCGCCGGGGCGAACCACGCCACTGTCGGCGCGATCACCCAGGGTCAGGCCCAGGGCGTCGAGCATGATCGATTTGCCGGCGCCGGTTTCGCCTGTGATTACGCTCATTCCACGATCCAGCTCGAGATCAAGGTGTTCAACAATGGCGTAGTTATGTACGGACAGGTGCACCAGCATGACGGCAGCTCCCAGGCTTTATGTCTGGTTATTTATACAGTGTTTTATTCAGGGCTGACAATCCTGTCGGTTAGCTCGATTTGCTTGGCTGTTGAATTTTTTTAGCGCAATGCGGAATGAGAGGGTCGGAAATGATCTGAAGCGTGTGAAAGACTTTTGGTAACGCCTGCGCCCTTGAACCAGGAAATTGTGGCCCCATATACCGGAACAGAAGCGCGAGTTGAGTTCGCGCATGATTTTGAAAGGAGAAATCTATGGCTGACGAACAGACGCAGGATACGCAAACTCCAGACGCCAATTCGGCCGTCGGCGATGAGCTGGCAACCCGTGTGCAAGTGCTCGAAGAGCAATTGGCTGCTGCGCAGGACCAGTCTTTGCGTGTTGCCGCCGATCTGCAGAACGTCCGCCGCCGTGCCGAGCAGGATGTAGAAAAGGCTCACAAGTTCGCATTGGAAAAATTTGCCAATGACTTGTTGCCGATCATCGACAGCCTGGAACGTGGTCTTGAGTTGTCCAGCCCGGACGACGAAAACATCCGTCCGATGCGCGAAGGGATTGAGCTGACCCTGAAAATGTTCCAGGACACCCTGAAGCGTTATCAGTTGGAAGCTGTCGATCCGCAAGGCGGCGAGCCGTTCAACGCTGAGCATCACCAGGCTATGGCCATGCAGGAAAGCCATGACCTTGAGCCTAACAGTGTGTTGAAAGTGTTCCAGAAGGGTTATCTGCTCAACGGTCGCTTGCTGCGCCCGGCAATGGTGGTGGTGAGCAAGGCTCCTGCACCAGTTGCACCTTCTATTGATGAGCAGGCTTGAAATCAGTCGTAACGACCCCATCTATAAGTCAAGCGTTTAAGTGCTACCGCAGTTAGCCACCACTGCTGCGGCATCCAAATTCAAGTTTCGGGAGAGTAAATCATGGGCAAAATTATCGGTATCGACCTGGGGACCACCAACTCCTGCGTCTCCGTGCTGGAAAACGGCGTTGCTAAAGTTATCGAGAACGCCGAAGGCGCGCGTACCACGCCGTCGATCATTGCTTACGCCAACGACGGTGAAATCCTTGTTGGTCAGTCGGCCAAGCGCCAGGCTGTGACCAACCCGCATAACACGCTGTATGCGGTAAAGCGTCTGATCGGTCGTAAGTTCGACGAAGAAGTCGTACAGAAAGACATCAAGATGGTGCCTTACAAAATCGCCAAGGCTGACAACGGTGACGCCTGGGTTGAAGTAAACGGCAACAAAATGTCGCCGCCGCAAATCTCGGCTGAAATCTTGAAAAAGATGAAGAAGACTGCCGAAGACTACCTCGGTGAAGCAGTGACTGAAGCGGTGATCACCGTTCCGGCCTACTTCAACGACAGCCAGCGCCAGGCGACCAAAGACGCCGGCCGTATCGCTGGCCTGGACGTAAAACGTATCATCAACGAACCAACCGCAGCCGCTCTGGCCTACGGTATGGACAAGGCCAAGGGCGACCACACTGTGATCGTTTATGACCTGGGTGGCGGTACTTTTGACGTCTCCGTGATCGAAATCGCTGAAGTTGACGGCGAGCACCAGTTCGAAGTGTTGGCCACCAACGGTGACACCTTCCTGGGTGGTGAGGACTTCGATATTCGTCTGATCGACTACCTCGTTGACGAATTCAAGAAAGAAAGCGGCATGAACCTTAAAGGTGACCCGCTGGCGATGCAGCGCCTGAAAGAAGCTGCTGAAAAAGCCAAGATCGAGCTGTCTTCCGCTCAGTCGACCGACGTGAACCTGCCGTACATCACTGCAGACGCTACCGGTCCTAAGCACTTGAACGTGAAGATCTCGCGCGCCAAGCTGGAAGCTCTGGTTGAAGACCTGGTTCAGCGCACCATCGAGCCTTGCCGCATTGCGCTGAAAGACTCCGGTATCGACGTGGGTGCTATCAACGACGTGATCCTGGTGGGCGGTCAGACCCGTATGCCACTGGTTCAAAAGCTGGTGACCGAGTTCTTCGGTAAAGAAGCCCGTAAAGACGTGAACCCGGACGAAGCGGTTGCCATGGGTGCTGCTATCCAAGGCGCGGTATTGGCCGGCGACGTGAAAGACGTGCTGCTGCTGGACGTCAGCCCGTTGACCCTGGGTATCGAAACCATGGGTGGCGTGATGACTGCGCTGATCGAGAAAAACACCACGATTCCTACCAAGAAATCGCAAGTGTTCTCGACTGCCGACGACAACCAAGGCGCTGTGACCATTCACGTGCTGCAAGGTGAGCGTAAGCAAGCGGCTCAGAACAAGTCCCTGGGCAAGTTCGACCTGGCTGAGATTCCACCAGCTCCACGTGGCGTGCCACAAATCGAAGTGACCTTCGACATCGACGCCAACGGCATCCTGCACGTCGGCGCGAAAGACAAGGCGACTGGCAAAGAGCAGAAGATCACCATCAAGGCCAACTCCGGTCTGTCTGATGAAGAAATTCAACAGATGATTCGTGATGCGGAAACCAACGCCGAGGCTGACAAGAAGTTTGAAGAGCTGGCCGCTGCCCGTAACCAGGGCGATGCACTGGTTCACTCGACGCGCAAGATGATCGCTGATGCCGGTGACAAAGTGACCGCTGAAGAGAAAGCCGCGATCGAAGCCGCTTTGGTTGCCCTGGAAGCTGCCATCAAAGGCGACGACAAGGCTGCCATTGAAGCGAAGGTTGAGGAGCTGTCGAAAGTCTCCGCACCAGTTGCTCAGAAAATGTACGCCGAGCAAGGCCAGCCGGCCGATGGCGCTGCACAGCACGCAGAGCCTGAAGCCAAGCACGATGATGTTGTCGATGCCGAGTTCGAAGAAGTCAAAGACCAGAAGTAAGTTGGTCGCCCAGTTGACCGCTATCAAGCGGTGACTGGTAGGATGTCGCCGCGCGGGAGCTTGCTCCCGCGTTGGCGTGTCTGGGGTATGCGAATTTTTACAGCATGCGACAAGGTCGGATGCTGGCGGTGTGATCGGGAATGCTCCTGCTTTCCGAGCAGTAAATACCGCACTTTTGGCCGGGTCCCTGGCTAAAAAGTAGTAATGACCAGGATCGTTGAATTGACGTGAGTTGGGTCCGGGCCTGTATTGGGGCTCAACGAGTTTGGCAAGGCTCAGGAGGGTCTGGCTGAACGTCCTATAAGAGTGCAAAGACTTATGGCAAAGCGTGACTATTACGAAGTGTTGGGTGTGGAGCGCGGCTCCAGCGAGGCGGACCTGAAGAAGGCCTACCGTCGCTTGGCGATGAAGCACCACCCGGACCGTAATCCGGATAGCAAAGAATCCGAAGAAATGTTCAAAGAGGCCAACGAGGCCTACGAATGTCTGTCTGACCCTAATAAGCGTGCGGCCTACGATCAGTACGGCCATGCTGGTGTTGATCCGAGCATGGGTGGCGGTGGTGCCGGGTTTGGTGGTCAGAACTTCTCCGATATCTTCGGCGATGTATTCAGTGACTTCTTCGGCGGCGGCCGTGGTGGTCAGCGTGGTGGCGCCCAGCGCGGCAGCGATCTGCGTTACACGCTGGAACTGAACCTGGAAGAGGCCGTGCGCGGCACCAGCGTCAATATCCGCGTGCCGACGCTAGTCAACTGCAAGCCGTGCGATGGTTCCGGTGCCAAGAAGGGCTCTTCGCCGATTACTTGCCCGACCTGTGGTGGTATCGGTCAGGTCCGTATGCAGCAAGGTTTCTTCTCTGTGCAGCAGACGTGCCCGCGCTGCCATGGTCAGGGCAAGATCATTTCCGATCCGTGCGACTCCTGCCACGGCGAAGGTCGCGTCGAAGAGTACAAGACCCTCTCGGTGAAAGTGCCGGCGGGCGTGGATACCGGTGACCGCATTCGCTTGTCGGGCGAAGGCGAGGCGGGTACGCAGGGCGGCCCTACGGGCGACTTGTACGTAGTGATCAATGTGCGTGAGCACTCGATCTTCCAGCGCGATGGCAAGCATCTGTTCTGTGAGGTGCCGATCAGCTTTGTTGATGCGGCCTTGGGTGGCGAGCTGGAGATTCCGACCCTTGATGGTCGAGTCAAATTGAAGATCCCTGAGGGGACTCAGACCGGCAAGCAGTTCCGCATTCGTGGCAAGGGCGTTGCGCCGGTACGCGGTGGCGGTGCTGGCGACTTGATGTGCCGTGTAGCGGTGGAAACACCGGTCAACCTGAATCGTCGTCAGCGCGAACTGCTTGAGGAGTTCCGCAGCTCGCTGGATGGTGATAGCTCGCACTCGCCGCAAAGCACGGGCTTTTTCGATGGTGTGAAGCGCTTCTTCGGCGACCTGTAAGGAATTGAATATGCGACGTATAGCCGTAATGGGCGCTGCCGGGCGCATGGGCAAGACGCTGGTCGAGGCGGTGCAGCAACGCTCACCTGCTTCCGGGCTGACGGCGGCGATCGTGCGACCAGGCAGCACATTGATCGGTGCAGATGCCGGTGAGTTGGCTTCGTTGGGGCGTATCGGTGTTTCGTTGTCTGGCAGCCTGGAGCAGGTGTCCGACGAGTTTGATGTGCTGATCGATTTCACCCTGCCGGACGTAATGCTGAAAAACCTGGCTTTCTGCCGCAAGGCGGGCAAGGCCATGGTGATCGGCACTACCGGTTTGACGGCCGAGCAGAAGCAGTTGCTGGTGGAGGCGGGCAAGGATATTCCTGTCGTCTTCGCCGCCAATTTCAGCGTCGGTGTGAACCTGTCGCTCAAGCTGCTGGATCTGGCAGCTCGCGTGCTGGGGGATGAGGCGGATATCGAGATCATCGAGACTCATCACCGCCACAAGATCGACGCGCCGTCGGGCACTGCGCTGTGCATGGGTGAAGCGATTGCCGATGCGCTGGGGCGCGATCTGTCGAAAGTCGCGGTGTACGGCCGCGAAGGCCATACCGGTGCGCGTGCGCGTGACACCATTGGCTTTGCGACCGTGCGCGGCGGTGATGTAGTGGGTGATCACACTGTGTTGTTCGCCACTGAGGGCGAGCGCCTGGAAATCACGCATAAGGCATCCAGTCGCATGACCTTTGCCAAGGGGGCGGTGCGTGCTGCGCTCTGGTTGGAAGGTCGCGAGCCGGGCCTGTATGACATGCGTGACGTGCTGGATCTGCACTAATCAGTAGCTAAAACAGGGTCTCAAGCTTATGCTAAGGCCCCGTTTTTACCCGCTAAGCGACGTCCTGTCGCATTCCCCTGCCTTTAAGGCTCATTAGCGGTGGACCCAAAAAGCCTTTTTCTGTAAGCTACAGCTTTAGTGTGTCCACTAAAAGCGCGCAGAATAATTCAGTGAAGAAGCGGGGTGACGTGTCCATACGTCACTCCGCTTTTTTACAACCTGCGATCGCCCTTTCAGGCTTTATTTACGGGAGGTCTTCTTGACTAAGCCAGCCATACTCGCCCTTGCTGATGGCAGCATTTTTCGCGGCGAAGCCATTGGAGCCGACGGTCAGACCGTTGGAGAGGTAGTGTTTAACACTGCCATGACCGGCTATCAGGAAATCCTTACCGATCCTTCCTACGCCCAACAGATCGTTACCCTGACCTATCCGCACATCGGCAACACCGGTACTACACCGGAAGACGTCGAGTCTGATCGTGTCTGGTCGGCCGGTCTGGTGATTCGTGACCTACCACTGGTCGCGAGCAACTGGCGTAACACGATGTCGCTGTCCGATTACCTGAAAGCCAACAATGTTGTGGCGATCGCCGGTATCGATACCCGTCGCCTCACGCGCATCCTGCGTGAGAAAGGCTCGCAGAATGGCTGCATCATGGTCGGTGACAATATCTCCGAAGAAGCAGCGATTGCCGCAGCGCAAGGTTTCCCAGGCCTGAAAGGCATGGACCTGGCGAAAGTTGTCAGCGTCAAAGAGAAGTACGAGTGGCGCTCCACTGTCTGGGACTTGAAGACCGACAGCCACGCGACCATCGACGCTGCTGAGTTGCCCTACCACGTTGTGGCCTACGACTACGGCGTCAAGTACAACATCCTGCGCATGTTGGTCGAGCGCGGTTGCCGCGTGACCGTGGTGCCGGCGCAAACTCCGGCCAGCGACGTGCTCGCCCTGCAACCGGATGGCGTGTTCCTGTCCAACGGCCCGGGTGACCCTGAGCCATGCGACTATGCCATCCAGGCGATCAAGGAGGTGCTGGAAACCGAGATTCCGGTATTCGGTATCTGCCTCGGTCACCAACTGCTGGCCCTGGCCTCCGGCGCCAAGACCCTGAAAATGGGCCACGGCCACCACGGTGCCAACCACCCGGTACAAGACCTGGACACTGGCGTTGTGATGATCACCAGTCAGAACCACGGTTTTGCGGTGGATGAAGCCACCTTGCCGAGCAACGTGCGCGCCATTCACAAGTCGCTGTTCGACGGTTCCCTGCAAGGTATCGAGCGCACCGACAAGAGCGCGTTCAGCTTCCAGGGCCACCCTGAAGCCAGCCCGGGCCCGAACGACGTAGCGCCGCTGTTCGACCGTTTCATCAATGAGATGGCCAAGCGACGCTGACTGAGCAGTCTGCGGGCGGCCCCGAACCTCGGCGGCCCCTGCAGGCTCATCAAAGATTGTTCAAGGCGGCTTGCCGACTGACCTGCGGATTTGAGTGACAAACCCATGCCAAAACGTACAGACATAAAAAGCATCCTGATTCTCGGCGCTGGCCCGATCGTGATCGGCCAGGCCTGCGAATTCGACTACTCCGGCGCCCAGGCGTGTAAAGCCCTGCGCGAGGAGGGTTACCGCGTCATCCTGGTGAACTCCAACCCGGCCACCATCATGACCGACCCGGCCATGGCCGACGCTACCTACATCGAGCCGATCAAGTGGCAGACCGTTGCCAAGATCATCGAGAAAGAGCGTCCAGATGCGCTGCTGCCAACCATGGGCGGCCAGACTGCTCTGAACTGCGCCTTGGACCTGGAGCGCGAAGGCGTCCTGGAAAAGTTCGGCGTAGAGATGATCGGTGCCAATGCCGACACCATCGACAAAGCTGAAGACCGTTCGCGTTTCGACAAGGCGATGAAGTCCATCGGCCTGGCGTGCCCGCGTTCCGGTATCGCCCACAGCATGGAAGAAGCCAACGCGGTCCTTGAAACCCTGGGCTTCCCGTGCATCATCCGTCCGTCCTTTACCATGGGTGGCACCGGTGGTGGTATCGCTTACAACCGTGAAGAGTTCGAAGAAATCTGCGCCCGTGGTCTGGACCTGTCGCCGACCAAAGAGCTGCTGATCGACGAATCCCTGATCGGCTGGAAAGAATATGAGATGGAGGTTGTCCGCGATAAGAAGGACAACTGCATCATCGTCTGCTCTATCGAAAACTTCGACCCGATGGGCGTGCACACCGGTGACTCGATCACCGTGGCTCCAGCACAGACCCTGACCGACAAGGAATACCAGATCCTGCGTAACGCCTCCCTGGCGGTACTGCGTGAGATTGGTGTGGAAACCGGCGGTTCCAACGTTCAGTTCGGCATCTGCCCGAACACCGGCCGCATGGTCGTGATCGAAATGAACCCACGTGTATCCCGTTCGTCGGCCCTGGCTTCGAAAGCCACCGGCTTCCCGATTGCCAAGGTCGCGGCCAAGCTGGCTGTGGGTTACACCCTGGATGAGCTGTCGAACGACATCACCGGCGGCAAGACTCCGGCGTCCTTCGAACCGTCCATCGACTACGTCGTCACCAAGCTGCCACGTTTTGCCTTCGAGAAGTTCGCCAAGGCTGACGCGCGCCTGACTACCCAGATGAAGTCGGTGGGTGAAGTCATGGCCATCGGCCGTACCTTCCAGGAATCCCTGCAGAAAGCCCTGCGCGGCCTGGAAGTAGGCGTTTGCGGCCTGGACGAGAAACTCGACCTGAGCAATCCGGAAAGCATGAGTGTGCTCAAGCGCGAGCTGACCGTGCCGGGCGCCGAGCGTATCTGGTACGTGGCTGACGCATTCCGTGCCGGTATGACCGTCGAAGATATCTTCGGCATGAACATGATCGATCCGTGGTTCCTGGTACAGATCGAAGATCTGATCAAGGAAGAAGAGAAGGTCAAGACCCTGGGTCTGGCCAGCATCGACCGCGACATGATGTTCCGCCTCAAGCGTAAAGGCTTCTCCGACCAGCGCCTGGCCAAGTTGCTGGGTGTGACCGAGAAGAACCTGCGCACCCATCGCCACAAGCTGGAGATCTTCCCGGTCTACAAGCGCGTTGATACTTGCGCCGCCGAGTTCTCCACCGACACCGCTTACCTGTACTCCACCTATGAGGAAGAGTGCGAAGCCGCGCCGTCGGGTCGCGACAAGATCATGATCCTGGGCGGCGGTCCAAACCGTATCGGCCAAGGTATCGAGTTCGACTACTGCTGCGTACACGCCGCTCTCGCCCTGCGCGAAGACGGGTACGAGACCATCATGGTCAACTGCAACCCGGAAACTGTTTCCACTGACTACGACACCTCCGATCGCCTGTACTTCGAGCCAGTGACCCTGGAAGACGTGCTGGAAATCGTGCGCGTCGAGAAGCCAAAAGGTGTGATCGTCCAGTACGGCGGCCAGACCCCGCTGAAACTCGCCCGCGCCCTCGAAGCAGCCGGCGTGCCGATCATCGGCACCAGCCCTGATGCTATCGACCGTGCCGAAGACCGTGAGCGCTTCCAGCAGATGGTTGAGCGCCTGAACCTGCGTCAGCCGCCAAACGCCACCGTGCGCAGCGAAGACGAAGCCATCCGTGCCGCCAGCAAGATCGGCTACCCGCTGGTGGTGCGTCCGTCCTATGTGCTGGGCGGTCGTGCGATGGAAATCGTCTACGAAGAAGAAGAACTCAAGCGTTACCTGCGTGACGCGGTAAAGGTGTCCAACGACAGCCCGGTGCTGCTGGACCACTTCCTCAACTGCGCCATCGAAATGGACGTGGATGCTGTTTGCGACGGTACCGACGTGGTGATCGGCGCGATCATGCAGCACATCGAACAGGCTGGCGTTCACTCTGGTGACTCCGCTTGCTCGCTGCCGCCGTACTCGTTGCCGGTGCACATCCAGGATGAGATGCGTGAGCAGGTCAAGAGAATGGCCCTGGAGTTGGGCGTCGTCGGCTTGATGAACGTACAGTTGGCGCTGCAAGGCGAAGACATCTACGTGATTGAAGTCAACCCGCGTGCTTCGCGTACCGTGCCGTTTGTATCCAAGTGCATCGGTGTGTCCCTGGCCATGATCGCTGCTCGTGTGATGGCAGGTAAGACCCTGAAGGAAATCGGTTTCACCAAGGAAATCATTCCGAACTTCTACAGCGTGAAAGAGGCGGTATTCCCATTCGCCAAATTCCCTGGCGTGGACCCGATCCTGGGCCCAGAGATGAAGTCCACCGGTGAAGTGATGGGTGTGGGCGATACCTTCGGTGAGGCATTCGCCAAGGCTCAAATGGGTGCCAGCGAAGTGCTGCCGACAGGCGGTACTGCGTTTATCAGCGTGCGTGATGACGACAAGCCACTGGTTGCGGGCGTGGCCCGTGATCTGATCAACTTGGGCTTCGAAGTCGTGGCCACTGCCGGGACCGCCAAGCTGATCGAAGCTGCCGGCCTGAAAGTGCGTCGCGTGAACAAGGTGACGGAAGGCCGTCCGCACGTGGTCGACATGATCAAGAATGACGAAGTCACTCTGATCATCAACACCACCGAAGGTCGCCAGTCGATCGCGGACTCGTACTCTATTCGCCGTAACGCCTTGCAGCATAAGATCTACTGCACCACCACCATTGCTGCTGGCGAAGCCATCTGCGAAGCGCTCAAGTTCGGTCCGGAAAAGACCGTGCGTCGCTTGCAGGATCTACACGCAGGATTGAAGGCATGACCAAATACCCAATGACCGTCCAGGGCTTCAAGGCCCTGGAAGAGGAGCACGCCCATCTGACCAAGGTCGTCCGTCCGAAGCTGAGCCAGGACATCGGTACGGCCCGCGAGCTGGGTGACTTGAAGGAAAACGCCGAATACCACGCTGCTCGCGAGCAGCAGGGTATGGTCGAGGCGCGTATTCGTGATATCGAAGGCCGCCTGCAGAACTCGGTGGTCATCGATGTGACGACTATTCCGAAGACCGGCAAGGTGATTTTCGGCACTACCGTGGAAATCGCCAACGTCGAGACTGATGAAAGCGTGGTCTACCACATCGTGGGCGAAGACGAAGCTGACTTTAAGCTCGGCAAGATCTCCGTCGGTTCGCCGCTGGCCCGCGCCTTGATTGCCAAGGAAGAGGGTGATGTGGTGACCGTCAAAACGCCTGGCGGCGTGACCGAGTACGAGATTGTTGAAGTTCGTCACGTCTGAAAGGTGGCGCCCGCTTCGTGCGGGCGCCATGCTTTGGCAGCTTGCCCAGATGCTGTGGGTGGGTGGCCTGTGGTTGTTTCATATTGGCGTGTTGCCGGTGCTGGGTCTGATTGGCCTGGCGCCGTTGCTGATCGATGAGATCGATGGATTACTGAGTGCGCTGCTGGTGGGTTTTGCGGCGGCGTGCGTAACGCTCCAGGTGCTGGTGCTGATCAAGGCCGAAGGCTTGGGGAGTTTGTGGCAGGATATTCGCGGCCAACTGCTGTTGATGGCGCTGTATGCATGCGCAATGTTTTGCGTGGTGCATGTGTGGCTGCCGGAAGCGTTGCGCTGGCAGCTATTTAGCTATCTTGTGCTAGGGTTTTCCGGCCTGGTGCTGGTTATGCAACCGGCGCCTGGATGGAGTGGCGGGGCGCGCGAAGCACGCCCGTGACCCTTGTTACTTGAAACGGTGTACGTTCGACAGTTGCTTGTTGACGCTGAAGTTCTTGCGATACAGCAGCGCCATCTTGCCGATGACCTGAACCAGGTCCGCTTTGCCAACCTTGCACAGTTCTGCAATGGCAGCCAGGCGTGCTTCGCGATCAAGGATGTTGACCTTGATTTTGATCAGTTCGTGATCGTTCAGTGCGCGTTCGAATTCGGCTAACACACCTTCAGTCAAACCGTTGTCTGCCACAATCAGAACTGGTTTCAGATGGTGGCCAATGGATTTGTACTGTTTCTTCTGCTCTTGAGTGAGCGGCATAATCTGACCCCTGCGTCTGATCTTGTAAAAAGCGGCGGCCAGTTTACCCGAGGGAGTCCGGGACCGCCCAGTTAATCACGACCCGTTTTATTTTCGAGGTGGCCCGTGGCCCGTTCCAAAACTAGCCTTAAGTGGCTGCAAGAGCATTTCAACGATCCTTACGTCAAAAAGGCACAGAAGGACGGCTACCGTTCCCGGGCCAGCTACAAACTGCTGGAACTCCAGGACAAGGACAAATTGTTTCGTCCTGGCATGAGCGTGATCGACCTCGGCGCCGCCCCGGGTGGGTGGTCCCAGGTGGCCAGTCGTCTGATTGGTGGGCAAGGTCGGCTGATCGCGTCTGACATTCTTGAGATGGACAGCATTCCGGACGTGACCTTCGTCCATGGCGATTTTACCCAGGACGCCGTATTGGCCGAGATCCTGGAGGCCGTAGGAAATTCGCAGGTAGACCTTGTGATTTCCGACATGGCCCCCAATATGAGTGGATTACCGGCTGTTGATATGCCGCGAGCCATGTTCCTGTGCGAGTTGGCACTGGATCTGGCGGGTCGGGTATTGCGTCCGGGTGGTGACTTCCTGGTCAAGGTCTTCCAGGGTGAAGGTTTCGACGAGTACCACAAGAACATCCGCAAGCTGTTCGATAAGGTGCAGATGCGTAAGCCGGACTCTTCTCGAGACCGTTCGCGTGAACAGTATCTGTTGGCGCGGGGGTTCCGTGGCATCGAAGGCGCCGCCAGTGATGAGCGTCTTTGAAGGTTTTGACCGAGTCGATAGGTTTTTTTATATCGCTTTCGTCACGAAGCTTTACGAATATTGTGTAGTCAAAGTTTCACAAAGGGTTACAGACGGCGCCTGCCAGAGTTGTAGGTAATGTAGTAAGTTAGGCCGGTGAATATCATGCGAAGCGCGCGCCAGTAGCGGAGCTTGCTTCAGAGGGTAGTTAATTGAACGATATGGCAAAGAATCTGATCCTGTGGTTGATCATCGCGGCTGTCCTGGTGACGGTGATGAACAACTTCTCCAGCCCTAACGAGCCGCAGACCCTCAACTATTCCGACTTCATCCAGCAAGTTAAGGATGGCAAGGTCGAGCGCGTAGCGGTTGATGGCTACGTGATTACCGGTAAACGCAACGATGGCGACAGCTTCAAGACCATTCGTCCGGCCATCCAGGATAACGGTCTGATCGGCGACCTGGTGGATAACCACGTCGTTGTCGAAGGCAAGCAGCCTGAGCAGCAGAGCATCTGGACCCAATTGCTGGTCGCCAGCTTCCCGATCCTGGTGATCATCGCCGTGTTCATGTTCTTCATGCGCCAGATGCAAGGTGGTGCGGGAGGCAAGGGCGGGCCGATGAGCTTTGGCAAGAGCAAGGCGCGCCTGCTCTCCGAAGATCAGGTGAAAACCACCCTGGCTGACGTTGCCGGTTGTGACGAAGCCAAGGAAGAAGTGGGCGAGCTGGTCGAGTTTCTGCGAGATCCGGGCAAGTTCCAGCGCCTGGGTGGCCGCATTCCTCGCGGCGTCCTGATGGTAGGCCCTCCGGGTACGGGTAAAACCTTGCTGGCCAAGGCGATTGCCGGCGAAGCCAAGGTTCCATTCTTCACCATTTCCGGTTCTGATTTCGTCGAGATGTTTGTCGGTGTGGGTGCCAGCCGTGTTCGCGATATGTTCGAGCAGGCCAAGAAACACGCGCCATGCATCATCTTTATCGATGAAATCGACGCCGTTGGTCGCCATCGTGGTGCCGGCATGGGCGGCGGTCATGATGAGCGTGAGCAGACCCTTAACCAGTTGCTGGTTGAGATGGACGGCTTTGAAATGAATGACGGCATCATCGTGATTGCCGCCACCAACCGTCCGGACGTATTGGACCCAGCGTTGCTGCGTCCGGGTCGTTTCGACCGTCAGGTAGTGGTTGGCTTGCCGGATATCCGTGGCCGCGAGCAGATTCTGAAAGTGCACATGCGCAAAGTGCCGATGGGTGACGACGTGGCTCCGGCCGTGATTGCCCGTGGTACTCCAGGCTTTTCCGGTGCCGACCTGGCCAACCTGGTCAACGAGGCCTCGCTGTTCGCTGCCCGTACCGGCAAGCGCATCGTCGAAATGAAAGAATTCGAACTGGCGAAAGACAAGATCATGATGGGTGCCGAGCGCAAATCCATGGTCATGTCCGAGAAAGAGAAGCAGAACACCGCTTATCACGAAGCCGGTCACGCTATTGTTGGTCGCGTTGTGCCTGAGCACGACCCGGTCTACAAGGTGTCGATCATTCCTCGTGGTCGGGCGCTGGGTGTCACCATGTTCCTGCCCGAAGAGGACCGTTACAGTCTCTCCAAGCGCGCACTGATCAGCCAGATCTGCTCTCTGTACGGCGGTCGGATTGCTGAAGAGATGACCTTGGGCTTCGACGGCGTGACTACCGGTGCTTCCAACGACATCATGCGTGCCAGCCAGATTGCGCGGAACATGGTGACCAAGTGGGGCTTGTCGGAAAAACTGGGCCCATTGATGTACGCCGAGGAAGAAGGCGAAGTCTTCTTGGGTCGTGGTGGTGGCGGTCAGAGCGCCAGCTTCTCCGGTGAGACAGCCAAGCTGAT
This sequence comes from Pseudomonas sp. GW821-FHT03A09, assembly GCF_059421065.1. NCBI lineage: Bacteria > Pseudomonadati > Pseudomonadota > Gammaproteobacteria > Pseudomonadales > Pseudomonadaceae > Pseudomonas > Pseudomonas sp. GW821-FHT03A09. The sequence continues at coordinate 51,284 of NZ_JBWKUX010000013.1, read as the reverse complement.
CGACTCCGAAGTGCGCAGCATCATTGACCAGTGCTATGGCACGGCCAAGCAGATCCTGACTGACAACCGTGACAAGCTGGATGCCATGGCTGATGCGTTGATGAAGTACGAGACCATTGATGCCGATCAGATCGACGACATCATGGCGGGTCGCGCACCTCGTGAGCCTCGTGATTGGGAGGGCGGTTCGGGCACTTCTGGCACCCCGCCAGTGGTTCAGAGCGAGCGTCCTGAAACCCCGATCGGTGGCCCGGCAGCTGACCACTAAGGTTTGAAATGACTTCTGTGTTGTCCTCCACCCGGTTGCCTTGCGGCAATCGGGTTCTTGATTTGGCCCATACGCATGTCATGGGCATTCTCAATGTAACCCCCGATTCCTTTTCCGATGGCGGTCGTTTCAGCCAGCTTGATGCAGCATTGCGTCATGCCGAGGCGATGGTGGCGGCTGGCGCGACCTTGATTGATGTCGGTGGTGAATCGACTCGGCCTGGCGCCCGCGTGGTTTCTCCCTTGGAGGAGTTGGAGCGGGTGGCGCCGATAGTCGAGCGCATTGCACGCGAGCTGGATGTGATCATCTCGGTTGATACCTCAACGCCGGCCGTGATGCGCGAAACTGCGCGCTTAGGGGCGGGGTTGATCAACGATGTGCGTTCCCTTCAGCGTGACGGTGCGCTTGATGCCGCTGCCGCTACCGGTTTGCCGGTGTGCTTGATGCATATGCTGGGGGAGCCCGGCAATATGCAGGACAGTCCTCGCTATGACGATCTTGTTGGCGAAGTGAGTGGTTTTCTCGCCGAGCGGGTTGCTCAATGCGCTGTCGCGGGGATTGCTGCGGAAAAGATCATCCTCGACCCCGGCTTCGGCTTCGCCAAGACCCTGCAACACAACCTAAGCCTGTTCAAGCATATGGAGTCCCTGCATGCCCTTGGTCGGCCTCTTCTGGTCGGCGTTTCGCGCAAGAGCATGATAGGGCTGGCCCTGAATCGTCCGGTAGGTGAGCGGCTGTACGGAGGTCTTGCGCTGGCGGCACTTGCAGTAAGCAAAGGCGCGCGTATCTTGCGTGTGCACGATGTCGCCGAGACCGTGGATGTGGTGCGTATGATTGCCGCTGTAGAATCAGCCGAATAAGAATGATGGAGCACTTATGACTAAAAAATACTTTGGCACCGACGGTATCCGTGGTCGGGTCGGCGAATTTCCGATTACTCCTGATTTCATGCTCAAGCTGGGCTGGGCGGCAGGTATGGCGTTCCGCAGCATGGGCGCGTGCCGCATCCTGGTGGGTAAGGACACCCGGATTTCGGGTTACATGTTTGAGTCTGCGCTGGAGGCCGGTTTGTCCGCCGCAGGTGCTGATGTAATGCTGCTGGGCCCTATGCCGACGCCGGCGATCGCTTACCTGACGCGTACCTTCCACGCTGAAGCCGGTATTGTGATCAGTGCTTCGCACAATCCTCATGATGACAATGGCATCAAGTTTTTCTCGGGGCAGGGCACCAAGCTGCCTGACGAGATCGAGTTGATGATTGAAGAACTGCTGGATGCGCCAATGACGGTGGTCGAGTCCGGCAAGCTGGGTAAAGTGTCGCGTATCAATGACGCTTCTGGCCGTTATATCGAATTTTGCAAAAGCAGTGTGCCTACCAGTACCAATTTCGCCGGGCTCAAGATCGTTGTGGACTGTGCTCATGGTGCCACCTACAAGGTAGCACCTAGCGTCTTCAAGGAACTGGGAGCTGATGTGACAGTGCTGTCGGCCCAGCCCAACGGTTTGAACATCAATGAAAATTGTGGCTCCACCCATATGGGGCAGCTGCAGGCCGCGGTCCTCGCGGAGCATGCTGATCTTGGGATCGCTTTTGATGGTGATGGCGACCGAGTTCTAATGGTGGATCACACCGGTGCAGTGGTCGATGGCGATGACCTGTTGTTCATCATCGCTCGCGACCTGCATGAGCGTAATAAGCTGCAAGGTGGTGTTGTCGGCACGCTGATGAGCAACCTGGGCCTTGAATTGGCCTTGGCTGAGCTGGGGATTCCGTTTGTACGTGCCAATGTGGGCGACCGTTATGTCATCGCTGAGCTGTTGGAGCGCAATTGGCAGGTAGGTGGCGAGAACTCCGGGCATGTGGTCTGCTTCCAGCACACGACGACGGGAGATGCGATTATCGCGGCTTTGCAGGTTCTCCTGTCCCTGCGCCGTCGTGATGAGAGCCTGGCTCAGGCGCGTCAGGCCCTGCGCAAGTGTCCTCAGGTTCTGCTCAATGTGCGCTTTGCTGGTGGCGACAACCCAATCGAGCACCCTGCTGTCAAAGAGGCCTGCGAGCGCGTGACGCTGGCAATGGCGGGGCGTGGGCGGGTGTTGCTGCGTAAGTCCGGCACAGAGCCTTTGGTGCGTGTCATGGTCGAAGGCGAAGACGAAGTGCAGGTTCGCGGCCATGCCGAAGACCTGGCAAAACTGGTAACTGAAATTTGCGCCTGAATTCGGCTTGCCAGTGAGGGTGTGGTTGGGTAACATCTGCGCCCACTTTGACCGACGGGGTACAGCATGCGTCGCACTATGGTAGCTGGTAACTGGAAGATGCACGGTACCCGCGCCAGTGTCGCTGAGCTGATCAATGGCCTTCGTCACTTGGCCTTGCCAAGCGGTGTTGATGTCGCGGTTTTCCCGCCTTGCCTGCATATCAACCAAGTGGTTGATGGCTTGAAAGGTAAGTCGATCCAGGTTGGCGCACAGAACTCCGCAGTCGAGCCGATGCAGGGTGCGTTGACCGGTGAGATTTCGCCGAGTCAGCTGGTTGATGCGGGTTGTTCCTATGTGCTCGTTGGGCACTCCGAGCGTCGTCAGATGATGGGCGAGCGTGATGGGACACTCAATCGCAAGTTCGCGGCAGCACAGGCTTGTGGCTTGATTCCAGTGCTGTGCATAGGGGAGACCCTTGAGCAGCGTGAGTCGGGCAAAACCATTGAAGTTGTCTCGCGTCAGCTGGGCAGCATCATAGAAGAGCTGGGTGTTGGTGCGTTTGCAAGGGCAGTAATCGCTTACGAGCCGGTCTGGGCCATTGGTACCGGGCTGACTGCTACACCGCAACAGGCGCAGGATGTGCATGCAGCCATTCGCGCGCAGTTGGCGGCAGAGAATTCTGAAGTCGCACAAGGTGTGCGACTTCTATACGGCGGCAGCGTGAAGGCGGCCAATGCGGTCGAACTGTTCGGCATGCCGGATATCGATGGGGGGCTCATTGGTGGGGCTTCCCTGAATGCAGATGAGTTCGGTGCGATCTGTCGCGCCGCGGGAAACTGAAAAAATGCTGGAAACAGTCGTAGTCGTTTTTCATCTGTTGGCTGCCCTGGGCGTAGTTGCCCTGGTTTTGTTGCAACAGGGTAAAGGTGCGGATGCTGGTGCGTCTTTCGGTGCAGGTGCTTCAAATACTGTGTTCGGAAGCCAAGGTTCCTCTACCTTTCTTAGTAAGTTTACTGCTATACTTGCCGCAGGTTTCTTCATAACCAGCTTAGGGTTAGGTTACTTTGCTAAAGAGAAAGCTCATGTGCTGACTCAAGTAGGTTTGCCAAACCCAGCAGTGTTGGAAGTGCCAAAAGCAAAACCGGCTTCTGATGATGTCCCGGTGCTTCAAGAGCAAAAGTCGGCTGCTCCAGCGACTGACGTACCTCCAGCTCAAGAGCAGAAGTAAGAAGGGTTGTAATCGCTGTATTGCCGAGGTGGTGGAATTGGTAGACACGCAACCTTGAGGTGGTTGTGCCCATAGGGTGTAGGGGTTCGAGTCCCCTTCTCGGTACCAATTATCAGGAGAGCCCGCTGTTGCGGGCTTTCTTGTAGGTGGAAGGTTACATTGACCCTGTAAGGGATCGGTCGTATACTTCCGCCCCAGCTTTGTCGCGGGGTGGAGCAGTCTGGTAGCTCGTCGGGCTCATAACCCGAAGGTCGTCGGTTCAAATCCGGCCCCCGCAACCAGTTTTAGCGGAGCCCCTTTTAAGGGGCTTTTTGTTAGCTGGACACTTTCAACGCCGCTGTTCGACGGCGTTTCAAGGATGGGCGTTTCGCCCATTTTTTTATTTTGCACAGCATGCACATACATGCACGAGGGGGTTCAGGTGTCGAGCAAGCTAGAAGAGTTGCAGGCCTTGTTGGCCCCGGTGGTCGTGGCCCTAGGCTATGAATGCTGGGGTATTGAGTTTTCGGCTCAAGGTCGCCACTCAATGTTGCGCGTTTATATCGATAAAGAGGGCGGCGTGCTGGTGGACGATTGTGCCATTGTCAGCCGTCAGATCAGCGGTGTCCTGGATGTTGAAGATCCGATTTCCGTTGAGTACACCCTTGAAGTTTCCTCGCCAGGCATGGAACGCCCACTGTTCACTATCGAGCAGTTTGCTAAATATGCCGGTGAACAAGTGAAGATCAAGCTGCGTTCCCCGTTTGAAGGGCGGCGCAACTTTCAGGGCCTTCTGCGCGGTGTAGAAGAACAGGATGTCGTGGTGCAGGTAGAAGACCATGAATTCCTGTTGCCGATCGATATGATCGACAAGGCCAACATTATTCCCAGTTTTGACTGAGACGCGGATCCCGCGGATCCAATGGCTTGCGAAAGGCGAGGCGTACGATGAGCAAAGAAGTACTGCTGGTTGTTGAGTCGGTATCCAACGAAAAGGGTGTACCGGCAAGCGTGATTTTTGAAGCGTTGGAGCTGGCCCTGGCCACTGCTACCAAAAAGCGTTTTGAAGACGAAGTTGATCTGCGTGTGGAAATCAATCGCCACACCGGTGCCTATGAGACTTTCCGTCGCTGGACGGTCGTCGAAGAGGACGATCTTGATGATCCGGCTATCGAGACCTGGCCAAGCAAGGTTGCTGAAACGCACCCTGGCGCCAAGGTCGGTGATGTCGTCGAAGAAAAGATCGAGTCGATCGAGTTCGGCCGTATTGCTGCACAGACCGCCAAACAGGTCATCGTGCAAAAGGTTCGCGAAGCCGAGCGCGCTCAAGTCGTTGACGCCTATCGCGAGCGCCTGGGGGAGATCATCTCCGGCACCGTGAAAAAAGTGACCCGTGACAACGTGATCGTCGACCTGGGTAACAACGCTGAAGCGTTGCTGGCCCGCGAAGACATCATCTCTCGCGAAACCTTCCGTGTTGGCGTGCGTCTGCGTGCGCTGCTCAAGGAAATCCGCACCGAGAACCGTGGCCCTCAGTTGATCCTGTCGCGTACCGCGCCGGAAATGCTGATCGAGCTGTTCCGTATCGAAGTGCCGGAAATTGCCGAAGGCCTGATCGAAGTCATGGCTGCGTCCCGCGACCCGGGTTCGCGCGCCAAGATCGCGGTCCGCTCCAAGGACAAACGCATCGACCCGCAGGGCGCTTGCATTGGTATGCGCGGTTCGCGCGTCCAGGCAGTGTCGGGCGAGTTGGGCGGTGAGCGTGTGGACATCGTCCTGTGGGATGACAACCCGGCGCAGTTCGTGATCAACGCCATGTCGCCGGCTGAAGTGGCGGCAATTATCGTTGACGAAGATGCCCATGCAATGGACATCGCCGTTGGCGCAGACAATCTGGCTCAGGCCATTGGTCGTGGTGGTCAGAACGTGCGTCTGGCCAGCCAATTGACCGGCTGGACCCTGAACGTGATGACCGAATCGGACATCCAGGCTAAGCAGCAAGCTGAAACCGGTGACATCCTGCGCAACTTCATCGAAGAGTTGGAAGTCGATGAAGAGCTGGCTCAGGTGCTGGTAGATGAAGGCTTCACCAGCCTGGAAGAGATTGCCTACGTACCGTTGGAAGAAATGCTCAACATCGACGGCTTTGACGAAGACATCGTCAACGAGCTTCGCGCTCGGGCCAAGGATCGCTTGTTGACTAAAGCCATCGCTACTGAGGAAAAGCTGGCAGACGCCCATCCGGCCGAAGACCTGCTCTCGCTTGAGGGTATGGACAAGGATTTGGCGATGGAACTGGCGGTGCGCGGCGTAATTACCCGCGAAGACCTGGCCGAGCAGTCTATTGACGACCTGCTCGACATCGACGGCATTGACGATGATCGTGCCGGCAAGTTGATCATGGCCGCCCGAGCCCATTGGTTCGAGTAATTAGGCGCGGCCTGAGGAGAGAAGTGCATGACGCAAGTCACGGTGAAACAACTGGCCGATGAGGTCAAAACACCGGTAGAGCGCCTGTTGCAGCAGATGCGTGAGGCAGGTCTGCCGCACACCGCCGCCGATGAAGGTGTGAGCGATAGTGAGAAGCAGTCTTTGCTGACTCACTTGAAGAGCAGCCACAAGGCGAAAGTGGAAGAACCGCGCAAGATTACATTGCAGCGCAAAACCACCAGCACCCTGCGTGTTGCTGGTAGCAAGAGCATCAGCGTTGAAGTACGCAAGAAGAAAGTCTTCGTACAGCGCAGCCCGGAAGAAATCGAAGCCGAGCGCAAACGCGAACTGGAAGAACGTCGCGCAGTAGAAAATGCTGCCCGTCAGAAGGCTGAAGAAGAAGCCAAGCGTCGCGCCGAAGAAGAAGCGCGTCGCCAGCCTGCTGCTGCGCAACCTGCTACCACTGAAGCGGTTGCCGCGCCTAGCGCGCCTGTTGAAGCTGTGCGTGAGGCCGCTCCGGTTGCCGCTGCACCAGCACCTGCAGCGGATCGCAAGCGTGACGAGCCTCGTCGTCCGGACAAGCCCCGTGCCGACGATAACAATCGTCGCGGTGGTGGTGGCGATGGTGAGCGTAAAAACGCTCCGCATCGTGCCTCGGTCAAAGAGAAAGCACCTGCTCCACGCGTTGCCCCACGTACTACCGACGAAGAAAGCGATGGCTTCCGTCGTGGTGGTCGCGGCAAGGCCAAGCTGAAAAAGCGCAACGCCCACGGTTTCCAGAGCCCAACCGGCCCTGTCGTGCGTGAAGTGAAGATCGGCGAGACCATCACTGTGGGCGACCTCGCCCAGCAGATGTCGGTCAAGGCTGCTGAAATCATCAAGTTCATGTTCAAGCTGGGTACTCCGGCCACCATCAACCAGGTACTGGACCAGGAAACTGCCCAACTGGTTGCTGAAGAGCTGGGCCACAAAGTGACCCTGGTCAGCGACACCGCCCTGGAAGATTCCCTGGCCGAGTCCCTGAAGTTTGAAGGCGAGGCGGTTTCCCGTGCTCCGGTCGTGACCGTAATGGGCCACGTTGACCACGGTAAAACTTCCCTGCTCGACTACATCCGTCGTGCCAAGGTTGCTGCTGGCGAAGCCGGCGGTATCACCCAGCACATCGGCGCGTATCACGTTGAAACAGACCGTGGCATGGTGACGTTCCTCGACACCCCTGGTCACGCCGCGTTTACCGCAATGCGTGCCCGTGGTGCCAAGGCGACCGACATCGTGATCCTGGTGGTTGCAGCCGACGACGGCGTGATGCCACAAACCATCGAGGCTGTTCAGCACGCTCAGGCGGCTGGCGTTCCTCTGGTGGTTGCTGTGAACAAAATCGACAAGCCGGGCGCTGATCTCGATCGCATCCGTAGCGAACTGTCGGTTCACGGCGTGACCTCCGAAGAGTGGGGTGGCGACACTCCATTCGTACCGGTCTCCGCGAAGATGGGTACTGGCGTTGACGAACTGCTCGAAGCTGTTCTGTTGCAAGCTGAAGTACTGGAACTGACCGCTACGCCATCGGCTCCTGGCCGTGGTGTCGTGGTTGAGTCCCGTCTCGACAAGGGCCGTGGCCCGGTTGCAACCGTTCTGGTTCAAGACGGTACCCTGCGCCAAGGCGACATGGTGCTGGTTGGTTCGAACTACGGCCGTGTACGTGCCATGCTCGACGAGAACGGCAAGCCAATCAAAGAAGCTGGCCCGGCTATTCCGGTCGAGATTCTCGGCCTGGACGGTACCCCGGACGCTGGCGACGAGATGAGCGTAGTTGCCGACGAGAAGAAAGCCCGTGAAGTGGCTCTGTTCCGTCAAGGCAAGTTCCGTGAAGTCAAGCTGGCCCGTGCTCACGCCGGCAAGCTGGAAAACATCTTCGAGAACATGGGCCAGGAAGAGAAGAAGACGCTTAACATCGTCCTCAAATCTGACGTACGTGGTTCCCTCGAAGCGTTGAACGGCGCCTTGAATGGCCTGGGTAACGACGAAGTGCAAGTGCGCGTTGTCGGTGGCGGTGTCGGTGGTATCACCGAGTCCGACGCCAACTTGGCACTGGCTTCCAACGCTGTACTGTTCGGCTTCAACGTGCGTGCCGATGCTGGCGCTCGCAAGATCGTCGAGCAGGAAGGCCTGGACATGCGTTACTACAACGTCATCTACGACATCATCGAAGACGTCAAGAAAGCCCTTACCGGCATGCTTGGCAGCGACGTCCGTGAGAACATCCTGGGTATCGCCGAAGTGCGTGACGTGTTCCGTTCGCCGAAGTTCGGCGCGGTCGCCGGTTGCATGGTTGTCGAAGGCACCGTGTACCGTAACCGTCCAATCCGTGTACTGCGTGAAGACATCGTTATCTTCGAAGGCGAGCTGGAATCCCTGCGCCGCTTCAAGGATGACGCTTCCGAAGTACGTGCCGGCATGGAATGCGGTATCGGCGTCAAGAGCTACAACGACGTCAAGGTTGGCGACAAGATCGAAGTCTTCGAGAAGGTTCAGGTTGCTCGCAGCCTCTAACTCGCGCACTTCCGGAGCCACGCGGCGTGTGGGCATGCAAATGCCCCGCACAGCGTACGGACTCTAAACGCAACGCCCGGTCTGGCTTTTGTCAGGCCGGGCGTTTGCCGCTTTCAGACCCCACGGGTTTCACCGTGTGGCAGTAACAGGTAACAAGACATGGCAAAAGAATACAGCCGTACCCAGCGTATCGGCGATCAGATGCAGCGTGAGCTGGCCCAACTGATCCGTCGCGAAGTCAAAGACCCCCGCGTTGGCCTGGTCACCATCACTGCGGTTGAAGTGAGCCGTGACGTGGGTCACGCCAAGATCTTCATCACCGTGATGGGCCAGGACAACAACGAAGAAATTGCGCAAAGCATCAAGGTGCTCAACTCGGCTGCAGGGTTCCTGCGCATGCAGTTGGCCCGCGAAATGAAGCTGCGCAGCGTTCCTCAGTTGCACTTCCACTACGACGAAAGCGTCGTGCGTGGTGCGCACCTGTCGGCACTGATCGAGCGCGCCGTGGCTGAGGACAGCCAGCACCCGTCCACACCTGAAGACGCCAAGGAGTAAGCGGTGGCTCAGGTCAAACGTATCCGCCGTAATGTCAGCGGCATCATTCTGCTCGACAAGCCCATTGGCTTTACCTCCAATGCCGCGTTGCAGAAGGTCCGCTGGCTGCTCAACGCCGAAAAGGCCGGGCACACCGGCAGCCTCGACCCTCTGGCCACCGGTGTATTACCGTTGTGCTTTGGCGAGGCCACCAAGTTTTCGCAATACCTGCTCGATTCAGACAAGGGTTACGAAACCCTGATGCAACTGGGCAAGACCACCACCACGGCCGATGCCGAGGGTGATGTTCTGCAGGTTCGCGACGTGACCGTTGGTCGTGCTGATATTGAAGCGGTTTTACCCGGTTTTCGTGGGCAAATCAGTCAGATACCGCCGATGTACTCGGCGCTCAAGCGTGATGGCCAGCCTCTTTACAAGCTGGCACGTGCGGGCGAAGTAGTGGAGCGCGAACCGCGTTCTGTTACTATTGCGCGCTTGGAATTGCTCGCCTGCGAAGGCGACACCGCCCGATTGTCGGTGGACTGCAGCAAAGGCACCTATATTCGTACCCTGGTGGAAGATATTGGTGAGCAACTGGGCTGTGGTGCATACGTTGCAGAATTGCGACGTACTCAAGCCGGACCTTTCACCCTGGCCCAAACGGTCACGCTGGAAGAGTTGGAAGCAGTACACGCCGAGGGCGGCAACGAAGCGGTTGATCGCTTCCTGATGCCATCGGACAGCGGTTTGCTCGATTGGCCATTGCTGCACTTTTCGGAGCACAGCGCGTTCTACTGGCTCAACGGCCAGCCGGTACGTGCCCCGGAGGCTCCGAAGTTCGGTATGGTGCGGGTACAGGATCATAACGGTCGCTTCATCGGTATCGGTGAAGTGAGTGAAGACGGGCGCATCGCGCCGCGTCGACTGATTCGGTCAGAATGACCGGACGAGTGTGGCTGTTAACAGGCACGGTCAACACTCATTTTTAGATACAGGGATTTGTCCCTGGCCTGTTGAAACTACCCTTTGGGTGGTTTCCTGAAAAAAGGATTGCCTCATGGCTCTCGACGTTCAAGAAAAAGCACAAATCGTTGCTGACTATCAGCAAGCTGTTGGTGACACTGGTTCGCCAGAAGTGCAAGTTGCACTGCTGACCCACAACATCAACAAGCTGCAAGGTCACTTCAAGGCCAACGGTAAAGATCACCACTCCCGTCGTGGTCTGATCCGCATGGTAAACCAGCGCCGTAAGCTGCTGGACTACCTGAAAGGCAAGGATCTGGGTCGTTATCAGACTCTGATCGGTCGCCTGGGTCTGCGTCGCTAATAAGCGATTGCGCTAGAGGTTGGTTGTCTGCCGTGTGTCAGTGGGATTCCCGCTGGCTCATGGTAGGCTCCCAGCCTCAAGTTTTATCTGGATACATGTTTTACCCCTGGACCAGGTTCGGGCCGATTCCCGACATTGCCCAAGAATTTCGCAAGAAGACAAGTTCCCCCAAGAGCCACAAAGAAGGTAGGACACCGTGAACCCGGTTATCAAAAAATTCCAGTTCGGTCAGTCGACCGTTACCCTCGAGACAGGCCGTATCGCCCGTCAAGCCTCCGGCGCAGTGCTGGTTACCGTTGACGATGACGTGACCGTATTGGTGACCGTTGTTGGCGCCAAGACCGCTGACCCGAGCAAAGGCTTCTTCCCTCTGTCCGTTCACTACCAGGAAAAGACTTACGCTGCCGGTAAGATCCCTGGCGGTTTCTTCAAGCGTGAAGGCCGTCCTTCCGAGAAAGAAACCCTGACTTCCCGACTGATCGACCGTCCGATCCGTCCGCTGTTCCCAGAAGGCTTCATGAACGAAGTGCAGGTTGTCTGCACCGTCGTTTCCACCAGCAAGAAGACCGATCCGGACATCGCTGCGATGATCGGCACCTCGGCTGCCCTGGCCATCTCCGGTATTCCTTTCGATGGTCCGATCGGCGCAGCTCGCGTTGCTTTCCACGAAAGCACCGGCTACCTGCTGAACCCGACTTACGAGCAACTGAAAGCATCGAGCCTGGACATGGTCGTTGCCGGTACTTCGGAAGCCGTGTTGATGGTTGAATCGGAAGCCAAAGAGCTGACCGAAGACCAGATGCTGGGCGCCGTGCTGTTCGCCCACGATGAATTCCAAGCGGTCATCAAAGCCGTCACCGAGCTGGCTGCCGAAGCCGCCAAGCCAACCTGGACCTGGGCTGCTGCCCCGGAAGCCACTGAACTGCTGGGCGCTATCCGCTCCGAGTTCGGCGCTGCCATCTCCGATGCCTACACCATCACCGTCAAGGCCGACCGTTACGCACGCCTGGGCGAGCTGAAGGATCAGGTTGTAGCCAAGCTGTCCGGTGAAGAAGGCCAGCCTTCTTCCAGCGACGTCAAAGCGGCTTTCGGCGAAATCGAATACCGCACCGTTCGCGAAAACATCGTTAACGGCAAGCCACGTATCGACGGTCGCGACACTCGTACCGTACGTCCGCTGAACATCGAAGTCGGCGTTCTGCCGAAGACTCACGGTTCGGCGTTGTTCACCCGTGGTGAAACTCAGGCTCTGGTAGTCGCGACCCTGGGTACTGCCCGTGACGCACAGCTGCTGGACACCCTGGAAGGCGAGAAAAAAGACCCGTTCATGCTGCACTACAACTTCCCTCCGTTCTCGGTGGGCGAGTGTGGTCGTATGGGGGGCGCTGGTCGTCGCGAAATCGGTCACGGTCGTCTGGCCCGCCGTTCGGTACAGGCCATGCTGCCTGCTGCTGACGTGTTCCCGTACACCATCCGCGTTGTATCGGAAATCACCGAGTCCAACGGTTCCAGCTCCATGGCTTCCGTTTGCGGTGCCTCCCTGGCGCTGATGGACGCTGGTGTGCCGATGAAGGCGCCGGTTGCCGGTATCGCCATGGGCCTGGTTAAAGAAGGCGAGAAATTCGCCATCCTGACCGACATCCTGGGCGACGAAGACCACCTGGGCGACATGGACTTCAAAGTAGCCGGTACCGCCAAAGGTGTGACCGCGCTGCAGATGGACATCAAGATCAAGGGCATCACCGAAGAAATCATGGAAATCGCTCTGGGCCAAGCCCTGGAAGCGCGCCTGAACATCCTCGGTCAGATGAACCAGATCATTGGTCAGTCCCGTACCGAACTGTCGGAAAATGCTCCGACCATGATCGCGATGAAAATCGACACCGACAAAATCCGTGATGTTATCGGTAAAGGCGGCGCGACCATTCGTGCGATCTGTGAAGAGACCAAGGCTTCGATCGATATCGAAGACGACGGCTCGATCAAGATCTTCGGCGAAACCAAGGAAGCGGCTGAGGCTGCACGCCAGCGCGTTCTGGGCATCACCGCCGAGGCAGAGATCGGCAAGATCTATGTCGGTAAAGTTGAGCGCATCGTCGACTTCGGTGCATTCGTCAACATCCTGCCGGGCAAGGACGGTCTGGTGCACATCTCCATGCTGAGCGACGCTCGTGTTGAGAAAGTGACCGACATTCTGAAAGAAGGTCAGGAAGTGGAAGTGCTGGTACTGGACGTGGACAACCGCGGCCGTATCAAGCTGTCCATCAAGGACGTAGCAGCAGCCAAGGCTTCGGGCGTTTAATCACCCTTAAGCTGCACGCTGAAAAAAGGACTCTTCGGAGTCCTTTTTTTATGGCGACTGGAATGTGAGGCGAAATTAGCCGTTTAGCCTGAACCAAAAGCCGCAACTTGCATGCAGGAACGATGGGGTTCATGCAACTTGCACGATTTCGAAGAAAGTAAAACTCTATAACTCATTGTTTTTAAATGACTTTGTTTTGTCATGATACTTGGCACAGCGCCTGCAACAGTACTGGTAGCCCTGCGGCATTAACGTTGAAACGCTGCAGACCTCAGAAAAAACAGGAGTTACTCGTATGAAGAAGTTCGCTATTGCTGCTGCAACTGCCACCGCGCTGACCCTGACCATGGCTAACGTTGCGTTTGCCCAAACTTCCCAGTCTCCTATGGTTGTAGCCGCTGGTGAAGTGACCAAGGCCAAAGAAGCGACCTCCGACACCTGGATCACCACCAAAGTGAAAAGTGACCTGGTAACCGAGAAAGGCATTCCTGGCACCGACATCAAAGTCGAAACCAACAAAGGTGTGGTTTCCCTGTCGTCGACTGTCGCAGTGACCGCAGCACAAAAAAACACCGCGGTGAACATCACCAAGAATATCAAGGGCGTTAAAGCTGTATCGGCCGACGGCCTGAAAGTAGAGTAACGCTCAACGAATCGTCTGAACTAGGCGGCGGCGGCGCGTGAGTTAGTTATCCACTCAATGCACCTCCGAGGTTCATGCGACCGACCACACGGATGTGGTCATTACAGGCCCCGGCACTTGTGCCGGGGCCTGTTCTATTGTGGGGTAAGTAAAAGCGCCAAGACTAAGTGTGGGAGCTGTACTGCCTGGTGATTATTCGGCATCCAGATGCATCGGTGTTACCACCCGACCATCTTTCTCCGCCTGCCCCAGATTGGCATCGATGAAGTACACCCGATCATCTTCCAATTGCGCTTTATCCACCAGATAGTCCTTGATGGCGCTGGCCCTGTCCTGGCCCAGTTGGCGCAACAGCACATCACTGGTGCTCCAGAACTTGATCACGCCGTCTTTGAGCTTCGCGGTGCGGTCATTGCTGCTCAGGTCTTTCCATTCGGCCGGCGGTTGTTGTTTCAAACGTGTGCGGTAGATGCCTTCCAGCAATGGCGCCTTTTCCTTCTCCGGCACAACCAACAATGAGGCCTGGGCCGGGACTTTGTCGCCACGACGTTGCAGCATCTTGTAGTAGTTGTATTGGTATTCACGCTCCAGGCGCTCGGCGGCCAGGAACGGGCCGTCGCTGCTGGCCGCTGCGGTACCTTCGATTTCCAGGCGCAGGGCAGGGCGCTCTTTAAGTGCCTTGGCCAAGGTGTTCAAGGCGCCTTCGGCCTCCTTGCTCAACGCGCTGGAGCCGGCATCGAAAGACACATTGCCGAGGTCTTCCGGGCCGCCGCCGGTAATCAGTCCACCAATGAATTTGAATGGCGCTGTTGCTGCGCGTACCACCAGGTTGCGCAGGGTCTGCCACACAATTGGCATCACGCTGAATTGCGGATTATTCAGGTCACCGGTCACCGGCAGTTCGATGGAGATTTTGCCATCACTGTCTTTGAGCAGCGCAATCGCCAGGCGAATCGGCAAGTCCACGGCATCGGCGCTGTCGACTTTCTCACCCAGTTGCAGTTGCTCAACCACCACTTTGTTTTCAGCCTTCAACTGGCCTTTGGTGATCACATAGTGCAGGTCGAGGTTCAAGCGGCCCTTGCGGATGCGGAAGCCGGCGAACTTGCCCGAGTACGGCGTCAACGTCGTCAGCTCGACCCGCTTGAAGCTGGTGGCAATATCCAGTGCGGCCATCGGATCGAACGGGTTCACGCTGCCTTTGATGGTCACTGGTGCGTAGCGGTCCACCTTGCCGTTGATGTCAACGCTGGCCGGTTTGGCCTGGCGGCTGTCGATGGTGCCGATTTGCCCGTTGAGCTGTTGAATGGCTGTGGCGAAATTGGGTGTGAGGCTGAAGTCGGCAAAGTTGGCCGAGCCGTCGTTGATCGCAATCTGCCCGATGTGAATGCCCAGAGGCTTCTCATTGCTCGCTGTCGGTTTGGCAGCAGACTTGGCGCCGCTGCTGGCCGGTTGTGGGATCAGCAAGTCATCGACGTTGGTGGTGCGGTCATCGTTGATCATGAAGCGCACGTAGGGCTGCAGCAGGTTGACCTTGTCGATCGACAGGCTCTGGCCGTGTTGATAATTCACGCCTTCCAGCACCAGGCGCTGCCACTTCAGGAAGTCGCGGGTCTTGAGGGTGTCCAGCGTATGCAACTGGTCGACTTGTGCACGGCCAGTGACTTGCAGGGCCAGTGGCTCGGTGCTTTTGAGGTTCACATCGAGGTTGCTGCCCAGCATGCCGCTGCGCAGTTCAAGGCGAATGAATGGGCTGATGTAGGACTGGGCGACCCGCAGGTCGATGTCCTGGGTGTTCACTTTAAGCTTGGCGCTGACCGGGCTGAGGTTGACCTCACCGGTTGCCTGGATCTTGCCTTGCTTGCCCAAGCCAGTGTCGACTTTCAGGGTGAAGGGGCTTTGGTTGAGGCTGTCGAAGTTCTGCACGTCGACATTCAACGGGCCCAGTTCCAATGCTACCGCTGGCTTGACCGCACGGTCAGCCAGGTGCACCTGATAATTGCGCAGTTGCACATCCTTGAGCAGCACTTGCCAGGGTTTGCTCGGCGCAGCGGGTTCGGGTTTTGGTGCGTCGGCAGTGGCTGGCGCGGTTGCCGGTTCCGGCGCCTTGGCCGGTTTGCTTGGCTGGCTGGCGAACAGTTTCTGCCAATCCAATTGCCCATCGGCTTCGCGGGCGGCCCAGGTTTCCAGCTTGTTGCTGCGGATCTTGCCCACAACCACTTGCTGCTTGGCCAGGTCTACCGAGGTCTCGCTGACATCCAGACGTTCCAGGCGTGCCAACGGGCGGCCGTCCGGGGCCTTGATCGCAAAGGGCGCGATGCTGGCAGCGGTGTTGGTCAGGTTCAGTTCGGTTTCTTTGGCCAGGCTGAATGTGTAGTCGGTGCTGAAGTTGAGTACACCATCTTCAAGCACCAGTGGTAGGGCGTCACGGACATAGGGCCACCAGGCTTTCATCTTGCCATCGGTGACTTTCAGCGTGCCCTGAGACGTGATCGGCACCAGGCTGAAATTACCTTTCCAGTCGATTTGCCCACCTGCGGGCCCTGCGGCCACCAAGGTCATGTCGGCATTGTCTTCGGGCAAGGTGCTGAGGTTTTTCAGCTCGAAGTCGAGTTTGTCGTAGAGGAACTCGATGGGCTCGCTAGGGCGCAGGTCTTGAAAATGTACATAGCCGCTCGCCAGTTTGATGCTGTCGATGCGTACAGGGAACGGTTTGGCGTTGGGGTCGGCCGGGGTCGGTTCGCTCGGCGGCAGCTTGAACAGCTGCGCCAGGTTCAACTGGCCGGACTTGTCGAACAGAAGCTCGGTCTTGGGCTTGTCCAGCTGTACGTCGGCCAAGTGCAGGGCGCGGGTCCAGAGACTGTCGATCTGCAGGTTGGCATAAAGGCGTTCGAAGCCCACTTGTTCCTTGCCGGGTTCGCCGATCTTCAGGCCCCATGCCGTGACTTCCAAGCTGAATGGGTTGAGTTCGATACGCTCAAGGCGTGCCGGCACCGTGGCGTAATTGGCCAACTGTTGGTTGGCGATGCGAAGAGCAATGCCGGGCAAAATCAGGAAGCCCAGCAAGCTGTACAGGGCTAGAGCAGTCAACACGGCGCCGATGGCGCGAATCAATCCTTTGGGCATGGGTGACGCCATCTATATCGAACGAGAGTGCCTTGGAGTATGGCACGGGATTTCGGTTCCGAAGAACAGGGCTTGTTGGGATAACTCTTACAGTTGCAGGATCAAGGTCTTCAACGGAGGCTGTTGGTCCTGTGAGGGGAAGTCCGCCCCGGGTGTCATGATCTGCCAATCGCGTACCGGGCGGCCGGCCTTTTCGGCGCAGCGCAGCACCTGTTCGCGCCAGTCGTCCATGCTGACTTTTGCCAGGTTGTTGCAGCAGATCAGCACGCCGTTGTCGGCGGTGGCCAGCAGTGCAGGCTTGAGCAGGCTTTGATAGTCGCGCAGCAGGTCGACGGTGCCGAAGGCGCTTTTGGCCCAGGCCGGTGGGTCGAGCAATACCAGGTCATATTGGCGTTGCTCAAGGCGCGGATAGCTCGGCAGCTTCTGCCCTCGGCGCTGGGTGATCGGCAGGCCTGCCAGCTGGCGAATTGCCGGGAAGTAATCGGATTGCACAAATTGCATGGTCGGCAACTGGGGGTTCAACAGGCCGTTTTCACGACCGACCGCCAGGTTGCCCTCGGCGAAGTCCAGGTTGCACACCTCACGTGCGCCACCGGCGGCTGCGCTCAAGCCTACGCCGCAGGTATAGGCGAACAGGTTCAGTACGCTCTTGCCGGCGCTGTGGTTCTTGACCCAGCCACGGGTATTGCGCAAGTCGAGGAATAGCAGCGGGTCCTGCCCGGCATGGCGCCCGCGCACACGGTAATTGAGGCCCCACTCATGGCCGACCAGGTCTTCCAGCGCCGCAGGCTCGGCGCGGTACACCGTGTCTTCGCGGTCGATCCGCGAGTTGCCACGGGAACGGTCGTTGTACACCAGCAGCAATTCCAGGCCCATGAACTGGTTGATCAGTTGATGCAGGTCCAGCAGCTCGTTGGTTTCCAGTGACTGGTGAAAGCTCTGCACCAGCAATTGCGGGCCATAGCGGTCAATGGCCAGGCCACCGGCGCCTTCCTGGCTGCCGTGGAACAGGCGATAGCAGTCGGTGCCTTGGGCATGCAGTTCGTTGATCAGGTCTTGGCGTTGATCGAGAGCGGCGCGCAGCGCCTGATTCAGGGGGGACATGGAGCGCGCCTTGCTTGTTAGGGAAAAGAAGATAAATAAGGCCGCGGAGTTTAACAGCTATGAACGGCCCCCTACATCAACCCCATCCGCCGATGGGCGCGCTGCACCGAACCATCACGCATCGCCCAACGCAACAACGGCGCGCTGCGCTTGACCCCGGCGCGGATTATCTGGCGTTGCAGCGGGCTTTGGTGTTGCTCGAGCATGGCGCTGGCCCAGTCCGGCAGCAGGTCGATGCCGGCCTGCATCATCAGGCTGCCGAAAGGCTTGGCCAAGGTGCTGGGAGCAGGGGCGTTGACCAGTAAGCGCAGGACTTCACGACTGCGCTCGTCGCACAGCAGCTGTGGGCGGATGCGTGCCAGATAATCCGAGACTTCCTGCCGTGAGCGCGGCACATGCCGTGCACCCAGACGCTCGGCCACCAAGGCTATTTCGCTGT
Source organism: Pseudomonas sp. GW821-FHT03A09 (assembly GCF_059421065.1). Lineage (NCBI taxonomy): Bacteria > Pseudomonadati > Pseudomonadota > Gammaproteobacteria > Pseudomonadales > Pseudomonadaceae > Pseudomonas > Pseudomonas sp. GW821-FHT03A09. The sequence continues at coordinate 33,158 of NZ_JBWKUX010000013.1, read as the reverse complement.
AATACCGATCCTGGTCCCGTCCCGGCAGATGTGGGTTGCGATAACGCAGGTGCGCCGCCAGGAAGTTGCTGACTTCTGCCACATGCACCCAAGTCAACAGCTCAGGGTCGCTGGCCGCATAAGGTCGACCATCTGGCGCATGGCCGACCACTTGCAGGTGAATGGTTCGAACCTTCTCGATCAACCATTCGGCATCTTTGCGTGAGCCAAACGTGGTGCCGGAAATAAACTGCGAGGTGCGGCGCAGGCGCCCAAGCATGTCCTGGCGGAAGTTCGAGTGGTCCCACACCCCGGCCAAGGCCAGCGGATGCAAGGCTTGCAGCATCAACGCGCTGATGCCGCCGATAAGCATGCTGCTGAAGTCGCCATGCACTTGCCAGCTCACCGAATCCGGCCCGAACAGGCCGGGATCGCCCTTGGGGTTTTCCAGGTCCAGTTGGCCCAATGACAGACCGGTCAGGCTCATCAGTTGGGTTTCGATACGGCTGCGTATGAATTCCATGGCGACTCGAGGTTTCCTATCGGTTCAGGCGTTTGTCGATGAGGCCGTCGACGACGCTGGGGTCGGCCAGTGTTGAAATATCACCGAGGCTGTCCAGTTCGTTGCAGGCGATCTTGCGCAAGATACGCCGCATGATCTTGCCCGAGCGGGTTTTCGGCAAGGCCGGTGCCCATTGGATCAGTTCCGGTTTGGCAAAGCTGCCGATTTCCTGGCTCACCAGCTCCAACAAATGTTTTTTCAGGGCGTCGTTGGGCTCGACGCCGTTCATTGGCGTGACGAACGCATAAATGCCCTGGCCTTTGACGTCATGGGGGTAACCCACCACGGCGGCTTCTGCCACCTGGTCATGCAGCACCAGGGCGCTTTCCACTTCAGCGGTGCCGATCCGATGGCCGGACACATTGATCACGTCGTCGATACGCCCAGTGATCCAGTAGTCGCCGTCTTCATCGCGCCGTGCGCCGTCACCGGTGAAGTAGTAGCCGGGGTAGGGTTTGAAATAGGTGTCGATCATGCGCTGCGGGTCGCCATAGACGCTGCGGATCTGTCCCGGCCAGCTGGCTTTGATCGCGAGCACGCCACTGCCGGCGCCGTTGAGTTCCTTGCCGTGCTCATCCAGCAGCACCGGCTGCACGCCAAACATGGGTTGGGTCGCGCAGCCAGGTTTGATGCGCAGGGCGCTGACCAACGGGCTGAGCATGATGCCTCCGGTTTCGGTCTGCCACCAGGTATCCACGATGGGGCAGCGCTGCTCGCCCACCGCATTGAAGTACCAATCCCAGGCTTCCGGGTTGATCGGCTCGCCGACACTGCCCAGCAGGCGCAGGCTGGCGCGTGAAGTGTTTTCCAGTGGTCCGTGGCCCTCACGCATCAGGGCGCGTAGCGCGGTGGGGGCGGTGTAGAAGATATTTACCTGATGTTTGTCGATCACCTGCCAGAAGCGGGAACTCGTGGGGTAACTCGGCACGCCTTCGAACATCAGTGAGGTGGCGCCGTTGGCCAGCGGGCCATACACGATGTAACTGTGGCCGGTGACCCAGCCCACGTCGGCGGTACACCAGAACACTTCGCCATCGCGGTAATCCAGCACGTACTTGAAGGTCATCGCTGCTTGCAGCAGGTAGCCGCCGGTGGTGTGCAGCACGCCTTTGGGTTTACCGGTGCTGCCGGAGGTGTAGAGGATGAACAGCGGGTCTTCGGCGTCCATCGGCTCGGGCGGGCAGTGGTCGCTGGCGGCATCCAGGGCTTGTTGATACTTGAGGTCGCGGCCTTCGCCCCAATTCACGGAAGCGCCTGTGCGTTCTACCACCAACACGGTGCTGACGTTCGGGCAACTGGCCAGGGCCTTGTCGACGTTCTTTTTCAGCGCCACCGGTTTACCGCCGCGCACGCCTTCATCGGCAGTAATCACGGTGCGGCAGTCGGCGTCGAGAATGCGGTCACGCAGGGCATCCGGCGAAAACCCACCAAACACCACCGAGTGCACGGCGCCGATTCGCGTACAGGCCAACATGGCGTAGGCGGCCTCCGGAATCATCGGCATGTAGATGCATACCCGGTCGCCCTTCTTCACACCACGGCTTTTCAGCACGTTGGCCAAGCGGCTGACGTTTTGGTGGAGTTGGCGGTAGGTGATGTTGGAAGACGTTGCCGGATCGTCACCTTCCCAGATGAAGGCGGGTTGATCGGCGCGTTGCGCCAGGTGGCGGTCGATGCAGTTGTAACTGACGTTCAGTTGGCCGCCGGCAAACCATTGGGCTGCACCGGTGTTGATGTCTGAATGCTGGACGGTGTGCCAGGGTTTGATCCAGTCGAGAAAGGCTTTGGCCTGTTCGGCCCAGAAGAGGTCCGGTTGCTCAGCGGATTGGCGGTAGAGGCGCTGGTAGTCCTCCTGACTGAGCTGCGCAGCCCGGCGGACGGCATCGGCATGGGGAAATGTGCTGATATCGAACATGAGCGGTCCTTATTCTTGTTTTGGGACAAGTCATAAAGATGCACGCTGGGGGAAGAGGGTTCAAGGCCAACGTCCAAACGGGCGTTGGCCTTGGATGACCAGCATCAGCCGCGGTGACGACCGCGGAAGTAGTTGATCAGGCCCTGGGTCGAAGCGTCCTCGGCCGAGGTTTCCTCGGAACCGGTCAGGCGGTTGTAAACGCCTTTGCCCAGCTCTTTGCCCAGCTCAACGCCCCATTGATCGAAGGCGTTGATGCCCCAGACCACGCTCTGCACGAACACTTTGTGCTCATACATCGCCACCAGTGCACCCAGGCGGCGGGGGCTGATGCGCTCGACCACAATGGTGTTGCTCGGGCGGTTACCCGGGATCACCTTGTGCGGGGCCAGCTTCTGGACTTCAGCTTCCGGAAGACCCTTCTCGCGCAGCTCGGCTTCGGCTTCGCTGCGGGTTTTGCCAAGCATCAGCGCCTGGCTCTGGGACAGGCAATTGGCATACAGCCACTGATGGTGGTCGGACACCGGGTTGAAGCTGACGATCGGCACGATGAAGTCGGCCGGGATCAGTTGAGTCCCCTGGTGCAGCAACTGGTGGTAAGCGTGTTGCCCGTTGCAGCCCACGCCGCCCCAGATTACCGGGCCGGTATCGGTGGACACTGGCGTGCCGTCCTGACGCACGCTCTTGCCGTTGGACTCCATATCCAGCTGCTGCAGGTGCTTGGTGATGTTACGCAGGTAGTGGTCGTATGGCAGGATCGCATGGCTCTGCGAGCCCCAGAAGTTGCCGTACCACACGCCGAGCAGGCCCAGGAGCACCGGCATGTTCTGTTCGAACGGGGCATTCTGGAAATGCTGGTCCATGGTGTAGGCACCGGACAGCAGCTCCTTGAAGTTGGACATGCCGATGGCCAGGGCGATTGGCAAGCCAATGGCCGACCACAGCGAGTAACGGCCGCCGACCCAGTCCCACATCGGGAAGATGTTTTCTTCGCGGATACCGAAAGCCACGGCCGCCGCGTTGTTGCTCGATACGGCGATGAAGTGACGGTACAGCTCGGCTTCCGAACCACCCTGGGCCAGGTACCAGGCGCGGGCGGCCTGGGCATTCTTCAGGGTTTCGAGGGTGTTGAAGGATTTAGACGAGACGATGAACAGCGTGGTCTCGGCGCGCAGCTTCATGGTCAGCTCGTGGAACTCACTGCCGTCGATGTTCGCCAGGTAATGGCAGCGCACGCCTTTATGGGCGTAGGACAACAGCGCTTCGGAGACCAGCTCCGGGCCGAGGAACGAGCCACCGATGCCGATGTTCACCACGTCGGTGATCGGCTTCTCGGTGTAGCCACGCCACAGGCCGTCGTGGATACGACCTACCAGGTCAGTGATCTGGTTCAGCACCTTGTGTACGTCCGGCATGATGTTCACGCCATTGACCGACAATTTGTCGCCCACCGGGCGGCGCAGGGCAGTATGCAGGGCTGGGCGGCCTTCGGACGAGTTGACCGGCTCGCCAGCGTACAGTGAGTTGATTGCGTCCTTGAGGCCGACTTCCTTGGCCAGACCCACCAGCAGGTCACGGGTCTCGCTGGTGATCAGGTTTTTCGAATAATCGAGGAATAGCCCGCAGCTGCTCAAGGTGAACTGGGAAAAGCGCTGGGGATCGGCATTGAATGCCTCGCGCATGCTGAAATCCTGCATGGCTTGGCGATGTTGAATGAGCGCTTGCCAGGCGGGCAGAGCGGTAACGTCATGAGGAGTGCGGTAGTACGCCATCGCTGCGGGTTTCCTTTTATTACGGGGACTGCCTTTTAGGACACTTCAAAGTCCGGAACGTCCTGCCTTTGATCAAGTGGCCGTTGCCGGACAGCGCTAACCAAGAGCGCAGGGCGATTACATTAAACCTAGCGTGTCGATATGTCTTGGCTTTGTCTGCGCTGTAGCCGGTACTTTTTTATACCGGCACAGCGAGGGGGGCAACTGAAGGCGATCAGTTAAGTGTCAGATGCAGGTTGTCGATGAGACGAGTAGCACCCAGATAAGCGGCTACCAGGATCACGATATCTCGATCCTCGACGGTGGCCTGGCGCAGATGCACGCCTTGGCGCACTTCGAAATAGTCCATGCGCAACCCGGCAGCTTCGATCTGCTGTACCTGTTCGGCACGCAGCTTGGCGAAGTCGTGGTCACCGGCCTTGATCGACGCCGCGATCTGGCTGAGGCTGCGATACAGCACCGGGGCAATGGCACGTTGCTCATCGGTGAGGTAACCATTGCGCGACGACAGCGCGAGGCCGTCTTCGGCACGCACGGTGGGCTCGCCGATGATCTGGATCGGCATGTTCAGGTCTTGGACCATGGCACGAATCACGGCTAACTGCTGGTAGTCCTTCTGACCAAACACGGCCATGTCCGGCTGGACCATGTTGAACAACTTGCTGACCACCGTGGCCACGCCTTCGAAATGCCCAGGGCGGCTGGCGCCGCACAGGCCTTCGGACAACTGTGGGACGCTGACACGGGTCTGGCCCGTCATGCCGCCTGGGTACATTTCCTCGACGGTAGGCGCAAACAGCAGGTTGCAGCCGGCTTGCAGCAGCTTCTCCTGGTCGGCGGCCAGGGTGCGTGGGTACTTGTCCAAGTCTTCACCGACGCCGAATTGCAGCGGGTTGACGAAGATACTCGTTACCACGAAGTCCGACTGCTGAGCCGCCTTGGTGACTAGGGTGGCATGGCCGCTGTGCAGGTTGCCCATGGTCGGCACAAAGCCGATGCGCTTGCCCGCACTGCGGGCGTGAGCCACAGCGGCCCGTAGTTCACGTACGGTTTTTACGGTGTTCATGCAGAGAATCCGTGTTCGGCACCCGGGAAGGTGACAGCTTTGACTTCGCTGACATAGGCGCTCAATGCCGCGTGAATGCTGTCCTGGCCGGCCATGAAGTTTTTCACGAACTTGGGCACATGGCCGCTCATGGACAGGCCGAGCATGTCATGCACCACCAGTACCTGACCATCGGTCGCGGAGCCGGCACCGATGCCGATGACCGGTACTTTGACGGCCTGGGTGATTTCTGCAGCCAGTTCACTCGGAACGCACTCCAGCACGATCATTGCCGCGCCCGCCTGTTCCAGGGCAATGGCATCGGCGCGCATCTGACGTGCCTGGGCTTCATTACGGCCTTGTACCTTATAGCCGCCGAGGATATTCACCGACTGGGGCGTAAGGCCCATATGCACGCAAACCGGAACGCCGCGCTCAGCCAGCAGGCGGATCGAATCGGCAAGCCACACGGCGCCTTCGATTTTGACCATGTGCGCGCCGGCTTGCATCAATTTGCCCGCGTTCTGGAACGTCTGCTCGACGGTGGCATAACCCATGAACGGCAGGTCGGCGATGATGAGCGCGCCGTCGTTACCGCGCTTGACGCTGGCGGTGTGGTAGGCAAGTTCGTCGGTGGTAACAGGCAGGGTGCTGTCATTCCCTTGAAGAACCATGCCCAGGGAGTCGCCCACCAAAAGCACCTCGACCCCGGCCTGGCAGCTGGCGTGGGCGAAGGTGGCGTCGTAGCAGGTCAGCATGGTGATTTTTTCACCTTTGAGCTTGAGGTTCTGCAAGGTGGTCAGGGTAATGCTTGGCATGAAAAGGGTCCTCGTTCAGGCGCTTGGAAACAGCGAGTAACGCGCGTGAGTCTTCGTTTATACAGGCGCACTGTCTTGAGAGCAGTGCTTATAAGGCCTGGATTGCGCCCTTCAGCGCCGGTATGGCGGTAGCGGGACGCCTATAGTCGTGAGGAGGACACGGGAAGTCAATTGGATGTGTTACCGCATTGTTACGATGGTGGTGTTACCGCTGTTACTGACGCGATTCAGCCTGTGGGAGCTGGCTTGCCTGCGATGGCATCACCTCGGTAAGACGGGTAGACCGAGTCGCTTGTATCGCAGGCAAGCCAGCTCCCACATTGACCGGGTCAGACTTGATGGAGGCGTTCCAGGCCGACAAACGGGCAGGCTTCAAGCAGGGCGAGGAGTCGCTGGCCGTCGGGCAGCTGCAGGTCGGCAGGCGCCAATTCGGCTAGGGGATACAGCACAAACGCCCGCAAATGCATTTGGTAATGCGGCACCTTCAGGCGCGGCTCATCGATCAGGCGATCGCCGAACAGCAGGATGTCCAGATCCAGCGTACGCGGGCCCCAACGCTCCAGGCGTTCACGACCCTGTTCGTTCTCGATGGCTTGCAGCGCATCGAGCAGTTCCAGTGGCGCCAGGCTGCTATCCAGGGCCGCGACGGCATTGGTGTAGCGCGGCTGGCCCGGGAGCAGGGAGTCACTTTGATAGAACGTCGATACGCCGGCGAGAGTTGTACCTGGCAATAGCGCCAACGCCTGGATGGCGCTGCGCAATTGCTGTTGCGGGGCTGCGAGGTTGCTGCCCATGCCGACGTAGATCCGTTCCACGTTTATTCGCCCGAAGCATCGGCGCCGCTGCGCTTGCGCTTGGTACCACTGCGTCGACGTTTTTTCGGGCCTTCGCCTTCACCTTTGCTGCCGAGGTCGCGAATCATGTCGCGGCGCTGGCTATCGTTGGCGTCCTGGTAGTCCGTCCACCATTCGCCCAGGCCATCGGTCTGTTCGCCGGCGCTTTCGCGCAGCAACAGGAAGTCATAGCCGGCTCGGAAACGCGGGTTGTCCAGTAGCAAGTCGGCGCGTTTGCCGCTGCGGCGCGGCAGGCGCTCCTGCATGTCCCAGATCTCGCGGATTGGCATGGTGAAGCGTTTCGGAATGGCGATACGTTGGCACTGCTCGGCGATCAGCTCGTGAGCGGCTTCCTGCATCGCAGGAATAGGCGGCATGCCACGGTCCTGCAGGCGCAGTACACGCTTGGGCAGTGCCGGCCACAACAGGGCGGCAAACAGGAACGCAGGGGTTACCGGTTTGTTCTGCTTGATGCGCAGGTCGGTGTTGATCAGCGCTTCGCTGATCAACGTGTGGGTGTACGTCGGGTTGTGTTCCAGGGCCTCGGCGCTGGCCGGGAACAGGGGATCGAACAACTGCAGGTCGACAAGCATCTCGAACGTGTCGGCGGCGTAGCCCGAGAGGAACAGCTTCAGCACTTCCTCGAACAAGCGCGCCGAAGGAATTTCGCGCAGCATAGGCGCCAGTTCGCGAATCGGCGCGGCGGTGTGCTTCTCGATGCCGAAGTTCAGCTTGGCGGCAAACCGCACCGCTCGCAGCATGCGTACCGGGTCTTCCTGGTAGCGCTGAACCGGGTCGCCGATCAGGCGGATCAGGTTGTTGCGAATGTCGTGTACGCCATTGGCGTAATCGAGGATGCGCTCGCTGACCGGGTCGTAATACAAGGCGTTGATGGTGAAGTCGCGGCGTTGCGCGTCTTCTTCAAGGGTGCCATAGACGTTATCCCGCAGGATGCGCCCGCTTTCGTTGCGGGAAGACTGGTTGGTGTCTTCCTCTTCATCGTTTTGCGGGTGGTTGGCGCGGAACGTCGCGACCTCGATGATTTCACGACCAAAGTGGATGTGCACCAGTTTGAAGCGGCGGCCGATGATTCGCGCATTGCGAAACTCGGCGCGCACTTGCTCGGGCGTGGCGCTGGTGGCGACGTCGAAGTCCTTGGGCGTGATATTGAGCAACATGTCGCGTACACACCCGCCCACCAGGTAAGCCTGGTAGCCGGCGTTCTGCAAACGTTCGACGATGTTCACTGCATAACGGCTGAATTGAGCGCGTTGCAGCGAATGCTGGCTGCTATTGAGCACTTCAGGCGTGCTGCGTTTGTGTTGCGTACGACGCAAGGGAGAACGGAATGACTGGAACAACTTCTTCAGCATGGGATGCACTGTTTGAAGGAATGTTCGGCCATAACGAAGAATGACCGCATGATGGGCGGGGATTCTAGCATTTAGTCAGGGGATGGTGTAGGAACAAGCTGCAAGGCTTGAGCCAGAAGCCTAAAGATGTTGCGCAGGGGGGCAAATTGCAGAAACTACAAGGGGAGCCGAAGCTCCCCCAGAAGTAGTTGCGTGCTCTATTTTTATTATTGATTTCGGGCTTCTTGTTTTTGTTGATCGCCCTCGCCATGAAGCTTCACCTTCATGACACTCCCAATCGGGAGTCAAGAGCAAACGGATTGCTTTGGTCGCTGTGTTGCTGATCTACGATCCAACCAGTTCAGGCTCTGCCTTAGGGCAGTTTTTGTTGTTCTCGGCCTGGTTGCGGGGCAAGCCCCAAATGCAACGCCTCTCCAAAAGAATCAGTTAGCTGCGCCTCCGCCGTGTTGTTTTTGTTATGCGTGAGTCGATTCGTCTTATTTTTATTGTCTGGTACAAAGCTTGTTATTGTTTTTGTACTAAGCATATAGCAGGGTGCGTGCCAACTTTTGTCCCGTCCAGCAAAAACGGGGGCATGAAGGGCTTTCAGGGTTCTGGCAGGCGAAAAAAAGCCGGGGCTTCGTTACCGTAAGCCCCGGCTTTTGTTACGCAAAAGTTCTGCGGTAACAGTTTTTTCACATCTGAGGGTGTTACCCGTGGGCGCGCGACCTCAACTCTCGCTGGCAACCCCGGTCTTGCGCCGTGGAATGCCCAGGCGCTGACGTCGTTCCCACAGGCACTTACGGCTCACGCCCAGTTTGCGGGCCAGTTCGGTCTCGGTCATATGGTCCTGATGCTCAAGGACGAAGTGCTGGAAGTAATCTTCCAGTGACAAATCTTCCGTCGGCTCATGGCTGGTATTGCTACCGCCGCCATGCTGTGGGGCCAGGCCAAGGAAATCGTCGTCTTCCAAGTCGCTGAGCTCGATATCGATACCCAGCAGTTCGGCGGAAATTTCCGGGCTTTCCGACAGAATCACCGCACGCTCGACCGCATTTTCCAGCTCTCGCACGTTACCTGGCCACGAGTAATGCCGAATCGCCTGCTCGGCGTCTGCAGCAAACTTCAGGTCAGTACGGTTGATGCGCGCGCTTTGGCGCAACAGGAACGCGTTGGCGATCTCGTTGACATCGGCGCCACGCTCGCGCAGTGCCGGCAATTTGAGTGCGATCACATGCAGGCGGTAGTACAAGTCTTCACGGAACTGGCCGATCTTGGCCAGGCTCTTGAGGTCACGGTGGGTCGCTGCGATCAGTCGCACATCGACCTTTTGTGACTGCACCGAGCCGACGCGGCGAATTTCGCCTTCCTGCAACACACGCAGCAGTCGCGCCTGGGCTTCGAGGGGCAGTTCGCCGATTTCATCGAGGAACAACGTGCCGCCGTCCGCGGCTTCCACCAGACCCGCGCGTCCGGCGCTTGCGCCAGTGAACGCGCCTTTCTCGTGGCCGAACAGTTCGGACTCGATCAGGGATTCGGGGATCGCCGCGCAGTTCACCGAAATCATCGGCGCCTTGGCGCGCTTGGACAGGTTGTGCAAGGCACGGGCCACCAGTTCCTTACCGGTGCCTGACTCGCCCTGGATCAATACATTGGAGTCCGTAGGCGCGACTTTGCGAATCTTGCTGTACAGATCCTGCATCGGTGGGCACGAGCCGATGATGCCGATCTCGCCGTTGCTGTTATCAGCCCCCGGTTTGTCGGTGGCCTTTCCGGCTGGACGAGGTTCGGCAGGTGCACTGCCAGCCGACTGGTGGTCGCGCAGGATACGGGCCACTGCCTGGAGCATTTCATCGTGGTCGAAGGGCTTGGCGATGTAGTCCACCGCGCCCATCTTCATCGAGTCCACCGCCGAGCGCAGGCTGGCGTAGCTGGTCATGATCAGCACCGGAGTGCCCTGGCCAAGCTTGATCAGCTCGGTGCCAGGCGCGCCTGGCAGGCGCAGGTCGCTGACAATCAGGTCGAACGTGGGAATGCTGAATCGCTCTTGGGCTTCCTGCACCGAGCCGGCTTCGCTGACCTGGTACTGATTACGTTCAAGCAGGCGACGCAAGGCAGAGCGGATAATGGTTTCGTCTTCGACGATCAAAATGTGCGGCATTGATTCAATTCTCTCGACGGTCTCAGTTCACAGCGGACGTCGCTTCGACATGACGCGGCAAGGTCACCCGGATACGGGTGCCGCGTTGGCTTTCAGGGTCAGCCGGGCTGTCGATGGTGATTTGTCCATAATGCTCTTCAACGATGGAATAGACCAGTGCAAGGCCCAGACCGGTACCTTCACCTGGGTCCTTGGTGGTGAAGAAGGGTTCGAACAACCGGTCCTTGATGTTCTGTGGAATGCCGCTGCCTTCGTCCTCCACGATCAGGTCGATCGTGTGCTCGAAAGCCTCGCTCTTGACGCGTACCGCGCTGCCGGCCGGTGAGGCGTCACGCGCGTTGGATAGCAGGTTGATCAACACCTGCGCCAAGCGTTGGGAGTCGCCGTCGACCCAGTGGTCCGGGTCGCACAAATTGAAAAACTGTACCTCGAAATTGCGCCGGTTCAACGCCAGCAGCCCAATGGCATCCTGTGCCACTTCGGCCAGGCACACCGCTTCATCCTGGTTCTGATGAGCGCCAGAGTGGGCGAAGCTCATCAGCGATTGCACAATGCGCGAAACGCGCTTGGTCTGTTCGAGGATCTGCCCGCTGATCTCGGTGATTTCGCCGTCTTCTTCGCGCTCTTCCCGCAGGTTCTGCGCCAGGCAGGCGATACCGGTGATCGGGTTGCCGATTTCGTGGGCCACACCGGCCGCGAGGCGACCAATGCTGGCCAGGCGCTCGGAGTGCACCAGCTTGTCTTCGAGCATCTGGGTTTCGGTGAGGTCTTCCACCAGCAGCACCAGGCCGCTGTTGCCGGGGGCGAGGGGTTCGTCAATCGCAGCTTTGTGCAGGTTGAGCCAGCGGGTCTGGCCGTCGAGGGCCAGATGTTGCTTGTGCAAGTGTTCGTCGGGCAGGTTGATGAAGCCTTGCAGCAGTTCTTTCCACGGTTCGCCCAGGGTATTCAAACGCGAACCCACCACCCGCTGGGCGGCGATGCCGGTGAGTTCTTCCATGGCCTTGTTCCACATCAGGATCTCTTGATCCTTGGCCAGCGAACACACGCCCATTGGCAATTCCTGCAGGGTTTGGCGGTGGTAGCGCCGCAGGGCATCGAGTTCGGCGGCAAGGCCGGTGAGGCGTGAGTGGTAATCCTCCAACCGGCTTTCGATGAAATGGATGTCTTCGGTGACGTAGTTTTCGCCGCCCGCCTTGTAGGGCAAGAACGTTTCCACCATGTCCTGGGACACGCTCGGCCCCATCAGGCCGGAGAGGTTGGCTTCGATACGGTCACGCAGGCGACGCAGCGCATAGGGACGCCGCTCGTCAAACGGCAGGTAGAGATCGCGCAATGCTTGTTCGACTTCTTTCTGGGCCGCCTTGGCGCCTAGCGGCTTGGCCAGTTGCGTGGCGAATTCCTGGGGCGAGGCGGCGTGCAGTTCGCGGCGCTGCGGGCGGCGCACGTTGTCCACTGCGCAGGCTTCGGCGGCGCTGGTTTCTTCGGGGCTGGCGTTGGTGAACAGCGAGATCAGGGTGAACATCAGCACGTTGGCGGCCAGGGAGGCGATTGCCGCCATGTGCCAACTGGTGTCGTCCAGTACGTAAATCATGTTCAGCAACGGAATGTAGAAGCCCTGCAGGTTGCCGACCAATGGCAGCAACATGGTGACGATCCACACCAGAATGCCAGCCAGCAAGCCGGCGATGAAACCACGGCGATTGGCGGTCGGCCAGTACAGCACCGACAACACGCCCGGCAGGAACTGCAAGGTGGCGACGAACGCGACGATGCCGAGGTTGGCCAGGTCTTGCCCGGCGCCCAGCAGCAGGTAGAAACCATAGCCGGCCATGATGATGGCGACGATCAGCGCCCGGCGCGTCCATTTCAGCCAACGGTAGATATTGCCTTCGGCGGGCGGCTGGTACAGCGGCAGCACCAGATGGTTGAGCGCCATGCCCGAGAGAGCCAGGGTGGTGACGATGATCAGGCCGCTGGCTGCTGATAAGCCACCGACATAGGCGAGTAGCGCCAGGGCCGGGTTATTCGCAGCGATGCCGACGCCAAGGGTGAAGTATTCCGGGTTGGTGGTGGCTCCCAGTTTCAGGCCAGCCCACAGGATCAGCGGCACTGCCAGGCTCATCAGCAATAAGAACAGCGGTAGGCCCCAGCTGGCACTGACCAGTGAACGTGGGTTGAGGTTTTCGGTGAAGGTCATGTGGTACATGTGCGGCATCACAATTGCCGAGGCGAAGAACACCAGCAGCAGTGTGCGCCACGGGCCTTCCTGCAAAGGCGTGTGCAGGGCGGCGAGGGCGGTCTGGTTTTGCAATAGCCACATTTCCAACTGCTGCGGGCCGTCGAATACGCCATACAGTGCATAGAGGCCAACACCGCCGATGGCGATCAGTTTGATGACCGATTCGAAGGCAATCGCAAACACCAGCCCTTCGTGCTTTTCGCGGGTGGCAATATGCCTCGAGCCGAAGAAGATCGTGAACAAGGTGATCAGCGCACAGAAGGCCAGGGCGACACGGTGCTGCACCGGCTCGCGGGTCAGGATGCTGATGGAGTCGGCCACCGCCTGGATTTGCAGGGCCAGTAAGGGCAACACACCAATCAGCATGAAGATGGTGGTGAGTGCGCCAGCCCAGGTGCTGCGAAAGCGAAAAGCAAACAGGTCCGCCAGGGACGACAGCTGGTAGGTGCGCGTGATCTTCAGGATCGGGTACAGCAACACGGGCGCCAGCAGGAAAGCCCCGGATACCCCGAGGTAACTGGAGAGGAAGCCATACCCGTACTGATAGGCCAGGCCCACCGTGCCGTAGAACGCCCAGGCGCTGGCATAGACGCCCAGGGACAAGGTGTAGGTCAGTGGATGGCGAATGATCGCCCGCGGAATCATTCCGCGCTCACTGATCCAGGCGACACCGAACAACGCAGCCAGGTAGGCGGCGCTGATCAGCAGCATCTGGGTCAGGCTAAAGCTCATCGGCATCTTTTTGGCTCTGCAGGATGAAGGTCACGACGATCAGGATCAGCCACAGCAGATAAGGGCGGTACCAGGCGCCCGTGGCGTCGATCCACCAATCCATGATGGCGGGGGAAAACAGGTAGATCCCGACGACCAGCAGCAGGACCAATCGATAGATGTACATGTTGGCCTCTGTGTGAAAACGTGCGGCGATGGTAACGGATGGCTGGCAAGCTGCAAGAGCCTTCAGCTCAATTGCGCTTCAGCCAGTGTGAGTAAGCGTGGGATCTTTGTGGCATCCCAGTGTGCAATCCCCCAATCCAGCAGTTCCCGTGGGGTGGTGTGAAGCAGTTCGTTGCCGGGTTGTTGGCCAAGCGCGCGCAATGCCCTCAATAGCAAAGGCGTGGCCTGGTCGGGTGTCAACGGCGGAGAACGGTAGGATTTGCCCAGTTTGTTACCGTCCGGCTGGATGATCAGCGGCACATGCAGGTAGCGCGGTTGGCGCAGGCCCAGCAGCTCTTGCAGATACAACTGGCGTGGTGTGGAGTCGAGCAAGTCGGCACCGCGCACGATATCGGTCACGCCTTGCCACGCATCGTCGAGCACTACGGCCAACTGGTAGGCGTAGAGACCGTCGCGACGACGGATGATGAAGTCGCCTACGTCGCGGCCCAGGTGTTGTCGGAATTCGCCTTGTACACGATCGGTAAAGTGGTACTCCAGCTCTGGAACACGCAAGCGTATAGCGGCGTCCTGCTGATCGTGACCGGCATTGCGGCACAGGCCTGGGTAAACCCCGTTGTAGGCCTCCAATTGTTTGCGTGAGCAGGTACAGGCGTACGCCAGGCCGTGATTGAACATGTCGTTCAGCACTTTGGCGTAGGCATCATGCCGCTCGCTTTGTCGGACCAGTTCGCCATCCCACTCAAAGCCGTAGCTTTCCAGAGCATGCAGAATCGCCGCCTGGGCACCGGGTTCTTCACGGGGTGGGTCGAGGTCTTCCACGCGCATCAGCCAGCGGCCGTTATTGGCGCGAGCATCGAGGTAGGAAGCGAGAGCGGCGACCAGCGAGCCAAAATGCAAATGGCCGCTGGGCGTGGGGGCGAAGCGCCCGATATAGGTAGAGGCTGTCATGGGCCGGATACTACTGGAAAATCGGTAAACGCCAGAAACAAAAATGGGGCGTTTGCACGCCCCATTCGTTCAGCTCGGCAGGATTACTTGCCGACCTGCTTTTCTTTGATTTCAGCCAGGTTTTTACAGTCCACGCACATGTCGGCGGTAGGACGGGCTTCCAGGCGACGAATGCCAATCTCGACACCGCAGGTTTCGCACCAGCCGTATTCTTCGTCTTCGATCAGTTGCAACGTCTTGTCGATTTTCTTGATCAGCTTGCGTTCGCGATCGCGGGCGCGCAGTTCGAGAGCGAATTCCTCTTCCTGGCTGGCACGGTCTGCCGGGTCCGGGAAGTTGGCGGCTTCGTCCTTCATGTGGTCAACGGTGCGGTCGACTTCTTGCATCAATTCCTGCTTCCACTTCTGCAGGATCTTGGTGAAGTGCTGGCGCATGGGCTTGCCCATGTACTCCTCACCCTTCGCTTCGACGTAAGGTGTGAAGCCGCTGAGGCTTTGCTGCTGTTGCTTTGCTTGGGTGGACATGAATAGACCGCCTCTCACTCTTCTAATCCATTGCGCAGGATTGCAACGTCACCGACACCTGCCGGCCCTGCGGCTGCAAGCGGGCGAACTTACCAGATAGATTCGGGGTGCGCCACTCCCGGTTGTCGAGGCCCATTGCGCCGGGGTTGCAAACTGCAGCAGCCCGCCGTGGCTGGGTATGAATCATCTCGAATGTTAATTTTAGTCGTTTTGTGCGCGTGTGCCGGACCGTTCAGGTGGCCGAGCAGGCAATAGAACATGTTTTACCGTGCAGGTTCGGTAGAATCCGAACTTTGTCCTCACGGTTAAGGAAGGCTAATGGCTCAGCCCTATAGTGCGCGCAGTCGCGCCATCGAACCTTTTCATGTCATGGCATTGCTGGCGCGAGCCAATGAGTTGCAGGCGGCCGGCAATGATGTGATCCATCTGGAAATCGGTGAGCCGGATTTCACCACGGCCGAGCCGATCATCCAGGCGGGACAGGCGGCGTTGGCCAACGGCAAGACCCGCTATACCGCGGCGCGTGGCTTGCCTGAGTTGCGTGAAGCAATCAGCGGCTTTTACCAGCAGCGCTACGGGCTGAGTGTCGACCCTGAGCGCATTCTGATCACTCCGGGTGGCTCTGGCGCGTTGCTGCTGGCGAGCAGTTTGCTGGTGGACCCGGGCAAGCACTGGCTGCTGGCTGACCCTGGCTACCCCTGCAACCGGCATTTCCTACGGCTGGTGGAAGGCGCGGCGCAATTGGTACCGGTAGGTCCGGAGGTGCGTTACCAATTGACCGCTGACCTGGTTGCCAGGTACTGGGATCACGACAGTGTCGGTGCACTGGTGGCGTCGCCTGCCAACCCCACCGGTACAATTCTGACGCGTGACGAGCTGGCTGGGCTTTCGAGTGCAATCAAGGCGCGTAACGGCCACTTGGTGGTCGACGAGATCTATCATGGCCTGACCTACGGCACTGATGCCGCCAGCGTGCTGGAAGTCGATGACGATGCCTTTGTACTGAATAGTTTTTCCAAGTATTTCGGCATGACCGGCTGGCGCCTGGGTTGGCTGGTCGCACCGCCCGCTGCAGTCGGGGAGCTGGAGAAACTGGCGCAAAATCTCTACATCAGTGCGCCAAGCATGGCCCAGTACGCTGCCTTGGCCTGTTTTACCCCACAGACCCTGAGCATTCTGGAAGAGCGTCGTGCCGAATTCGGTCGCCGTCGCGACTTTCTGCTGCCCGCTTTACGCGAGCTGGGGTTCGGTATTGCTGTAGAGCCTGAGGGCGCTTTCTACTTGTATGCCGATATCAGCGCGTTCGGCGGTGATGCCTTCGCGTTCTGTCGTCATTTCCTTGAGACCGAACATGTAGCCTTCACGCCTGGGCTTGATTTCGGCCGCTATCAGGCCGGTCATCATGTGCGTTTTGCCTACACGCAGAACATTGATCGGTTGCAAGAGGCGGTGGAGCGGATTGCCCGTGGTCTGCGGAGCTGGCAAGGCTGATGCGCTTTCATCCTCCTCTGGAACAAGGGCGGCTGATTCGCCGCTACAAGCGCTTTCTTACCGATATCGAAACCGTTAGCGGCGAGTTACTGACCATTCACTGCCCAAACACCGGTTCGATGCTCAATTGCATGGTGGAGGGCGGGCAGGTCTGGTTCAGCCGTTCCGATGATCCCAAGCGCAAGCTGCCAGGCACTTGGGAAATCGCCGAAACGCCTCAAGGCCGACTGGCATGCGTCAACACGGCGCGCGCCAACCCAGTGGTCGAAGAAGCGTTGCGCGCCGGGGTCGTCACTGAGCTCAACGGTTTTACCGCGTTGAAGCGAGAGGTGCCTTACGGCCAGGAAAAAAGCCGTATCGACTTTCGCCTGGAGTACCCGCAGGGCGCGGCTTATGTCGAGGTGAAAAGCGTCACGTTGGGTTTCGACGGCTCTGTGGTGGCAGCCTTTCCCGATGCAGTGACCCAGCGTGGCGCCAAGCATCTGCGTGAGTTGGCGCATTTGGCGCGCGACGGTGTGCGGGCGGTGCAGCTGTATTGCGTCAATCTCTCCGGGATCGAGGCGGTGCGTCCGGCGGTGGAAATTGATGCCGGTTATGCCGCTGCATTGCGTGAGGCCAAAGCCGCGGGCGTAGAGGTGTTGGCCTATGGTGTGCGCATCACGCCGGAGGAAATTTACATCGACCGTCGGTTGGATGTACTGCTGGACGACTAGAGTTCAACCCATAAGCCTTGTTCGTCTTCACGGCCGGGCAGGGGAGTGAGGCTTTGACCGGCACAGGGGCCGGCGATGCATTCGCCGCTCTCGATCAGAAACAGCGCGCCGTGGGTGGCGCACTGGATCAAGCTGGCGCTGGAGTCCAGGAACTGGTCGGGCTGCCACTCCAGTGGAATGCCGCGATGGGGGCAGCGGTTGATATAGAAGTAGGCAATGCTGTCTCGGCGCACGGCCAACAGTTTGTAACCATCGATCTCAAAGCCGCGGCTGCTGTTGGGTGCGATGGTGTCGGAGGAGCAGACAAACTTCATTTCAATCCTTAAGTGCCTTGACGTTCAAATGCAAACAATTATCAAATGCCCGCTTCGCCCGTCGGCTGACCGGGTGCTCCTTACGATGCCAGGCAGGTGCAATCTGTCACATCGATGAGCACTTGAGTGGCCCTGCCTTTGGAAGGAAACCCTGTTATGCGCCTGAGTACCAGTGCTATTGCGCTCGTTGCCTCACTGCTGGTCAACCATGGGGCGCAAGCCTCTGAACTGCCACAACGCTGGGTCAGTGCCGGTGGGGCGTTGTCGGAATGGGTGACGGCCTTGGGCGCTGAGTCGAAGCTGGTGGGGGTCGATACCACTAGCCAGCATCCTGAGTCGCTCAAGGCGCTACCGAGCATAGGTTATCAGCGGCAGTTGTCGGCTGAAGGCATCCTCAGCCTGCGTCCGCAAATCCTCGTTGGTACCGAGGAAATGGGGCCGCCGCCCGTGCTGGCGCAAATCCGTGGCGCCGGTGTGCAGGTGGAGATGTTCTCGGCCCAGCCGGATTTGCCCACCTTGAAAGGCAACCTGCAACACCTAGGCAAATTGCTTGGCAGCGAGGCCAAGGCCAACGAATTGTTTACTGGGTATGAACAGGCTCTTGAGCAGCAGAAGCGTTGGGTCGCCAAAGCGCAGGCCACGCAAAAGGCACCGGGTGTGCTGTTGTTGCTGGGCCACGCAGGCGGCAAGCCGCTGATTGCGGGTAAAGACACCGCCGCCGATTGGCTGTTACAGCAGGCGGGCGGCCACAACCTGGCAACCCATACTGGCTACAAGCCGTTTTCGGTCGAGTCGCTCGCGGGTCTGAGCCCTGACGTGCTGGTGTTTGCCGATCGTGCGTTGACCGGTGATGCGGCGCGTGCGGCCCTGTTCAAAGAGAACCCGATCCTGGCCTCCACTCCCGCGGCCAAGGCCGGACGGGTGTTTGAAGTGGACCCGACCCTGCTGGTCGGTGGCCTTGGGCCTCGTTTGCCGCATAGCCTGGCTGATCTGTCTGCCGGGTTCTATCCATCCCAGGCCAAGCCTGCCCCATGACCACATTGGTAAAGCCGAAGACGCTGTTTGTCGGGTTGTCGCTGTTGTGTGTATTGGCGATCTGGCTTTCGTTGGCGCTGGGGCCTGTCAGTCTGCCGTTGCTGGATACGCTCAGGGCCGCGTTGCGTCTGATGGGCGTGCCGATTGAGGCGCAGGGCCTCGAGCAGGCTGAGTTGATCCTGGGGCAAATCCGCCTGCCGCGCACGTTACTGGGCTTGGCGGTGGGCGGTGTGCTGGCGTTGTCGGGTGTGGCGATGCAGGGTTTGTTTCGCAACCCGTTGGCTGATCCCGGGTTGGTTGGGGTGTCTAGTGGCGCGGCATTGGGCGCGGCGATCGCGATTGTCGGTGGTGCGTTTTTTGGCGGGCTGCCGGAGGCTTTCGGGCCTTATTTATTGTCACTGTGTGCGTTTCTTGGTGGCTTGGGTGTTACCGCGCTGGTGTATCGATTGGGGCGTCGCAATGGCCAGACCAATGTCGCGACGATGTTGCTGGCCGGCATCGCGCTCACGGCGCTAGCGAGTTCTGCAGTGGGCCTGTTTACCTATTTGGCGGACGATGCCACGTTGCGCACACTCACCTTCTGGAATCTGGGCAGTCTCAATGGCGCCAGCTACTCGCGGCTATGGCCGTTGCTGCTGGTGAGTGCGGGTGTGGCGCTTTGGCTGCCGCGTCGGGCCAAGGCGTTGAATGCCCTGTTATTGGGGGAGTCCGAGGCCAATCACCTGGGGATCGATGTCGAAGGGCTCAAGCGCGAATTGGTGTTCTGCACGGCGTTGGGGGTGGGCGCTGCGGTGGCGGCGGCAGGGATGATCGGGTTTGTCGGGCTGGTGGTGCCGCATCTGGTGCGGCTGTTGGCGGGCCCGGATCATCGGGTGCTGTTGCCGGCGTCTGTGCTGGCAGGCGCAAGTCTGCTGCTGTTTGCCGACTTGGTGGCGCGCCTGGCTCTGGCGCCGGCGGAGCTGCCGATCGGCATTGTGACTGCGTTCATTGGCGCACCGTTCTTTCTATATCTGTTGTTGCGGGGGCGTGCCTGATGCTGCGTGTGGAAGGGCTGCAGATTCGGCGCGGTCGCAAGACTGTATTGACGGATATCACGCTGGACCTGTTGCCGGGCGAAGTGCTCGGTGTGTTGGGGCCTAATGGTGCTGGCAAGAGTACCTTGCTCGGTGCGTTGTGCGCAGAGCTGCATCCGGATCAGGGCGACGTCCGGCTGGATCAACAGGCGTTGGCGCACTGGAGCGGTTCGCAGCGTGCGCAGCGCCTGGCGGTGTTGCCGCAGACGTCGACCCTGGACTTCGCTTTCCGCGTCGAAGAGGTCGTCGGCATGGGTCGCTTGCCCCATCAAACAGGGCGGGTGCGTGATGATGAAATCATCATGGCTGCCTTGGCGGCGGCGGATGTCGGGCATTTGAGTGGTCGTAGTTATTTGGCTTTGTCCGGCGGCGAGCGCCAACGTGTGCACCTGGCGCGGGTGTTGGCGCAGCTATGGCCGGGCGAAGCAGGGCAGACCTTGCTGCTGGATGAGCCGACTTCGATGCTGGACCCACTGCATCAACACACGACGTTGCAGGCTATCCGTCGTTTTGCCGACCGAGGGGCGGCAGTCTTGGTGATTCTGCATGATCTGAATCTGGCGGCCCGCTATTGCGATCGTATTTTGTTACTGGAAAACGGCCGCCCACATGCCTTGGATACACCGTCGAATGTGTTGCAACCAGCGTTGCTCAAGGAAGTCTTTGGTCTGGATGTACTGGTTCAACCGCATCCCGAGCTCGGGCATCCGTTGATTATTGCGCGCTGAGAGCAGCTTTATTACAGGTAAAAAAAGACCCGGCAAGAGCCGGGTCAAATAACCGTGATTAGCCTGATGAGGAGATAATCTGAGAGTCCGAACCAAGGGTCTTTCAGTTATCGGCTGATCTCGCGACCAGTTGTGATAATCATAACGATTCTCATTTGAGAGTCAACGTTTGTTTTTACAACCTTTCGAGTTTTCTCAAACGAATGTTTGGAACGCCTGTAAACATTGGGTTTTGTAGCAAATCTAATTTTTCTGGCGCGCTGAAATCGCATCCAGCTGACGGTTCAATGCCTCTTTACGCTCCGTTGGAATGTCGTTCCAATGCACATCCATCAATGCCCCTTCAATCGCATACAACAGTACTTTTGATGCCCGGAAACCGCGGGTCCTCACGGCTCGGTAGGCATCAACCGCCCCCAGGCGGCGCAAGTCGGAAGCACTGTGGATGCCCACCGCATGCAGCCACTGCGCTGACGTCTTGCCAAGGTTTTTCAGGTGTTGCAGCTCATCGTTCATCAAGCCTCCTTGCGACGGCCGAATGGTGCGGTGGGTATCGTGACCAGGCAAGCCTGAAAAGGAGTGTAGCGCTCAGTAGGAAAAGCGTGGTTCTTTGGTCAGAAACGGCTGAAAAGCTATAAGAGTGACGCAGATATTTTAGCGACAAGCAGGCGAGGACTGCCCGGCGCATTTGAAGCCGGGCCGGAGCTTGGAGGGCGGTGCTACTTGGTGCGGTAGCGAAGGCGGGTGCCGAAGTTGACGGACATCAGGATCTCGTCAGCAGTCAACTCGGGTGGAAAGTAGGTGCCGGAAATCTGTGCATGGGCCAGGCTGGCACCTTCCAGTGAGCAGTCGCGCAAATCCAGGCCACGCAGGTCGGCGGAACGGAAATAGGCGTCGGTGAAGTCCACGCCCGTGGCATTCAGGTCGCGCAGGTCCAGCCCTCGGAAGTCGCCACCGCGCATGTCGATGGCGCCATCTTTAGGACGTTCCTGGTTGAAGCCGCGGATGTCGTCTTTATGTAGGAGGGCGTAGAGCGGAGTATCAAGAAGTTTGGGATGACTCATGATGGCGACTCCTGTTGGAATTATGACGCCATTATAGTGCTACTATTGCTTGGCCGTGCACCGTAGATCGGTGACACGACCAAGAAATATTTCTTACAGGCCGGGCAGGCGTTGGCGAATGTGCGCCACGAGTGCGTCGAGCGTTCCGCTTTCGTTAGTTTCTACACGCTTGCTCAAGAGCTGCTCTTCGGCAGTCAGCGGGTCGCGGTGGGCTTGCTGCTCTTCTATAACGGTAAGTGTCGCGTCAGACGGGTCGTTTTTATCTGCCTGACGTTGCGCCAACCAACTGGCGATAACGGCTTGCGGTGCATTGCAATCCAGGATCAGGAAGGGAGCGCCCGTGGCCTCGGCAATCTTGGCTGCTGCGTCACGTTGTTCGCGTTTCAGGAATGTGGCATCCAGCACAACTGGGAAGCCGGCGCGCAGAATGGTGCTGGCAATTTCGTTCAGGCGCGCGTAAGTCGCAGCACTGGCGTCGTGGCTATAAATGCCGGCCTGCGGCGTGTTCTCGACCTTTTGCTCACCAAACAGGCGCTTGCGTTCCACATCCGAGCGCAGGCGCACGGCACCCAGTGCTTCAACCAGGCGCATGGCGACGTGGCTTTTACCCACTGCCGAAACACCATGGGTAATCGCCAGGAAGCGCGACGGAATGGTGCTGTAGCTCTCCGCCAGGTTGGCGTAATTACGGTACTGACGCAGAGTGGTGGCACGTTGCACGGGGTCGGCTTCGCTCGGCATGCTGAACAGCGCAACCTTGGCGCGCACCAGTGCGCGGTAGGCTTTGTAGAAGTTCAGTACTTCAAGGCCCTGATAATCGCCAGTCAATTCCAGATATTGGCTGATGAAGCGTCGAGCCAGGGATTTGAGACCGCGGTCTTCCAGGTCCATGGCCAGGAAACCGGTGTCGGCGTACACGTCGGTGAAGCGGAACGGTTCGTTGAACTCGATGCAGTCGAAGATCACGACCTTGCCATTGATCAAGGTGGCATTACCCAAATGGATGTCACCGTGGCATTCGCGGGTGAAGCCATCGCGCTTGCGTTGTGCCAGCAGCGGCTTGAGGCGTTCAAAGCTGCTTTCGGCCCAGGCTTGCAGTGCCTCCAGTTGAATCAGGTCGGCCTTGTCGCTGAGGAACGGGCGGATCTGTTCGAAGTTCTGGCGTACTGGCGCCATAACCTCATCTGGGGTGCCGGCAGCATGGCTTTGAGGAACCTCCGGTGCGCTGAGGTGGAAGTGTGCGATTTGCTTGGCCATTTCATCGATGTGCGCGCTGGTCAGCTCGCCGTTCGCCTGCAAGGTGCTGAGCATCTGGCTTTGCGGGAACTGGCGCATTTTCAGCGCGTACTCGATCACCGGGCCTGCGCCGCCCAATTGCGGGGCTTCGGCAGTGCCGGTGATCGGCAACACTTCAAGATACAGATCTTCGGTCAGGCGCTGGTTGAGGCGCAGTTCTTCCTTACAGAAGTGGCCGCGATCGTCCAGATTTGTAAAGTTCAGAAAACCGAAGTTCATCGGTTTCTTCAGTTTGTAAGCATAAGGACCGGTCAGGATCACCCAGGAAATATGGGTCTCGATGACTTGAAACGCTTCAACCGGGTGAGGGTATAAAGCCGGGTTTTGCAGGGCTGCGATCAGGAACTGGCTCACGGGCGATCCTTCAAAGTCTGGGGGAAATCATGGCGGGCATTATGGCGGCTACGGCCGGTCGTGCAAACCGCTGTCCGGCTCATGTTGATCATCAATAAAGTGCGTATAATCCGCCGCCATGACTCGAACCCGATCTCCCCGTTCCCGTAAAAAACCTCCTTCCCGTGGCCTGCGTCCCTGGTTGGGCTGGGCGCTCAAGCTCAGTCTGGTAGGCCTTGTGGTACTTGCCGGCTTTGCGGTGTACCTCGACGCTGTGGTCCAGGAGAAATTCTCCGGCAAGCGCTGGACCATTCCGGCCAAGGTGTACGCACGCCCGTTGGAGTTGTTCACCGGCCAGAAGCTGAGCAAGGATGACTTCCTCACTGAGCTCGACGCGCTGGGCTATCGCCGCGAACCTGTGAGCAACGGCCCGGGGGCGGCAGCTGTCAGCGGTAACACCGTCGACCTGAATACCCGCGGCTTCCAGTTCTATGAGGGCCTGGAAAAAGCCCAGCCTGTCCGCGTGCGCTTCTCCGGCGACTATGTCGCCGAGCTTTCGTCGCTCAATGGCTCGAAGTTGCCAGTGGTTCGCCTGGAACCACTCCTGATCGGCGGTATTTACCCGAAAAATCTTGAGGATCGCATCCTGATCAAGCTCGATCAGGTGCCGCCTTACCTGCTGGAAACCCTGGTTGCCGTAGAAGACCGTGATTTCTACAGCCACTGGGGCGTGTCGCCGAAGTCGATCGCCCGGGCCATCTGGGTCAACACGTCTGGCGGCAAGATGACTCAGGGTGGCAGTACGCTCACGCAACAATTGGTCAAGAACTTCTACCTGACCAACGAGCGCAGCCTGACCCGCAAGCTCACCGAAGCCATGATGGCGATGTTGCTGGAACTGCATTACAGCAAGCAGGAAATTCTTGAGGCCTACCTGAACGAGGTATTCGTCGGTCAGGATGGGCAGCGTGCGGTGCACGGGTTTGGCCTGGCCAGTCAGTTCTTCTTTGGCCAACCGTTGTCTGAGTTGAAACTGCATCAAGTCGCGTTGCTGGTGGGGATGGTCAAAGGGCCGTCCTATTACAACCCGCGTCGCAACCCGGAGCGCGCCCTTGAACGCCGTAATCTGGTGCTCGATGTGTTGGAGCAACAGGGTGTCGCCACTGCCGAACAAGTGGCCGCAGCGAAAAAAATGCCACTGGGCGTAACCACCCGCGGCAAGCTGGCCGACAGCTCTTTCCCGGGCTTTATCGACCTGGTCAAGCGCCAACTGCGTGAAGACTATCGCGACGAAGACTTGACCGAAGAAGGCTTGCGGATCTTCACCAGTTTCGACCCGATTCTGCAGATGAAGGCTGAAGCGTCCGTCAACGACACCTTCAAGCGTCTGACGGGCCGCAAGGGCTCTGATGAAGTGGAAGCCGCCATGGTCGTGACCAACCCGGAAACGGGTGAAGTCCAAGCCATGATCGGCAGCCGCCAAGCCAGTTTTGCCGGTTTCAACCGTGCGCTGGACGCTGTGCGGCCGATTGGCTCGCTGGTCAAGCCTGCGGTTTACCTGACAGCATTGGAGAAACCGAGCAAATACACCCTGACCAGTTGGCTGTCGGATGACCCGCTGTCGGTCAAAGGTGCTGATGGCCAAGTGTGGACCCCGCAGAACTTCGACCGTCGCTCCCACGGTACGGTGTTCCTGTATCAGGGGTTGGCGCACTCCTACAACATTTCCACCTCGCGCCTTGGGCTTGAGGTGGGCGTGCTGAACGTGCTGAAAACCCTGGGGCGCCTGGGCATCAGTCGTGAGTTCCCGGCGTTCCCTTCGATGCTGCTGGGTGCCGGTGCGATGACCCCGATGGAAGTGGCCACGATGTACCAGACGCTAGCCAACGGTGGTTTCAATACGCCGATGCGCGGCATTCGCAGTGTGCTGACCGCCGAGGGTGAGCCGCTCAAACGCTATCCGTTTCAGATTCAGCAACGCTTCGATGCGGGCTCCATCTACCTGATCCAGAACGCCATGCAGCGCGTGATGCGTGAAGGTACCGGGCGCTCGGTCTACAGCGTATTGCCGTCCAACCTGACGCTGGCGGGCAAGACCGGTACTAGTAACGACTCGCGTGACAGCTGGTTCGCCGGGTTCGGCCAGGATGTGCTGGCGGTGGTGTGGCTGGGTCGCGATGACAACGGCAAGACGCCGTTCACCGGTGCCACCGGTGCATTGCAGGTCTGGACCAGCTTCATGCGTAAGGCCGACCCACTGCCGCTGAACATGCCGCAGCCAGACAACATCGTGCAGGCGTGGATTAATCCGCATACCGGCCAAGGTTCCGATGCCAACTGTCCGGGCGCGGTACAGATGCCGTATATTCGCGGCAGCGAGCCACCACCCGGCGCCGCGTGCGGTGGCAGTGCCCCGGCTGATGCGGAATCGGTGATGGATTGGGTCAAGGGCTGGATGAATTAAGCAAAGAGGGTTTCAAGTGAACAAGTGGTGGATTCCAGCTATTACAGCTCTGGCTTTGCTCAACGGTTGCTCCAGTGTGCAGCGCGGTTCGATTCCCGTGGTGGATTCGAGCACGACTGTTTCCAGCAACGACCGGATTTCGGCCACTGGCGGCTTCCGTCAGACCGTGACTAACCGTCCTGCACAAGCCAAGCCTCAAGCCATGCCGCAGGATTCGGGTGTGGTGGTTATGGTGCCGGGCGCGGGTGCTGCTACGTCGGCACCGATCAGCGCCGAGCCGTGGAGACCTGGGCCGAGCACTTCGGGTCCAATTGATTCCACACCGATCCAGGCAGCACCGATCAACCAGGGCACTTACAACATGCCGCCGTCGACCCCGAGCGGGATTCCGTCGACTTCGAATGCTGGCGGCCTGTCGGCTGACGAGCAACTGGACGGTCCGGTCCTGGCTTTACTAACCACCGCCCAGCAACAGCAGGCCGGTGGCGACTTGAACGGTGCATCGTCGAGCCTTGAACGTGCACAGCGTGTCGCACCTCGTGAGCCGCAAGTGCTGTATCGACTCGCTCAAGTGCGCATGGCACAGGGTGATGCACCGCAAGCCGAGCAGTTCGCCCGCCGTGGCCTGACCTTGGCCAATGGTCGGCCCGACTTGCAGGCGAACCTGTGGGCCTTGATTGGTGATGCGCGTGCCGCTCAGGGTGATGCCGCCGGCGCTGCCCAGGCACGGCAGAAAGCCAAGGTCAGCCTCTGATGGATGTGCGTTTCCCCGCGATTGCCGAACAGTTATTGCTGATTGAGCGCGAGCTGCGTGTGCAGGGCTGGTGGGACGAGGTGTCCCCCGGCGTCGAGGCGCTCAGCAGTGTCGAGCCCTTTTCGGTCGATACCCTGGACTTTCACCAGTGGCTGCAATGGATCTTCCTGGCGCGCATGAAGCAGATCCTCGAACAGGACCTGCCGTTGCCGAATGCGTCGGGGATCCTGGAAATGGCGGAAATGGTGTATGCCGACCGTCCGCGAGAGAGCCTTGGCTTGCGTAACGCGCTGAAAAAGTTCGACCAATTGATCGTCGACGCTCGTTAATTGCCTGACTGCCGGGTTTTCCGGCAGTCTTGCGCACATTTCTACCGCGTGACGACATTCAGGCGAGTTTTATCCCTCCTCAAACCCCTTTCTTCTACGTTCTCGTGCGCTTAGTTGGAAAAAAGCGCAATTATTACTTGACTTGAAGAGGCTGAAACAGAAGAATCCAAAGTCCGCTGTATCGGGACTGCCAGAAGCAGGCCCGCTCGGCAGATCATGAGGCGCATATCCGCGCCGACCTGTAACACCCGCAACGCGTTACCTCGCGCTGGGTGGGAAAAGCCCGCAACACTTGGGACGATCCCAATACTTGCTCAGTCAGTGCTGACGTAGTCGGCGACCACCGTCGCTCATG
The DNA here is from genome assembly GCF_059421065.1 of Pseudomonas sp. GW821-FHT03A09. Classification (NCBI taxonomy): domain Bacteria; kingdom Pseudomonadati; phylum Pseudomonadota; class Gammaproteobacteria; order Pseudomonadales; family Pseudomonadaceae; genus Pseudomonas; species Pseudomonas sp. GW821-FHT03A09. Next base: position 6,164 of record NZ_JBWKUX010000013.1, on the reverse strand, counting down.
CTCTGTTGAGAAGTAAACCTATTAAGACCCGTCGGTTTTCAACGGACGGTATTCTGGCGTTTTAGAGGTGAACAACGTGGAGCTTTTATCTGGTGGTGAGATGCTCGTCCGCTTTTTGCGTGACGAAGGCGTCGACTATATCTACGGGTACCCAGGTGGTGCTCTGCTGCATGTCTACGACGCGCTGTTCAAGGAACCGGCTGTTAATCACATCCTGGTTCGCCACGAACAGGCCGCGACCCATATGGCTGACGGTTATGCCCGTGCCACCGGTAAAGCCGGTGTGGTACTGGTAACGTCCGGCCCAGGCGCAACCAATGCCATTACTGGCATCGCGACTGCGTATATGGACTCCATCCCGATGGTGATCATTTCCGGCCAGGTGCCAAGCACCATGGTGGGCACCGACGCATTCCAGGAAACCGACATGATCGGTATCTCCCGGCCGATCGTGAAACACAGCTTCATGATCAAGCATGCGTCGGAAATCCCGGAAGTCATGAAAAAGGCGTTCTACCTTGCACAGTCCGGTCGCCCGGGTCCTGTGGTGGTTGATATCCCGAAAGACATGACCAACCCGGCGGAAAAATTCGAATACGTCTTCCCGAAGAAAGCCAAGCTGCGTTCCTACAGCCCGGCCGTTCGTGGGCACTCGGGGCAAATCCGCAAGGCGGCAGAAATGCTCCTGGCGGCCAAGCGCCCTGTGCTGTACTCGGGCGGTGGCGTGATTCTGGGCGGCGGTTCCGCACCGTTGACCGAACTGGCCAAGTTGCTCAACCTGCCGGTGACCAACACCCTGATGGGCCTTGGCGCATTCCCGGGCACCGACCGTCAGTTCGTCGGCATGCTGGGTATGCACGGCAGCTACACCGCCAACCTGGCCATGCACCACGCCGACGTGATCCTGGCAGTCGGTGCACGTTTCGATGACCGCGTGATCAACGGCCCGAGCAAGTTCTGCCCGAATGCCAAGATCATCCACATCGACATCGACCCGGCGTCCATCTCCAAGACCATCAAGGCCGATGTGCCGATCGTAGGTCCTGTGGAAAGCGTGCTGACCGAAATGGTTGCTGCGCTGAAGGACATCGGCGAAACGCCGAACAAGGAATCCGTTGCCAGCTGGTGGAAGCAGATCGACGAATGGCGCGGTGACCGTGGCCTGTTCCCTTATGACAAGGGCGACGGCAGCGTCATCAAGCCACAAACCGTGATCGAAACCCTGTGCGAAGTGACCAAGGGCGACGCCTTTGTAACCTCCGACGTGGGCCAGCACCAGATGTTCGCCGCGCAGTACTACAAGTTCGACAAGCCAAACCGCTGGATCAACTCCGGTGGCCTGGGCACGATGGGCTTTGGTTTCCCGGCGGCCATGGGTGTGAAGCTGAGCTTCCCGGACACCGACGTTGCATGCGTGACCGGTGAAGGCAGCATCCAGATGAACATCCAGGAATTGTCGACCTGCTTGCAGTACGGCCTTCCGGTGAAGATCGTCTGCCTGAACAACGGCGTACTGGGCATGGTTCGTCAGTGGCAGGACATGAGCTACAACAGCCGTCACTCCCATTCCTACATGGAATCGCTGCCGGATTTCGTAAAATTGGTTGAAGCCTATGGCCACGTCGGCATTCGTATCACCGATTTGAAAGATCTGAAGCCGAAAATGGAAGAAGCGTTCGCCATGAAGGATCGCCTGGTGTTCATCGATATTCAGGTGGATACCAGCGAGCACGTCTACCCGATGCAAATCAAAGACGGCTCTATGCGTGACATGTGGCTGAACAAGACGGAGCGTACTTAATCATGCGGCACATTATCTCCCTGCTTCTGGAGAACGAACCCGGCGCTCTGTCTCGTGTTGTCGGCCTGTTTTCGCAACGCAACTACAACATCGAAAGCCTGACCGTGGCTCCGACCGAAGACCCGACCCTGTCGCGCCTGACGTTGACCACTGTGGGTCACGATGAGGTGATCGAGCAGATCACCAAGAACCTCAACAAGCTGATCGAAGTGGTCAAGCTGGTCGACCTGTCGGAAAGTGCCCACATCGAGCGTGAGCTGATGCTGGTTAAGGTCAAGGCCACGGGTGCCCAACGTGCCGAGATCAAACGGACCACCGACATTTATCGTGGGCAGATCGTCGATGTGAGCGCCAGCGTTTATACCGTTCAACTGACCGGTACGAGCGACAAGCTGGACAGCTTCATCCAGTCGATCGGGACGGCCTCGATTCTGGAAACGGTACGCAGTGGTGTCACCGGGATTGCCCGTGGCGACAAAGTACTCAGCATCTAACCCAAATTAGCGAATGGCCTTACGGCCTGGATATATAGAGGAACCTCATGAAAGTTTATTACGATAAAGATTGTGACCTGTCGATCATCCAGGGCAAGAAAGTCGCCATCATCGGCTACGGCTCCCAGGGGCACGCACAAGCTTGCAACCTGAAAGATTCCGGCGTTGACGTGACTGTCGGCCTGCGTAAAGGTTCGGCCACTGTTGCCAAGGCTGAAGCCCACGGCCTGAAAGTGACTGACGTTGCTTCCGCTGTTGCGGCTGCCGACCTGGTCATGATCCTGACCCCGGACGAGTTCCAGTCCTCGCTGTACAAGAACGAAATCGAGCCGAACATCAAGAAGGGCGCCACCCTGGCCTTCTCCCACGGCTTCGCGATCCACTACAACCAGGTTGTGCCGCGCGCTGACCTCGACGTGATCATGATCGCGCCGAAAGCACCGGGCCACACCGTGCGTTCCGAGTTCGTCAAAGGCGGTGGTATCCCTGACCTGATCGCGATCTACCAGGACGCCTCGGGCAACGCCAAGAACGTCGCCTTGTCCTACGCTGCTGGCGTGGGTGGCGGTCGTACCGGCATCATCGAAACCACCTTCAAGGACGAGACCGAAACCGACCTGTTCGGCGAACAAGCCGTTCTGTGCGGCGGTACCGTTGAGCTGGTGAAAGCCGGTTTCGAGACACTGGTTGAAGCTGGCTACGCGCCGGAAATGGCCTATTTCGAATGCCTGCACGAACTGAAACTGATCGTTGACCTCATGTACGAAGGCGGTATCGCCAACATGAACTACTCGATCTCTAACAACGCCGAATATGGCGAGTACGTGACTGGTCCGGAAGTGATCAACGCCGAGTCCCGTCAGGCCATGCGCAATGCCCTGAAACGTATTCAGGATGGTGAGTACGCCAAAATGTTCATCAGCGAAGGTGCAACCGGCTACCCTTCGATGACCGCCAAGCGTCGTAACAACGCTGCTCACGGTATCGAAGTCATCGGCGAGCAACTGCGCTCCATGATGCCGTGGATCGGTGCCAACAAGATCGTCGACAAAGCCAAGAACTAAGTCGTACGTCTCAAGAGAAAACGCGGCCTAGGCCGCGTTTTTTCGTTTGGAAGGGCGGGTTCTGGTATAAAGCTGCATCGTTTGCGGGCGAACACGCGCCGCAAGTAGTTGTCGAATTTTTTCACACCGTTGCAAGGTAAAGTCCATGAGCGAACGTCCCGAAGAGCCAAACCAGGCCTCTGACGCCGAAAGCCTGCTGCCGATCGATGAGCATGTCGAAGAAGGGCATGACGCGGAAGGCCGCAAGGTCCGGCATCGTGGCATCTATCTTCTGCCCAACCTGTTCACCACGGCGAACCTGTTTGCCGGGTTCTATTCCATCATCAACTCCATGAGCGCCCAAAGTGCCCTGGCTGCGGGTGATGCTGCGAGTGCGAGCAAGTACTTCGGTTTTGCCGCCATCGCGATTTTCGTGGCCATGGTGCTCGACGGCCTGGATGGCCGTGTGGCGCGCATGACCAATACCCAGAGCGCGTTTGGTGCCGAGTACGACTCGCTGTCGGACATGGTGGCCTTCGGTGTTGCGCCAGCGCTGCTGGCGTTTGCATGGGCGTTGGGTGATATGGGCAAGGTCGGCTGGATGGTTGCCTTTATCTATGTAGCCGGTGCAGCCTTGCGTCTTGCCCGCTTCAACACCCAGGTGGGGACTGCCGACAAGCGTTACTTTATTGGTCTCGCTAGTCCTGCTGCTGCGGGAGTGGTGGCAGGTATCGTATGGGCATTCAGTGACTACGGTATCCAGGGTTCGAAGATGTCGTTCCTGGTGGCCTTGATGGTGGCGGCGGCCGGCATGTTGATGGTCAGCAATATCAAGTACAACAGCTTCAAGGAGTTCGACCTCAAGGGGCGCGTGCCTTTCGTGGCGATCCTGGTGGTGGTGTTGGTGTTCGCTGTAGTGTTCAGCGATCCGCCACGTATCCTGCTGCTAGCCTTCCTGGTTTACGCCGCTTCTGGGCCGATTCAGTACTTGCTGCATCTGCGCCGGGACAAAACATTGTCTTAATGTAATTTCCCCCATACTCCGCAGTCTATTGGTGCATCAGTTCTCCAATGCTGCGGAGTTGCCATGCTAATCAAATTGTCCAAAGCGTCCGATTGTCACGAATCGGATATCACGCCTGAATCCTTCTACCTTTCTCGCCGTCGCTTGCTCGGTGGTGCGCTAGCCGGTATCGCTGCCAGCAGCTTGCCGCGCTGGGCCAGTGCCGATGATGCTTCGCGTTATGCCGATGTTGAGTCTGGCAAGGCGCCGACCTGGTTTACGGAGAAGCTGCCAGGCACCAAATGGCAGGCGGTTACGGTAAAGGACGAGGCTATTACGCCTTTCAAGGACGCTACTCACTACAACAATTTCTATGAGTTCGGTACCGACAAGGGCGACCCGGCAGCGAATGCGGGCTCACTCAAGACCGAGCCCTGGAGTGTGGTGATTGATGGTGAGGTGGCGAAACCAGGGCGCTATGCCTTGGAGGACTTCATGAAGCCTTATCAATTGGAAGAGCGGATCTACCGTTTGCGTTGTGTCGAAGCATGGTCGATGGTTATTCCGTGGATCGGCTTTCCGATCGCCGCCTTGCTCAAGCAGGTTGAGCCGACCTCAAAAGCCAAGTACATCCGTTTTGAAACGCTTCAGGACCCTAAGAGCATGCCGGGTCAACGTTCGAGTTTTGGTTTGATCGATTGGCCCTATATAGAGGGGCTTCGCCTGGATGAGGCGATGAATCCTTTGGCGATCCTTGCTGTTGGTATGTATGGGCGGGAGTTGCCTAACCAGAATGGTGCGCCGTTGCGCTTGGTGGTACCGTGGAAGTATGGTTTCAAGAGTGTGAAGTCCATTGTGCGGATCAGTCTGGTGGCCGAGCAGCCTAAGACGACTTGGCAGAGTATTGCCGCCAACGAATACGGGTTCTACGCAAACGTTAACCCCACAGTCGATCATCCTCGTTGGACTCAGGCGCGGGAGCGGCGCTTGCCGAGCGGCTTGTTCAGTCCGAATGTGCGTGAGACGCAGATGTTCAACGGCTATTCGGATGAGGTCGCGTCTCTTTATACAGGTCTCGATCTGCGGAAGAACTACTGATGCGTTATCCGGCCTGGCGCATTGGCGTCTTCATAGTGGCGGCAATATGGCCGTTCTTTTGGCTGTATGAAGCGTGGAGTTCTGTGCTCGGGCCCGATCCAGGGAAAGTACTGATGGATCGGCTGGGGCTTGGGACGTTGATCCTGCTGCTGATCACCTTGGGCATGACGCCGATGCAGAAGCTCAGCGGTTGGGCGGGGTGGATAGCTGTCCGCCGACAACTGGGGCTCTGGTGTTTTGCGTATGTAGTTTTGCACTTGGCAGCTTATTGCGTGTTTATCCTTGGGCTTGATTGGTCGCAATTCGGGGTGGAGCTGCGTAAGCGGCCCTACATTATTGTAGGGGCTCTGGGGTTTCTTTCCTTATTGGTGCTGGCGGTGACGTCTAATCGCTATAGTCAGCGCCGGTTGGGCAGCCGTTGGAAGAAGCTGCATCGCCTGGTGTATGTGATTCTTGGGCTCGGTTTGCTGCATATGCTGTGGATCGTGCGAGCTGACCTGAAGGAGTGGGCGATCTATGCTTCTATAGGTGCCTTGCTTCTGTTGTTGCGATTACCTCCAGTGATGCGTCGGATTCCTCGCCTTATTGCGAAAAAAGCACCTTCTGCAACAAAAGCGTAATTAAAGGTTGACGGCAGATTCTAGAGGCCTATAATTCGCCCCACTTCCGGCGCAGTCGAAACGGAAAACTCCTTTTTAAACAATGAGTTATGATGTTTTCGGCAG
>NZ_JBWKUX010000012.1:0-175639 GCF_059421065.1 Pseudomonas sp. GW821-FHT03A09 | reverse complement strand
TGGGGGGCCGCCGCCACGCGCCATCCATGGCGCGGGGCGGCTAAACCGGCATCCCTGCCGGTTTACCCCCCAAATCCATGCCGAATTCCGGCCAGCGTGTTTGACGGGGCGCTCAAGATCAAGATCAAAAGCAATGCCGAGGCGGCCTGACAGCCGACCTGATTTCTGAAGCTGGATGGGGTCAACATGTGGGAGGGGGCTTGCTCCCGATGGCATAGGGTCAGTCAACCCATTTGCAGCTGATACACCGCCATCGGGGGCAAGCCCCCTCCCACATTTGGATCTCGATACATCAGGAAAATAGCGGTCTGCTCTTGATCTGGCTTTTGATTTTGATCTTGAGCGCCCCGTCAAACTACGCTGGCCGGAGTGAGGGCATGCCGAGCCTAAGCGAGGCACCGAGTGGTGGGGCGAGGACCTTTTGGTTACTTTTGGGTCCCTCCAAAAGTGAGCCGCTGTAAGAGCGGAACCATAAACGGCCGTGACCGAAGAAATGGATATGTACTCATTCAAGGCCGCGCCCCTCCCGACACCGGCACCGCCCGAATCACCGCCCGAGGCCCCTGCTGCTGTACCCCCGGAATCGCCTTATCCACCGAAGGCAACTGCGGCGCCTGCACATCCGGCATTGCCCAACTATGCTCCGGCTGCAACCCACCCTGGGCCCGACGCATGAACTCATAGCGATTCAACGTAATACTGCGCCCCGCCCCACTGTCCCGAATGATGTAAGGTCGCAAAAACACCATCAAATTGGTCTTGGTCACACTGCGCTTCTCACTGCGAAACAGCGCGCCCAACCCCGGAATATCCGCCAACCACGGCACCCCATCGTTGCTCTGACTGTAGCCATCCTGCAGCAACCCACCCAGCACCATGATCTGCCCATCATCCAACAGGATGCTGGTATCGATTGCCCGCTTATTAGTCACCGTGCCGGCGTCCACCGATGCTCGCGAGTCAACGCTGCTGACCTCCTGGTAAATATCCAGCTTCACCGTGCCGCCCTCGGAAATCTGCGGCCGCACGTTCAGCTTGAGCCCGACTTCTTCACGTTGCACGGTCTGGAACGGGTTGTTGCTGGTGCCGCCGCCGCCCGTCACGTAGCTGCCGGTGACAAACGGAATGGTCTGCCCCACAAAAATGCTCGCGGCTTCGTTATCCAGGGTCAGCAGGTTCGGCGTGGACAGCACGTTGGTTCCGCCCTTGCTCTTCAAAGCACGGGCCAGCACCTTGAGGTCCAATACCTTACCGATCCCCGGAATATCCACCGAGCCGTTGACCAGACCGATGTTCAAACCCTTGGGCAACACATCGATACTGGTCTTGGCCCCGGGCGCGGCATTCAAACCGCTGCCGCCCAGGTTGACGCCACCGAAACCGCCCTTGCCTCCGAGGTTGCCGGCCTGCCATTGCACACCGAATTCACTGGCATCGTCTTCGCCGACTTCGACGATCAGGCTTTCGATCACCACTTGGGCGCGGCGTTGGTCGAGCATGTCGATGACTTCGCGCAGGTTGCGGTACAGCGGGTCGGGCGCGGAGATCAACAAGGTGTTGGTGGTGGCATCGGCCTGGATCGTCACACCGCCAGCACTGAACGCGGTGTTCTGGTCGCTGGAGGCGCTGCCGCTTGTTTGTTTGTCTGAGTTGTAGCTCGGTTGTATGCCGCTGCCAGTGGGTGTACCGCTGCTGTTTTGCGTCGGGTTGCCCGAGGTGCCTTGGGGGTTGCCGCCCATGGAACTGAGCTTGCCACGGGCTTCATCGCTGACGCCGGATTCGCTTTCACCGGTGAGCAACCCGCGCAACGACTGCGCCAGCTTCCCCGCCTGGGCGTTGCGCAGGTACACCACGTGCATATTGCTCGGGTTGCTCTGGGCATTGTCGAGCTTGTAGATCAGGTTGCGTGCCAGCTCGGTGCGCTCGGGGCTGCCGGAGCGGATGATGATCGAGTTGGAACGCGGGTCGCCCACCACGTTGATCTTCTGGGTCTGGTCGGCGCCCTGGGTTTCCAGGAGTTCGGCGACCATGGCGGCGATGTCCACGGCGATACCGTTCTGCACCTTCACTACGTCGGTGTCGATGGCGCTGGGCGTGTCGATGCCACTGATGATCTGCGCGACCCGCGTGAGGTTTTCCGCATAGTCAGTGATAACGATGCTGTTGTTGCCGGGGTAAGCGTTGATCGGGTTGTTGGGCGACACGATGGGACGCAGCACCGGGATCAGGTTCACCGCGTTTTCATATTGCAGGCGGAAGGTGCGGGTTTGCATGCCGCTGCTGCCGGCGCTGTTGGTCGGGCCACCGAGCAACTTGGCATCGGCTTCCGGCACCACCTGGGCCACACCTCCCACGTCGACCACACTGAACCCCTGCATGCGCAGCGCGGCCAACAACATGTCGTAGGCCTGATGCGCAGGCACCTGGCCTTCGCTGACCAGGGTCAGGTTGCCCTTCACCCGTGGGTCCACCAGGAACTGTTGGCCAGTGGCGCGGGACAACGCACGCACCACGGCCTGGATATCCGCGTCGACAAAGTTCAGTTGCACCGGCTGGTCGCCCAGCGGGTTGCGTGCCTTCACCACCGTCGAGCTGTGACCACGGGCGCTGTTGGTCACCGGGTGCTGTACCCGGGCCGCAGGGGCTGGTTCACGCTGGCGCTCCAGCGAACTGTCGACACTGCGGCGGGTTTCGGCCAACGGCTGGCCGAGTTCACTGTCCACCAGCAGCGGTTTGGTCGACTGGGTGTTGCTGCACGCGCTCAGGGCCAATACCAACAGCGGTGCGGCCAAACGAAAAGGCGGGACTGACCACTTCATGAAGCTTCCTTAGCGCCAAGCGCCTGATCCATGCGAACGGTCCCGGACACAGTGCCGGCCGAGTTGTCGACGGTGTCGCCAGCGCGTTGCAAGTGCGCTTCGGACACCTCCAGGGAAAATGAACGGGGGTTGCCCAGCAGCCAATCCACCACGGCATCCGCCGGGGCGTTATCGAAACTCAGGCGCCAACTGCCGGCGTCCAGCGCCTGCAATTGGTAACGGCCTTGCAGACCGGCACCATCCAGTGCCTGGCGCAATGCGGCTTCGTCAGCTGATCGAGGTGCGGCGACGCTCTGCAACAACACCTGCAGGGCCTCAGCCTGGGACCGCAGCTTGGGCGTTTCGGCCTGCCAGTAATCGATCTTTTTCAGCGCGGGCTGCACAAGGATCAGCCAGGTCAACAGACCCGCCAGCACCAACGCGGCACCACTGAGCATGCGTTTTTCGCGCAGGGCCAGGCCATTCCAGAACGCTCGGGATTGGCTGCGCATACGGTGCCATTTATTCATCTTCTTCGAGTTCCGCAGCGGCTGACGCCTCGGTGGGGCCGAGGGTCCAACCGTGGTCATCACGGGTCGCGGTAAAACCGGCCTGGGCCAAGGCGGCCTGCCAGTCGCCTTGGCCCTCCGGGCTACGGCTGTCGGCGAGCAACCCGAGGTGCAGGCGGCCTTGTTCAAAATTCAACTGGTCGACGCTGGCGACCATGAACGGCAGGTTGCTGCCGGCCAGTTGCAACAGGCTGGTAAAGCGCTGACCAGGATCGGCGGCCGCACCGGTCTGCCGCGCCGCCAATTGTTGACGGGCCTGCTGCAATGGGTTGAGCACCACCGGCAACTCGGGGAATACCTGGCGCACCTGTTGGCTCATCAATGCCTTCAGCCGTTGGCCTTCATCCACCTGGCGGGCGGCGTAGAGGTTCAGGCCCAGGGTCCAGATGGCGGTGGCCAAAGCCACACCCGTCAGCGCCCTGCCCCAACCACCGGTGGCCGCTTGGCTGAGACGGCCGTGCAAACCCCAGGCGGGCGTGGCCCCGTTCCAACGCTGAGCCGCATCCACCCACGGCACGTCAAGCGCCGGCTGGCCCAACGGATGCACCGTGCCTTGTTGCAGGCTGTCGCGGCTTAACCAGTAGCCTTCCTCCAGCACCGCCGTCGCCACCGGCAAGGCAAAGGGCGCCGGGTACAGACCGCGCAGTGTGAGTGGTACTTGCGCCAGGACCTGGCCAAGGTGTTCCAGCCCTGCCCTCGGCACCCAGGCGACCTGCACAGCCCCATCGCTGCCGCGTGGGCCGTGGGCGACCACCATCTGCTCCACCGGGCCAAGGATCAACGCCTGGGCCGCACAGGCCACGGCCGCGGCGGTCTTCGCGGCCGGCAGTGGCGGTAGCTCCAGGCTGGTCAGCAAGCTGTCGCGTGGGTGCAAAAAGCAGTCGACCGCCTGACGCTGTTTACCCAACTGCCTGAGGCTCTCCTGACCTTCGGCCACCACTACGCCGCGCTCCAGCCAGGCAAACGTCACCCGGCTGTCCACGGTGAGTTGATCGAGTGGCGGCAAGCCAATACGCAAGCGTTTCATGCGCCCACCCGCGACCAGATCACCCGAGGCATGCGGTCTTCGGGGCGATGCAACAATGCCTCGATCGTTACCCGGCGTTGCTCGCGCCGAGCCTGGCCCTGCAAGCGAAACCACTCACTGGTGATGCCCACCTGCACCGACTCCACCGCCACCTGGGGCATGCGCAGGCGGTTGACGAAATCCCCACGATTGATAAACCAGTGCCCGCCGTCACGTTCGGCCACCAGTGCCTGGGCCTGGGCCAGGCTGAGTTGCGGCACCACCGCACTGAGCACTTCGGCACGGGCCGTGTTGCCGTTGACCCAGGTGTTGCCGGGCAACACGCTGATATACGCCTGCATGCGCTGCAACACTTGCGGGTCGAGACCTTCGATAGCGCTCAAGTCATCCAGGCTACGCAGCATCGGGTATTTGGCGGGCAAATCAGGCTGGTCATAGGACGCAATCACCCGCTGGCTGATACGTCGGCTCACCGCTGGGTCGACCCGAATCAAGCGGCACAGGCGCTCGAAACTCTGCAATTGCTCAGTATCCAAGCGCTGGCGATTGACCAGGTTGCGCAGGTTGAATTTGCCTTGCTCGTCTTCAATCCGCCCGTCGAACACACCATTTTGTGCGCGTGCCCAAGGCTGGTCGAGGCGCGTCAGCACGTCCTTTTGCCGGACTTCCCAGAGCAACTGCCGGCTGCGTTCCAGGCTACCCTGCAACAACCATTGGCCCTGGATACGCGCTTGCTCCGCCTCCAGGCTGCGGGTGAACACGGTCTGGCGCGTGAGCATGGCGCCGGCAATCACGGCCACCACTGCCGCGATCAGCAACGCGCTGATAATCGCCATGCCGCGCTGCTTCGCCGCTACGGGCGAATACCGTTTCATGGGGCGCCCTACAACTGCCAGGAGCCGATGTCGGCATTCACGCCATCACCATCCGGTTGGCCGTCGGCGCCCAGGGAGAACACATCCACCTCACCATTGGCACCTGGGTTGAGGTAGTGATAAGGGTTGCCCCACGGGTCGTTGGGCAAGCGTTCAAGGTAGGCGCGCCAGTTGCTGTTTTTCGCATCGGCCGGGCGTTCCACGAGCACTTTCAATCCCTGGTTCATGCTGGGGTAGTTGCCATGGTCGAGGCGATACAGCTTGAGCGCCTGCATCAAGCCGGCGATGTCCTGCTTCGCCGCCGTGGCTCGTGCCTGGTCCGGGCGATCGAGCACTTTGGGTACCACCATCGCCGCCAGGATCCCGAGGATGACCACCACCACCATAATCTCGATCAGGGTAAAGCCGCGTTGGCGGCGAGGGCCTGGCAATGGGGCGTTCAGGGGCGCGATATCCATCTCGACATTCCTTGGCTTGGGTTCAATTCGTGGCGCAGTGTTGCAAGAACACATGTCAGTCGTATTGAAAATCCTCGGGAGGTTTAGTCGCCAATCGGTCAACTGCCCCAGCTAGTCTGCGGGCCTGGTCCAAGGCTTTGAGAGCGCCATGAACGGCCGTCGCAACGAGCAAGGTTTCACCCTGATTGAAGTGCTGGTGGCGCTGGCAATCATCGCCGTGGCCATGGCCGCCGCCGTGCGCGTGGCCGGGTTGATGACCCAGAGCAATGGCCTGCTGCGGGACAAATCCATCGCATTACTGGCAGCCCAAAGCCGCCTGGCCGAATTGCGCCTGGGCGGGCATTTGAGCAGCGGTAAAAAGACTTTCGATTGCAACCAGGGCCGCCTGAAACTGCGCTGCGAACAGACCATCAACGCAACGGGCCGCCTGTTTCAGGTCAATGTGCAGGTGCTGGACGCCAGCCGTGACGTACCGCCGCTGGCGCGTCTCGACACCCAGGTCATGGCCGAGTGAGCAGCGGCAATGCAGGCCCTTCCGGCAACTTGTCGAGGTTGAAGCGCAGCTTTTCATTTCCGCGCTCGATCTCTACCCCATCACCTTCAATGGCCGTCAACCGTACGCCCGGGCTCAAGCGCTCACCCAGCAAAAAGCTGCGCGGTGGGCCGTCGTTGAGGCTGAGGATCGCCACCGCACCACGGGCCCCGGCCAATACGCCCGAGACCTTGACCTGCAGCGCCACTGGCGCATTGGCAAACCACTGCAATGCCGGGTTATCGCTGCGCGCCGCCAACACCTGGGGCGCCGCTTGTGGTGTATGGGATTCAGCGGTGGAGAGCAGCAACGATGTCCAGTACGCGACGCCGGCCAAGCCCGCCAACAAGGCTAGGGCCTGCACGCCGTGGGCCGGTGAAAAACGATGGGCGAATGCCATGGGCAGGACCTCCTGTTTGTCCGAGCTTGCAGCCTACAGGGCAATTCATACGGTTTTATTTCTCGAACTCGCCAGCTTTCCAGGTGCCGACCGATGAAACAGCAAGGCTTCACCCTGATCGAGTTGATGGTGGTGCTGGTGATCATCGGTATCGCCAGCGCTGCCATCAGCCTGACGATCAAACCCGACCCGCTGCACCTGTTGCGCAAAGACGCCGAACGCCTCAGCCAACTGCTTCAAGTGGCCCAGGCCGAAGCCCATGCCGACGGCCGCCCGATCACCCTGCGCACCGACGCCAAGGGATTTCGCTTCAACCGTCGCAGCGACGATGGCCTGACCATCGAAGCGTTCAAAGGCGACGCCCAACTGCGCCCGCGTCTGTGGGAAAGCACACCGATGCAAATCTCGATCGAGCCCAAACAGGCATTGGTCCTCAATGCTGAATGGGTCAACCCGCCTCTGCGCGTGGTGCTGTCCGACGGCCAACACAGCCTCAGCCTGCAACGCGACGCCGCCGGCCTGCTGCGCGTAGTCACCCAGCCATGAACCGCTCACCACAGGCGATGTGCACAGAGAGAAGATGAAATGAATCAATCCCAGCAAGGCTTTACGCTGATCGAGGTGATGGTGGCGATCATGCTGATGGCCGTGGTCAGTCTCATCGCCTGGCGCGGCCTCGACAGCGTCACCCGCGCCGACCAGCACTTGCAAGCCAGCACCGAGCAGACCGAGGCCCTGCTGCGCGCCGTGAACCAACTGCAACGCGACCTCAGCCTGCGTGCCAGCGTCGAACTGAGCGCACCGGGCAACACGGAAGACGACACCGCCAAACCCGCCGGGTTGGCGGCAGTGAGCGTGCGCAGCTCCGACAGCAAAGGCTTTCGCCTGGACATCATCCGCAGCGCGCCGGCTGCCGGGGATGGCCTGCTACGGGTGCGTTGGTGGCTCAAGGGTGATGCACTTTATCGAGCCGCCGCCCCCGCACGCGACCACTTCCCGCTGCCGGCGGCGAAGGACGGCGTAGCGGTGTTGACGGGGGTCAGTGATCTGCAGGTGCGGGTGTGGGAGATGGACAAGGGCTGGCGCCAACTGAGTGGCAATCGGCGGGAAGATCCGCAAGGGTTGGAATTCAGCCTGGTCAGGCAGACGCCGCAGGGAGTGGAGCGGTACCGGCAGGTGGTGGGGCCGTTGTGGTGAGGAGAAACGAGCAACCGCCACGCGTTAACTCAACAACACCACCCCACCCGGCAACTCCGTGCACTTGGCCCCATAGGCATCGCGAATCAGCAACGCCACCCCGGTCAACTGTTGCAGACTGAACCGCGCCTGCACGCGCCGTTGCCCCAGCTCCTTGTTGAGCAATACCAACATCCCCGACCGGTAGCGGTTGATCTCGTCTACCACGGTGGCCAGGGTGGCATTGTTGAACACCAGCACTTTTTCACGCCAGGCCACGACGGCTTGGGTATCCACTGCCACCGGTTCGCCGATACCGTTGGGGCCGTAAGTCAGTTGTTTGCCGCTGCCAAGGCTGACGCTGTTGCCGGCAGCATCCACCGACAGGGAACCGTCGATGCAGGTCACGCATACGTCATGGTCGGTGTAGCGCACATTGAAGCGGGCCTGGGCCGCGCTGACCCAGCCTTGCCCCGCCTGAACCTTGAGCGGTTGTGCGAGACGGGCGAGCACTTCGACTTCGCCCTCAAGCAGTTCAATGCCTTGCCCCACGCGACTGATGCGGGTCTGGGTATTGAGTTCCAGGCTCACGCCGTCACTCAGTTGCACTTGGCGCTGCTCGCCGACGGCGGTGCGGTAGTCGGCGGTCAGCCCGGCAAAGCCGCCCGGCACGCCGACACGCACCATCACCACCGCTGCCGAGGCCGCCAGCGCGCCCCCCAGGAAGGCGCGACGGCCAAAGTGACGTGGGCGTTCCAGTTGCTCGGCGGCTGCGCCCAATTGTTGCCAGAGCACCTTGGCCTGCTCGAACGCCTGGGCATGCTCGGGGCTCTGGGCGCACCAAGTGCGCAAGGCTTTAGCGTCGGCCACGGTGGCGCGGCCCGAGGTCAGCAACACCAGCCAGTCGCGCGCTTCGTCGTGCATGGGGTTGGCGGGTTTGTCCCGGGCGGCGGAGAGGTTAAAGATGTTCAAGCGCGCAGATACTCACGGTTTTATCAGGGACTCGCTACTAAGACGGTTTGCCGGCCCCGGGACCGAACCGCTGAATCACTTTTCTTTCGAGGCGCTTGGCGCAGTGCCCCAGGGCGGCCTTGATTTCCTTCTCGACCATGCGCGTGGAAATGCCGAAACGCTGGGAGATTTCCAGGTGCGGCGCTTCTTCCAGGCGAGCGGCGATGAGGATCTTGCGGCGGCGTGCCGGCAGTTCGTAGAGCGCCTTGACCAAGGACTGGATTTCCCGCTGGCCACCCACCACCCGCGATGGGTCCTGGGCTTCGTCGGCGGTTTGCAGCAGTTCTTCGACCTCGCTGCCAGTGAGCAGGCGGGCATCGGCCTGGCGCCGGTCAGCGGCAATGTTCAGTGCCATGCGGTACAGGTAAGCATTGGGTTGCTGCAGGTTCGGTGGCACTTCCATGCGGTCGACTCGCAGGAAGGTTTCATGCAGCACGTCGTTGGCCAGATCTTCCGACCCCAAGCGCTTGCGCAGGCGCACCTTGAAGTCCTCGTAGGACGCCAGGAACAAGCTGACCATCGTGCTGTGCCCGGTATTCTTCATGCGCCCGAGGCTCCTTTCCCTGCTGTGCATTCCATGCGCGTTCCTGTGGTGTCGGGCATCAAAAGTAAGGTCACCGGCTGGCGCAGCGAACTCGGCGCGGGACGTTCGACCCGTGCCGCGCCAAGGCTGCGCACCAGCGCCTCATCGCGTTGTTCATCGCCGGTGGAGCTGACCAGCCGGCTGTGTTCGATCAAGCCGTCGGGGCTGACCCATACCTGTACCAGCGCACGAAAACTACCGGGACGGGTCAGCGGCGAGCGGCACAAGCTGGCCTCTATCGCCTGCTGCAACGCCGTGGCGTAACTGTTGTTGACTCGCGCGGCATTGCGCGCCGACGCCCCACGGGCCGAAGGCACCTGCTCGGCCTGGGGCACCTGCAAGGTAAACGCATCCTCACGGGCATAACGCGCCATCAGCCCACTCCCCGTCAGTAGCACCGCCAGCGCCTCTTGCGCAGTAAAACGCCCGCGCACAGCAATGGAACGCCGGCCCCGTGCCAGTTCACGGTCGACCAGCACGGCCATGCCGGTGGCGCGGCTGTAGGCGTGCAGTGCGTGTTCCAGATCTTGCGCCGGCAGGTCCAGCATCAGCTCAGGGGGTTGGGCCTGGGCAGGCTCGAACCCGCTGAGCAGCAACAGCAAGACCAGGGCGCCGACAGCCCGCCTCCAGCCCTTCTGTTCACCCCCCGCTCTGCATCGCTGCACGGCCGACGTGTCCTTGAAAACCGTCATCCTGAGGCTCGTTTATGAACCTGATGTTACGGTGATAGCAAAAAAAACATCACGGTGACGCCGACCCCGCTGCACTACACTTTGCCGGGTTGACGGCCCCTCTTCGCGGGCCCGCCAGGAGGCCCCGATGAAGCGTTCCCCCACCCTCGCCAGCCTGCTGCTGTGCGCCACCCTGCCACTGATCGCCCACGCCGAAACCGCTGCCAAGGGCTGCACCGAAGTCACGGTGGATGGGTATAAAGCGCCCGACTATGGCTGCCTGAGCCAACAGATGGGCAACGACCCGGACGCGTCCAAAGCGGCGCAAAAAAACCGTGAGGCGCAGAACGTACCGGTACAGAAACGGCCACCGAACCAGGTGGGCTTATCCACGCCAGCGGCGACCAGTGTTCGCATGGGCAATACGTTTGGGACGTCGGTGAAGCCGCAACGGCCTTGAGAGACACCGATGTGCATGTAGTGAGCGGGCTTGTCCCGCGCTGGGTGGCGGAGCCACCCCAACAGGGGCGCCGCGGTGTTTCAGAAAGACCGAGGTGCCTGGATTTGGGGCGGCTTCGCCACCCAGCGCGGGACAAGCCCGCTCACTACAAGAGTTAGTCCGTGCTTTAGGACAAGCCCCCTCCCACAGTTACGCAAGCGCCGCATTGGCAGGCACCGCCGCAGGACTGCCACTGGCTACAAAATCTTCCTTACGCAGCACCACCAACGCAATCAGCGACACTACCCCCGTCGCGACGTAGAAATACCACGGTGAAGTGATATCGCCGGTCACCTTGATCAACCAGGTCGAGATCAACGGCGCACTGCCCCCAAACACCGCCACCGGCACGTTATATGCCACTGCAATCCCAGTGGAGCGGATACGCGTCGGCAACAGTTCACTCATCAGCGCATAGGTCGACGACGCATACAACCCAAACAAAATCGCCACCGCCATCAACGGCGCAAAGAACGTCGTCGGTGTGGCGGTCGGTGCCGACTTGAACAGCCAGAACATCGCCAAGGTCGCCAGCGTGCCGATCACCATCAGGAACGGCTTGCGCCCGTACTTATCAGTGAACGCCCCACCAAATGGCATCACGAACGCCGCCGAGAAGCTCGCGACAAACACATAGAGCAAGGTGGTGCCACTGTCGAACTTGAGGATCTTGGCCATATAGGTCGAGGCGAAAGTCAGCACCAGGTAAAAGATCGAGCTGTGCAAGGTGATGATAAAGAACACCAGGGCAATCGCCCGCTTCCACTGCCAGACTTCGCGCAGCGGTGCGCGGGAAGTTTGCCCGGCGCGTTGCAGGGCGAGGAACTCGGGGCTGTCTTCGAGCTTCAAGCGGATGTACATGGAGATAAAGCCCAGAGGCGCAGCGATCAGGAACGGCACGCGCCAGGCCCATTCCTGCATCAGGTCGGCGCCCAGCACCCAGGTCATGCCATTGGCCACCGCACCGCCCAGCAACAGGCCGAGTACCGCAGTGACCATCAACCAGCAGGTGGCGAAACCACGACGGCCGGGGCCGGCGTATTCGGAGATAAAACTGGTGACGGTGCCGATCTCGCCCCCCGCCGAGAAGCCCTGCACGCAGCGCACCAGGATCAGCAGGATCGGCGCCGCGATGCCCAGGGTCGCGTAGGTGGGCAGCAAACCCAGCAACACAGTGGAGCCGGTCATCATCACCAGCGCCATGATCAAGGTTTTGCGGCGACCGATCTTGTCCGCCAATGGGCCGAAGAACAGCCCGCCCAGGGGTCGGATAAAAAAGCTCAGGGCAAACGCGGCAAAACTGGCCAGCAGGCTGGTGGTGGGATCATCGGAGACGAAAAACGCCTGGCCGATGTACACGGCAAGAAAGCCGTAGACGCCGTAGTCGTACCACTCGATCAAGTGGCCGGAGGTGGCGCCGAGAAACGCACGGCGCCGCTTGCGCAACGTGTCTTGCGGGTGAATGCCCATCGTGGGGACTCCTTGTCTGTTGTTCTGTCCATGAAAAAACGCGGGCTAGTGAGTCGCGGCGATACTCGCGTCTTTCAACCACTGCCGCAAGTCGGTCTTGAGGATTTTGCCGTAGCTGTTCTTGGGCAACTCGTCACGGAACAGGTACTTCTTGGGTTTCTTGAAAGACGCCATGCGTTCCACAAACCACGTCGTCAGTTCGGCGTCGTCCAGAGGCTCGCCGCTGTGGGTCACCACAAACGCCACCACCGACTCGCCCCACTGCGCGTCCGCCTCGCCCACCACGCACACTTCAAACACCTCGGGATGCTGGGCCAGCACTTCCTCGACTTCACGCGGATACACGTTGCTGCCGCCACTGATGATCATGTCCTTGGAGCGATCCGTGAGCGTGAGGTAACCGGCCGCGTCGAGAAAGCCGATGTCGCCGGTCAGCAGCCAACCGTCGACCAGGGTTTGCCCGGTAGCCTCGGGGTTGCGCCAATAGCCTTGCATCACCGTGGCGCCACGCACGGCAATTTCGCCACGCTCGCCAGTCGGCACCGGCTGGTGCTGGCCGTTGAGAATCTGGATTTCAACGCAGGATTGCGCGTGGCCGACGGACGCGGCCAGGGTAGCCCAATCGACACGTTGGCGGTCGGCGATCACTGCCCGGGGCAGCACGCTGATGGTCATCGGGCTTTCGCCCTGGCCGTAGATCTGCACCAGGCGCGGGCCGAAGCAGTCGATGGCTTCACGCAGGTCAGCCAGGTACATCGGCCCACCGCCGTAGACGAGGGTCTTGATGCCTTCGCCGTGGTAATCCTGGCGCCGCGCCTGCTCGACCATGCGCTTGACCATGGTCGGCGCGGCGAACAGCGAAACATTGCCCAGCTCGGCAGCCAGTGCGAACAGCTCGACCGCGTCGAAGCCCTGGGAAGCCGGCACCACATGGCGTGCACCGCAACGCACATGAATGAAGTTGTAAAGCCCGGCACCATGGGACATCGGCGCCACATACAGCGCCGCATCATCGGCATGCACCGCGTCGACATCCGTGGAGTAACACAACGACATGGCAATCAGGTTGCCATGGGACAGCATCACGCCCTTGGAACGCCCGGTGGTGCCGGAGGTGTAGAACAGCCAGGCGAGGTCCTGGTCCTGGCGCGGTACCGGTTGCGCCAAGGTCGGCCAGCCACGGGTCGGCGGTAGCAGGTGACCGTCCAGTTCCTTGCAGCGCAGGGGAAGGTCCCGCGACGAAAACACCTGGCCGCCGTCGGTGAAGATCAAGCGCGCCTCGGCGTTGTCGGCAATCCACGCAGCCTCCGCTGGATGCAGTTTGGCATTGATGGGCACGGCCACCGCGCCCATCCACCAGATTGCGTAGAGCAATTCCAGGTAATCGCAGCTGTTCTTCATCAGCACCGCGACGGCATCGCCCGGTGCCAGGCCATGCTGGTCCACCAGGCAAGCGGCGCGCTGGCGCACATGGGCAGCAAAGGTGGCGTAGTCGGCGACTTGCCGGGCACCGTCGAACAACGCCGGACGCTGTGGATGACGGCGTTGAGTGTCGTGCAGCCAGTTGGCGATGTTCATGGTTCAGTACCGGCGTGCGTGCAGGACCGAGGCGTAGTTGGCCACCGCCATCCCGCCCATGTTGAACACCAGGCCGAACTCAGGGTTGGGCACCGCCAGGCCAATCGGTTCGCCGGTCAATTGTCGAAACGCCAAGGCATGCATCGACACACCGGTCGCGCCCACCGGATGCCCCTTGGCCTTGAGCCCACCGGAGAGGTTCACCGGCAGTCTGCCGCCTGCGCGCACCACGCCGCTGTCGAGCACGCGATGGCCCTCGCCTTTGGGCGCCAGGCCCATGGCTTCGTAGATCAACAGTTCGGCGATGGTGAAGCAGTCGTGTACCTCGGCGAAACTCAGGTCGGCCAGGGTGATATTGGCCCCTCGCAGCGCCGTGTGGATCGCCCGTTGCGGGCCTTCGAAGGCGAGGATGTCGCGTTGGGCAATGGGCAGCGTGTCGTTGACCTGGGTCATCGCGCGGATCTGCACATCGCGGCGAAACGCCCGCGCCCGCTTGGGCGACGCCAGGATGATCGCGGCGGCACCGTCGCTGATCAGCGAACAATCAGTCAAGCGCAGGGACTCGGCCACGAGCGGATTGCTCTTGGACACGTTGTTGCAGTGTTCAAAATCCATCACCCGATGCATCTGCGCCAGCGGGTTGGCCATGGCATTGGAGTGGTTCTTGGTGGCGATGGCCGCCATCGAGGCCAGCGGGCATTGGTAGCGCTCGGCGTATTGCCGGGCGGCGCGGCCAAACAATTGCGGGAAGCTCAGGCCGGCTTCCGCTGGGTCGTTCTGATAGCCGGCACCGGCCAGGGCCTGGGTGACAGCAGCCGTGGAGGTGTGGGTCATCTTCTCGGCGCCCACCACCAATACCAGCTCGGCGCTGCCGGACAGGATCGCATTGACCCCGGCCTGGATCGCCGCTGAGCCGGACGCACAGGCATTTTCACAACGGGTGGCCGGCTTGAAGCGCAGCCCCGGGTCAGCTTGCAACAGCAGCGAGGCGGCAAAACCGTCGGGCACCAGCCCGGAATTGAAGTGGCCGAGAAACAGCGCGTCAATCTCTGATGCATCAATGGCCGCATCCTTTAGGGCTTCGCGGGTGACCTGTACGATCAGGTCTTCAAGGGTGGTGCCTTCCAGGCGACCAAAACGCGAATGACCAGCGGCAACTATGGAGACGCAATCAGCAGGCATATTCAATTTCTTCTGGTGTGGGTCTAAACATTGCCTACAATGAGCCACCCTTGGTCGCTCGCCAATTCGTGTAACTACTTACATGGATAAGTAGTAGCCGAAGCGATACACCACGAGGCAGGACGCCCAATGACCGTGTTTGCACAACCACTCCAAGATATCGAGCGCCTGGCGTTCCGGCTGTCTCCCGCGCCACAAATCGTCACCCGCCACCGCGTGATCGTCGACTGCAACGAAGCCTTCCTGAAGCTGTTCGGCTACCCCCGCGAAGCCCTGGTCAACCAGTTGACCCTGCTGATCTACCCGTCCCAGGCCGATTATCACGCCATCGGCAAGCGCAGCCATGACTGGCTGCTCGACAGTGAAAACGGCTTCTACTCCGATGAACGCTTCATGCAGCACAAAAACGGCGAAGTGTTCTGGGCCAAATCCCACGGCTACACCCTCACTCCCAAAGACCCGTTCAAGCTGATGATCTGGCACTTCGAGCGCCTGGACCGTACCCATGCCGGCACAGGAGACCTCACGCCACGGGAACGGGAAATCGCCATGCTGATCGTCAACGGCCTCAAGTCCAAGGAAATCGCCCTGCGCCTGGGGATTTCCCACCGCACGGTGGAAGTACACCGGGCACGGTTGATGAAGAAGCTGGAGGTGAAGAACATTGTGGAGTTGGTGTCGAAGATGATTTTTGTCGGTGGGCGCAGCTGGTTATAGCCAACCATTACAAACCCCGGTCCCGTGCTGGCTACGCTGAACATTGCTCAAGAAGAGCTTACCCACGTAGCGATGTTTAAAGGACTAATACCATGGCGCACACTGATCGTTCCTCACCTGCCACTCAACCCCGTAAAACCCCACCGCCCGTCGAGGGCAGCGGTTCCAACTTGCTCACCCTGGACAACGCCGGCCCCGTGCAGATGGGTTTCTGGGTACCCAACCGCGTGTGGGCGACCGCCAATTACCTGGTGCCGCTGCGCAACTACATCGCCGCGATGAAAAAAGCCGGCACCCTCGCGCCCATGCAACCGCAACTGGTGGCGTTCAAGCAGTGGGTCACCCACAACAGTGTGTACCGCATGTGGGTGATGTCGATGATCCAGCAGTCCAACGCCTTCGTGATGACCCTGCCGCCCCAAACCCGTGACCAGATCAAAACCGAGGATGGCGACGCGGTATGGATCGATGGCTACGACAGTTTCTTCGAGATTCTCAACGAGATCGTTACCACCTCGTCCTCCTTCAACGACACCGCCCAGGTGGGCACGCCCATGAATGGCTTCCTGGCGATTTCCATGGCCACCGAAGCCGGTGTAGCGCTGTTCCATGACGCGACCTTCAACCAGCAGTTCAAGAAGGTGCTCGACACCTGGAACGCCTACCTCAAGAGCCCGCAATCCCTGGACAAGCTCGACATCAACAACCCCGAAAAACCAGGCTCGTGGATCTCCAAGGCCGCGTGGAAAGCCGGGGTCTGGCACCAGATGGAGCACGATCCGAAAAAGCCTGGTTATGGCTTCGCTTCGTGGAACGACTTTTTCATCCGCAAGTTCGTGACCGGCGCGCGGCCATTCCAGGGCGATGCCAAGACTCAGGTCGACATCGGCTGCGAGACCACGCCCTGGGAGTACCAGAACAATATCGCCTTCGAGAGCGACTTCTGGATCAAGGACGTCAATTACTCGCTGCTGGACCTGTTCGCCGGCGAGAGCCGGTGGGCCAAGTTGTTTGAAGGTGGTCAGCTTTACCAGGGGTTCCTGTCCGCCACCCACTACCATCGCTGGAACGCACCGTTGGACGGCACCCTGGTGCGTTCATGGGTACAGCCCGGCACTTACTTCGCCCAACGCCCGGCTCAGAAGGAAGGCCCGGGCACCTGGGAAGGCACCGAGTCGCAACCCTACCTCGGCCATGTGGCGGCCCGGGCGATCTTTATTTTCGAGCACCCCACCTGCGGGTACGTGGCGCTGATCTGCATCGGCATGGTGGAAGTCTCGACCTGTATCATCGAGCCGGCGTTTATCGTTGGTGAAGGCAGTAAACCGGTCGTCATCAAGCGTGGCACCGAAATTGGTCATTTCGAGTTCGGTGGTTCCACCCACGTGATGCTGTTCCAGCGTGACCGCGTGCGGTTGGAAGAATGGGCAATCAATGCAGTGAAACACCGCCAGGCGCCAAAACCGACGCCCATGGGCAGTGTGATTGCCACCGCTTTGGACACGCACAAACCCAAGTAAACGGCGCCGGGCAGTTAGGCGGGGGTCGCCCACCCCGCCTGCTG
This sequence comes from Pseudomonas sp. GW821-FHT03A09, assembly GCF_059421065.1. Taxonomy (NCBI): domain Bacteria; kingdom Pseudomonadati; phylum Pseudomonadota; class Gammaproteobacteria; order Pseudomonadales; family Pseudomonadaceae; genus Pseudomonas; species Pseudomonas sp. GW821-FHT03A09. Next base: position 158,529 of record NZ_JBWKUX010000012.1, on the reverse strand, counting down.
CTCAAAGCCTTCGAACAACTCAAGAATGGTCGCCTTGACCTTCTGCACGGCGTTGCTCTGCACCGCCGTGTCCGGCCAGCACAAAGACAGTTCACGGCTGAACAAGCGATGGTCGATACGTGCCAGCTTCAGTCGGTTCTGCTCCAGCTCCACATGGGCCGCCGCCCACGGCAACACGGTCACGCCGAGCCGCGCCAGCACCGCCGAAAACAACAGGTCGGTGGAATTGGCTTCGAACTCCACGGCAAACGGCAACCCGGCCTCCTGCATGGCGGACTCGACACGACTGCGAATGGTGTTCGGCGCACAGGGCAGCACCAGCGGCATCCGCGCCAGGCTCTGGATGCTCAACGGCGTCGGTGGCAATTCGAATTCCGGCCACGCCACCAGATACAGGGTCTCGCTGAATAGACGCCGGGCGATCACACCCCGCGTCGGCACCCCGTCAACCTGCACGGCCAGCGCCACACGGCCCTGGGTGATCAAACCAGCCAACTGCGCACTCGGCGCGTCGATTAGCTCCAGCTTGATACCCGGATAACGGCTGCGAATGGTACGCGCCAGGGGTATCGCGAGCATCCGCGCCGTGCTCGACGGCATGCCTACCGAGACCTTGCCCTGGGGGTATTCGGCGTCCTGGCGCAGCAACTCGTGGGTGGCGTCGGCCTGGCGCAACAGGTCGACAGCGTGCCGGTACAAGGTCTGGCCGGCGGCGGTGGGCACTACGCCTTGGGCGCTGCGTTCGAGCAGTTGCATCCCCATGTCCTGTTCCAGGTTGCGCATCTGCTGGCTGATGGCCGGCTGGGCGATGTGCAGGGCCTCGCTGGCACGGGTGATGTTGGCGCATTCGACCACTTTGACGAAGTACCGCAACTGGCGCAGGTCCATGACTGTCCTCCTCGAAAGTCTTCGACTCTATATAAAAATCCGATGCCACCAAAGGAATTTCATATTTGTTGCTTATGCCGTCGCATCCTAGATTGACCTCACAACAAGAAGGCCCGATCAGGGCCATGGGAGGTCGTCATGTCCAAAGCGTTAACCGCGTCGGCACTGCGTGCAAAACCCTACAAAACACCGCTGTCCCGTGAGCAGATTCGCGGGTTCTGGGCGGTCTACCTGGGCTGGGTGCTGGACGGTGTGGATTCCGTCATTTTCGCCCTGGTGCTGATCCCGGCCCTCACCGAACTGCTGCCCCACTCCGGCCTGGAACCCACCGCCGCGAATATCGCCATGTATGGTTCGATCATGTTCGGCCTGTTCCTGGTCGGCTGGGGCCTGTCGTTTATCTGGGGGCCGCTGGCGGATCGCTTTGGGCGGGTCAAGGTACTGGCGGCGAGCATCCTGGTGTACTCGTTGTTCACTGGCGCGGCGGCGTTTTCCGACAACATCTGGCAATTGGCGATTTTTCGCTTGATCGCCGGCATCGGCGTGGGCGGTGAATGGGCGCTGGCTGGCACCTACGTCGCCGAAAGCTGGCCCGAAGACCGCCGCAAGATGGGCGCCGGTTACCTGCAAACCGGCTATTACCTGGGCTTTTTCATCGCCGCGCTGCTCAACTACACCGTGGGCGCCGCCTATGGTTGGCGGGTGATGTTCCTGTGTGGGCTGTTTCCAGCGGTAGTCGCGGTGTACACCGCGCTGAAGGTCAAAGAGCCACAGCGCCAAATGGCAAAGACAGGTCCGCGTACGCCATGGTGGGAGATCTTCGCGCCGGCCTTTCGCCGCCGGACCTTGACCAGTTCAGCCCTGGTTGGCGTAGCGATCGTCGGCCTGTGGGCCGGGTCGGTGTACGAAGCCACCGCCGTGGTCACTCTGGCGACCCGCGCCGGTATCGACCACGTCGGCGCGGTGCACTTGGCCTCCATCGGCGCGGCGGTGCTGTCCCTGAGTACTATCCTCGGCTGCCTGGTGGCGCCGTGGCTGGCGGAACGGGTGGGTCGACGCAAGGCACTGGGCATCTACTTCAGTGGCATGGCGGCGGCCATCGTATTTGCCTTCGGCTGGGTGTTTTACCTGGATGACGGACTGCATTTGTTCATGGTGTCGCTGGTGTTCCTGGGGTTCTTCGGCGGCAACTTCGCGATCTTTTCCCTGTGGTTGCCCGAGCAATACCCTACGCGCATCCGCGCCACTGCCTTTGCGTTCAATGCCTCAGTGGGGCGGTTTATCGGTGCTGGGGTCAACTTCCTGCTGGCGGCGGCCATTCATGGGTATGGCTCCATCGGCACACCGATTGCCTGGACAGCGGCCGCCTTTGTGCTGGGCGTGTTGATCCTGCCGTTTGCCGTTGAAACCCGCGACCAGACATTGCCGCAATAACTTCGTTGGAGACGCCCATGCAAGCGCTGCAAGGTATCAAGATCATCGACCTCAGCCGTGCCCTGTCCGGCCCGTTCTGCACCATGGTGCTGGCCGACCTCGGCGCCGATGTGATCAAGGTGGAACCCGGCCCAACCGGTGATATGAGCCGCACCTGGGGGCCTTTCGACCGGGGCGTGAGCACCTATTATTTGTCGTGCAACCGTAACAAGCGCGGGTTGTGCGTGGACTTTCGCAACCCCAGGGGCCTGGACACGATCCAGCAACTGATCGACGACGCCGACGTGGTCATCGAGAACTTCAAGCCCGGCACCCTGGAGAGCATGGGCTTGGGTTATGAGGTGTTGAGCGCGCGCAACCCGCGGCTGATCCTGGGCAGTATCAATGCCTTCGGCAGCGACGGCCCGATGAGCAGTTGGCCGGGCTTCGACCAGATCGCCCAGGGCTATTCCGGGCTGATGAGCCTCACCGGTTTCAGCGACGGCGACCCTACCCGCACCGGCACCGCCATCGGTGACTTGACCTCGGGCATGTGGCTGGTGACGGCGGTACTCGCCGCCCTGCTGGAGCGTGAGCGCAGCGGGCGCGGGCAACACGTCAACACTTCGCTGCTGGCCAGCCTCGTCGGCTTGCTCAGCGTGCACGGCCAACGCTACTTGAGCCTGGGCGACGTGCCCCGGCGCACCGGCAATGCCCATTCAGTGATTGCGCCTTATGGTGTGTTCCAGACCCTGGATGGCCCGCTGAACCTGGCACCGATCACCTCGGCCATGTGGGGCCGCCTGTGCGTGTTGCTGGACTTGCCCGAGCTGCCGGATGACCCGCGCTTTGCCAGCAACGAAGCCCGGGTGGAGCGCCGCGAGGAATTGAAAGCCATCCTGGAAAGCCGCCTGAAAACCCGCAGCAAGCGCGACTGGACCGAACGCTTTATCGCCGCCGGCCTGCCCGCCGGCCCCATCAATACCTTGGACGAAGTGTTCGCCGACCCGCAGGTGCTGCACAGCCGGTTGACCCAAACCGTGGAGCATCCCACCCTTGGCGGATTGCGCCAGGTGGTAACGCCGGTCTTCAGCGAAGCGCAGTCGGCCAGTGCACAACGGCCGCCGCCGTTGCTCGGCGAGCACAGCATCGAAGTGTTGCGCCAGGCCGGCTTTGCCGAAGCCGCGATCCAGGCATTGCTCAACGCCAACGTCGTCACCCAGGCCCCCGAACTCGAACGCCACACAGGAACCGCATCATGACGGTCAACGTATCCATCACACACATCGACACCCGTATTGCGCGCCTGACTTTCAGTAACCCCAGCCAGCGCAATGCCCTCTGCGCGCAACTGCTCGACAGCCTGGACGAAAGCCTGGTCGCCCTCGCCGCCCAGCGCGTCGGCGTAGTGATCCTCGGCGCCGAGGTCGGCCAGAGCGTCTGGAGCGCCGGCCACGATATCGGCGAAGTGGCCCGCGACCGCGATCCTGTGGCCTACGGTAAGCCGCTGGAACAAGTGCTGCGGCGTATCCGCGCCTACCCGGGCGTGGTGATCGCGGCGATTTCCGGCTCGGCCTGGGGCGGCGCCGTGGACCTGGCCATGAGCTGCGACATGGTGGTGGCCGACCCCAGCGCCAGCTTCGCCATGACCCCGGCCAATATCGGCCTGCCCTACACCACCAGTGGTCTGCTGCGCTTCTTCAACAACCTGCCGATTCATGTGCTCAAGGAGATGTTTTTCTGCGCACAGAAACTCGATGCCGAACGCGCCGAACGCTTTGGCGTGATCAACCGTCTGGTGCCCACCGATGCCCTGGAGGCCACCGCCGTGGACATCGCCCGAGGCATCGCCGCCAAGGCGCCGCTGGCGATCCAGGCGGTCAAGGAGCAACTGCGTATCCTCGAAGACCTGCAGCCAATGCCGGTGCAAGCCATGGAACAGATCGCCGAGCTACGCCGCCAGGCCTGCGCGAGTGCGGATTTTGGTGAAGGGTTGGCGGCCTTTGCCGAGCGGCGCCCGCCGGTCTTTGAAGGCCGTTGACGGAATTTTCATCTTTGGCGCTCTATGCTGCGACCCTTCGTTGGGGAGTAACCGGCTTCTGACCCGCTCAGAAGCGTTCGTATCAACATATTCGGCAACCTGCCGTGGTACGAACACCGTTGTGGTTGGTGAGACCAGCGACACATCCATGCCTGTAGTCGGGCGTGTGGGCGTGTCGTTGACTCATGCAGCCCGACTGGAAGCCTGACCGTGAACCCCATTTCCCTGATTCTTCTGGCCTTCGCCATGTCTACGGATGCCTTCGCCGCAGCTATCGGCAAAGGCTCCAGCCTGCACAAACCACGCTTTACCGAAGCCCTGCGCGCCGGCTTGATCTTCGGCGTGATCGAAGCCATCACGCCAATGATCGGCTGGGCCATCGGCCACGCCGCCACCCGCTGGGTGGAAGCCTGGGACCACTGGATCGCCTTTACCCTGCTGGTCGCACTGGGCCTGCACATGATCTACAACGGGCTCAAGGCCGATGATGACGAGGTGGAAAAACCGACCCAGCATTCCTTCATGATCCTGGCGGTCACGGCATTTGCCACCAGCATCGATGCGCTGGCGGTGGGCGTGGGCCTGGCGTTTGTCGACGTGAATATCCTGGTGGCCGCCGCCGCCATTGGTCTGGCGACCATGACCATGGTGACCATCGGCATGATGCTTGGCCGGGTGCTGGGCACGGTGGTGGGCAAACGTGCGGAGATGGTGGGCGGTGTGGTGTTGATGCTGGTGGGTGCGACGATTCTCTACGAGCACCTGTCGGCCTGAATGTGAGAGGGGGCTTGCCCCCGATAGCAGTGTGTCAGCCAAGTAGTTGTTGACTGATCCAGCGTCATCGGGAGCAAGCCCCCTCCCACATTGGGTTTACAGTGTTTTCAGGCGGCGTGGTTTTGCTTCTTCAAGCTATCCATATCGATCACGAACCGATACTTCACATCGCCCTTGAGCATGCGCTCATAGGCTTCATTGATGCCCTGGATATCGATCATCTCGATGTCCGAGACAATCTTGTGCCTGGCGCAGAAGTCCAGCATGTCCTGGGTTTCCTGGATACCGCCGATCAACGAGCCGGCCAGGCTGCGGCGCTTGAAGATCAGGTTGAACACCGCAGGCGATGGGTGCGGGCTGTCGGGCGCGCCCACCAGGGTCATGGTGCCGTCGCGTTTGAGCAGGCTGATGAAGGCATCCAGGTCATGTGGCGCGGCGACGGTGTTGAGGATGAAGTCCAGGCTGTTGGCGACCTTGGCCATCTCGTCCGGGTTCTTCGACACCACCACATGGTCGGCCCCCAGGCGCAGGCCGTCTTCGCGCTTGTTGGGCGAGGTGGTAAACAGTGTGACATGCGCGCCCATGGCATGGGCGATCTTCACCGCCATATGACCAAGACCGCCCAGGCCAACCACGCCGACTTTCTTGCCGGGGCCGACCTTCCAATGATGCAACGGTGAGTAGGTGGTGATGCCCGCGCACAACAGCGGTGCCACAGCCGCCAGGTTGGCATCGCCGTGGGAGATTCGCAGCACGAACTTTTCCTTGACCACAATGTTGTCCGAGTAGCCACCGAAGGTATTCTCGCCACCAAATACCGGGCCGTTGTAGGTGCCGGTAAAACCGTTTTCGCAATACTGCTCCTCGCCCTCGGCGCAGGATGCACAGTGCTGGCAGCTGTCGACCATACAACCGACACCGGCCAGATCGCCGACTTTGAACTTCTGTACATTGGCGCCTACCGCTGTCACACGGCCGACAATTTCATGGCCGGGCACCGACGGGTAAAGTGTGTTGTGCCACTCGTTGCGCGCGGTGTGCAGATCGGAGTGGCACACGCCGCAGTAGAGAATATCGATCTGCACGTCATCCGCCCCTGGCGCACGACGTTCGAAGGTGAAAGGCTTGAGTGAATCCTTGGAATCCCGCGCGGCGTAGCTGTAAGTCTTGGCCATTTGGTTCACCTGTTGATCTGACGGTTGAAGTCAGTGGACCAGCATAGACGCGCCACCGTTCAAACGCGTTCATCCGCACAGACCCTTCGTCCGGTTTAGCCTAGAATGCCCCTGAACCGACGAGCGCACGGCACAGTCCCAACCCATAGGCTCATCGCTACAGGAATGCTCACATGACACTGCCTCAAACAATGACCCTGATCGAAATCACCACACCCGGTGGCCCTGAAGTCCTGCAACCGCGTCAAGCCGACGTACCCGTGGCGGGTCCCGGCGAGATCCTGATCCGCGTGCATGCCGCCGGGGTCAACCGCCCCGACGCCTTGCAACGTGCCGGCAGGTACCCGATGAAACCCGGCATGAGCCCGATTCCCGGGCTGGAAGTGGCGGGTGAAGTGGTTGCATTGGGCGATGGCGTGAATGAATACGCCCTCGGCGACAAGGTCTGTGCCCTGACCAACGGTGGTGGCTACGCGCAGTATTGCGCGGTGCCTGCCAGCCAGGCGCTGCCGGTTCCTGAGGGTATGGACTGGATTCATGCGGCCGCTATCCCCGAGACCTTCTTCACGGTCTGGGCCAACCTGTTTGGCCTGGGCGGTGCCCAAAAAGGCCAGCGCGCATTGATCCACGGCGGCACCAGCGGCATCGGGACGACCGCGTTGATGCTGTGCCGCGAATTCGGCATCCAAGCCTTCGCCACCGCCGGCAGTGCCGACAAATGCGCGGCCATCGCCGGGCTCGGAGCCGAGGCGATCAATTATCGCGAGCAGGATTTCGCCCAGGTCATCGCCGAAAAAACCGGCGGCCAAGGGGTGAATGTGGTGCTCGACATCATGGGGGCCTCCTACCTCAACAACAACCTCAAGGCCCTGGCGATGGAAGGCCACTTGGTGATGCTCGGCTTCCTCGGCGGCGGCAAGGCCCATGACGTTGACCTGCTGACCATCATGTCCAAGCGCGCCAACATCACCGGCTCACTGTTGCGTTCGCGCACCAAGGACGAGAAAGCCGCCATCGCCAACCAGTTGCGCGAACACGTGTGGCCGGTGCTGTCAGCCGGGCGTTGCACGCCGATGATCGACCAGGTGTTTGATTACACCGAGGCTGACAAGGCCCATGCGCGGATGGAGGGTGGGGATCATATTGGCAAGATTGTATTGCGGGTGGTATGACGCGTCAGTATCCCGCTTCTCGTTGATGTCGGAAGGCCAATACATACACCACCGACTCTGCGGGGATAAAGCGGTATAACGCCACATAGCCGGCGTCACCAAAAGCGATGACCAACTCTCGTAATTCAGGTAGTTCGTCATAGGGCCGGCCAATGTTGGGATCAGCCTCCAAGCGCAGCAATTGGCTATTGATTATTTGAGCAGCCCTACGCGCCACGTGTTGATCTTTCTCTGTCAAAAAGCGCCGACAACGTTCCAGCCCTGCCAGTGCCGACGCCGTGATGATCAATCGTGGCACTTGGGTGGCTCCGATTCTTGATCAGTTCCCCAAGTATCAAGCCAGGCCCGAGTCTCGGAACCGGTCAAGTGCAGACCGGTTTCCTGATAGCTTTTCCAGGAAGACAACGCCTCCTGCTTGAAACTCTCACGCGCTTCTTCTCGCTCGACGTATTGAGAGAGCGCTTCACGCATGATCCAGTGGGCTGTACGTTGCCGAGCACCAGCGAGCAACTGAATACGATGTTTCAAGTCATCGTCAATTTTGATGGACGTGGCCATGGTGCATACCCTCCGTTATTCATAGGTATTACCTTTTGATACGTTAGCAAGCGCGACTTGGCCTGTCTATTTCCGTTATCAGGACCTGACGACGTGCATGCGCCTCAGGGCTGAATGCATATAACCCTCAGATCAGCCAATCAATACTTTCAGTTCAGTGCGTCGGCAGAAAACGTCAACAGGCGTTCAATGCAGCGCCACCCGCGTGATCAGGTAGTTCACCAAGTGCGGATCATCGTCCAGCTCAACCGTCTGCACTGGGCGCGGCAGGTTATCCAGCACCGTACGCCAGAACGCCTGGGACGCTTCATCCTGGTCATAGAAACGCACCAGCCAATTGCTCTCGCCGCTGCACAGCACCTGGGAGGCGATGGCGCGGCCGATGCCTTTGCGGCGGTAGCGCTTGAGGATGAACAGGTCGGCCAGTTCCAGGGCGTCGATGCCCGGCAGCTCACTGCCTTCGATCAACAGGAAACCGGCGATGTAACCCTCCACCAGCAGCAGGTTGGCGCTCCACTGCGGGTCTTGCCAGTAACGGGCCAAGTGTTCGTCGTGGATGTAGAAACGGCCATCCACTTCGACATCTTCCTGTTCCCAGTCGGAGGACTCGTAGGCGTAGTACTGGTAGAGATTGCGGATCAACTCGGCGTCTTCAGGGCCGGTCTGGATCAATTCGACGGTGGTTTCAGGCATGAGGTTCTCAGTGAAAAAACGCAGGGCGCCATTGTTCACAAAACCCTGGGACAGGCCAATACATTGCCCAACCTTTCTGTTTGCTGAACCGGTTGCGTATTTATCCTGCCCTGGCCAAAATCCTGAAACATTTAGAATAAACTTTGTCTGCTCCCCTCCTTTCCCTCAAGGATATCTATCTTGACAAACGTCTGTACCGCCGGCCTGGATGTGGGTTTCGCCTCCCTGGATTACCTGCAGATCTTCATCCTGGGTGTGATCCAGGGCATCACCGAACTCTTGCCAGTGTCATCTACCGCTCACATGCGTGTAGTACCTGCCTTGCTGGGCTGGCAAGACCCCGGCTCGGCGTTCTCTGCGGCGATGCAGTTGGCGGCGCTGGCTGCGGTGGTCAGTTACTTCTGGCGCGATGTCCGCCAGGTGACCACCGGCAGCATCAGTGCGGTACGCCGGGGTGACTACAGTGACCGTTGGTTCAAGCTGGCGGTAGCGATCGTGCTGGCGACCATCCCGATTGGCATCGCTGGCCTGGCGCTGTCTTCCACCCTGAACGCCTGCAACTCGCCGTTGCGCGGCCTGATGGTGATCGGTATTTCCTGCGTGGTGATGGCTGTGTTGTTGGCGCTGGCCGAAGTACGCGCCCGCCATACCCGGGAAGTCAGCGAAATGCGCCTGCGTGATGCGTTGATCGTCGGTGTTGCGCAGATTGGCGCATTGATTCCGGGCGTCTCGCGTTCGGGCTCCACCCTGACCGCCGCACTGTTCCTCAACTTCAAGCGTGAAGAAGCCGCACGCTTTTCCTTCCTGTTGGGTCTGCCGGCCATCGCCCTCGCCGGTTTGAAAGAACTGTGGGTGCTGCTGCATGCCGAGATGCCGGCCCATGCCTGGTCACACCTGATCTTCGGCCTGGTGGTTGCCAGTGTGTCGGCGTTCTTTGCGATCTGGGGCCTGATGAAGTTCCTGGAGCGGTTCTCCACCTGGCCGTTCGTGATCTACCGCGCGCTGTTGGGTGTGTTCCTGATTGTGGCGGTCAGTACTGGGCTCTTGAGCTGACACACAATCAAATGTGGGAGGAAGCTTGCCCCTCTCCCACATTTGACTGTGTTGTCTTATAGCCCACCGCTTCGGTCGGCCAGCTCTTCGAGCAGGTCGGCTGAGGGCACGAAAAACAGGCCACCGGTGACGGCGGTGCTAAAGTCCAGCAAACGGTCGTAATTACCCACGGGACGACCGACGAACATGTTTTCCAGCATCAGTTCCAGTGGCTGCGGCGAGCGTGCATAGCCGATAAAGTAGGTGCCGAACTCCCCGGCGCCCGGGCGGCCGAAGGGCATGTTATCGCGCAGGATCTTCACTTCTTCGCCGTTCTCGTCAGTGATCACGGTCAACGCACTATGGGAGTTGGTGGGCTTGGTCTCGTCATCCAGCTCGATGTCCGACAGCTTGGTACGCCCGATCACCTTCTCCTGAGCTTCCACCGTCAAGCCATTCCAGGCCGCCATGTTGTGCAGGTATTTCTGCACCAGCACGTAGCTGCCGCCGCTGAAATCCGGGTCTTCGTCGCCAACAATCGTGAACGCCTCGGCCTTGCGCCCCACCGGGTTTTCGGTGCCGTCGACAAACCCGATGATGCTGCGCATATCGAAGTAGCGGAAACCCTGGACCTCATCCACCACTTTCACGCTGTCGCCTAGGGCCGCGATCAGTTGGGTGGCGAGTTCGAAGCACAGGTCCATCTGGTCGGCGCGGATATGCAGCAGGATATCGCCCGGCGTGGACACCGCCTTGCGCCCTTCCACACCGAACTCGCGAAACGGATGCAGGGCCGCCGGGCGAGGCGCGCCGAAGAGCCGGTCCCACGCCTGCGAGCCAAACCCGCACACACACGAGAGATTACCCGACGGCACACGCTTGCCCACCGAGCGCACCAGGCCGGCGATGTCCGCGCACCAGGCACGCACCGTGTCGACATTACCGGGTGCCAGGGTGGCGACCATGAAAATCGCGCTGCTGGTGATCGGGTGGCAAACGGACTGCGGCTCTAGGGGCGGCTGTACAGGGCAGGTCTTCATGATGGTGATCCACAGGCTAAGAATGGAGTGAACCCGCGCAGATTAGCAGATCATGTCTGACTTTCAGTCCAGATCACTCGCATCATGCCGCTCAGGCAACTGCTCGGCAGGCTCGCCCGAAACCCGATTCACCCGCCGCCCGCGCTGCACCGCAGGCCTCGCCTCAATGGCGTCAGCCCAACGCTGTACATGCTTGTACTCATGCACCGACAAAAATTCTGCCGCGCCATATAACCGACCTTTGACCAAACCACCGTACCAAGGCCAGATCGCAATGTCGGCGATGGTGTACTCATCGCCGGCAATGTACTCGCTCACCGCCAGACGCTGATCCAATACATCCAGCTGACGCTTGGTTTCCATGGCGAACCGGTTAATCGCATATTCCATCTTGCTCGGCGCATACGCATAGAAGTGCCCGAAGCCCCCGCCCAGATAAGGCGCGCTGCCCATCTGCCAAAACAACCACGACAAGCATTCCGCCCGAGCCGCAGGCTCAGTGGGGAAAAACGCGCCGAACTTCTCCGCCAGGTACTGCAGGATCGCCCCCGACTCAAACACCCGGATCGGCGTAGCACCACTGCGATCCATCAAGGCCGGGATCTTGGAGTTCGGGTTGACCGCCACGAAGCCACTGCCGAACTGGTCGCCGTCGCCGATCTTGATCAGCCACGCGTCGTATTCAGCGCCGGCATGCCCCAAGGCCAACAGTTCTTCCAGCAGGATCGTGACCTTCTGCCCATTGGGCGTGGCCAGGGAATACAGCTGCAACGGGTGCTTGCCTACCGGCAGTTCCTTATCGTGGGTGGCACCGGCGATGGGCCGGTTGATGCTGGCAAAAGTGCCGCCATTTTCGGTGTCCCAGGTCCAGACTTTCGCAGGTACGTAATCGGTCATGCTGAGTGCTCCAGAGGCGCTTGCGATCAACGAAGCGCTCCAGACTAAACCAAAGGTTGATGGTTCGTCACACAGTGAATGCCACCGCCGCCCGCCGCGATCGCGTCGATATTGAGCTGCACCACCTTGCGGTTCGGATAGAGCCGCGACAGCAGGTCCAAGGCCTTGCGATCCGCCACCGGATCACCGAATTCAGGCGCGATCACTGCGCCGTTGATCACGAAATAATTGATGTAGCCGGCGGCGAAGTCCTCGTTGCCTCGGCTGAATTTGCTTTTGCGCGGGTTCAGCGGCGGCGACACCGTGTGCACCTGCAGCGGGCGACCGTCGGCGTCGGTGGCGTTCTTGAGGATTTCAAGATGCGCCAGTGTGACCTTGTGGTCGTAGGACTCAGGGTCGGTGTCGAGGTTGGCGAGCACCACGCCAGGGGACACAAAGCGCGCATAGAAGTCGACATGGGCGTCGGTGATGTCTTTGCCCTTGATGCCCGGCAGCCAAATGATCTTGCGCAGGCCCAGGCGCTCCTTGAGCTCGGCTTCGACGTCGGCCTTGCTCCAATCGGGGTTGCGGTTACGGTTGATCCAACTGCTTTCGGTCATGATGCCGGTGCCCAGGCCGTCGACCTCGATGCCACCGCCCTCGCCCACCAGCTCGCTGCGGATATGGCGGGCACCGGTTTCTTCGGCAATCTGCTCGGCCAGCAAGGCATCTTCGGCGTGCTGCTGTTTATTGCCCCAGCCGTTGAAGTTGAAGTCCACCGCACCCTGGCCGCCCGTGCCGTCGATGACGAAATTGGCGCCGGTGTCGCGCATCCAGATATCGTCCAGCTCGGTTTCCACAAACGTGATATTGCGCGTGCCACAGTGCTGTTCGGCCAGGGCGCGCTCGTCTTCGCGGCAGAACACCGTGACCGGTTCATACTCGGCAATCGCCCGGGCGATCCGGCCCAGGGCGGCTTGAACGTCGGCGGTAAAGTCTTCCCAGATGGCGTCCTGGGCGCCAAAGGCGATAAACGCCTGGCGATGTCTTTCGCCCTCGTCGGGCATGTAGAAACGGCCTTTGACGGCGGCGCGTACGTGGGTGGTGAGCATTGTCATGGCGCAGACCACACTGGCTTGTTTGAGGAAGGTTCGACGGGTTGGCATATCTGTCTCTCGGTACGGTGTTGAGCCGAAACTACCCCTGTAGCCACAGGGTGCATTACGTTCGGTTTATTTGACGGTTGCAGTTTTGAATTTAGTCCATACACGCATCCGTGCGCGCATTTCGGCCTGGGGAATGTCCTTGCCGGCAATCAGTCGCTCAAAGGTCGTCGCCTCCGGGTATATATCGGGGTTGTCGCGCATGTGCGCTTCCACCGACGGGCGGGCCTTGGCGTTGGCCGTGGGGTAACCGGTGAAGTTGCTGATGGCGGCCATGTTCTCGGGGCGCATCACGAAATTGATGAACGCGTAGGCATATTCCGGGTGCTGCGCGTCGACGGGAATGGCCATGGTGTCCATCCACACCGTCGTGCCCTCGCGCGGGATGTGATACCCGAAGGTCACCCGCTTGCCCGCCGCATCGGCGGCGCGCTGGGCCTGGGTCATATCGCCGCTGTAGCCGAGGGACAGGCACAGGTCGCCGTTGACCAGGTCGGTCACCGGCTGCGACTGGAACTTGCGGATGTATGGCCGCAGCTTGAGCAACAGCTCGCTGGCGGCGGCCAGGTCTTCGCGCTTGGCGCTGCGCGGGTCGCGCCCCAGGTAGTTGAGCACCACGGCCAGCACTTCGTCCGGTGAGTCGATCAGCGAGATACCGCAGTCGGCAAACTTGGCGGCATTCTCCGGTTTGAACAGCAAATCCAGGCTGTTGACCGGCGCATTCGGCAACCGCTGCTCGATCTTCTGGGTGTTGTAGGTCAAGCCGATGGTGCCCCAAGTGTAGGGCACCGTGGCTTTGTTCGAGTTGACGTAGTGGCTGCGCAGTTGCTGCAGGCCCGGTTCGATATCGTTTAGCGCGGTGAGCTTGGCGGGGTCCAACGGCTGCAGGCTACCGGCGCGCATCAGGCGCTCGGCCACGGTGTCGCCGGGAAAGATCAGGTCGTAGCCACTGCCGCCAGCCATCAACTTGGCTTCCAGGGTTTCGCTGCCGTCCATTACGTCATAGATCACTTGGATGCCGGTTTCGGCGGTGAATCTGGACAGGGTGTCAGCCGCGAAATAATCCGCCCAGTTGTACAGCTTGAGGGTTTTATCATCGGCCGAGGCGCAGGTGGCACTGAGCACCAGGGTGCAGATCAGGAGTCGTTTCATGATGGGCGACCGTCCAGCGTCAGCAGCGCGCCGTACATGTCCGGACGACGATCACGGAAGATGCCCCACGTCAGGCGCTCTTCGCGCATCGCCGACAGGTCCAGGCTGTGCACCCATACGCCAGTGGAGTCGCGGTCAGCCTCGGCCAACAGCTTGCCTTTGTGGTCGCAGATAAACGACGAACCGTAAAAGTCCATTTGCAGCTCGGCATCGCTGGTCGCCACTTCGCGCCCGACCCGATTGGCCGCCACCACCGGCAGGATGTTCGCTGCGGCATGGCCGCGCATGGTCATCTGCCAGTGGTCACGGGAGTCGAGGGTGGCACAGCCCGGCTCCGAACCGATGGCGGTGGGAAACAGCAGCACTTCGGCGCCCTGCAAAGCCAGGCAGCGGGCGGTCTCGGGGAACCACTGGTCCCAGCAGATGCCGATACCCAGGCGTCCGAACGCCGTGTCCCACACGCGAAAACCGGTGTCGCCGGGGCTGAAATACTCTTTCTCCTGGTAGCCAATAGCATTGGGTATATGAGTTTTGCGGTACACACCCAACAACTGTCCGTCGGCATCGGCCACGCTCAGGGAGTTGAAGAAGGCATTGCCGGCTTTTTCGAACCAGCTCAATGGCAACACCACACCCAACTCCTTGGCCAGGGCGGCGAAGCGTTTGAGCACAGCGCTGTGTCGATATTCCTCGGCCAGTGCCAGGTGCTTGTGCTGCTGCTCGATGCAGAAATACGGAGTGGCGAACAACTCTTGCAGGAGGATGACTTGGGCGCCCTGCGCCGCCGCTTCACGCACAAGTTGCTCGGCGCGATCGAGGTTGCCGGGCAAGTCCCAGGTGCATGGCATCTGCGTGGTGGCAATCGTCAGCAGGCTCATAGCGCGACTCCTTCTGGTTGTTGCTGGGTGATGCAATGCACCCCGCCGCCGCCGTGGGCCAGATGGTTGATCTGCACCGGTACGATTTCCCGTCCAGGAAACGCCTGGGCCAATACCTCGGCAGCGACCTGGTCGGCGGCGATGCCATAGGCCGGCATGATGATTGCGCCGTTGGCGATATAGAAGTTGGTGTAGGAGGCGCAGAACACCTCGGCCTCGGTGTCGACCGCGTCGCTGGCCTCATACAATTCAAGCATTTCAAAGCGACGCCCCTTGGCGTCGGTGGCCAACTCGAGGGCGCGACGGTTCTCGCGCACGACTTCGGCATACACCGAGCCTTGGTCGCGGGTCGCATCCACCAACAGCACGCCGGGGCGCGCGAAGGCACACACACCATCGACATGGCCGTCGGTCATGTCACCGGTGACGTAATCCGGGTCGCCGGGCAGCCAGATGGTTTTCTTGATACCCAACAGGCGCGTGAAGATGTCCTCGATGTCAGCCTTGGTCATGCCGGGGTTACGGTTGGGGTTGAGCAACACCGATTCGGTGGTGATCAAGGTGCCCTCGCCGTCCACGTGAATCGCGCCACCTTCATTGCTCAACGGTGTGCCGAAACACTCCAGCTCGAGGTGATTGAGCACCCGCCGCGCCAGGCTTTCATCCAGGTCATGGGCGGACTTGCCGCCCCAGGCGTTGAAACGCCAGCTCACCCCGGCCAGCCCCTGTTGCGGGTGGCAGATGAAAGTCGGGCCGGAGTCGCGGCACCAGCTGTCGTTGACAGCCTGCTCGATCAGCTCGACCCGTGGCCCACACAGCGCCCGCGCACTGGCCAGGGCCGACGGATCGACGATCATCTTCACCGGTTCGAAGCGTGCGATGGCGTTGGCCACCCGGGCGAAATCCTGCTGCACCTGGGGCAAGGTCACGCCCCAAGTGGTCTCCCACAATGCCTGGTTGTGGGGCCAGACCATCCAGGTCGCCGCATGTCGAGTCCACTCCGCGGGCATCCACCAACCATTGCTTGAATGTTCATTACGCTGCATGACAAGTACCTTTGAGTTAAGTCATTGTGTTCAGTGAAAACTGCCCACGGAGTCTTGGCATGCATGCTACGGTGGTTTAAAACACCAAACAAACGATGGATTTTGTAGAAAATTGATTAGAGGAGCTTATCAGCATGCTTAATCACTGGCCGCCCCTCGGTACCCTGCGCGGCTTTGAAGCCGCCGCCCGGCTGGGCAGTTTCCACAAGGCCGCCGAAGAACTGCACCTGACCCAATCGGCGATCAGCCAACAGATCCGCAGCCTGGAGGCGTACCTGGAGCAGCCGCTGTTCTTCCGCAGCGGGCGCAGCGTGAGCCTCACCGACGCCGGTCATGACTTCCTCAGCACCACCCAGGCGCTGTTGCAGCAATTGGCGGTGGGCGTGCGTCGGCTGGGGCAGTACCGCAAGCCCAATCAACTGGTGCTCAACACCACGCCAACCTTTGCCCGCCATTGGCTGCTGCCCCGGCTTGCGGATTTCCGCCAACAGCATCCGGAGGTCGACCTGTGGATCTTCAGCACCGATGAAGTGCCCGATATGGCCAGCCAGACCATCGACCTGGCGGTGCGCGACGACATCAGCTCCCAGGCCGAATGCAGCTTCAAGGTGTTGCATGCCGACCGACTGTTTCCGGCCTGTCATCCCAAGGTGTTGCAGCAACCCATCGACCAGCGCACTACCTTGCATGGCGAACGGGAAATGGACTGGAGCCATTGGGCGGTCGAAGCCGGGATCGATGTGGGCCAGCAGGGTCAGGGGCTGAATTTTTCCGACCCTGGCCTGTTGCTGGATGCGGTGTGCGCCGGGTTGGGCATTGGTCTGGTCAGCCAATTGCTCAGTCACCAGGCCCAGGCGGACGGATTGCTATCGCCGCTGGTCGAGGCCACTATTCGCGGGCCCAGTTGGGCGTTGTTGACCCATCGTGACAGTGAGAACGACCCTATGGCGCGCCGTTTCACCGCGTGGTTGCTGGCCCATTTGCAGGTGGGTCCGGCATGAGCGATCACCTTGAGGACATCCTCGCCGAGCAACTGGCCGTGGTGTTCTGCGGCATCAACCCCGGCAAAGGCTCCGCCGCCCTCGGCCAGCACTTTGCCAACCGCAGCAACCGCTTCTGGCGCACGCTGCACCTGGCAGGTTTCACGCCCCATGAGATTCGCCCCGAAGACGGCCCCACGTTGTTGCAGTACCGCTGCGGCCTGACCACGCTGGTGGAACGGCCGACAGCGAGTGCAGGTGAGCTGGCGCGGCATGAGTTCATGGATGCGGCGGCGGCGTTCGAACACAAAATCCGCGCCTGTCGACCGCGCTATGTGGCATTTCTCAGCAAGGCCGGTTACAGCGCGCTGTCCGGCCATAAGCAGATAGCTTGGGGGCTGCAACCGCAGCTACTGGGTAACGCCTCGGTGTGGGTACTGCCCAACCCCAGTGGGCGCAACCTGGCGTTCAGCCTGGATCAGTTGGTACACGCCTACCGGGAGTTGCGTGAGGTCATTGCACACGCCGATCCGGAGCCCTTACTCTCTTGAGCCCAACACCCTGAGAGCAATGGAGGCTTCATGAAACTGATCGGCATGCTGGACTCGCCCTACGTACGCCGCGTGGCCATTTCCCTGGACCTTTATGGGATGGACTTCGTCCATGAACCGCTCTCGGTGTTCCGCTCCTACAGCGAATTTTCCAAGATCAACCCGGTGGTCAAGGCGCCTACCCTGGTGCTGGACGATGGCACGGTGCTGATGGATTCGAGCCTGATCCTCGATTACCTGGAAGCCCTGGCCCCGGACGACAAAAAGTTGCTGCCCCCATCGCCCGCCGCCCGCGCCCGCGACCTGCAACTGCTCGGGCTGGCCCTGGCCGCCTGTGAGAAAAGCGTGCAGATCGTGTATGAGCACAACCTGCGCCCGGCCGAGAAACAACACGCGCCCTGGCTCGACCGCGTCAGCGGGCAACTGCTGGCCGCCTTTGAACTGCTCGACACACACTTGGGCCAGACCAGCGGTGACACACTCACCCAGGCTTCGCTGACAGCGGCAGTGGCCTGGTCCTTCAGCCAATTCACTGTGTCCTCAGTGGTGCAGGCCGATGCGTTTGCCAACCTGCAACGCCACGCCGAGCAGCTGGAACAGCATCCGGCGTTCAAACGCTATCCGATTGAGTAGGTTCACGGCACCGTCGCACTGGAAGGTGCGGCGACCGGCTCGTCCTCTAGGTACACACAATCCTTGCCATTGCGCTTGGCGCCATACAGGTTCTTGTCGGCACTCTTGAGCACCGTCGAAATATCCGACCCCGCTGAAAAGCGTGCCATACCTGCACTGCAGGTGTAATTGTGGGGGGCTGCGACGCTACGCCGGATCGCCTGCAACAAGCCCAGGGCGAAGTCGCAGGCGAGCGCCGCGTCATCGCCCAACCACAACACGCCGAATTCTTCACCGCCGATCCGGCCAAAACTGTGGCTGCCTTTGGCGTTTTTCAGACAGGCCGCCATGGCACACAGGATTTTGTCGCCGACATCGTGGCCGTACAGGTCATTCTTGGTCTTGAAACTGTCGATATCCAACATCAAGAAGTAGCCGCTTTGACCATCGGCGAGCAGGTGGTCGAAGCGCTGCATGAACGCGCGCCGGTTGAGGATGGAGGTCAGGTAATCGGTCTCCGCCATCACGCGGAACTCGCTTTCCACCAGCAGCACCGAGCGCAGGTTCTTCAAGTAGGAAAAGCTCAGGATAAAACCGATGGACACCGATGATACGCAAAACATCCATAGGTAGGTGTGCGCATCGGCATAGATATCCGTCTGCATCGGCGGCCACAGGATCAGCCATACCAACGTGGCGCAGATCAGATAGTCCTGGACACTGATAAACAAGATGGCGCTGCTGATGACCAGTGTGACCGCCAACGGCAAGACAAAAATGCGCAACTCGTCATGAAAGCCGATGACATAGGCAAACCCGGCCGCCAATACCACCACGTAAACCACCCCCAGCACTCGCCACAGGTGGAAGTGCTCGGTGACGTGATGAAGGCGGCAAACCACCAGTAGGCAGACACTGAGGATCAACATGACCATGTCGAACTCAACGGCCGGATGAATCATCAGCAAACCCGCCCAGGCCACAATGCCTATCCCTTCAGCCTGGGTGACCGCCGGCGAAAGCAACCGGCGCATCCGGGGCCGCAACTTCAAGTGAGCAGGCATCGTTATGCTCCCATCTCAACGGCATGCACACCTACCGCAAATGAAAAAGCCATAAACCGCCGCACCAGGCTGGCAAACCGCGGCAGTACTTCCAACCGAGTCTTGGAGTGCACTTTGAAGTAGCCCTTTTCAACGCCCTCCTGAACCACTCGGATAACGTGGGTTTTCGACACTGAAAGTTGCTTGGCCAAGGCCAGGTAGGAAGATGAACGAAACCGTGCCCGTTGATTGTCCGGCGCAAAGGCATCGTTATAAATAGCGAGCATCAACATATGCCCGGCATCTCTTTTGACCAGCCAGTAACACTCTGGCAGCAATACATCGACGGTGAGGTCGGCAGCCAGGATAACGGCGAAACCTTTGAAGTAGGTGGCCAGGAATTGTTGATCATCCAACGCGTGCAGTTGTCGGAAGATGGCCCGATCAGGAAACATCGCTGCCAATGAGTGAGTAATCGACGTCAACATCAAACGCACTTCGCGGCAGGCTTCCTCCGACGGTGAATACACCCGGAAGCGGCTGTCTTCCGGATGCGGCGCAACGTCCATGAAGCCCAGGGCGCGGAACAACAAAAAGATCGACTCCAGGCTGTTTCGCGAGCAATAGCCACGCGTCACACAAAAGGCTTTGACCTCCGACAATAATGGCAACGGCTTGCAGAAGTATTCACTCAACAAGGCAAAAGACACCATCAAACGGCTGTATTTGAGTGCGCTCTTGTAGAAAAACGGCCGTTTTGAATAGGGGCCCAACTGCACCGTGTAATGCGCCCGGATGAAACTTTCAAAATCCACATGGCGTTCGAGCTCCTGCGCCGTGTGACAGATGGCCAACTTCAACGAACTGACGTGCATGAATGAGCCCTGATCACCAACAATCTTCCACTGATCTCGGCCACGAAGTTCCGTGACCCGGTCCCAAAACAAATCACGTCGTAGAACTTCAGGTAATGGCGCTTTGCCTGATGGCGCAATGTACAGCGATTGGCCGACCAGACGTCATCACTACCAAAGTTGTTCCAAAGTCCTGATCGCCTACAAGCCAGATACTTCTTGTGACATTTTTCCTCATTCAAGCCTTGCACTTATTGAATAAGCGGCTCTAAGCGCTGAATTAGCTAACGTTTCATCGACGGCGCACGTACGAATCAAGGCACTGTCGACCATGCCCTCTGCGATACCCTCGAGAGAAATCTGCAACCCATGCAGCATGATGCTCTGGGCCTGAAGCCGGGCATCATCGCCGAGACGGTAAAAGACTATTACCGCGCACAATGTACTAACTGGTTACTTATGTTGCTAAAATCGCGTCTTTGCCTCTCACCTTCGAGCATTGATCGATATGAAACGAGCATCGCGCGCCGCTGGCGCCTCTAGATTTCTCCTGCTGGGCCTGGGCGTCATCATCGCCCTGCTCGGCGTGGCACTGGCCGTGGGCGGCGCCAAACTGGTCAGCCTGGGCGGTTCCTGGTACTTCCTGATCGGCGGCGTGGCGATGGCCGTTGCCGGGCTGCTGATCGCCCGGCGCAAACCCGCCGGCGCCTGGTTGTTCGCCACGTTCCTGGTGGGCACTGCCCTGTGGGCGATTGCGGATGTGGGCCTGGTGTTCTGGCCGCTGTTCTCGCGGGTGTTCATGTTCGCCGTGATCGGCGTGGCTGTGGCGTTGGTGTATCCACTGCTGGTGAGCCGGCCTGCACGTGGGGCCTATGGCATCGCTGCCGTGCTGGCCGTGAGCGTGGCGGTGGCGGCAGGCAACATGTTTGTCGCCCACCCAAGCGTGGCGCCAACCGGTAAAGGCCCTGGCATCACGCCGGTCGCCGCCGCCGACGCACAAAAAGACTGGGCACACTACGGCAATACCGAAGGCGGCAGCCGCTTTGCCGCGCTGGACCAGATCAACCGCGATACCGTCAACAAGCTCAAGGTGGCCTGGACCTACCACACGGGTGACGTGGCCATCAGCGACGGCAACGGTGCCGAGGACCAACTGACACCCCTGCAGATCGGCAACAAGGTGTTCATCTGCACGCCACACAACAACCTGATCGCGTTGGATGCCGACACCGGCAAAGAGCTGTGGAAGAACGAGGTCAACGCCAAATCGGCGGTATGGCAGCGCTGCCGTGGCATGGCCTATTTCGACGCCACCGCGCCGATTGCCCAACCGAGCCAGCCGAACAGTTCGCCGATCCTCGCGGCCAGCGTGCCGGCCGGTGCGCAATGCCAGCGCCGCCTGCTGACCAACACCATCGATGCGCGCCTGATCGCCGTGGATGCCGACACCGGCAAATTCTGTGAAGACTTCGGCACCCACGGACAGGTGGATCTTAAAGCCGGCCTGGGTGATGTGCCGGACAGCTACTACCAATTGTCTTCCGCGCCGTTGATGGCCGGCACCACCGTGGTGGTCGGCGGCCGCGTGGCGGATAACGTGCAGACCGACATGCCAGGCGGTGTGATCCGTGGTTTCGACGTCATCACCGGCCAAATGCGCTGGGCTTTCGATCCGGGCAACCCTGAGGACAAGAAAGCCCCGGCAGACGGCAGCACCTACGTGCGCAGCACGCCGAACAGCTGGGCGCCGATGTCCTATGACCCGCTGATGAACACCGTCTTCTTGCCGATGGGCAGCTCGTCCACCGATATCTACGGCGTGGAACGTACCCAGCTCAACCATAAGTACGGCGCCTCGGTGCTGGCGCTGGATGCCTCCACCGGCGCGGAAAAATGGGTGTACCAGACGGTCCACAACGACCTGTGGGACTTCGACCTGCCGATGCAACCCAGCCTGATCGACTTCACCCCACCGGGTGGCGACAAGGCTGTACCTGCCGTGGTAATCGGCACCAAGGCCGGACAGATCTATGTGCTCGACCGTGCCACCGGCAAACCGTTGACCGACGTCAAGGAAGTACCGGTCAAGGCCGCCAACATCCCCAACGAACCCTACTCGCTGACCCAGCCTAAATCGGTGGGCATGCCGCAGATCGGCGCGCAGACCCTGACCGAGTCGGACATGTGGGGCGCCACGCCGTACGACCAACTGCTGTGCCGCATCGACTTCAAGGGCATGCGCTACGACGGTCTGTACACCGCGCCGGGCACCGATAAATCCCTGAGCTTTCCGGGCTCCCTGGGCGGCATGAACTGGGGCAGTATTTCCACCGACCCGGTGCATGGCTTTATCTTCGTCAACGACATGCGCCTGGGCCTGTGGATCCAGATGATACCGTCGCAGAACAAGGCCCAGGCCTCGTCCGGTGGCGAAGCACTCAACACGGGCATGGGCGCCGTACCGCTCAAGGGCACTCCGTACGCTGTGAACAAAAACCGCTTCCTGTCGGTGGCCGGTATTCCGTGCCAGGCGCCGCCGTTCGGCACTCTGACCGCGATCGACATGAAGACCCAGAAAGTCGCGTGGCAAGTGCCGGTGGGTACCGTAGAAGACACCGGCCCACTGGGTATCCGCATGCACCTGCCAATCAAGATCGGCCTGCCGACCCTCGGCGGTACGCTGTCGACCCAAGGCGGCCTGATCTTCATTGCCGGCACCCAGGACTTCTACCTGCGTGCCTTCAACAGCGGCAATGGTGACGAGATCTGGAAAGCCCGCCTGCCCGTCGGCAGCCAAGGCGGCCCGATGACCTACGTGTCGCCGAAAACCGGCAAGCAGTACGTGGTCATCACCGCCGGCGGTGCGCGCCAGTCCACCGACCGTGGCGACTACGTGATCGCCTACGCCCTGCCTTAACCCTTTCTTGGCGCGGTGCCCCTGCACCGCGCCATTTTGCACGGAAGAACCTGCATGATCCCCGCTTCTCACATTTCCTTTGGGCGCCTGTTGCTGGGCCTGGCCCTTGGCGCCGCCCTGCCCGTTCAAGCCGACGACACCACCCTGACCGGTGACTGGGGCGGCCTGCGCCGTGAACTCGACGAGCAAGGCATCCGCTTTACCGGCGACTACAGCGGCGAGACCGCCTACAACGCCGACGGCGGCCAACACCGCTCGGCGCGCTACTCGCAGAACATCAAACTCGGCGTGCAATTCGACCTGGGCAAACTCTACGGCTTCACCAACGGCGACCGCATCCAGCTGACCATCAACGATCGTCGCGGCAACAGCGCCTCCGAGGATTTGGTGGGCAACCGCCTGCCGATCCAGGAAAACTACGGCGGCCTCTACACCCGCCTAACCGAACTGAGCTACGAGCGTACGCTGTTCACCCCGGCCCTCAACGTCAAGCTCGGCTACATGGCCATGGGCAATGACCTCGGTGGCCTGGACAGCGGCATCCTGTGCAATTTCATGAACGCCGGTTTCTGCGGCCACCCGCTGAACATGTCCGGTGGCAGCGGCTGGACCAACTACCCGAATGCGCGCCTGGGTGCGCGGGTGAAATACGACCTCTCACCCAACTGGCAACTGCGCGTCGCGGCGTTCAATGTGGACCCGGAAAGCAACGGCAACTCCAGCCGCGCCTGGCGCCTGGACCCGAAGCACACCACCGGGACCGTGGTGCCGATCGAGCTGGTGTACAAGCACGCAGGCCGCCTGCCGGGTGAGTACAAGCTGGGTTATTACTACGACAGCTCCAACGTGAAGCGCATCGGCAGCAACCAGGAGGTCAACGGGCGCGGCGGTCATTACCTGCTGATCGACCAGGCGGTGTGGGCTTCCGAGTCCTCGGCCGGCCGCGTGCTGCATGCCTTCGGCCAATACTCGGCAGCCAGCGAAGCGGCGTCGCCGTTCAGCAAGTGGTATGGCGCCGGGGTGGTGCTGTACAAACCGTTCGAAGGCAGGCCGCGAGACACTCTGGCCCTGGGGTATGGACGCGCCGTGCCCAACCCGCGCAGCCGCGATGTGCAGGAACTGGCAGCGTTCAATGCGGGGACGGACTATCCCAACCTGAACAATGCCGAGCAATTGATCGAGCTTAGCTACGGCTACCAGGCCACGCCGTGGCTGACCTTGCGCCCGGATGTGCAATACATCATCGAGCCGGGAGCGTTTTCAGGCGAGAACATCGACAATGCGCTGGTGCTGGGTTTGCAGGTCAAGGCGGTGTTCTGAGGGTCTGAGCACGATCAAATAAGACAGGGAGGCGGCTTGATAGAAGATCTGGCCCCCTCCCACAGTTGAACTACTAGCCTTGGATTACTTGGACACCGGCATCGCAAACTCCGCGCCCTGCTCGATGCTCTCCGACCAGCGTTGCATGATCGACTTCTGCTTGGTGTAGAAGCGAACACCCTCAGTGCCGTAGGCGTGCATGTCGCCGAACAGGCTCTTCTTCCAGCCACCAAATCCGTGCCACGCCATCGGTACCGGGATCGGTACGTTGATGCCGACCATGCCGACTTCAATCCTGCGCGCAAACTCACGGGCGATGTTGCCGTCTCTGGTAAAACAGCTGACGCCGTTGCCGAACTCATGGTCGTTGACCAGCTTGATCGCTGCGCCGAAGTCATTCACCCGCACGCAGGCCAGTACCGGGCCGAAGATTTCTTCGCGGTAGATGCTCATCTCTTGGGTCACGTGGTCGAACAGCGTGGCACCCAGCCAGAAGCCGTTTTCCAGGCCGGCTTCAGAGGGCACATAGTCACGCCCGTCGAGCAGCAATTGTGCACCGGCTTGTACACCTTGTTCGATGTAGCCGCTGATGCGCTCCAGTGCGGCGCGGGACACAATCGGGCCCATCTCGGCCTTCAAATCGCGGCCATCGGTGATGCGCAGTTGCTTGGCCCGCTCGGTCAAGGCGGCGATGACTTTATCACCCACATCACCCACCAGCACTGCCACCGAGATCGCCATGCAACGTTCGCCGGCACTGCCGTAGGCGGCCCCCATCAGGGCGTCGACGGTTTTTTCGATATCCGCGTCGGGCATCACCACCATGTGGTTTTTCGCGCCGCCCAAGCCTTGTACGCGCTTGCCGTGACGGGCACCGGTTTCGTAGATGTATTGGGCAATCGGCGTGGAGCCGACAAAACTCACAGCCTTGACGTCCGGGTGTTCGATCAGCGCGTCCACGGACTCCTTGTCGCCCTGCACCACGTTGAACACACCTTTGGGCAAGCCGGCTTCGCGCAGCAGCTCGGCCATGAACAGCGAAGCGCTCGGGTCGGTCGGGCTCGGCTTGAGGATGAAGGTGTTGCCCGCGGCGATGGCAATCGGGTACATCCACATCGGTACCATCACCGGGAAGTTGAACGGCGTCACGCCAGCCACCACGCCCAGGGGCTGGCGCATCGTCCAGTTGTCCATGCCACGGGACACCTGGTCGGAGTGTTCGCCCTTGAGCAGGTTGGGAATGCCGCAGGCGAATTCGAGTATGTCGATACCACGGTCGACTTCGCCCTGGGCATCGGTAAAGACCTTGCCATGCTCGGCGACGATGATGCGTGCCAAGTCATCCTTGCGCTGACGCAGCAGGTGCAGGTACTCGAACAGCACACGGGCACGGCGGATTGGCGGGGTGTCGGCCCAACCGGCAAAGGCGGCCTGGGCAGCGGCGACGGCTTCGGACACGGTCTGGCGGCTGGCCAAGGCGACACGCCCGGTCTTTTCGCCGGTGGCCGGGTTGAAGACATCCTGATAACGGTCATCGCGGCTCACGCGCTGGTCGTTGATGTAGTGCTCGATGGTGCTCGTCATGGCAGTGGAATCCCAGGTCGGTTGCGATGGAAGTCACGATAGGCTTTCGATTTGTTCCGAACCAGAGCAAAATCCAGAACTTATTGTCCACATTGGCGAACAATACAATCATGGAAAAAGCCGAGATCGAGGGGCTCTGGACCCATATTCATTGGCTGTCGGTGCTGGAAGAACAAGGCACCTACACCGCCGCTGCGGCGCGCTTGGGCGTGAGTAAGTCCGCGGTCAGCCAACGGATCTCAGACCTGGAAAAAGCCACTGGCACCCGGCTGGTCACCCGTACCACGCGCAGTGTACGGCTGACCGATGCAGGGCTGTCGTTGACCCGGGAAGTGCGCAGCGCCTACGCACAGATCGCTCGCAGCTTCTCCTCGGTGCGCGACTCGGCCGGAGAGATTCGCGGCCTGGTACGCCTCACCGCACCGGTGGCATTTGCCCGGCAGCAGTTGGTGCCGCATCTAT
This sequence comes from Pseudomonas sp. GW821-FHT03A09, assembly GCF_059421065.1. Classification (NCBI taxonomy): domain Bacteria; kingdom Pseudomonadati; phylum Pseudomonadota; class Gammaproteobacteria; order Pseudomonadales; family Pseudomonadaceae; genus Pseudomonas; species Pseudomonas sp. GW821-FHT03A09. The sequence continues at coordinate 132,305 of NZ_JBWKUX010000012.1, read as the reverse complement.
CGGAGTTTCTGCAACTTTATCCGCAGGTGCGCATTCAGTTGGATGTGTCCGACGCTTTGAGTTCGCTGGCGGCCGAAGGCTACGACCTGGCGGTGCGCCATGGCTTCCAGGTGCCGGAGACCCATGTGGCGTGGAAACTGTGCGACACCGCTTCGGTGCTGGTGGCTACCCGAGATTACCTGCAACGCCACGGCGAACCGCGCGAACCCGGCGACCTCACTGCACATAACTGCCTGTTCTACCCACGGGGTGCCGACCAACCGGCCTGGACCTTCGAGCGCAACGCCGAACGCCTCACCGTGCCCATCGCCGGCAGCTTTGCCACCAACAACAGCGAAGCCCTGCGCGACTCGGCGCTCAACCACCTGGGCATCGCCCTGCTCCCGGATTTCAGTGCGCACGCCGCGTTGGCCAACGGCACGTTGGTGCAGGTGCTCAAGGACTGGACGCTCAAAGGCGTGTTTGCCGATGAGATTTATTTGATCAGGCCGTACTCGCCCCATGTACCGAAGTCGGTGAGCGCGTTGGTCGGCTATCTGAAGACGCAATTGTCGGGGGGATTTTCGCAGCGTTGAAACCGCCAAGCGTGGGGGCGTCCCTGGACGCATCCACGCTTGGGTTAAGTGTTAGAAGTCCACCGAAGCCGACAGTTGCAGGGTACGTGGCGTACCCAGGCCACCGGACAATCCACTCCCGTCGCCACCGTTGTACGAACCGATCCAGTAGGCGCGGTTAGCCACGTTCTCGACATTGGCGCGCAAGGTCACTGGCTTGGACATGACCTTGGTGGTGTAGCGGCCGCCCACATCAAACACGGTGTAGGACGGCAACTCCATGCGGTGGTCGTCGGTGACGTAGCGGCTGCCAACGTAGTTGGTGTTGGCGGTCAGGGTCAGCCCCGGCACCATCTCCAGGTCGTATTCGGCGCCCAGTTTGGCGATGATCTTCGGTACGCCGGTCACTTGGTTGCCTTCGTTGGATTTGACCAACGCCTTGGTCAGCTCCGCCTGGGTATAGGACGCACCGCCCATCAGACGCAGGCCGGGTCGGGCTTCACCGAAGAAACTCCATTCCACGCCACGGTTACGCTGCTCGCCGTTGGTGGCGTAAATATTGGTGACGGGGTCGGTGTAGGCGCTCGGTTTTTCAATCTGGAACACGGCCAGCGTGGTGGCGAAGGTGCCCAGGTCGAACTTGGCGCCGACCTCATACTGCTTGGTCTGGTAAGGGCTGAGGATTTCACCCGAATTGGCAGCGCTGGTGGGTGCCGTGCCGCCTTGGGACAGACCTTCGATATAGTTGGCATAGAGCGAAACATCGTCGGTGACCTTGACCAGCAACGCCGTCGCCGGCGACACCTTGCTGTCGCTGTAGCGGGACGTCTTGACCCGGGCCGGCGTCAAGCTGGCGCTTTCCACGGTCTGGTTGCGCCAGCCCACGGTCCATTGCACACGGCCATCGAGGAACGACAGGGTGTCGAGGAACGCAAAGCTTCTCAGCTTGGCTTCGCTGCGGGAGGTGACGGCGCCGTATTTGCCCAGGGGCGGTGTTGGGCCGAAGTCGAGGTTGTTGTAGTTGGTGACCACATAGTTGGGGATCATCAAGTCCTTGTAGCTCATCTCCGACTTGTACTGGGTGGCGGCCAACGACCAGGCGTGGCCTACCGGACCCGTATCGAAAGTGCCCTTGAGGCCGGCTTCACCGGACTTCTGCGTACCCTGCCCGTCCGAGCGATAAGCCAGCACGTTGATGTCTCCGGCGTTGTTGATCAGCGTGTCACGGGTCATCAGGGCATTACGGCCACCGTCGCGCTGGCCATAGGCGGCAAACGCGGTGAGCGAGTCATTCAGGTCGGCCTCGCCACGGATCAACACGGTTTCGGTGTCGTTGATGGTGTAGGCCCAGTCCGGCGCCAGGGAGTTGTTGCCCCTCTTCGGGCTGGGCACTTTATTGACCGTCGGCGAGATGCCGAAAATGCCGAAATAGTTGGCGCCATCCAGACGTTCACGCTGCTTGTAAGCGTCCAGGGACAGGCGTACGCGCTCGGTGCGCCAGTCCAGGCCCAAGGCGTTGAGTTGCATCTTTTGCTGCTGGTCGTCCACGTTGGTGTCGCCATCGCGGTACACGCCATTGTAGCGGATACCGAACTGGTTCTGCTCGCCAAAACGTCGACCCACGTCAGCATGGGCACCGTACAGCCCGTTGGATTCGTAACTGGTGGTGATCCGCGTCAGCGGTTCGTCGGCGGCGCGCTTGGGCACCATGTTGATGCTACCGGCGACGCTGCCATCAGGCGGCATGCCGTTGAGCAGCGCAGACGGGCCCTTGAGCACTTCGATGCGCTCGGCCAGTTCGGTCGAACCGCGCAGGTTCGGCGCCATGCCGGCCAGGCCGTTGAAGGTGATGTCGTTGGCGCTGGTGTTGAAGCCGCGGATGAAGAAGGTTTCGAGGATGGCCCGTTTGGACGGCACGTTGACCGACGGGTCGGTGGCGCCGATCACCGAGCCGATGTCCTTGGCCTGGTGATTGCGCACGAACTCATCGGTGTAGCTGATGGCGTTGAACGGTGTTTCCATGAAGTCCTTGTTGCCCAGCAGCCCGATACGACCGCCCGTGGCGACCTGCCCCCCCGCGTACGCAGGTGGCAGGTCGTCGGTGGCGAGCCGCTCGCCCTCGATGGTGGTTTCCGACAGCACCAGACTGTTCTTTTCCGCTTCGGCCCGGGCCTGGGTGGCCGGCTCCGGTTCAGGCGCGGCCGACACTGCCAGCGAGCCACCGCTCAAACCGAGCAGCAAGGCCATCTGCACGGCGGAGAACGTGCGGTTCAAGGTAAACGGGAAAGTACGCGGTGTGGCCTGGGATAAATCAGGGTGGGCGCGAGTTGGGCGGCCGTGTTCCGACATGCTGGATTCCTTTCGATGCGAAGTATTGAAGTGCATTCACTAGGTTTCCGTACCAGAACCACAAACCCTCAATCTAAATGATAAATATTCCCAAGAAAAAAGCCGCGACCTGAATGGCAGCGGCTTTGGGTACCACGAACGTGTGTCTGGATCAGCCTTTGTAGCCTTCGACCACCTCGTCCGCCATGCGGTTAAGACAGGTCACACTGGCCGTGCACAGGTACCAGGTCTGGGCGTCGACGAAGATCACCCGGCCGTTGTTCCATGCCTTGGTCTTGCGCAACAGTGGGTTGTCCAGGCTCTTGAGGTCGAGGGCTGGGCGATGCTCCATCACGGCCGTGCGGTCGATGACGTACAGAATGTCCGGATCGGCCTGCTGAATGAATTCATTGGAAATCGGCTGGCCATGTAAGCCGGCCTCGATGTCGGTGCTGGCCGGTTTAACGCCCAGGGTGTCGAACACAAAACCGTAGCGCGATTTCACGCCGTAGGAGGTGAAGGCACCGTTGTTATGCAGCACGATCAAGGCCTTCTCGGGGCGGCCGGCAGTGACTTGGCGGGTCTGCTCGACCTTGGCGTCCATTTCCGCCACTTTCTGGCGGGCGAGTTCCGGCTTGTCGAGGATGCGCCCCAGCAGGGTCAAATGGGCCTTGGCGGTCTCGATGAGATTGCCTTTTTTGTTGGTCAGGTCCACGTCGTCGTACACGGTTGGAGCGATCTGGCTGAGCTCCTTGTAGCTCTGTGCCTGGAGCGGAGAGATCAGGATCAGGTCGGGCTTGAGCGCATGCAGGCGTTCCAGGTTGGGCTGGATGGTCGAGCCCACATCCGCGACATTCGTGTCGTCACGGTAGCGAGTAAGGAAGCTGGTGACGTAGTCCTTGGCGATGCCGACCACCGGGGCACCGAGTTGATCCAGGGTGTCGAGCTCGCTCATGTCGAAGGCCACCACGCGCTGGGGCAACTGAGTGACCACGGTGGTACCCAGCGGATGCTCGATGGTGATCGGCGCGTAGGCCGCCTGCGCCGCCACCGGGGCCTTGGCCTCCGGCGCCGGTTTGTCACACCCCTGCAACCCGGCCGCCACGGCCATCGTCAGCAGCAGCGCGCGCATTCTGTTCGTGTGATCAGTGCTCATGTCAGTTCCCTTGAAGGTGATGGGTTGAAGTAGTTGCAAACGAAGCCTTGTTGGCTGTGCAGAATCTCGAAATCCAAGTCGAACAGCTCGCGCAGGTTGGCCTCAGTCACTACCTGGTCGACTGGGCCGTGACGGTGGATGGCGCCGCCTTTCATCGCCACGATATGGTCGGAATAATTGGCCGCGAAGTTGATGTCATGCACCACCAGGATCACCGTGCGACCTTGCTCATCACACAAGCGACGCAAGGCCCGCATGATTTGCACACCGTGCTTCATGTCGAGGTTATTGAGCGGCTCATCCAGCAGCAGGTAATCGGTTTGCTGGGCGATGGTCATTGCCAGGAACGCCATCTGCCGCTGCCCGCCGCTGAGCTCGTCGATGTAGCAAAGGCGCAGCGGTTGCAGTGACAGGAACTCGATGGCCTCGTCGATCACCACCCGGTCCTGGGCGGTGAGCGCGCCTCGGCTGTAGGGGAAACGCCCGAAGGCTACCAGCTCTTCGACGGTCAGGCGCAGGTTGAAATCCGGCGACTGACGCAAGGTGGCCACGCGCTTGGCATAGTCGCGCACCGGCACGTCGGCGATGCTGCGCCCGCCCATCAGCACATCGCCACGGGTAGGCGTCAACAGACGGGCAATCAACATCAATAAGGTGGATTTGCCCGCCCCATTGGGGCCGATCAATGAGGTCACTTGCCCCGGAGGGAACTGCACGCTGACGTCACTCAGCACATGCTTGGCGCCATAGGCTTTGTAGACGTGTTGGAGAGAGATCATGCCGTGCCTCGGGTTCGGATCATCAGCGCGAGGAAATACACACCGCACACCAGGTTGATGAGAATGCTCACGGAGGTGTTGTAGTTGAACCATTGCTCCACCAGATACTGAGCGATGATGAAAATGCCGATGGCAATCGCACAGCCCAGGGGCAAGGTGACCCGGTGCCGCGTGGTGCGGGCCAGGGCATAGGCGATGTTGGCGACGAACACGCCCATGAACGCGGTCGGCCCCACCAGGCTGGTGGACACCGCCACCAGAATGGCGATCAGTGCCAGTTGCAGGCGCACGCTGCGTGGGTAGTCGACCCCCAGGGAAATCGCCTGGTCACGTCCCAGGGCCAAGACATCGAGCACCGGCAACGTGCGCTGGGCGATGAAACACACCACCGCCACCAATACGCCCGAATAGATCACCTGCCCCGGTTGCGCCTTGTTGAAGGAGGCGTAGTTGAATCCCTGGAAAATCGAAAACTCCCCGGGGCTGATCTTCAACTGGATGAATTGGGTGAAGGTGCCCATCACCATGCTCAACACCAACCCCAGCAGCAACAGCAGGTACACGTTGTGACTGCCGTCGCGGAACAGCCAACGGTGGATGAGCCACGAATAGCCGAGCATCAACAGCACCGATAACAGCACGTTGCCGTCACGCCCCAGCAGCACCAGGCTCTGGGTGCCCAGCACCAGAATCAGCAAAGCCTGGAACAACAGGTAGATCGCCTCATAGCCCATGATGGCCGGCGTGAGGATGCGGTTGCCGGCGATGGTCTGGAAAATCACCGACGAATACGCAATGCACACGCCGGCAATGCCCATCGCGGCCAGGCGGGTAAGCCGCTTGGGAATGACGTAATCGAAATCCAGGCCCGAGCCCAGCAACAGGAACCCAAGGGCCAGCAACAGGACCAGCAGCCAGAGGCCATAACGGGTAGCCATGTGTCTCATGTGTACTTCCGGATCAGCAGCACCAGGAACACCACGCCGCCGATGCAACCGGCAGTCAGGCCGATCGGCACTTCGAAGGGGTAGATCAGCAGGCGGCCGAGGATGTCGCAGGCCAACAGCAACGAGGCACCGCACAAGGCGACGATGGGCAGCGTGCGTTCCAGGTTTTCACCGTAGTGCAGGGCTACCAGGTTGGGGATCACCAGCCCGACGAAGGGAATCGCGCCCACGGTAATCACCGTGGCGGAGACAGTGACCGCCACCAGCATCAGGCCCAGCGCCGCGTTGGCGGCGTAGTTCAGGCCCAGGCTGCTGGCCATGCCCTCGCCCATGCCCAACACCGTGAAACGATGGGCATACAGGTAGGTCAGCACAACGATAGGCAGGATCAGGTAGATGATCTCGTAATTGCCCTGCACGATCTTCGAGAAATCGCCGAGCATCCAACCCTGCATGCTCTGCAGGATGTTGTGGCGGTAGGCGTAGAACTCGGCGACGGCGCTCAGCACGCTGCCGTACATCAGGCCGATCACCGGCACCATCACGGTGTTCTTGAACTGGATGCGCCGGATGATCGCGACATAGATCAGGCTGGCGGCAAAGCAAAAGGCCAAGGCGAACAGCATTCTGCCGGCGGCCCCGGCGCCTGGGGCCACCGTCAGGGAAATCAGGATGCCTAGCTTGGCGGCATCCAATCCACCGGAAGTACCGGGCTCGACGAAGCGGTTACGCACGATCTGCTGCAGGATCACCCCGCACACGGCCAACCCGACCCCGGTGAGGATCAACGCGGCCAGGCGTGGCAGCCGGCTGGCGGTGAGGGTCAGCCAGGCGTCGTCGGAAAAGCTCAACAGCTCGACCCACGACACCTGCTTGACCCCCACCATCAGCGACAGGCCGCACAGCACTACAAACAGGACGACTAACGCTGCACGACTCAAGAAGCGTCCTCACCCGCGATCCGCCAACCTTTTGCCGCCCTGCGCTGGGCGAGAAAGTGGGCATACAACCCAGGCTTGGCGCTCAATTCGGCATGGGAACCCTGCTCGCTGAGCTGGCCTTGATCGAGCACCAGGATTTGGTCGGCCATGACCACGGTCGAGAGCTGGTGCGCGATCACGATCAGCGTGCGTTTGCCGCGCAGCCGTGCCAGTGCTTCGGCGATGGCGGCCTGGTTCTCGGCATCGAGGGCGGCGGTGGCTTCGTCGACCAGCAGGATCGGTGCATCCTTGATCAGCGCACGGGCGATGGAGATCCGTTGGCGTTCGCCACCGGACAACCGTGCCCCGCCCTCGCCCACCGGCGTGTCCAGGCCCTGGGGCAGTCGCTCGATGATTTCCAGCACGCCGGCTTGTCGCGCCGCTTCCATCACTTCCTCGTCGCTGGCCGCTGGTTTGCCGATACGGATGTTGTCGGCAATGCTGCCCTGGAACAGGTAGGCGTCCTGGAAGATCTGGCTGATCTGGCCGGCCAGTTGCTCACCGGACATCTGGCGTACATCCACGCCGCCGACGATCACGCTGCCTTGGGTCACATCGAAGAAGCGTGCAATCAAGCGCACCAATGTGGTCTTGCCCGAGCCGGAAGCGCCCACCAGTGCGGTCATGCTGCCCGGTTCGATGCGCAGGCTGACATCGCGCAACACGTCGGGCTGGCCCTCGTCATAAGCGAAACTGACGTTGCGCAGCTCGACGGAGCTATCGACAGGCGCCTCGGGCGCCTGCGGTTGCGGCAGTGGCTTGACTGCAAAAATCTCGCGCACGGCGCCCAACTGACCACGGGCGCCGCGCAGCACTTCGCTGTAGCCGGCCACTTCCAGCAGCGGGTCGATGAAGCGGCTGACCAGCAATAGCGTAATCATCACGGCGATGACCGAGCCCACTTCCAGGCCGGCGCCCAGCAGATCGCCCAGCCACAGGGTGGCAGCCACCAGCAGCGCAGCAAAACCGGCCTGCACCGCCCACGCGTTGAACACCACTGACATCGCCGATACGTGGATCAGGTGCTTGGCAGCCTGCTGCTGGCGACCGATGGCCTGTTCGAGGAACTGTGTACCGCCATCCTCGCCATTGAATGCCCGCAGTACCGACTGCGCCTGGGCGAACTCGACCATGCGCTGGCTGGTCAGGGCGGCGTTATGCTGGAAGTCCTGGTCGGCTCGCTGCCCCAACCGTGCAGTCAACACGAACACGCCCAGCAGCACCGGCAGGGTCGCCAGGGCAACCAGGCCCATTGGCCAGTGCAGGGTGAATAGCGCGATGAGGATCACCACCGGCGTGACCACACCGGTCAACAGTGGCGTGAACACGTGGGCGGGCAACTGCGCCATCTCCATCATGCCCGAGGTCGCCAGATGGCTGAGTCGCGCCGTGTTTTGCGCACTGAACCAGCCTACCGGCAACCGCGCCACATGATCGCCAAGGCGGTGGCGACCGCGCTGGAGCACGGCGATGCCGACGCGGATGCCGGCTTTTTCCACACTGCGTCGCAGCGCCCAGCACACCACCACACCGATGACCAACACGATCAGCCATTGCGCGGCGGCGTGGGTGCCCCCCCTCAGCAGGTGGGTGAGGATCGGCACCAGCGTGACAATCGTCACCCCGCAGAGCAGGCCATAGACCAGGGCCATCACCAGATAGCGGCGCAGTACCGGCGCGTCTTCGCCGAGCAGTTGAATAAAGGTTTTCAGCATGACGACACCGCCTGTTCCTTGGCTTGTTCATAACCGCCCAACGCCCACAGCCTGGCGTAGCGGCCTTTACGTGCGAGCAACTCGGCGTGGGTGCCTTGCTCGCAGAGGGTGCCGTTGTCGATCAGGATGATCTGGTCGGCGTGCATCACCGTATCGAGCCGGTGAGCAATCACCATCAGGGTGCGACCCTGGGCGAATCGCGACAGGGCTTGTTGCAGCTTCACCTCATTCTCGGCATCGGCTGCCGCCGTGGCTTCATCCAGTACCAACACGGGTGGGTCGAGCAACACGGCGCGGGCGATGCTGACGCGCTGCAACTCACCGCCGGAGAGCTGTACATCTTCACCGATCACCGAGTCATAGCCCCGTGGCAGGTCCAGGATGCGTTCGTGGATGTTCGCAATCCGCGCGGCGGCCTCGATTTCCTGCTGGCTGGCCGAGGGACGGCCCAGGGCGATGTTGTCGCGCAGGCTGGCGTGGATCAGGCGTACTTCCTGCAACACAAAGCCGATACGTCGGTACAACTGGGTACTCTCGATGTGGCGCAGGTCGACACCACCCAAGGTGATACGCCCTTCGACAGGGTCGAAAAAACGCAGCAGCAGGCGGGCCAGGGTCGACTTGCCGGAACCTGACGCACCGACAATGGCGGTTACGGTGCCTGGCTTGAGAGTGAAGCTCAGGTCCTGGAGCACCGGGGTCTCGTCGTTGTAGCGGTAGCTCAGGTGTTCGACGCGAATTTCAGCGTTTGCAGGCAATTGTGCTGACGTGCTTGGCAGGGTTTCCAGCACAGGGGTTTCCAGCAGGGTCTGCACGCGCTGGGCGGCGGCGGTCGCGTTGTTCAGGTCGTGGGTGATATAGCTCAGCAGCAACAGCGGCGCGCAGATGCCCGGGGCGACCAGGGCAAACGGCAAGATATCCACCGGAGCCAGCCAGCCCTGGCTTACCCCCAGCGTACCGAAGGCCAGCACCACGCCGAGTACCGCCACGGGCGTGATCATGGCGTGGGCGTTGGCCATCGCACTGACCAGTGGCCGGGTGAAGTCGGTGAACGCAGCAGCAAAGGCATCCACCGCCCCCCGGTAGCTGCCATGGGCCTTGCCCTCGGCGCCAAACGCCTTGACCACGGGAATGCCGTTGACGAACTCGATCACGGCATTGTTGATGCGCATCATGCCAGCGCCAAACGCTTGCATGTTCGCTCCACTGGACTTGGTGGCGCGGGTGAAAAACAGGAAAAACAGCGGGAATGGCAGCAGCGAGACAATCGCCATGCGCCAGTCCATGGCAAACAGGTAAAGGATGGCGATGATCACGGCCCCAAGCGTACGACCGAGGGTGGTGAAGAAGTGTGCCGTCAGGCTGTGCAAGGTGCCGATGTCATCCTGCATCGCCTGCTTGACCTCACCCGAAGCACGACTGGTGAACCAACCCAGCGGCACCCTGGCCAACCGACGGGTGATGGCCTGGCGCAGGTGGCCGGTGATGTGGTTGTCGGCCAGGTGCGCGACCATCTCCCCCAGCGAAATCAAGGTCATGCCGAGGAACAGGCAGGCCAGACTGACACCGACCACCTGCCAGACCGGGCCTTGCAGCTGGGCCCAACTGGCTGCCTCACCCATGGCCAGTTGGGCAATGTGGGCGATCCCGGCCAGGGGCACCATAGTCAACATGGTCCCAAAGGCGGCCAGTACGGCGGCAAGTATCAATCGACCGCGAATCGGGCGTAATACCTGGGATACCGAACCGACGGGTGTGTCTTTAACGCTCATGAGCTCTCCTGAATAACCACTGCCGGCCACCGTGTGGCGTGCCTGGCGTCCTTTGCGTTCGAGCGTTTTGCACAGTGCATACCGTGTATTCCGAACGACGCGACAAAACCCTCAATGGCGCTGCGGATTTAATTGTTCACAGCCCGGCCGCCGATGCGAACGGATGGCAGGCCCGCAAGCCCGCCGCGATGTATTTTTCGACAGAGGACACCGACACTTTCAATTCGGCGGCGATATCCCGATGGCCCATGCCGTGCAGCTTGCACAGCAACAATGCTTCGCGGGCCTTGGGCGGTTTGGCATGCAACGCGTCATCGATTTGCACCAGCGCCTCGGTGGCCAGCGCCCGTACCTCTTCCGACGGCACCAGCGGTTCGGCCTGCTGCATCAGGGACTCCAGGTGGCAGGCTTCGCGGTGACGGCGACGATACAGGTCAATCACCATGCCTTTGGCGATCTGGGTCAGGTGGCAGCGCGAGTCTTCAATCGAAGGCACGCGGCCCTTCTTGATGAGGTTGAGATAGATATCGTGGGCCAGATCCGCAGCATCCACCGAATTGCCCAGCTTGCGCCGCAGCAGGCTGCACAACCAGCGGTGATGGTCGACATACAGCTTTTCGAATTGCTGCTTGGACGCAAACGCTCCGTTGTTCACAACACCTCTCCTGAGACGAATCCACCCGCGATCAGATTTTGACTAATGCGAATATGTATGATTATTATTTGTGATCATACGGTGTTCATAAAGCCCCTGCAACGCAACCGGATTGCACGTCCTCTGACGCCCGGGTTCCCAGGCGTTACACCAGACCGAGGATGGGTCTGTCGGCACTTGGTGCCATCTCTACTTCTTACTGTTCAGTTTGATAAGGCGGGAAACTTCCATGATGGAACTCACTCCAGATACGTTTTCGAAACGGTCTGCCACCGATTACGAAGCGCATATCTGGCTCTTGCAGCAGCAATATCCCGATCGCATTCTCAAGCACTTGAGTGCCTGGCAACTCGACGCGGATACCGATCCCGCAAGGCTGGAGTCAGCACTCCAGGCGGTGATCGAATCAATCCCCGAGCTGAATGCCCGCTACCAGTTCAACGATGACGGCGAAGTCGACAAGGTCCAGGCGCGCGACTGGCAAGCGTGCATCGAGCGCATTCAGGTGACTGGCGACGCCAGCCACTACCTGCTCCCCGAACAAACCGCGCCGTGGGACGCGGAGCACCAACCGCCGTTCAAGGCGCTGATCATGCAAACGCCGGATGCGCCCATCCTGGCGCTGGTCCTTCACCCGATTCTTGACCAGACCTGTCAGGCGAACGACCTGTACCGCAAAATCATGCACACCACTGATACACCACTGCCTTGGCTGCACCGCCAGGCGGACATCGGCGAGAACGCCGCCCAAACCGAAACACCTGAAGTTGCAGCCATTATCCTCGCCGAGTTCCGCGAAGCCCTGGCGGAACCGGGCATGCTGGCGACGGATGACTTCTTCGACTTTGGCGGCCACTCGCTGCTGGCCACCCGCATCATCGGCAAGCTGTTGAGCAGCCACGGCATCGAAGTCCAGTTCAACGATTTCTTCAGCGCACCCTCGGCAACCGCTTTGGCGGCACGCGCCCAGGTCATCGTGAGAAACGCTACGCCAACGACCACCACCGGCTCCCCACAAGACGTACAAAAAGCACCGTTTGCACTGGCCCAGGCGTCCCTCGGACGCGCTTACGCCGCCTTCGAATTCGGCACGATCTTCAACCTGCCGTTTGCCATGGAGTTTCTCGACACGGTAGACGAAGCGCTGTTCGAGCAGGCATTCCATGACCTGCTTGAGCGTCATGCCAGCCTGCGCAGCACCTTCCACTTCGAGGGTGGCGAGGCATACCAGCAAATCGTGCCAACCACGCAGCTATCGCAGTTCAAGTGGTTCTGGCCGAGCCGCGAAAGCCAGGGTGTCACCCTGCAAGGCGAAGCCACCTACCAGTTCGATCTGACCCGCGAATTGCCGCTGCGGGTGCGCTTCATTCAGGACACGCAACATCAACGCCAAACCTTGTCGCTGCTCGTCCATCACATGGCCATTGATGAATGGTCGCTCAACGTGATGATGGAGGAACTGGCCCAGGCTTACCTGGCCCGTGCGGCTGACAAAGCGCCAGTCTGGAAAAGCCCGGCACCGTCCTTCCATGAGTTCGCCGTGCGCCAGCAAGCCGCCGGGATCAACCAGAAGCACCTCGACTACTGGACCAGCATGCTGCGCGATGCCACCCGTGGCCTGACGCTGCCCTCCTCCGAGGCACAGCCCGCACAAGTATCGACCAAGGCCCAGTGGTTCGAGATCAAGCCCACCCAAGGCACAACCGACCACCTGTACGCCTTCGCCCGGCAGAACAACGCTTCATTGTTCGGCGTGGTCTATTCGGCAATCGTGCTCTCCCTGCACAAGCTCGGGGATTTGAAAGACCTGGTAGTGGGCACGTCGGCTTCCGGTCGCACAGACCCCGCGTATTACGACACGGTCGGCTACTTCACCACCATGGTCGCGCACCGCGTGCAATTCGATGCCCGACAAGCCGTCGGCGCCATGATCGAAAACGTCAGCCGTTTGATCAACGACTCGATGGCCTACGCCGATGTGCCGATGGAGCAGATTCAACAGGCACTAGGCATGACGCCAGCGGATGGACTGCTGTTCGACGTGTACATCCAGATTCACGCCAACAACGCCTTGAACGGCGCCCTGAGCACACCGGATAACGGCGCGATCCGCTACCGCCAGATCGACCCGGACAAGAACCAGTCGATGTTCGGTATTCAGTTCGAGATCATGGAAAACACGCTCGACGGCAAACGCGCATTGCGCCTGGTGATCACCTACCGTTCGGATCGCTACAGCGCAGAGCAAATGGCCCGCATGAGCGCCACGATTGAACAGATGTTCGCGCTGTTTGCGACACCTGGCGCCGATGTCATCACCCTGGACCACATCCGCGTCTGACCCAACAGGGCCTTGGTAACACCAAGGCCCTGCCTTTCACGCACTAAACCTCATGCATGCCATAACGCTGGAACGACGAGCGTTTGGGCAGGCGGTAGTGCGGGCAACCGAGCAGTTGATTGGCAATGCTCGCATTACGAATCGCAGCAACGCCCAGGTCCGGCGAGCCCACGCCATGCTGGAAGATCTCTGCGTTCTGCACAAAGATACGCCCTGCCCCGCCATCACAGCGGCGTGCGGTGAAGTCGTCCTCCACAAGGCAGTCACCGTGCTCATCGGTTTCCAGCACCGTGCCCTTGAGCCGCTCAAACCACTGCGGCCAGGCATGCCCGTAGCCCGTCGCGGCCACAATCGCGTCCGCCTCCAGGCTGCTGGTCTGGCCCAGTTCACGATGCCGATAGGCAATACGCAGCGTACCGGCGACGTCCTCGACCGTCTCGACTTCACAGTTCGACAGCAACGTCAGGCCCGGATCACTGCCGCCGATGGAGCGCTCATAGATCAAGTCGTAGATAGCGGCGATAGTGGAAAAACTGATGCCCTTGTACAACAAGCCCTGCTTGGCCACGACCTCACGACGGCGTTCACGCGGGAGGCTGTGGAAGTACTCCATGTAGGACGGCGTAAAGCACTCCTGCCCCAGCTTGGAGTACTCCATCGGATGGAAACCCGCCGAGCGGGTGATCCAGCGGATCGAGGCGCCTGCGGCAATCCGCTCGGGGGTCAGCTCATTGAACAACGCGAGCACGCACTCGGCGGCACTCTGGCCAGAGCCAATCACGGTGACACGCCGACATTCCGACAACTGCGCCTGGCGCTTGCCAAACTCGGCCGAATGCATGATGGGTGCCGTGCTTTTCACCTGAGCCCATTGCGGCAATATCGGCGTAGTGCCGATGCCTACCGCCAGGTTTCGGCTGGAATAGTAGCGTTTGAAGCCGGACACAGACTGGCTTTCAATCAGGAACTTCCCGGCTCCCGCGTCGTAAGTCACATCACAAATATCCTCGCCGAAGTGGCACGTCGGCAACTGCTGCGAAGCCCAACGACAATAGTGGTCATACTCGCGGCGCGGCACCTGGAAGTTCTCGTAGTAATAGAACTGGTACAGGCGATCGTGCTGGTGTAGGTAGTTCAGATAGCTCAGTTCGTGGGTCGGGTCGGCCATCGTCACCAGGTCCGCCAGAAACGGCACTTGCAACGTGGTGCCCGGCAGGAGCAACCCTTCATGCCAACGAAACTCGGCTTTGCGATCCAGGAAAAGACTGGTCACGCCGGAATGTTTGGACAATAAAGCGGCCAGCCCGAGGTTAAAGGGCCCGATGCCAACACCGGCGATATCTACAGTGGGTAAATCCGTCATCCAATCTGTCTCCCTGGGTATTGCTATGTGGTTATGCGGTGGCGAGCAATCGCTCGACATCTTGTGCGTTACGGCAACGCAGTAATTGTCCGGGGGAAAGCGTCACCGCAAGTTCCTCTTGGAACCGCGCAGCGATGGCTTTCAAATGCTGGGGCCGCAGGCCCAGACTGATGAAGTCGACCGAGGCATTGGCGCAGTCCTGCGGCGGCCTGCCCAACACACTCAGGTAGATCGCCAAGACCTTGTTGCCCTGCGTTTCAACGACCTCTTCGGCAGGCTCCAGCAACAAGCAGCGAGCACGCGGGCGATCAGGCTTGCCGTTTTGCGACAACGGCAGCGCCTCCACCGCCAGGAATCGCGTGGGCACATGGGATTGCGGCAAGTGCTCGCGGGCGAACTGGCGCAACGCGGCGGCGGTCAAGGGGGCGGCGTCTTCGGCACTCACGTACAGCGCACCGATGTTAACCTCGCCCTGGCGCTGTTCGCCGTAGTCCACCACCAGCACGTGCCTGACCGCAGGATGCTTGATCAACTCGATCTCGATGTCGGGCAGCGATACGCGCACACCGCGCACCTTCACGTAGCCATTCACGCGGCTGTCGAACATCAACGTGCCGTCGCGGCGATAGCGCCCGCAGTCACCGGTACGAAATGCACGTACGACCTGGTCATGCTCGTCGGTGACACTGATGAATTCGGTTTGCGCCAGCGCGCCGTTTTCCAGGTAGCCCAGGGCCAGATTGACGCCTGCCGTATGGATGCGGCCGACAACGCCTGCTGGGCAATGCGCTCCCTCGGCGTCGAGAACCAGATAGCGGTTGCCCGGCAACGGTCGCCCGTAGGGAATTTGCAGTTGGTCATCGGCAGTGATGTCGTGCCAGATGCTCCAGATCGTGGTTTCCGTCGGCCCACCCAGGGAAATCAGACGGGACGATGGCAGCAGCCCACGCAACTCGGCGATCACGCCCGGCTTGATGTAGTCGCCGCCCTGGGCGATCAGGCGCAGGCTGGCCAAGTCATGTTCACCACGACACGACAGCAGCATTTCCAGAATAGCCGGCACGGAACACCACAGCGTCACACGGTGCCTGGCGATCAACTGATTCCAACGCACCGCGTCCTTTTCCTCGCCGACGCCAGGCAGTACCAGGGTGGCGCCGGCCGTCAGGCAGCCGAGCACATCGAATACCGACATGTCGTGGTGCAGCGGGGTTACCGACATGAACACGTCGTTCTGGCTCACGCGCCAGTGTGACAAGGTGCTGCCGATGACATTGGCCGTGGCGCGATTGCACAGCACCACACACTTGGGCTTGCCGGTGGTGCCCGAGGTGTAGAGGTAATACGCCGGCGCTTCGCTCAGTGAGCGATCATCCAGCATGGGCGCGCTGGTTTGCGGCCCGGTCAGCAACTCGTCCGGTGTGGCATGGACCTGCTCGACCCTCTCGCCTGGGCTGATGACTACCAGATCTGGTCGGCAGTTTTCCAGCAAATACTGCCGACGCTCGTCCGGCGCCGAGGCATCGATTGGCACCCAGATCACGCCCGTCAAAGCACAGGCCAAGGTCAGCGTGGTGTGCTCCGGACTGCGAGGCAGGCAGATGGCGACCACTTGGCCCGGCCCGATGCCACGGGCCTTGAACGCCGCAATGACACGCGACACACCCTCGCCCAGCTCGGTGTAGCTGATCTGCCGTTCACCGCTGATCAGGGCGATCCGCTGGTTGCTGGGGTCGAACAGGTGCTTGGCGATTTGCGCCAGGAACCCTTCGGCATTGGCCTCGCTCGTCGGGCTATTGAGGCGATAGTGAGACGTGTCGATGATCGCGACGGTATCCATGGCGAACTCACCGCTGGCGCTGATCTGGCTGATGGCCTTTTCCAGCGCATCCAGGATGTCGTGAACCACCGCTGGGTCCAGAACCTCCCGTGCATAGTCGATATCCAGCACCAGTGCGCCCTCAGCGTTAGCCCAGAAGCGAATATCCATGGCCACCTGAGGCGTCTGGGTCAGGCCGCCTTGCAACTGCATGAGACTGTCCGCCGTCGACACCGGCCAGGAAAAACCATTGGTAATCACCACCGGCAACACCGGCCCAGGGCCGTGGGATTCGAACAGCAACCGGGCGAGGTCCACGCCCGAATAGGCCAGGTGTTGCAGCCCTTCCAGCACGTCCACTTGCAGCTTCGCCGCACGCTCCGCAAAGGTGCTGGGAGCCTCGTTTCGGTTGATCGCGATAAAGCTGGAACGGTTGGCAAATGCACCGCCCGTTTGCGGCGCAACCGGTACCGCCACGCACAAGTCACCTTCATCGAGCCAGTGGGACAGCACTTCCATCACCAGCGCCATCAGGGCGGAGTTCTTGAATAGCCGCTGCCGGGCGCCCAATTTGCAGAATGCGTTGAATACCGCCTTGGGCACTTGTCGGCTTTGGCGCTCGTAGCGCGATGCCCGTACTTGATCGAGCGGCACGCGCCATGGCAGGCGTGGTGCGCCCGTCACGTCGGTGAGCTTGGTCTTCCAGTAAACCGCGTCGGCCTTGCGTTGGCTGGTCTGATCCACCGAGGCAGGCGCAGCCTCGGCAGCGGGCTCATCGCCGGCCAGGCCGTCGAACAGCTCGACCAACAACGCAGCAATGGAGCGACCGTCGAGGATCAACGCATCCAGGCGCACGAACACCGTCAACTGGTCGTCGGGCAGGTGGAAGATTGTGACATTCCAAGGCGCACGGTCCAGCTCGAAGATGGCGTGGGCGTATGCCTCACGACGTCCATCGATGTGAGCCAGCGCTGCTTGCGACGACATCGATGTGAGGTCAACCTCCTCAAGATTGATACGAGCTTCATCGCTGACATGACTCACCAACTTGAGCGCATCCACCCGTGTGCGCAGGCTGTCATGGCGCTGCACCATGGCCGCCAGGCGACTGCGCAGCAACGTCGGGTCCATGGCCCCGTGATACTCACGAAACTCCTGCATGGCCACACCGCCAAGAGGCACTTGGGTGCCACGACCCAATAAGTACGCCTGCTGTAGGGATGACAGCGGTTTTTCGAGGGTGCGCGAAACACCGACGTTGAGCGTTTGATCGAACGCACGAGAATCGGCCGCCACTTCCTGCGTGATCGCCACAAAGCGGTCAAAGAACGTCGTTACCCACGGCAGTGGCAACGCATCAAGACGGATATCCCAATTGATCAGGATACCGCCATCGGCGCAGGCAATCTGTGCATCAAGCGCCACCTGCGGCCCTTGGGAGATGACCCAATTCATCGGGCCGAATACACGCCGCACGCGCGGCGAAAGCAAGTCGCCGCCGGGCATGTCCAGCGCGGCAGTAAAGACCACCGGCGCCAGCTGTGGCGTGCCCTGATGGCGGGACAGATCACGCATCACATTCACGCCCGGATAGGCGCAATGCTCAAGCAGGCCGACCATCTTTTTCGCCAGTTGCGCACACAGCGCGGCCGGCGTGGCGGCGGACTCGATGTCCACATCCAGAATCAACACATTGGCGAAGTCACCCACCACGCGCTCGACATGATCCACCAATGGCTGACGCCAGAACGTCGGTACATTGAGACGGAAACTACGGTCGCCGGTCTGCTCCCCGAGCGCCGCCGCAAACAGCCCCATCATCAAGGTCGACAGGGTAATCCTGCGTTCCCGTGCCACTTGTTCCAAGGCCTGGCGCTCGGCGGGACCCAGCCAGGTATGAAGTCGGTGGCTTTGCGCTTGCTCCGGCGGGTGCTCAAGCAATGGCAAGGTGGGTGCCGGGGCAACGTGCGCCAGGCGCTCACGCCACCAGGCACGGTCGCGATCACGGGCGGCCTTGAGTGCCGGGTCGACACGGGCCTTGTCGTACCAATCGAAGAAAGATGGCGTGTTCGGCAGCGTGTCATCGGGCTGCTCGTAAAGCCGGGCCAAGTCTTCCATCAGCGTGCGGAAACTGGATGGATCGATGGCGATCATGTCGGTATCGACATGCAGACGAAACCTATCATCCGCCAACAGGCTCACTGCAAACCGGGCACCCGGCTCATGGCCGAGGTCCAGTTGCTGATGTGTCCACGCCTCCCGTTTGGCTAGCAGGTGACGGGCGGCCTCCGGCTCGGTCATGGCGTGCAGGTCTTCGACTTCCAACTGAGGCGATTGGTCCATGGAAGCAATGGATTGCAGCCCTTGCGCATCCACCCGCATTCGCAGCATCGGATGCAGCAGGCTGGCCCGCCCAAGCGCTTCGCGTAACCGGTCCAGTTCAATGGAATGGCCATCGAACTCGGCATAAAGATGAGCCGAAACTCTCCCTAAAAAGGCATGAGCAGTACGCCCGATCCAACAGGCGGCTTGCATCGAAGTTAACTCTCTCATGGTCCACTCATGTGATTGACAAATCTAAATGATTAGCGTCACCTATTAAAAACGATAATGATTATATTTCAAGACAAAAATTTTTGACCACAAGCCACGGAGGCTTTCTGCAAATGAGAACGGGCACCCTTAGGACGAGCGACATGGATGAGGTGCAACAGCTGGATGCAACGCGGAGCTTTTCATTCACCTCCGGTGATCGCGAGCTAGCTGTCAGCGGCATGTTGCAACGCATCGAAACTCCGGCCATCGCCGGCGAAAACGCCAGCAGCCTGTTTCAAAAAGCCGTTTCGCACGCCTTCGAACAAGCGCGCAAAGCGGGCCAGGCCAACCCGATCATCGTCGGCGCCATCCCCTTCGATCCCGCTGAAGCGTCCTGCCTCTACATCCCCGAACACGCCGAGTGGCGCGCTCGCAGCGGTGCCGTGCAAACCGGTGCGGCCTCGATGCCGGAACTGCTTGAGCAAAAAAACATACCGGACGAGCAAGGCTTCAAGCGCACGGTCGAACACGCCATCGTCAACTTCCGCCACAGCGACGTGCGCAAGGCTGTGCTCTCGGTGCAGCGCGAATTGCTGTTTGCCCAAGATGTGGACGTGAGCGCCATGCAGAACAATCTGCGTGCCCAGAACCCCAGCGGCTACCACTTCCGCGTGCCTATGCCGGACGGCGCCACGCTGATCGGCGTCAGCCCCGAATTGCTGGTGCACAAGGACGGCCTGGACTTCGTGTCCAATCCCCTGGCCGGTTCGGCCAAGCGCATGGCTGACCCTGAAGCCGACCGGCGCAACGCCGACTGGCTGGCCGCCTCGGAAAAAGACCACTACGAACACCGCCTGGTGACCGAAGACATCGCCTCCCAGCTCGGCGAATTGTGCACACAACTGAACGTGCCGCAGCGCCCCAGCCTGATCAGCACGCCTGCGCTATGGCACCTCTCCACCCGTATCGAAGGCACCCTGGCCGACTCCAACATCTCGGCCCTGCAGCTGGCTTGCCGCTTGCACCCTACCCCTGCGGTCTGTGGTTTCCCGACCGAACGCGCCCGGCACCTGATCCGCTTCGTCGAGCACGTCGAGCGAGGCCTGTTCACCGGCATGGTCGGCTGGTGCGACGCCCAAGGTAACGGCGAATGGGTCGTGACCATCCGCTGCGGCACCATCAAGCGCAATAAGGTCCGCCTGTTCGCCGGCGCCGGCATCGTCGAAGCCTCAAGCCCCGACTCCGAATGGACAGAAGTCCAGACCAAGCTCGGCACCATGCTCCGTGCATGCGGCCTGGCCCACTAACTTCCCCATTTTTATCAGTGACCCCCATGACTCTAGAATTCACGCACTGGCCCCTCGACAGAGCACAACGCTATCGGGAAAACGGCTACTGGATCGATCAACCCCTCACCCACCTGCTCCAGGTCCGCAGCCAAGCACAGCCCCAGGCTTGCGCGATCATTTGCGGCGAGCGTCGCTTCAGTTACGGCGAGCTGGACCAACTGTCCTCCAACCTGGCCTCGCGCCTGGCCGCCAACGGGCTTGGCCACGGCGACACCGCGCTGGTGCAACTGCCCAACATCGCCGAGTTCTACATCGTGCTGTTCGCGCTGCTCAAGGCCGGCATCGTGCCGCTCAACGCGCTCTACAGCCATCGCAAACTGGAACTCAAGAGCTACGCCAAACAAATCACGCCGAGGCTGTTGATCGCCTCCCGTGAGCATGAAGTGTTCCGTGATGACGGCTACCTCGCCGACCTCAACGAAGTCGGCGCCAGCCCTCAGGTCACGCTGTTCCTCGGCGAACAGCACGCTCCCAACAACCTGGCCGCCTGGATCGAAAGCCCAAGCGACAGCCGCGTGGATTTCTCCCCCAGCGCACCGGATGAAGTTGCCCTCTTCCAGTTGTCCGGCGGCAGCACCGGTACACCCAAGCTCATCCCTCGCACCCACAACGACTACCACTACAACGCCCGCACCAGTGCCGAAGTCTGCGGCCTGACCGCACAAACACGCTTCCTGTGCGCCCTGCCGGCAGCGCATAACTTCCTGCTCAGCTCGCCGGGCGCTCTAGGCGTGTTGTACGCGGGCGGCACCATCATCATGGCGCCGAGCCCAGAACCGCAGACCTGCTTCGCCATGATCCAGCGCCACGAAGTCAACACCGTCGCCCTGGTGCCCAGTGCTGTCGCGTTGTGGCTGCAGGCCGCGCCGGAGCACACCGAGCAACTGCAATCGCTTGAATACCTCCAGGTCGGCGGCGCCGTGTTCGCTGACTCGCTGGCCCGCCAGGTGCCCGGGGTGCTCGGCTGCAAACTGCAGCAGGTGTTCGGCATGGCCGAGGGCCTGATCAACTACACCCGCCTGGATGACACCGACGAGCAAATCTTCACCACCCAAGGCCGCCCGATCAGCCCGGGGGACGAAATCAAAATTGTCGATGAACAAGGTGTGCCCGTAGCAAACGGCGAGCCCGGCATGTTGGCTACCCGCGGCCCCTACACCTTCTGCGGCTACTACAAGAGCCCCGAACAGAACGCCCAAGCCTTCGATAACGAGGGTTACTACTACTCCGGTGACCTGGTGCAAATGACGCCCAGCGGTGACCTGCGCGTCGTCGGCCGGGTCAAGGACCAGATCAACCGGGGTGGCGAAAAAGTCGCTTCCGAAGAGATCGAAAACCTCATCGTGTTGCACCCCGACGTCACCCACGCCGGACTGGTCGCCATGCCCGACGCCGCACTGGGGGAAAAGAGCTGCGCCTTCGTCGTCTCGCGCAACCCCAACCTCAAGCCGCCCGCCCTGCGCCGCCACCTGATGGAACTGGGCATCGCCGAATACAAACTGCCCGACCGTATCCGGCTGATCGACACCATGCCGCTCACCGCCGTGGGCAAGATCGACAAAAAACAGCTGCGCCAACTGCTGACGGCGGAAACCACCCGCGCCTGGCTGAAAACCCGCGTGTTGCAATTGATCGAAGACGGTGAAGAACTGGACCCCGAGGAAAACCTGATTTTCTACGGCCTCGACTCCCTGCAAGTGATGAAGCTCGCCGCCGAACTCAAGGAACGTGGAATCGCCGTCACCTTTGAAGAACTGGCCGACTCGCCCACGCTCGCCAGCTGGTGGTCGTTGGTGGACACGCGGCAAAAAGCGGCCTGACCGGGCCGCTTCGCCCAGTCGATTTAAAAGGAGTTAGAGATGACTTTATCCACGGCCGACCAAAGCAGGCTTGAACACTTCTGGCAGCACTGCCTGACTCATCAGTACTTCAACATCGGCTACCCCGAATCCGCCGATTTCGATTACTCCCAGTTGCACCGCTTCCTGCAGTTTTCGATAAACAACTGCGGGGACTGGAACGAGTACAGCAACTATGTGCTGAACTCGTTCGACTTCGAAAAGGACGTAATGACGTACTTCTCCGAGTTGTTCGACATTGCACTCGAAGACAGCTGGGGCTACGTCACCAATGGCGGCACCGAAGGCAATATGTTCGGCTGCTACCTGGCCCGCGAATTGTTCCCCGACGGCACCCTGTATTACTCCAAGGACACCCACTACTCGGTGGCCAAGATCGTCAAGCTGCTGCGCATCAAATGCCGTGCCGTCGAATCCCTGCCCAACGGCGAGATCGACTACGACGACCTGATGCTCAAGATCGCCGCCGACCAGGAGCGTCACCCGATCATTTTCGCCAATATCGGCACGACGATGCGTGGCGCGGTGGACAACATCGCGACCATCCAACAACGGCTGCAACTGGCAGGTATTGCCCGGCGCGACTACTACCTGCATGCCGACGCGGCGCTGAGCGGGATGATCCTGCCCTTCGTCGACCACCCGCAACCCTTCACATTCGCCGATGGCATCGACTCGATCTGCGTGTCCGGGCACAAGATGATTGGTTCGCCGATCCCGTGCGGCATCGTGGTGGCCAAGCGCAAGAACGTGGCGCGCATCTCCGTGGAAGTCGACTACATCCTGGCCCATGACAAAACCATCAGCGGCTCACGCAATGGCCACACGCCGCTGATGATGTGGGCGGCACTGCGCAGCCACTCGTTCGCCGACTGGCGCCAGCGTATCCGCCACTGCCTGGACCAGGCGCAATATGCCGTGGATCGCTTCCAGGCAGCCGGCATCGATGCATGGCGCAACGAGAACTCCATCACCGTGGTGTTTCCCTGCCCGTCAGAACGCATCGCGAAAAAGTATTGCCTGGCCACCTCCGGCGACACCGCGCACTTGATCACCACGCCCCATCATCACGACAACTGCATGATCGATGCCTTGATCGACGAGGTCATCGCCGAGCGCGACACCGACGCCTGGGGCATTGGTGCCACCCGAGCCCATCAAGGCACTCACGAACGGCCCCCCACCGCTGCCCGGCTGGCATGCCCACGATTCGACGTCATCTGAAACCGAACCTTTTATTAGAGACAAACACCATGTCGTCACTGAAAACACCCGAGGCGTGCGAAAGCCTCACCGACATCCGCGCCGGCATCGACTTTTTCGACCGCCAGATCCTGGAGTCACTGCAACAACGCTTGGGTTACGTGAAGGCCGCCGTGCGCTTCAAGGCCAACGAACAAGCGATCCCCGCGCCGGAACGGGTTGCGGCGATGCTGCAGGACCGCCGCGAGTGGGCCGTCGACGCTGGATTCGATGTGGATTTTGTGGAAAAACTCTACGAGCACATCATTTACTGGAACATCCAACAGCAGATTTCACATTGGCAGGCGCTTTATCCAGAGCGAAGCACCGAAAAAGCCCGCTAAAGCGCCGAAAGCCCCGTCCATTCAAGTCCATCCGCCAGGCTGGACTTGAAACCCACCTTTCCCCCCCTCACCCAATCCTGTCGAATACTTGCCTGATCCTCTGAATTTACCGACTAGCGGATAGTTAGCCCTTGCGCCGTGGTCTAGAGTTCGACAATGAGCGGCCAGCGCAAATCTTATTAAAAAAAGGCCGCACCTACCGTAGATCAGCAGGTGAGCCATGGAATTACGCATAAACCAAAAGGCCTATCAAGTCGAGGCCGACGCCGACACGCCCCTTTTGTGGGTCATCCGCGATGACCTGGGGCTGACCGGCACCAAATACGGTTGTGGCCTGGCGCAGTGCGGCGCGTGCTCCGTGCTGGTGGACGGTATCGTGGTGCGCTCGTGCGTCACACCGGTGGCAGGCGTGGTCGGTCGCGAGATCACCACCATCGAGGCCGTTGAGAACGATGATGTGGGCAAGCGCGTGGTCGCGGCCTGGGTCGAACATCAAGTGGCGCAATGCGGTTACTGCCAATCCGGGCAGGTGATGGCGGCCACCGCGCTGCTCAAGCACACTCCGGCCCCCACTCAAGCGCAGATCGATGCGGCGATGGTCAACCTGTGTCGCTGCGGTACGTATAACGCGATCCATACTGCCATGAATGATTTGGCGAAGGAGGTCGTGTGATGAACATCTCTGACGAAAGCCTCGACCTGCCCCTGGGCGATCCGGTCAACCTGTCCCGCCGCCGCTTTCTCGCCAGCACCGCCGTGGGCGCACTGGTCATTGGTTTTGGCCTGCCGTTGGGCACGTCCAGGGCATTGGCCGCCACCGCCAACGCCGCCGAACGTGGCACCCAGGTGCCGGCGTTCCTGGAAATCCGCCCGGACGGCAGCATCCACCTGCGCAGTCCGTTCATGGAGGGCGGGCAAGGCACCCACACCGCCATGGCGCAGATTGTCGGTGAAGAGCTGGATGCCGATCCTGCCACCTTCGTGGTGGAGGCCGCACCGCCCGGGGAAGCCTATGTGGTGATGGAAAACGGTTTGCGCATCACCGGCGGCAGCATGTCGATACGCATGAGCTACCCGACCATGCGCCGTCTCGGCGCCCTGGCTCGCGCCATGCTATTGCAGGCCGGTGCCGAGCAGCTTGGCGTACCCGTGACCCAACTGACCACACAGCCCGGCCGCGTGGTTCACACCGCCTCTGGCCGCTCGGTGGGTTACGGCGAGCTGGCCGGGCGCGCCCTGGACATGCCGGTGCCCGACCCGGCCACGATCACCCTGCGTGACCCGAGCCAGTTCCGCTGGATCGGCAAGCCGGTGAAACGCCTGGATGCCTACGACAAATCCACCGGCAAGGCGCAGTACTGCATCGACATCAAAGTCGACAACATGCTCCACGCCGCCGTACAGCATGCGCCACGCCTGGGCATGACCGTGGGCAGCCTGCGCAACCAGGCGCAAGTCGAAGCCATGAAGGGTGTGCACTCGGTCCATCAACTGCCTGGCGCGGTGGCGGTGGTGGCTGAACGCTGGTGGCATGCCAAGCGTGCCGTCGAGGCCATCCAGGTGGAATGGCTGGAAGCGGCGGCCGACTCTCCGTTGCGGGTAATGCCCGCGGATTTTTCCAGCGACAAACACCGTGACTTCCTCGCCGCCCAGCAAGGCCCGGCCCGTGACGACGAAAACGAAGGCGATGTGGCCGGCGCGCTGGCGAACGCCAAGACCAAGGTCGAAGCCACCTACCACAACCAATACCTGAACCATGCCCAACTGGAGCCGCCGTCGGCCCTGGCACGTTTCAACCCCGACGGCACGCTGGAGGTGTGGCTGCCCAACCAGGCGCCGGACATGTTCCGCGCCGATATCGCCAAGCGTACCGGGCTCGATCCGGCGAAGATCACGCTGCACTCGCCGCTGCTGGGCGGTTTTTTCGGGAGGCATTTCCTGTATGACTCGGCCAACCCGTACCCGCAGGCTATCGCCCTGGCCAAGGCGGTCGGTCGCCCGGTCAAGCTGATCTGGAGCCGTGAGGAAGAGTTCCTGCGCGATGTGCTGCGCCCGGTCGCCGTGGTCAAGTTCCGCGCCGCGCTGGACGACAAGGGCTTGCCGGTGGCCATCGAGGCGGTCAGCGCCACCGAAGGCCCGACCGAAGCCCTCAGCGGCAAACAGGGCGATAAAATCGACCCCACGGCCCTCGAAGGCTTGTCGGGCAAATCCTACGCAATCCCCAACAAACGCATCGCGCAGATCTACGTCAAAGGTTCACCCATGCTCGGCTACTGGCGTTCGGTGGGCAATTCGCTCAACGACTTCTTCTACGAAGGGTTCCTGGACGAGTTGGCCGACAAAGGCGGCCATGACCCCTACGAGCTGCGCCTGCACCTATTGCGCGATAACAAGCGACTGACCACCTTGTTGCAAGCGGTGGCAGAACTGTCCGGAGGCTGGAAGCGCGGGCCCTATACCGCAGAAGACGGCAGCCGACGCGCCCGTGGCGTGGCCATGGCCTCCCCGTTCGGCTCCCAGGCGGCAGTGGTGGCCGAAGTGTCGATTGAAAACGGCCAGGTCAAGGTGCATCACATCTGGGAAGCGATCGACCCGGGCAACGTCGTCAATCCGGCGATTGTTCAAGCCCAGGTCAGTGGCGCGGTAGCGTTGGGCTTGTCGCAAACCTTGGTGGAAGAGTCGGTATGGGTGGACGGTAAACCCCGGGCGCGCAATTACGACCTGTACCCGATCCTGCCGCCTTCACGCATGGCGCAAGTGCACGTACGGATCGTCGAGAGTGGCGAAAAAATGGGGGGCATCGGTGAACCGCCGCTGCCTGCAGTGGCGCCGGCCGTGGCCAACGCGGTGGCGCACCTGACCGGTCAGCGCATCCGCAGTCTGCCTTTGAGCCGATACACGTTCGCCTAACCGACAGGAACCGCCCATGAACAACCCACGATTCGCAAGAACCGCAGGCTGGCTGGTGCTGGCCGGCCTGGTCGCAGCCGGTGCGCTGGCCTGGTATGTCACCCGTCAACCCGCCACGCCTTTCGAGCAAGAACAGACCTTCGATCCGGCACTGGTCAGCCGTGGCGAGTATGTCGCCCGTGTCAGCGACTGCGTGGCCTGCCACAGTCTGCCTGGCAAGACACCGTTCGCCGGCGGCCTGGAGATGGCCACGCCGTTGGGCGCGATCCATGCCACCAACATCACGCCGGACAAGACCGTCGGTATAGGCGCCTATACCCTGGCCGACTTTGACCGCGCGGTGCGCCACGGCGTTGCGCCGGGAGGGCGACGGCTTTACCCGGCCATGCCCTACCCGTCTTACGTAAAACTCAGCGATGACGACATGCGTGCGCTGTACGCGTTCTTCATGAAAGGTGTAGAGCCCTCCAACCAGCCCAACATCCCCAGTGATATTCCCTGGCCGCTGAACATGCGTTGGCCCATCGCCTTGTGGAACGGGGTGTTTGCCCCCAGCGCACCCTACGCGACCAAACAAGGCCAGGATGCGTTATGGAATCGCGGCGCCTATATCGTCCAAGGGCCCGGCCACTGCGGCAGTTGCCACACACCACGCGGCCTGGCCTTTAACGAGAAAGCCCTGGACGAGTCCGGTACGCCATTCCTCGCCGGCGCCCTGCTCGACGGCTGGTACGCGCCCAGCCTGCGCCAGGACCCCAACACCGGCCTGGGCCGCTGGAGCGAGCCTGAAATCGTGCAATTCCTCAAGACCGGACGCAACCAGCATGCGGTGGTGTATGGCTCGATGACCGAGGCGTTCAACAACTCCACCCAGTTCATGAACGACGACGACCTGGCCGCCATCGCCCATTACCTCAAGTCCCTGCCCGGCGACCCGCAGCGTGACGGCACGCCATGGCAATACCAGAACGCTGCCGTCGATACCCGTCCCGGTGCCCATACCTACGCCACCCGTTGCGCGTCTTGCCACGGCCCGGACGGCAAAGGCCAGCCCGAGTGGATGCCG
Organism: Pseudomonas sp. GW821-FHT03A09; assembly: GCF_059421065.1. Classification (NCBI taxonomy): domain Bacteria; kingdom Pseudomonadati; phylum Pseudomonadota; class Gammaproteobacteria; order Pseudomonadales; family Pseudomonadaceae; genus Pseudomonas; species Pseudomonas sp. GW821-FHT03A09. The sequence continues at coordinate 104,591 of NZ_JBWKUX010000012.1, read as the reverse complement.
CCCCTGGCCGGTGCCACGTCGGCATTGGCGTCGGAAAGTGCGTCGGCGATCAACATCACCCTCAACGGCTCGCAACGGGTGGTGGCGGCTGGTGTACCAGACGCTTACCGCATGCCGGCGTTTCGTGAGCAGTTGTCGGATCAGGATATCGCCGAGGTGCTGACTTACGTGCGCAGCACGTGGGGCAATCATGGCGGTGCGGTCGACGCCGCAGCAGTGGGCAAGCTACGCGGGCATACCGATCCGGCGAGCAGTAGCCCAATCATCCTGCACATGCGCTAACCGAGGTCGTACTCGGTTAAATGTGGGAGCGGGCTTGCCCGCGAATGCAGTGTGTCAGCCAACAGATTTACTGGCTGATCCACCGTATTCGCGGGCAAGCCCGCTCCCACATTTGGGTCGAGCTGCATCCGTTAACTATCAGTGAGTCGCCAGGTCCACCGAAAAACAACACCCATTCGGCTCCCTCGCCGTCAGTTCGACCCGCCATTGCTGAATGCCGCAAATCCGCTGCACCAGCGACAAGCCCAGTCCAAGCCCTTCGCCACGGCTTTGTTCGCCCCGCACGAACGGCTGGAACATCGCCTCGCGCTTGTCGTCGGGTATGCCGATGCCACTGTCTTCCACGCTGAAGCCGTGCTCACTCAAGGTCAGGCGAATAAACCCGTGATCGGTGTAGTGCCAGGCATTGCGCAGCAGGTTACCCATGACCGATTGCAGGAACGTCAGGTTGTACGGCTGCGAAGAGGCATGCTCGCTGTCATAGACAAACTCCAGGCCTTTTTCGCGAATCAGCCGCCCCCAGATCTCCACCAAACCATCCGCCACTTCTTTCAAGCTGGCCTGTACGCCATTCCCTCGGGCATCCGCAGCCCGCGCCAGCATGAGGAAGGTATCCACCAACTGGCGCATTTCATCGCTGGCCCGGGCAATACGGCCGACCTGCGCCGCCGAGCGCTGATCCAGGGACGGGTCGCTGAGCAATAACTCACAGGAACTGGCCAATACCATCAGCGGCGTACGCAATTCGTGGCTGACGTCGCTGGTGAAGAGTTTTTCCCGGCTCAACGCATCGCGCAGTCGACCCAGCGTCTTATCGAAGGACAAGGCCAGTTCCCCCACTTCATCCACCGCGTAATCCGGGTGCAGGGGCGGTGCCATGTCCAGCAATTGGTCACGATGGCGCACCTGCCGCGCCAGGCGGATCACCGGCGCCATGACCCGGCGCGCCAACAAGCGGCCCAGCAGGACCGCCAGCAGAATGCTCAGCACAAACCCCACCGCCACCGCGGCGAACAGCACACGCTCGCGTTGCTCGAAGCTTTCCTGGTTACGCAGCAGCACGTATTGGCGACCATCCACCACCTGGGCAACCGCGTAGTAAGACTGCCCCTGATACTCGATTTCCTGGAACCCCGGTGCCAGGGTGGCCAGCGCCGGGTCGAGGGCCATATCGCCCGACTCGCCCTGGGCAAAAAACAATTCGTCTTTTTCGGGGCGATGGCTCCACGTGTCCGCATCGTCCTGGCGCAACAGACGGTTCAAGCCGCCGCCCAAGTCGGCACTGGTGAGCTTGTACTCAACCACATGCACGGTCGCCACAATGCCAGCGGCAAAGACGCCCGCCACAAACGCGCTCATCAGCGCGAACACAATCACGATCCGCTTCGTCAGGCTTTGCCTGAAATCCATGCCCATACGAGGTTCCACTGCCGCGTTCAAACTGCAATACCAGAGGTGTCGGGTAGTGCCTTGCGACGCCGACGTTCGAACCAAAGATAGACTACAGGCGTAGTGTAAAGCGTAAGAATCTGCGAAACCGCCAACCCGCCGACAATCGCGATACCCAGTGGCTGACGCAATTCAGAGCCGGCCCCATGCCCGAACGCCAGCGGCACCGCCCCCAACAACGCCGCCAACGAGGTCATCAGGATCGGCCGCAAGCGCAGTAGACAGCCTTCACGCACCGCCTCGCGGGGCGACAACCCCTGCTGCTGGGCCTGCAAGGTGAAGTCGACGATCATGATCGCGTTTTTCTTCACGATGCCGATCAACAGGATGATGCCGATCATACCCAGCACCGACAAGTCCTGGCCGCACAGCATCAGCGCCAGCAACGCGCCGAACCCGGCGGACGGTAAGGTCGAGATGATCGTCAGCGGGTGGATCGCATTCTCGTAAAGCACACCGAGCACGATGTACACCGTGAGGATCGCCGCCAGAATCAGCCACGGCTGCGACTTCAGCGAATCCTGGAAGGCCTGGGCGGTGCCTTGGAAACTGCCGACCACCGTGTCGGGCATCGCCACCGCCAGGCTCGCCTGGTTGATCGCATCCACCGCGTTGCTCAAGGCCTGGCCGGGCGCCAAGTCGAAAGACAAGGTGATCGCCGGGAACACGCCCTGGTGGTTGATGATGATCGGCACCTGCTCGGTCTGCACGTTCGCCAGCAAGTTGAGCGGCACCAGTGCGCCAGAACTGGCGCGCACAAACAGGTGTTCCAGGGTGGCGGTGGAGGTTTGCCAACTCGGGTCGAGTTCGAGAATCACATGGTTCTGGTCCAGCTGGGTAAACATCGTCGCGACTTGACGCTGGCCGAACGCGTCGTACAACACATCGTCAATCGCCTGCACCGTCACGCCCAGGCGCGCTGCGGTCGGGCGGTCAATGACCAGGGTCGATTGCGCGATGGCCTGCTGTTGGTCCGAGGTCACGTGCTGCAACTGCGGCAAGGTCTTGAGCTTGGCCAGCAGCACGCCACTCCAATGGTCCAGCTCGACGCTGTCCGGGTCTTGCAGGGTGTATTGGTATTGGGTCTTGCTGGCGCGGCCACCGATCTGAATGTCCTGGTTGGCCTGCATGAATACCTTCACCCCATCCAGGCGATCCAGCGCCGGTTGCAGGCGCCGGATCACTTCAGCGGCACTGGCGGTGCGCTCGCTGAAAGGCTTGAGGTTGATCATCACCTTGCCCTGGCTCACGGTCGGGTTGGGGCCGATCCAGAAGTACACCCGTGCCACCGCCGGGTCCTGGCCGATGACTTCGGCAGCGCGGTTGACCTGGGCACGCATGGCCAGCGGCGAGATGTCCGGCGCAGCTTCCGCCACCCCCTGGATCAAGCCGTTGTCCTGCTGCGGGAAGAAGCCCTTGGGAATGCCCACATACAGCACCGCCGTGGCCGCCAGAGTGGCAATCGCTACCGCCAACGTGATGCGCTGGTGGTCGAGCACCCAATCCAGGCTGCGCCGATAGCCATCGTGCAAGCGTGTGAACGCCCGCTCGCAGGCCTGGGCGAAGCGCCCTTCTGCTTGCTCGGCATGGGGTTTGAGCAGCCAGGCGCAGAGCATCGGTGTGATGGTCAGCGAGACGATGCACGACATGATGATCGCCACGCTGACCGTCACCGCAAACTCGCGCATCAAACGCCCGACGATCCCCGACATCAGCAGGATCGGCAGGAACACCGCGATCAACGACACCGTCATCGACACAATGGTGAACGCCACTTCGCGCAAGCCATCCACTGCCGACTGCAAGCGTGACTTGCCCATCTCCAGGTGGCGCACGATGTTTTCCATGACCACGATGGCGTCGTCCACCACAAAGCCCACGGCGATCGCCAGGCCCATGATCGACAGGTTATCGAGGCTGTAGCCCAACAGGTACATCACGCCAAACGTCGCCACCAGGGACAGCGGGATGGTCAAGCTGGGAATCAGGGTGGCCGTGGCCTTGCGCAGGAAGATAAAGATCACCACCACCACCAGCGCGATGGACAGCAGCAAAGTGAATTGCATGTCGTTGACCGAGGCTTCGATGGTTTGCGTACGGTCACCGACCACCTGTACCTGCACATCACGTGGCAACGAAGCGGTGAGCTCCGGCAGCTTGGCCTTGAGCGTGGCGATGGTCGACAGCAGGTTGAAACCCGGCTGCTTGTGAATATCCACGATCACCGTGGGTTCACGCCCCAGTTGCGCGGCTTGCTGGGTGTCTTCTGCCCCGGCGATCACCCGGCCGAGGTCGCCCAGCTTGATCGGCATGCCGTTTTTGTAGGCGATGACCTGATCACGGTAATGCTGCGGGTCGAGCATCTGGTCGGTGGCACCGAGGGTGACAGAGCGGCTCGGCCCATCGAGGCTGCCTTTGGGCTGGTCGAGGGTGCTGACGCCGATCACGCTGCGCACATCTTCCAGCGTCAGGCCACGGGCGGCCAGGGCGTCGGGGTCGATCTGTACGCGCACGGCAGGCTTCTGCTCGCCGTGGAAGTCCACCAGGCCCACGCCCGGCATTTGCGACAGACGCTGGGCAATGTAGTTGTCGGCGTAGCGATCCAACTCCGGCAAAGTGCGCGTGGGCGATGTCACCGCCAGGGACAACACGGTGCCTTCGGCCGGGTTGACCTTGTTGAAGGTCGGCGCGCTGGACATGGTTTTCGGCAGGTTCGGCGTGGCCGTGTTGATCGCGGTCTGTACGTCCTGGGCGGCGCCGTCGATGTCGCGGTTAAGGTCGAATTGCAGGACGATCTGGGTCTTGCCGGCCGCACTGGAGGACGTCATCGAAGTGACTTGCGGCACCGCGGCAAACGCCCGCTCCAATGGCGTTGCCACCGAGGAGGCCATGGTCTCGGCACTGGCACCGGAGAGTTTGGCAGTGACCTGAATCGTCGGAAAATCCACGGTCGGCAACGGCGCCACCGGCAGTTGGAAGTAGGCAAACGCGCCCAGCAGCATCACGCCCACCGCCAACAGGCTGAGGCCGACGCGGCGTTGAATCAAACCGGCGAGGCCTTTCATGGTTTGGCCTCCGCCAGCGCAGCATTGTCGGTGTTGGCCGGCATCACCTTGACGCCCGGCGCGATGCGGGATTGGCCCTGTACCACCACGGTTTCACCAGCGCTCAGACCTTGGCGAATCCACTGTTTGCCGTCGACCACGGTGCCGGCGTCGACTGGGCGGGGCTGCACACGCTGATCGTCGCCCACCACGTACACAAAATTGCCTTGGCGACCGAACTGCACGGCCTCGGCGGGCACCACGGTGACGTCCTGGCGGGTTTGCACCAGCAAGCGTGCGCTGACCAGTTCACCCGGCCACAGCTTGCCGGCGGCGTTGTCGAATTGTGCCTTGAGCTGCACCTGGCCGCTGGCAGCCGCGACCTGACTGTCGATAAAACTCAAACGCCCTTCGGCAATGGCCTGGCGACCGTCGCGGGTCATCGCCACCACTTGCAACGCGCCTTTGGCGTTCTCTTCAAGTATCTGTGCCAAGTCATCCTGGGACACGGCAAACGCCACCGAAATCGGGTTCATCTGGGTGATCGTCACCAACCCCGTGGCCTCGGCGCCGTGGGCAATGGCGCCGACGTCCAGCAGGCGCTGGCCGGTACGTCCAGTGAACGGTGCCTTGACTTGGGTGAACTCCAATTGCAGGCGTGCGCTGTCCAACGCCGCCTGGTCGGCCTGCACCGTCGCCTGTTGCGCGGCGAGTTGGGCACGGAAGGTGTCCACGTCCTGGGTCGGCCCGGCCTTGGCGGCGGCCAGTTTGCTTGCACGGTCGAGGTTGACCCGCAAGTTGGCCAGTTGCGCCTGATCCTTGGCCACCAGCGCCTGGGCCTGGGCGGCTTGCGCCTGATACACACGCGGGTCGATCACCGCGAGCAAGCTGCCCGCCGTAACCATCTGGCCCTCGTTGAACAGAATCTTTTGCACTTCACCGTCGACCCGCACCCGCACATTCACGCTGTTGAGCGCCTGCACGTTGCCGATGGCGCTGATCCAGATCGGCAGGTCCTGGCGGCTGACCGGTGACAGACGCACCGGCACGGCGCTCACCTCCACCGGCAACGGTGCGGCCTGGGCGCGGCGAATCCATTGGACGCCACCGGCCACGGCGGCCAGCGACAGCACAATCAGGGCGCCCAGCACCAGACGATGACGGGAATTCAAGACACTCATGGCTGAGTCACCTGTACAAGAGATTGGGAAACTGTGCGGGCGGCGGCAAAATCCCCGCCCAAGGCGCGAAACAAGCCGACGGCGGCCTGCAGATGTTGCAGGCGCACCTGGAGCAGGCTGTCTTCGGCCTGGTATTGGGTGCGTTCAACGATCAACAGCGTCTGGAAGTCAGTGGAGCCCAGGCGATAACGCACCTGGGCCAGGCGCGCGGCTTCGCGGGCCGAATCGACAGCGGCCTGGTTGAGCGTGTAGCTCTTGTCCAGCTCGCGAGCGGCGCTCAGTTGGGTCTCGACGTCTTGTAAGGCCTCGATGATCGACTCGCGGTAGCTGGCGGTCAGCTCCTGCACATGGGCCTGATCGAAATGCAGTTGGCCCTTGAGCTGGCCGCCCTGGAACAACGGCTGGCTGAGGGTGCCGATGGCGCTCCAGATTTGCCCACCGGCCAGGGTGTCGATGCCGCCCAGCAGGTCCAGGGACAGGTTGGGCAGAAACGCTGCGCGCGCCACGCCCACGTCGAAGTTGGCCGACACCAGACGCGCTTCGGCGGCCTGAATGTCCGGGCGCTGACGCAATAGGCCAATCGGCAGGCCCGTGGCCGGCTGCGGCACTTGCAGGCCCTTGAGCCCCTCACCTTGCAGATGGAAACCCTCAGGCGGTGCCCCCACCAGTACCGCCAGCTGATACAGCGCCTGATCGCGTTGCTGGCGCAGCGGCGGCATGGCGGCCTCGAAGGTTTGCATGGCGTTGCGCTGTTGGGCCACCTCCAGGTTGGACACGGCGCCCTGGCTGGCCTGTACCTCCACCAGGTCGAGCACTTGGCGCGCGTCGTCGGCGATGGACTGGGCCAGGCGCAGACGCTCTTGCAGGGACAGCACTTGGAAGTAACTGTCGGCGATGCTCGCACTCAGGGTCATGCGCAAGGTGGCGGCGTCGAACACCGTGGCCTTGGCCAGTGCGTCGGCCGAATCCGCCGCTGCGCGCTGTTTGCCCCAGAAGTCCACCTCATAGGAAGCTTGGGCAAACACACTGCGCTTGGCTGTGGTGCCGTAGTTATTCTGGCGCTGGTAATTACCGCCCAGGTTGAACGCCGGGTACTGCGCAGCACCCGCTACCTGAGCCGAGGCGCGCGCCTGATCGATGCGGCTGGCAGCGGCCTGGAGCGTGTAATTGCCGGACAGGCCACGGGTAATCAGTTGCTCCAGTTCAGCACTGTGGAACTCCCGCCACCAGTTGCCGCCCTGCGCCGCTGCCGACTTGCCCGCGTCCCATTGAGACGCCAGGGGCAAGCTGGGCGTTTGATACGCGGGCACCATCGAACAGCCGCCGAGCAATAGCAGGCCGACGAGCCAAAAAGAATTTCTTGCAACTGACATGGGCACGCGATCCCCCGCTAAAGAATGCGGCGAAGATAGCGAGAGGTGCCTGCCAGGGCGTTCGTCGGTAGATAAACTTTTGTTTAGGAAGCCTGGAAGCTGTAGCCGGCGCCCGGAATGGTCTTGATCAGCGAGTACTCGAAGCCTTCATCCAATTTGCGCCGCAAGCGGTGGATGTGTTTGTCGATCACGTTGTCGTTGGGGTCGAAATCATAGTCCCAGGCGCTGTCGAGCAGCATGTCGCGGGTCACCACCTGGCCGCTGTGGCGCATGAGTTTTTCCAGCAACAGAGCTTCGCGGTGCTGCAAGGTAATGCTGCGGCCCTGGCGCACGGCCGTGCGGGTGGCACAATCGAGTTGCAGCTCGCCCACGTTCAAGGTGCGCCCCGATTGTTCGTGGCCACGCAGCAATGCGTCGAGCCGCGCCAGCACTTCGGCAAATGCATAGGGCTTGGCCAGGTAATCGTCGCAACCGGCCTGCAGGCCCTCGACCTTGTCCTGGGTCGATGACTGGGCGCTGAGCATCAACACCGGCACCCGCGACTGGCGCGCGCGCAGCGCCTTGACCAAGGCAATACCATCCAGGCCCGGCAGGCGGCGGTCCACGATAAGCACATCGTGGATGCCTTCCAGCGCCAGGCCCAGGCCGCTGGTGCCGTCCGCGGCCACATCCACCACGTGCCCGCTTTCGCTCAGACCCCGCAGCAGATAGGTGGCGGTCTGTTCATCGTCTTCAACCACAAGAATGCGCACGGTTGCGTCTCCGGCTCGAATCTAAACTTTAATTTATCTGGCGGGAACGTGGCGCCGCCCCAGGCTTTGCCACACTATGCCACCTCTGCCCTGAAGACGTGACCGGTTCTCTTGCCATGACTCATGTTCTGGTCGTTGAAGACGACTTAACCACCGCCCGCGAAATCGAACTGGCCCTCAGCGACTACGGCTTCACCGTCACCACTGTGCTGAACGGCCGCGACGGCCTGCTCAAAGCCTTGAGCGAGCCCTTCGACCTGATCGTGCTCGACCGCATGTTGCCTGGCGGCGTCGATGGCCTGGGCGTGCTCACCGCATTACGCGCGGCGGGCACCACCACGCCGGTGCTGATCCTCAGCGCCTTGAGCGCCCTGGATGAGCGCGTGCGTGGGCTACGGGCCGGTGGCGATGACTACCTGACCAAACCTTTCGAGTTCATCGAGTTGACCGCGCGCCTGGACGCACTCAACCGCCGCCGCGCCGAACCGTCGACCCCGGCCCAGGAAACCCATCTGCGCGTGGCCAACCTGGAGGTCGACCTGCTGCGTCGCACCGTGCGCCGTGGTGACCGCGCCATCGACCTGGTGCCCCGCGAATACGCCCTGCTTGAACACCTGATGCGCAACGCAGGCCAAGTCATCACCCGTACCATGCTGTTCGAGGCGGTATGGAACTACAGCTACGACGAGCGCACCAACGTCATCGAAGTGCACATCGGCCGCCTGCGCCGCAAAATCGATGGCGACGGCGAAGGCCAGATGATCCACACCGTGCGGGGAGCCGGCTATGTCCTTCGCACGCCTGAGTGAAATCCCGCGCACCATCAGCTTCCGTACCGGGCTGCTGTTCCTGGGCCTGTTCGGTTGCTCGTTCCTGGCGCTGTTCGGCTACATCTATTGGCAGACCGCGTTCTATCTCAAGACCGAGGCCGATACCGCGTTGTATCGCCAGGTGGAAAACCGCAGCGCGCAAGACCCCGAACTGCGCCTGCATGAAATCCGCAAACACGTCGCCCAAGACACCGAAGCCCGCCTGCCTCACAGCCTGTTCGATGCCCAAGGACAGTACATTGCCGGTGCGATTCGTGAGTTGCCGGCATACACGGCCTTGGACAAACCCCAGGAATTTCGCTGGCTGCGGGCCAACGGTCATCACCGGCCGATACGGTTTATCGTGCACCGGCTGGACGACGGCAAGCTGCTGCTGGTGGCCCAGGATGTGCACGACATCCGCGAATTCGACGAACTGCTGATCAACGCGCTGATCTCCGGCGGTCTGCTGTTGCTGCTGGTCGGCCTGGTGGGCGCGGTGGGGCTGGGTTTTCTGGCGCACCGGCGCCTGGACAAGGTCAACCGTTCGATCAAGGGCATCATCGAAGGCGACCTGAGCGGCCGCCTGCCGGTGCGCGGCAACAACGACGACATCGACCGCCTGGCCCTGGTGGTCAACGGCATGCTCGATGAACTGGAGCGCTTGATGAGTGAAGTCAAAGGCGTGTGCGACGACATCGCCCACGACCTGCGCACCCCGCTTACCCGCCTGATCGCCGGCCTTGAGCGCGCCCAACGCCGCGACATGGCCTCCACCGACTACGCCGCCAGCGTCGATGCCGCGCTGAGCGAAGCCAAGGGTTTGCTGTTGACGTTCAAGGCGTTGCTGCGCATCTCCGAAATCGAAAACAGCGCGCGCCGCAGCCACTTTGCCCCAATAGACCTCAACCTGATCGCCGCCGATGCCGCCGAACTTTACGAACCGCTGGCGGAAGAGCGTGGCACGACGCTCACCGTCGACAACAGCCAAGCCCCAGCGATCATCGCGGGTGACGCGCAGTTGCTGTTCGATGCGCTGTGCAACCTGCTGGACAACGCCATCAAGTTCTCACCGGACCATAGCCAGGTGCGGCTGAGCGTGATTGCCGATGCGTCCGGTGTCGGCATTCACGTCACGGACAACGGTCCCGGCATTCCCGAAGCCGAACGCCAGGCGGTGCTACGTCGCTTGTACCGCGCCGAAGCAAGCCGGCATACGCCAGGCAATGGGTTGGGTTTGAGCATGGTGGCGGCAGTGGCACGGTTGCATGACCTGCAACTGACGGTCAGCGATGCTGGGCCTGGATGCCGGGTGGAATTGGTGGCCAACAAGGCGTAATCATCTCCAAGGACACAGGGGATCCAATGTGGGAGGGGGCTTGCCCCCGATAGCGGTAGGCCAGCTAAGTAGATGTCGGCTGACACTCCGTCATCGGGGGCAAGCCCCCTCCCACTTCGACCGCATTTCAATGTTCAAGCGGTAGGTGGGGGCTTGCTCCCTTCCTCCGTTAATGTGCGTTGTTTTCAAGATCGTCGACCGACGGTATTTATCACGTTTTTTTGACGTTTTTTTCTCATTCCCAGCTCTACATTCGCCGCGCTTCAACATGCAAATGATTCCTATTGGTCTAGTCTCAATCGACCTCTCGCGGATTTCCCGTGCAGCCATAAAAACCCGGAGCGCTCACCGCATGACCACCCGTCTTCCTTCGTTTGTCAAAAAAGCCCTGCTCGCCACTGCCCTGGTCAGCGCCGGCCATGTGTATGCCGCCAGCGAGCCGGTCGGTATCGTGGTGTACAACGCCCAGCACGAAAGCCTCACCAAGGCGTGGGTTGAAGGGTTCACCCAGGAAACCGGCATCCCGGTGACCATCCGCAATGGCGACGACACCGAGATGGGCAACCAGCTCGTGCAGGAAGGTGCCGCTTCCCCGGCTGACGTGTTCCTCACCGAAAACTCCCCGGCCATGGTGCTGGTAGACAACGCGGGGTTGTTCGCACCGGTCGCGCCCACCACGCTGGAACAGGTTGATGGCGCCTACCGCCCAGCCCATGGCAAGTGGATCGGCATTGCCGCACGCTCCACGGTGTTTGTGTACAACCCAAGCAAATTGAAAGAAGGCGACCTGCCCAAGTCGCTGATGGACCTCGCCTCGCCAAGCTGGAAAGGCCGCTGGGCTGCCTCGCCGGCCGGTGCCGACTTCCAGGCCATTGTCGCCGCCGTGCTGGAGCTGAAGGGCGAAGCCGCCACCCTTGACTGGCTCAAGGCAATGAAAGCCAACGCGAGCATCTACCGTGGCAACAGCGCGGTGCTCAAAGCGGTCAACGCGGGCCAGGTCGACAGTGGCGTGATCTATCACTATTACAGCTTCGTCGATCAGTCCAAGACCGGCGAGAACAGCAAGAACACCCAACTGCACTACTTCAAGCACCAGGACCCGGGCGCGTTTGTGAGCATTTCCGGTGGCGGTGTGTTGGCCTCCAGCAAACATAAGGAACAGGCCCAGGCCTTCTTGAAGTGGATCACCGGCAAAGACGGTCAGGCCATCCTCAAGGACGGCAACTCGTTCGAATACGCGGTGGGCCAGAACGCCCAGTCCAACCCCAAGCTGACCCCGCTGGCGCAACTGGATGCACCAAAGGTCGACGCGTCCAAGCTCAACAGCAAAAAAGCCGTTGAGTTGATGACCCAGGCCGGACTGCTCTGATTGCTGCCTGAACCCTCCCTACCCGGCATCGCCCACGCGTCGCCCCGCAAACGCCCCCACGGTTTATTCAAGAGCCGTGGGGGCACGTGGGTCACCAGTTTGTCGGTACTGGTTTCACTGCTGGCGCTGTTGCCAATCGCGTTTGTGATCGGCGTGTCCTGGCAAATCGGCTGGGCCCAGATCGAGGCGCTGGTGTGGCGCCCGCGCGTCGGCGAGCTGTTGCTCAACACTGTGCTGCTGGTGGTGTTTACCTTGCCGTTATGCATCGCGCTGGGCACTGCGCTGGCGTGGCTGACCGAACGCAGTAACCTGCCTGGGCGTCGCGCCTGGTCGTTGTTGGCGGTAGCGCCGCTGGCGGTGCCGGCGTTTGTGCACAGTTACGCCTGGGTCAGCCTGGTGCCGTCGATTCACGGCTTGCCGGCCGGTGTGCTGGTGTCGGTGATTGCCTATTTCCCCTTTCTGTACCTGCCGGTGGCGGCGACATTGCGCCGGCTTGATCCTGCCATCGAAGACGTGGCCGAGTCCCTGGGCCTCAAGCCCTGGGCGGTGTTCTGGCGAGTGGTGCTGCCGCAACTGCGCCTGGCGATCTGCGGCGGTGCGCTGCTGGTGGGCCTGCACTTGCTGGCCGAATATGGTCTGTACGCGATGATCCGCTTCGACACTTTCACCACGGCGATCTTCGATCAATTCAAATCCACCTTTAACGGCCCCGCCGCCAATATGCTCGCGGCCGTGTTGGCGCTGTGCTGCCTGGCGATGCTCACGGCCGAAGCCTCGGCACGTGGCCATGCGCGTTATGCGCGAGTGGGTTCCGGCAGCGCCCGGGAACAGCGCACCGTCACGCTGGGCAAGGGCACTACCCTGCTCGCCCTGAGCTTGCAAATCGCAACCTGCGCACTGGCCCTGGGCGTCCCCCTGGTTACCTTGGGCAAATGGCTGATCGCCGGTGGCAGCGAGGTCTGGCAGCTCGGCGAACTGTTGCCGGCACTGGAACAAACCGTGCTGCTGGGGATTGCCGGGGCAGTGTTGACCACCTGCGCGGCGGTGCCGATTGCGTGGCTGTCGATCCGCGCGCCGGGGCGTTTGCAGCGCGTGCTGGAAAGCTGCAACTACATCACCAGTTCGCTACCGGGCATCGTCGTCGCGTTGGCCTTGGTCACGGTGACCATCCATTTCGCCCGGCCCATCTACCAAACCACCCTCACCGTGCTGCTCGCGTACTTGCTGATGTTCCTGCCCCGGGCGCTGGTGAGCCTGCGCGCCGGTATCGCCCAGGCACCGGTAGAGCTGGAAAACATGGCACGCAGCCTCGGCCGTTCACCGGGCCGCGCGTTGTGGCTGATCACTATGCGTCTGGCCGCCCCTGCCGCCGCGGCGGGAGCGGCCCTGGTGTTCCTGGCGATCACCAATGAACTGACGGCCACCTTGCTGTTGGCGCCCAACGGCACGCGCACCCTGGCCACTGGTTTCTGGGCGATGACCAGCGAGATCGACTACGCCGCTGCAGCGCCCTATGCCTTGATCATGATCCTGCTTTCACTGCCGTTGACCGGCCTTCTCTATCACCAATCCAAACGCACGGCAGGCCGATGAACGCCCTCGAACTCCACGCCCTCTGCAAGACCTTCGGCACCCAGCGCGCCCTGGCCGACGTCAGCCTGTCGGTGCCCACGGGCAGCCGCACGGTGATCGTCGGACCGTCCGGCTCAGGCAAGACCACCTTGCTACGGATGATCGCCGGCTTTGAATTCCCCGACACCGGCAGCCTGACACTCAACGGCCAGGTGCTGGTGGACGCCAGCCGCGCCGTGCCCGCGCACCAACGCCAGATCGGTTATGTGCCGCAAGATGGCGCGCTGTTCCCGCACATGACCGTGGCCGACAACATCGGCTTCGGCCTCGCAACCAAAGGTGAGGCCCGCGACAACCGTATAGCCGAGCTGATGGACAGCGTGGCCCTGGACGCCAACATGGCCCGGCGCTGGCCCCATGAGTTGTCTGGCGGCCAGCAACAACGGGTGGCGCTGGCCCGCGCATTGGCGCAACAGCCACGCCTGATGCTGCTGGATGAACCGTTCTCCGCACTGGATACCGGCTTGCGCTCGGCCATGCGCAAGATGGTCGCGCGGCTGCTCAGCGACGCGGGCATCACCACCATTCTGGTGACCCACGATCAGAGTGAGGCGCTGTCGTTCGCCGATCAGTTGGCGGTGATGCGCCAGGGTCGGCTGGTGCAGTCGGGCCACCCGATGGACCTGTATCAATACCCGATCGATGAGCAAACCGCGTTGTTTCTCGGTGAAGCCGTGGTGCTGCCCGCCCGGGTCGAGGCCGGTTGGGCCCACTGCGGCTTGGGGCGCGTACCCGTCGACAGCCAGCGCCACCACGACGCCACGCGAATCATGCTGCGCCCGGAGCAACTGCAACTGAGCGTCACCGAGGGTGATGGTTGCCGTGGAGTGGTGACCGAGCGCGAATTCGGCGGCAATACCTGCACGCTGACAGTGGTGCTGCAAGCCCATGAGGGCGAACCGGGCCAGGCGATCCTGGTGCGCAGTTCGGGCTTGCAGGCGCCGCCCACCGGCAGCGTGGTGCACCTCACCACGGTTGGCCTGGCGCATATTCTGAAAAAAGACGTCGCGCTCAGTCTCAGCTAAGTTTCGGGGCTTACCTTCTCCCCTGCGCCAACCACCGCGCAGTCAAGGAGAACCACCCCATGAATGCCACAGCAGCCCGCTGGCTGAACAAAGTACCCGAGGTGACGCTGTCATTCTGGGTGATCAAGATCTTGTCCACCACCGTGGGCGAAACCGGCGCGGACTACCTCGCCGTCAATGCCGGTTTCGGCGCCGGCTGGACCAGCATCGGCATGGCCGCGCTGCTGGCGGTGGCGTTGTTCTACCAAATGCGCACCAAGGCCTACACCCCGTGGATCTACTGGCTGACCGTGGTGCTGGTAAGCATCGTCGGCACCCAGATCACCGATATCCTCACCGACAAACTCGACGTGAGTCTGTACGCCAGCACGGCGATTTTCTCTGTGCTGCTTGCACTCAATTTCATGGTTTGGTTCCGCACGGAACGCAGCCTGTCGATCCGCGACATCGTGACCCCACGGCGCGAGTGGTTCTACTGGACCACGGTGCTGTGCACCTTTGCCCTGGGTACCGCCGCCGGTGACCTGGCCACCGAAGCGCTGGGCCTGGGCTTCACCCTCGGTGCGGTGATCTTTGCCGGTTTGATCGCAATGGCCTTGGTGGCCTGGCGCCTGGGCGTCAACAGCGTGCTGACCTTCTGGATCGCCTACATCCTCACCCGACCGTTCGGCGCCTCGCTAGGCGACCTGCTCACCCAAGCCAAGACCTACGGCGGCCTGGGCATGGGTGCCAGCTGGACCAGCGCGCTGTTCCTCTGCGTCATCGTGCTGCTGGTGGCCGTCGCGCAAATCAGCGTCGGCAACCGCAAAGCCATCACTCAATAATCACTGACACCAAGGAAATCCCCATGCGCATCGCTCAAAACCTGATTCGCCGTGCCGCCATCGCCTCGGCCATCTTCATGCTGACCATTGCCACCGGCTGTTCGAAACCGGCCGACAAGCCCAAGGACGCCACCAACGCCAGCCCGACCAGCAGCCAGGCCCATGCGTCGAAGCTGGGTGACCTGTCCGAATTCCGCAGCATCGCGGTGGACGTTTCCGCGCTGGTCGCCAAGAACGACCTGGCCGGCGCCAAGGCCCGTATCAAGGACCTGGAAACCAGCTGGGACGCCGCCGAAGCCGGTATCAAGCCACGGGCCGCGAACGACTGGCATGTGTTGGACAAAGCCATCGACCGTGCCCTCTCGTCCTTGCGTGACGGCAACCCGAACCAGGCCGATTGCACGTCCTCGATGGATGACCTGCTCAAGACCTTCGATTTGATGAAAGGCTGACGCTGGCCGGCACAGGTGCTTCAATACACACGCGGCGATCCTTTCGCCGCGTTTTTTTTGTGTGGAGAGAGACATGCGGATACTGCTGGTCGAGGACGACCCCATGATTGGCGATGCCATCCAGCGCGCGCTCAGCGATGCGAGCTACGCCGCCGACTGGGTCAAGAATGGCCTCACGGCGCTGGCCGCCCTCGACACCCATCCCTACGACCTGGTGCTGCTGGACCTCGGCCTGCCCGGCAAGGACGGTCTGCAAGTGCTGGAAACCATTCGCGGGCGCAACAACCCGGTGCCGCTGCTGATCATCACCGCCCGCGACAGCCTCGATGACCGCCTGCGCGGGCTCGACGGCGGCGCCGACGACTATCTGCTCAAGCCTTTCGACATGCCCGAACTGCTGGCCCGCATGCGCGCCGTACTGCGCCGTAAAGGGGGCAGCGCCTCTTCCTCGCTGAGCAACGGCGTGGTCTCGCTGGACCTGCTCTCCAAAGAAGCCAGCACCGAAGAACAGCCTGGCGTGGCACTCTCCAGCCGCGAGTTCGCGTTGCTGCAAGCCTTGTTGATCCGCCCGGGGGCGATCCTGTCGCGCAGCGAATTGGAAGACCGCCTGTATGGCTGGGGCAATGAGGTGGAAAGCAACGCCATCGAGTTCTTGATTCACGCCTTGCGGCGCAAGTTGGGCACTCATGTGATCAAGAACGTCAGGGGCATGGGATGGATGGTTTCAAAAAGCGTTTGAGTGAATCAGTACAACTGCGGCTGTCGGTGACCTTGTCCCTGGCAATTCTGTTGGTGGCGCTGGTGGCCAGTGTGTTTGCCTTCGTCTCCGCCTTTGAAGAAACCCATGAACAACAGGACGACACCCTGCGCCAGGTCGCCATGTTGTTCGACCGTCAGCAGATGAGTTTGAACTACCCGCAAGGCCCGGCCATCGAGGGTGATGACGAGGAGTCCCGGGTGATCATCCAGTACCTGGGCGACAGCCAGCATGCAACCGGCACCACCGATGAGGTGTTGCCCCTGCCCTTTCCCACCACGCTCGCCGATGGTTTGTCCACGGTGGAAGTGGCCGGCGAAGCCTTCCGGGTGCTGGTGCACACCACGTCCAAGGGCCAGCGCATTGCCGTGGCCCAGGAACAGGATGCCCGCGACAAGGACGCCCGCGAGAGCGCGTGGCGCAGTTTGCTGCCGTTCCTGATTCTGTTCCCGGTGCTGTTGCTGGTGGTGGGCGACCTGGTGCGCAAGCTGTTCCGCCCGATTGGTACGTTGGCAGCGGAGATCGACCAGCGGGCCGAGCAGGAACTGCACCCGATTGATGAACAGCATCTACCCACCGAAGTGCGCCCGTTTGTGGTGGCGATCAACCGTTTGCTGGCCCGCGTCGCACAGTCCATGGACAGCCAACGGCGCTTTGTGGCCGATGCCGCCCATGAACTGCGCTCGCCCATGACGGCCCTGTCGCTGCAAGCCGACCGACTGGCCGCCACCGACATGTCGCCGATGACCCGCGAACGTTTCCTGCCGCTGTCCCGGGGCATCGAGCGTGGTCGCAAGCTGATCGACCAACTGCTGAGTTTGGCGGCGGCGCAATCGGCGGCGGATCGGGCACCCACCCAACTGTCGGTGCATGCCGTGTATCGGCAAGTGCTGGAAGACCTGCTGCCATTGGCCGACGCCAAGCAGATCGACATCGGCGTCGACAGTGCCGTGGATGTGCCAGTGCTGTTCAACTCGATGGACCTGTTCACCCTGGTGAAGAACCTGGTGGATAACGCCATCCGCTATACCCCGCCGGGCGGTCGAATCGACCTGTCGGTGGTGGCGATGCCTGACGCGGTCCAGTTGCAAATCAAGGATTCGGGGCCGGGTATCAGCCTGGAGGAACAGGCGCGGGTGTTCGACCCGTTCTATCGCAGCCTGGGCACCGACGAGGCGGGCTCCGGGCTGGGGTTGTCGATCGTCAAGGCGATTGCCGAACGCACCGGGGCGCGGGTGCAGTTGGGGTTTACCGATGAGGTGGAGCAGCGTGGGTTGTGTGTCACGGTGTGGCTGGTGAGGTAACACACGCCCGTAGCTTTTTTTCGTGCGGATATTGCTCGGCAGAACTAAAAGTCCATAATGGACAAATTAGTTTATATGCGGAGATAGCCATGTCCAGCACGCCTCAAGTGATCAATCAGACCCAGGCCCGTGAATTGCTCGCGCACATCGATGTGCCTCACATCCTGCACAAGCTGTTCCGCGACCTGGCTGCCGGGCAAGCGGTGCAGCCTGCGCAACAGTTGGTGGAGTTCCCGCACGGAGCGGGTGACTTCATCAACTACCTGGGCGTACTGGCCGCTGACGAGGTGTACGGCGTCAAGACTTCGCCATACATCGTGCGCGAACAAGGGCCCTTGGTGACGGCCTGGACCCTGCTGATGTCGATGCACACCGGCCAGCCGCTGTTGTTGTGCGATGCGGCTGAACTGACCACCGCCCGCACCGCCGCCACGACGGCATTGGCGGTGGATGCCCTGGCACCTGCCGCCGCCCGGCGCCTGGCGATCATCGGCAGCGGCAAGGTCGCCCAGGCGCACCTGCGCTACGTACAGAACCTGCGGGACTGGCAGACCATCCGACTGTATTCGCCAAGCCTTGGCAATGCCAGCGTTGAAACCCACGCCCAACTCAAGGCGCTGGACCCGCGTCTGGTTATCGCCCAATCCTGCGAGGCGGCCCTGCAAGATGCTGACGTCATCCTGCTGTGCACCTCGTCGGCCGGCCCGGTGATCGACCCGTCACGCCTGGACAAACCGGCGCTGATTACCTCCATCAGCACCAACGCCCCCCGTGCCCACGAAGTACCGCCCCATTGCCTCAACGCCATGCATGTGTTCTGCGACTATCGTCAGACCACGCCGGGCGCGGCCGGCGAAATGCTGATGGCCGCCGAGCAGCACGGTTGGGATAAACGCGCCGTGGTCGGCGACCTGCCCGAGTTGCTCAGTGACATGGCACAGCGCCCGGACTACGACCGCCACGTATTTTTCCGCTCCATCGGGCTGGGACTGGAAGACGTGGCACTGGCCAACGCGCTTTACCAGATCCAGCGCTGAATCCCTTTCAAGGAGATGTTCATGAGCCATGCAGACTTCATCATCATCGGCGGCGGCATTGCCGGTGCGTCCACGGGTTTCTGGCTGTCGCAGCACGGCAAAGTGCTGGTGCTGGAACGGGAAAGCCACCCGGGCTATCACTCCACCGGGCGTTCGGCGGCGCTCTATACCGCAGCCTATGGCACGTCGCAGGTGCGTGCGCTGACCCTGGCCAGCCGTGAGTTCTTCGACAACCCGCCAGCGGGTTTCTGCGAGCACCCGTTGCTCACGCCACGGGGCGAGCTGACCGTCGACTTCAACAACGACCCCGCCGAACTGAACGCCCAATACCTCAGCGCCAAAGCCACGGTGCCGCAAGTCGAACAACTGAATGCCGACGAGGCCTGCGCACGCTTGCCCATCCTGCGTCGTGACAAAGTCCACGGTGCTATCTACGACCCGACCGCCAGCGACATCGACACCGACGCCCTGCACCAAGGCTATTTGCGTGGCATCCGTCGCAACCAGGGCGAAGTCCGTACCGACAGCCACGTCCTGGGCCTGAACCGCGATGCCGACGGCCTGTGGCAGGTGCGCACCGAGGACGCGACCTTCACCGCGCCGATTATCATCAACGCTGCCGGGGCCTGGGCCGATCATATCGGCGGGCTGGCGGGCGCTGCGTCCATCGGTCTGCAACCCAAGCGCCGATCGGCGTTTATCTTCGCCGGGCCCGAGGGCGTCGACAGCCATGCCTGGCCGATGCTGGTGGCCCTGGACGAAGCGTTCTACATCAAGCCCGATGCCGGCATGTTCCTTGGTTCACCGGCCAACGCCGACCCGGTGGAACCCCAGGATGTGCAACCCGAAGAACTGGACATCGCCATGGGTATCTACCAGATCGAAGAAGCCACCACCCTGAGCATCCGCCGCCCGACCCGAACCTGGGCCGGCCTGCGCAGCTTTGTGCATGATGGTGATTTGCTGTCGGGCTTTGATGCCCAGGTGCCCGGGCTGTTCTGGGTGGCGGCGCAAGGCGGCTATGGTATCCAGACCTCACCCGCCATGGGCCAGGCCAGCGCCGCCCTGGTACGCGGCGCGCCACTGCCCGAGCCGCTGACGCGATTCGGCCTGGACGCTGGTATGCTCTCCCCCGTCCGCCTGGAGCCCCATTGATGAACACCGCTGAACACGACAAGGTCATGCAGAACTTCCGTGCGATTGCCGACGCAATCGCCACGCTGTTCTTTCCCCACGCGGAAGTGGTGCTGCATGACTTGCGCACGCAGACCGTCGACTACATCGCCAACAACCTGTCGAAGCGCGACATCGGCGACGTCAGCGACGTGAATATCGGCCCCTACGAAAAGCTCAATTGGGACGGCCAGAAGATTCGCAGCCTGAGCACCGTGTTGCACGACCATAAAGGCCGTCGCCTCGCGGTACTGTGCATCAACCTGAATATTTCACTGTTCGAAAACGCCAAGGCAGCGCTGGACCTGTTCCTGTCGCCGAGCAAACTGATTCCCCAGCCAGACTCGCTGTTTCGCGATGACTGGCAGGAACGCATCAACACGTTCCTGCACGCCTGGATGCGCGAGCGCCAACTGAGCCTGAACCTGCTGACCCGCGACCACAAACGCGAACTGGTACTGGCCCTGCACGCCGAAGGCGCGTTCAAAGGCAAGAGCGCCTCGAACTATGTGGCCAATGTGCTGGGCATGGGGCGGGCGACGGTCTACAAGCACCTCAAAGAATTGAAGGGCTGACGAGACACCCCGAATAACTGTGGAAGCTGTCGAGCCCTAGCGAGGCTGCGATAGGATCACCTCGGTCCACCTGCTACACCGCAGCGCCTGCATCGCAGCCTCGCCAGGGCTCGACAGCTCCCACATCGATCTATGCCGTTATCAGGCCTGTACTTAAATGTCCGGGCCATGGCGCCTGAAAGAATTGAAGAGCTGACGGCCCCCACGAATAACTGTGGGAGCTGTCGAGCCTTAGCGAGGCTGCGATAGGATCACCTCGGTCCACCTGCTACACCGCAGCGCCTGTATCGCAGCCTCGCTAGGGCTCGACAGCTCCCACATCGATCTATGCCGTTTTCAGGCCTGTATTCAGTCGCCGTAGATGTCGGACTTGAAGTACTGCTGCGAGATCTTCTGGTACTCGCCATTCGCGCGGATGCCGTCAATGGCGGCGTTCAGCTCGCTGACCAACGCCGTGTTGCCCTTGCGCACCGCGATCCCGGCACCCTCGCCCACGTATTTCGGGTCTTTGAGTTCCGGGCCGACAAATGCGTAGCCCTTGCCGCGCGGCATCGACAGGAAGTCGTTGAGGGGGATGGTGTCGGCGAAGATCGCATCCAGGCGCCCTGCGGCCAAGTCCATGTAGATCTCTTCGTTATTGCTGTAGCGCTTGACGTTGATACCCTTGGGCTCGAACACCTCGGTGGCGTAGCGGTCGGTGGTGGTGGCGCGTTGTACGCCGACGGTCTTGCCCTTGAGGCTGGCGTACTGGTCGTCCACCACTGCGCCGTCTTTCATCACTAGGCGCGACGAGGTGAAGTAATACTTGTGGGTGAAGTCCACCGACTTCTTGCGGTCATCATTGATGGTCATGGACGACAAGGCCATGTCGATTTTCTTCACCTTGAGGGAAGGAATCAGACCGTCAAACTCACCGTCCACCCACACGCATTTGGCTTTCATCTGCGCGCACAACGCGTTGCCGATGTCGTAGTCGAACCCGACGATCTTGCCCTCCTCGGTTTTGGAGGCGAACGGCGGATAAGCCGCTTCAATGCCGATGCGCAGGGTTTTCTCGGCGGCCAGCAGGTGGCTGGAAGCGATCAGGCCCAAGGCCAGGGCTGCGACGAGGGAGCGTTTCTTCATGGTCGTGTTCTCGCAAGTTGTTGTTGGTTTGGCAAGAGTGAAGAACGAAGTGAAGCAACTTTTTTGTACTTATAATTCCATATTGGACTTTTATGTATTAATCGTCAATCACACCTCGGTGCTGTCGCCACCCATGACTTTTTTGCACAACGCAGTGGTGTTTTTGAGCGTTCTGCTCTGATTTATGCGTGCCTATACTCGGTCCAGCCTCTCGGTTCAGCCGAGGCCAGTCCCCACAACAATAATTAAGGACAGCCACCATGACCCAGCCCTTCCTGGCCGCTCGGGACTTTCTACTCGCTCACCGCACTGACTACGCTACCGCTGCCCGGGATTTCCGCTGGCCACAGCTGGACGTATTCAACTGGGCCTTGGATTACTTCGATGCCATGGCCGAGGGCAATTCGGCCAATGCGTTGTGGATCGTCGAAGAAGACGGCAGCGAGCAGCGCTACAGCTTTGCGCAACTGGCGGTACGGTCCAATCAAGTCGCCAACCACTTGCGCGCCCTTGGGGTGCGTCGTGGTGAGCGCATCCTATTGATGCTCGGCAACGATGTGGCGCTGTGGGAAACCATGCTCGCCGCCTTCAAGCTCGGCGCCGTGGTCATCCCCGCCACTGCGCTGCTGAACCCCGATGACTTGCGTGACCGTATCGAGCGTGGGCAGGTTCGCCACCTGGTGGTCGGCGAAGCCCACATCGGCAAGTTCGCGGGGCTGGCTGACGGCTGCAGCCGTATCTGCGTGGGCTCGCCGCCTTCAGGTTGGGTCGCGCACAGTGCGGCTTTCGAATACCCCGAGGCGTTCGAGGCCGAAGGCCAAACCCGAGCCACTGACCCGATGCTGCTGTACTTCACCTCAGGCACCACCTCAAAACCGAAAATGGTGCTGCACAGTCACCAGAGTTATCCGGTGGGCCATCTGTCCACCATGTACTGGATCGGCCTGCAACCGGGCGACCTGCACCTGAATATCTCGTCACCTGGCTGGGCCAAACATGCCTGGAGCTGCCTCTTCGCACCGTGGAATGCCGGGGCGTGCATCTTTATCCATAACGTCGCACGGTTCAGCGCGCCGGCCCTGCTCCGCGCGCTGGAACGCTACGGCGTCACCAGCTTATGCGCGCCGCCCACGGTATGGCGCATGCTGATCCAGGAAGACCTGGCCAGCTACCAACCGCGCCTGAACCTGCGCGAACTGGTGGGCGCCGGTGAGCCGCTGAACCCGGAGATCATCGAACAGATCCAACAGGCGTGGGGCTTGCCGCTGCGTGATGGTTTCGGCCAATCGGAAACCACCGCCCTGGTGGGCAATACGCCGGGCCAGGTACTCAAGCCAGGGTCCATGGGGCGCCCGTTGCCGGGTTACCAGGTGGCGTTGCTTGATCCTGACGGCCAGCCCGGCACCGAGGGAGAAGTCGCCCTGCCCCTGACGGTCCGCCCGCTCGGCTTGATGCTGTGCTACGAAGACAGCCCGGAGAAAACCGCAGAAGTGATGCGCGACGGCTACTACCGCACCGGCGACACCGCACAGATCGACGCCGACGGTTACATCACCTTTGTGGGGCGCGCCGACGATGTGTTCAAAGCCTCCGACTACCGCATCAGCCCGTTCGAGTTGGAAAGCGCATTGATCGAACACCCAGCGGTAATGGAAGTCGCCGTGGTACCGAGCCCCGACCCTTTGCGCCTGGCCGTCCCCAAGGCGTTCCTGATCCTGGCCCATGATGCCGCCGGCGACGCCGAACTGGCCCAGCACATCCTGGCCTTCGCCCGTGAGCAATTGGCGCCCTATAAACGGGTGCGGCGGATCGAGTTCGTCAGCGAACTGCCCAAGACCATTTCCGGCAAAATCCGCCGCGTGGAACTGCGCCAAATGGAAGTGCTACGCCGCCAGGGTGAAACACGCGGCGAGCACGAACACTTCGAGGAAGATTTTGTGCAGCCCCAGGGCTGACACAATGCCGGTCGGGCATTCAGGGCCGTGAGGGAGCAGGCACTCGCGTCGGCTCGGGGTGCTTGGCCGTGATCAGCCCGACCAAGGCAACCATCAGGGCCAAGCCAATGGTCGACGACACTTCGAAACGATGTTCGGGGGTCGCTATCATCGTCGCCAGCGCGGCGCAGATAAACGCGATGACCAGCCAGGTCAGCCAAGGGAACAGCCACATCTCAAACGTCAGCGTGACATTACGGCGGCGCAGCACCTTGCGCATGCGCAGCTGTGAGACGGCGATAACCAGGTACACCAGCAACGCAATCGCGCCTGAACTGGCGAGCAGAAACTGGAACAGCCCGGCCGGCATGAAGTAGCTGAACAAGGTCACCCCTGCCCCCAGGATCGTACTGGCGATCACCGCCGCCCTGGGCACACTGGCCGTCGAAGTCTTTTTCATCAGGGCAGGCGCATCTCCGCGCTTGCCCAGGGAAAACAGCATGCGCGACGCAATGTAGATCGACGAATTCATGCAACTGGCCACGGCGATCAACACCACCATATCCACCATCAGCTTGGCATGGGGGATGTTCATCAACTCCAGGGCTCGCTGATAGGAGCCGACCGACGCCAGCAACGGGTCATTCCACGGCACCACGGAAATGACCACGAAGATCGACAACAGGTAGAACACACCGATACGCCACATCACCGAACGCGTGGCCCGGGCGATATTCTGTGCCGGGTTGCTGGATTCGGCCGCCGCGATGGTGACCGCTTCCGTGCCGATAAAACTGAACATGATGGTGATGAAAGCGCCGACCACCGCCGACAAACCATTCGGCGCAAAACCGCCGTGCTGCGCCATCAGCGTGCTCAACCCGCTGGCCTCACGCTCGGGAACCCACCCCATCAACACGGCGAACCCCACGCCGATAAAACCGATGATCGCGACGACCTTGGCCATGGCGAACCAGAACTCGAATTCTCCGTACTTGGAGACACTGAACAAATTGGTGACCACCAACAAAAAGATCGACAGCAAGGCATACAGCCAAGCGTCGATCTGTGGGAACCACTGGTTCAGGATATGCCCGGCGGCCAGGGCCTCGATGGGAATCACCAATACCCAGAACCACCAGTACAACCAACCGATGGTGAACCCGGCCCAGCGCCCGATGGCCTGGTCGGCGTAGGTTGAAAACGACCCGGTGTCCGGGTTGGCCACCGCCATCTCCCCCAGCATGCGCATGACCAGCACCACCAGCAGCCCGGAAAACAGGTAGGCCAGCATCACCGCAGGCCCCGCCGCTGCAATCGCATGCCCCGAACCGACAAACAACCCCGCGCCGATAATGCCGGCGATGGAGAGCATGGTCACATGACGAGGCTTGAAGCCCTGCGCCAACTGGCTGTTCGAATCCTTTGAACTCAGGCTATTCATTGTTTTTCTTGTTCTCTGTGATCGGCATTGAGACGTACTGACTCATGGGTCAGGCGATCATCATTTCCTAATGACAGGTCACAGTACGCGGCATGGAAGCCGCGAAAATAGCCTCATAACGGCGCCTCGATGCCTGATATCGACATGGAGTAACGCCTCACCAGAACCAATAAGGCAGGAACTTGGGTGTGGGCTCGGCGGCCAGCTCCAGGTGGTAAGTAATCGGGTTGAAGAAAAACATATCCAGGGTCAGGAAGGCGATAGCCCCGAAAACACAGATCGTGAACTCACGATGTCGGTGCGTGCAGAGACGTGACTCCATCCAAGGCCGTATCGCAACCAAAGCCATCAAGCCGGTGAACACACCTAGATAATTCGGCTGAAGTGGCGTCTCGGCATAAAGACCATGAACAAAGGCAAACAGCAGCATCCCCAAGCCTACAACGGGCAGGTTCAAGCAAAACTTCAGCAACCTTTCTCTGGTTCTGGCGAAGAGTTGGCTGCGATCTACGAAAATGTAGGCCGCCAACAACGAAATAGCCGGCGTGATTGAAAGTATGTAACGCGCCTTCTTCGAACTCGGGATCGTGAACAGTACGATCACGACAACGAGCCATCCAGTGAGATACAGGAGCATGCTCGTGGCCGGATGAGGCGTACTCTCAAAGAAGTGCTTGCCCTTCCTGAGGATAACGCTCACCGCAATGAAAGCCGTTACACCATAGGTCAGCAAACCTGCCGAGAAGTAAAAGTAATACCGGGGTGCATGGTCACTGCCAAACCGCCCCAGCCCTTGCATCACCAATACCTCGTGTAGAAAAGCCTCGCCACCCTGCAAGTAGGCAGCCCATGCCAGCACGGCAACACCGGTAGCCAGGACCAGCCCCGCCAGCAAGCTGAACACCACCAACATGCGCCACTGCCGACTCAACAGATAGTAAGAGGCAACGACACTGGCGGGGCCAATCAGGCCAATCGGTCCACGAAATGCAAAACCGAGGGCGAGCCCCGCCAATACAAGCACCAAGCGGAAACGTTGTTTGTGCACTTCTCCCGCATAGGCCAGATAAAAGCACATTACCGTAAACAGCGCAGGGTAGACATCCAGCGCCAGGGAATTTACGCCGTCCAGGAATGACCAGGTGAACAACGCGAATACGACGCCATACGCGCCCCATTTTTTGTCATGCAACGCACCTAGCTTATAAATGAACACCAGCATCAAGGCGGCGGCGACGCAAAAAGGGAAACCCATCGAGAGGATGGAAATACGGCCAAATGGCAGGGACACCAGATAAACGATGATTGTATTCATCACCGTATAATCGGGATAAGGCTGCAGGTCATCAGCGATGGGAAACAGCGTCACCCCATGCTGGAGCATGTTCTGGGCAAAGTCGACAAAGCGCGTGGTGTAATTGAGTACCGCAGGTTTGTATTGCAGTACCGCCAACGCAATAAAAGCCATGATGAAAATAAATGAGCACGGCCGTTTTACGGCCACTTCCTTCAACATGTTCACACCGTTCCATCGCCCCGAAAAATGCGCAAATTAGCACTTTGTTTTTTGGAACATCCACACGCTAAAAGTGAAGAGTTGTTAAAAACCGTAGCTCGATGTGAATCGCCCCGGGTTTCGTAGAAAGCGCTATGCCTTAGACTGGTGCCAAATTGAATCGAGTGCTGGGAATGCCTCAGATGACCAAAGACAAAGCCACCCAATGAACACGAACGGACTCATCCGCCAGGCCACACCCGACGATGTGCATGCACTGATCGAACTCGACAGCTACGCAACGGCCCACCCCAGTCGTCGCGTCTTCATCAATGACGCCGTGATTCGCCAGCAGTGCCTGGTAGCCACAGAAGCGGGACAGTGCGCGGGTTACCTGGTCCTCACCCATGACTTTTTCAATCAAGGCTTTGTCGCGTTGGTAGTGGTATCAGCGAAACACCAGCGTCAGGGCATCGCGCTGCGTCTGCTGGCAGCGGCCGAAGCGGCGTGTAGAACAGCCAAGCTGTTTGCTTCGACCAATGTGTCCAACATGGCTTCGCAGGCGATGCTTGCCAAGGCGGGGTTTGTGCCAAGTGGGAGGATCGAAAACCTGGATGAAGATGATTCCGAGCTTGTGTATGTCAAATTCATTCGCTGATTGAAGAAGGGACTTTCATGGTGCTTCGACTTGGGAGCGGCAGGTTGTTGGTGGTGCGTCGGGTGATTGTCGGCCTGGGCCAGGTACGGCACCAGGACCAGGACTTTTTCACAATCAACTTAAATAAAACTGCCAATTTTCTCTTTTTAAATCATCAACTTACACATGAAATGTGATCCCCTTCTAAATAATATAGTCCCTCAAGCCTTCCTGAAATTTTAGGCAGCTCGAGAAGAGGCTCTGAAACATATGACAAAGGAAGTCCGCCCCTTAGTTCTTGAGCTCTTGCAGAGTAGTCGGCCCAAGAAGGCTCAACCATTCCATTCCAAAATGTAACAAAGGAGCCATCCTCAAGAAGAATGACAGGTTTTAGGTACTCAACTTCCCCATCACCATCCCAGTACAGATAGCCTAAGTAACTAGAACCATCCCCCCCCAACAAACTAGCGCGAACGATTATTTGAGCGTCAGTACAAGTTTCCTTATCAAGGAGAGGACGGACTGTTAGCTCATCTTCCGCAGACTCATCCATAGGAAAGTACCAAACACCAAAACGAGCAAGGTCATCAATGGCTAATTCATATATCTGTTTATCATTCATGCTGCATACCTAGAAAAAGTGGACAAATTTATTTCGAGCAAAAATCAATACATCCATTTTGACAAGATTATAAAAAATAAATCCATCTCACTTCCAGCATCAACACTACCCCCAACACTTTTTACCGCTTATCTCAAACCTAATAAATCTGCCCACTTTTTCCGAACTCGAAGATTACAACTAAAGCTGCCAGAATGTAAGGCAAACCCCATATTCATCGAGAAGATCATCAGAAACCTCAAACTGAAATACCTTCCTTGGAAAGCAGTCTGATAACGCGAGCTTCCAATATCTAATGATCTGTTCGGCAAATAAATGACAAAGTCGATAATCCTCTTCCGACAGACCAACCTTAAATACGGGTCGGTTTGGTGCATCTTCCCATTTTGAAAAAAACTGATTTATTGAAAAAATATTTCTGTACCGCTCAACGTCTCTTCGTAATGCACTTTTCTCCAACAAACCAGCTTCAGTCTCTACCAGCCCCTTCAAATAATCTTTTTGCGGCTCGTATTGTTGAGCATTAGGCAGCCAGAAAACATGGCCATCAAACTCAATAAAATCGGGAGAAAGCAAACCTAGAACAGAAATTGCTTGCTCCAATGAAACCAAGTGCCCTACATATGAAAAAAACTCTCCAGAGCCAATATCCGAAACAAACAGATTCAACGACTCCTTAGAAATACTACCTTGATAACTTTTCATCATTTCAACCCTAAACTGTCAAGAACCGACTGAGGAACATTTCCCTCAAAGGCTTTTGTGTCATTTCCCTTCTTGGGGAAGTATGCTCCATTAGGTGCCTGGTTCCACTCGACCACCTTAATCCGAGAACTAGACACATCATATAGTGCACGCCCCTCAGGACCATAGACTACAACATGCCCATTTCCAAGATTGGCGTAAGAATTGGGTGTTTGCCCTTGCAACGGATACTGAACACCACCACGCGCTCCCGTGACCGTCACATTCGTTTCCCTAAGCCCCTTGGTATAATCTAAATCAATAGTGTTACCGGCAGAGTCCGCAATGAATCTGGGCATATTGGGAGCGTTAGTAGTTCCCTTTACACCAGCCTTGCCCGCTCCAAATACAATCGCAGCCCACTTAGCAACGTCGCTTACCTTATCAGGCTCAATATTGAAACCCAACCCTGCCGCAAAATCACCCGCTGCCTGCACCACCCCAGACGCAATCCCAGCCTCCACAATCTGAAGCTGGGCCGTCATATTGGTCAGCTGAACCACGGTGAGCACCCGTTTCATATCATCCGGGATGGTGGTGTCGACGCGGGCTTGAGAGATGAGTTCGTGGGTCTTGCTGTAGTTCGCTACGTACTCTTGTGATGCCGCAAAGCAATCCTTGGGGCTGCGTTCACAAAATGCTTTTAATGCCTTGTCATTGGCATCGCTCAAGGATGCAAACTTATCCCTCACTTCATCGCAGTTGTTATTCTCAGTACAAGTTCTTGCCTCCTTGATTAAAGCCTCTACCTCTTGGTGTCCAAGGTGGTTGAATACTGTCGCTTGTTGCGCAACCCAGCCTGCAACGTTTTGATCCTTTTCATTTCCCCCTGCTACCGCCGCAACAGTCATGCCCAACAACTGAGAAGTCATTGCCAAAACTTGATCGTGGGCGATGCCAGGGAAAATCACGTCACCATATTGCTCAATCAACGCCTTGTTCGCACCCGCAGCCAGCGCTGATGTCGCGAAATCACCTCCTGCTGCTTCGCCAATCAGCCCACCAACAATGGCATGAACAGCAACCTTAGTAGGCAAGCCGGTGCCAAGCAGGCGATCACCAACCTTGTCATAAATGGCGCCGGTGAGAGCGTCAGATGCCAAACCAATTGCCGCTTGCCCAAGGTTGTCAACGAAATTCCCACCGCTCGATACGGTTTTAAGCGCTGCACTCACAGCGAGTCGTGAGCCCATATTGAGATCAAAACCGCCCATGCCACCACTGACACCTGCGACCACATATCCTTTCAAGCTGTCGGTGGATGTCACATCCTTCAGAACAGCACCCAGGTTTCCTTTGTTGTTGATTGTGCTTATCGCTGCCCCACTAGCCGCAGAAGTGATAACTGAAGTAATGGCGACGTTGGCCCAACCCGCAGCAGTTGCAGCAGTTGCGGCAGTAGCCGCCGTTGTTGCCGTCGCTGCTGTTGCTGCGGTAGCAGCAGTTCCCGCCGCCATCGCGGAACCAGATCCAGCCGTTGCACCTGCGAGCGAGCCAACCCCGGCGCTTGCAGCACCTGCGGTCAATACGGTGACAATGATAATGATCGCCAGCATCGCCCCCTGCCCAAGGCTGGAGCTGCTGTACTTATATGAGTCGTGCGTTTCCTTGATCAGCTTCCAATCAACATCGCCACGCTTTTCGGCTTCCTTCAACCATGCCATCTGCGGATCGGCCTTAACCATCGCATCAATTGCCTGGCTAACGGTCTGCTGATTGACCTGTTTGACATCAATATGCAGACCATCAACAGCCTTGATGGCGATGTCACCCTTGGCAATCATCTGGGTCTGTCGAAGGGTTTCATCGGTATTGCCCTTACCACTCATGCTGTTCCAAGCAAGACTGCTTTTGCTCTTAGCATGGCTTTCCTGATCGAGGTCTTTCACTCCCTCAAACGTCACCGCCCCACCACTGACAATCGCGATATCCTCACCGCTGTCGAGTTTGGCAGCCTGATACAGCTGATCACTGCCACTCTTAAGTGTGAGATCCCCCCCCGTCTTGATCTCGCTCCCGACATTGACAACCTTGGTCACTTCATCACGCTGGGTCTTCTTGCTGCCCCAGCTCCCCTTCTTCTTCATGTCATACAGCGAGTAATCACTGTCTTCCGCCGCCAGCAAGCCAAGGCGATCACCCGCCACCAGGTAAGCGTCGTCCCCGGCGCTGATGCGGCTGGCGATCATGGCCAGGTCTTTGCCGGCGCTGAGGGTGACGTCGCCGCCAGCGTTGAGCACTGAGGACACTTGGCTAACGTGGTCTTCCTGGCGTTTGACGGTGCGGGTCTTGCTGGTGGAGTGCTCTTCATCGGCTGCCGACGACACGCTCAGGTTCTCGGTAGCCGAGATGGAGAGGTCGCGCTTGGCGTCGATCAGGCTGGCGATGGCGGTGAAGTCGCGGCCGGCCGCCACATTCAGGTCACGCCCGGCTTCGACGCTGGAGCCGTTTTGCGTGGTGGTTTGCGAACGCAGGAACTTGCCCACATCGATGTTGGTACGCTGCTCCGCCGAGTCGATGTGTACGTCACGCCCAGCGGCGATGGTGGTGTCTCGCCCGCTTTTGAGCACACCGCCGATGTTGCTGACGTCGCGTCCGGCCTTGAGGCTCATGTCGTTGGCCGCTTCGATGCGCGCGGCACTGTCGGCGAAGTCACGGGTCAACGACTTGCCGGTGCTGTTATCGATAGTGGTCACGGTGCGTTCGTTGATCACGTCGCCCTTGATGGCCGTCAGGGTGACGTCGCGACCGTGGATGATGCCGCTGGATTTGTTGATGATGTTGTTGCCGGCCAGCAGGTCCAGGCGGTTGCCGGCTTCGATCAGGCCGCTGTTGGTCAGGTCGTAGCCGGCCTTCGCCGACAGGTTGTTGGTGGCGCGTAGGGTGCCGGCGTTGAGCAGGTTTTCCCCGGCGATCAGGTTCAGGTCGTTACCGGCGATCAACGCACCATTCGGTGCCAGGCGATTGTCGGCCTGGGCCAGGTACAGCACCGGCACCAGGACTTTCTCACCATTCACCTCATGCTCTTCCAGCCAGACGATGTCATGGGTCAGCGCGGCGACCTGTTGCGAGGTCAAGGTGACGCCCACGGCTAGGTTGAGCTGTTGCCGGCTGGCCAGGGCATTGTCCATCAGGTACTTGAACAGTTTTTCGTTGGTGTTCTGGCCGTCGATGAAGCGCTGGCCGGTGCGCTCGACCACCGCCTGCTGGATCAGGCGCTGTTCATACAGGCCGTCGCCCAGGCGCTTGGCGCTTTCGTCGGGGTTGTAACCAAGGCCCGCCAGCAGGTAGTCCGAACTCATGAACTGCTTGAGCTCGGTGAGCACCGGGTTGGTTTCGATCAGGTATTTGTGGGGTTGCGAGACGGCGCTGCTGGTCGGCACGCCTTGCACGCGGTGAAGGGTCTGGCTCGCTACCGGGGTCGACGGTTCGACAGCGGCAATCGGCTGGGTAACCGAAGGGGCCGGGTTGACAGCGCCGGGTGTTGGCGTCAGCACCAAGGGCTGGATGTCAGGACGAGGTGTCGCGGCCTGGCTGCCGGTGGCGATGACGTCGCGCTCTGCCGTGGCCAGGTTTGGCACGGTCAAATCGGGACGAGTGGTCTGCGGCTGGTTGGCGTTGACTTTGACGTCACGGTCCGCGGTGGTCAGGCTCGGCACCTTCAGATCCGGCTGAGCAGTGCCTGCGCCAGTAGGCGCGGTGACCACGATGTGTGCGTCACGCTCGGCGGGAGTCAGTCCGGGCAGGTCAAGGTTCGGCCGCGATACTTCGACCGTGGGCTGGGTACCACCTGCCGGGTTCTGGATGCCGATCCCATCGACACGGGTGATGTCACCCACGCGGGTATGCCCCGCTTGCCAGGTGCCAGTGTCTGCATTGCCGACGCCGGCAATGTTGATCGCCGTGGCGCTGGCACCAATCCCACTGGCCTCACGCGCAGCCACCGAAACCTGGCGGGCACTGGCGGACAGTTGCGTGACGTCTTCCAACTGGATCTGGCGCCCTTGGGTGCCAGGCAGGTTTTGTTGGCGTTGCGCCAGACCGACACTGGTTCCACCCAGGGTCCAGCTCTGAGGGCCGGCAGTGCCTTGGGCGGCCTGGCCGTCACTGGCGCCCTGCCCGCTCAAGCGGAACAAACCGTTTTGCCCGGTGGGCAAGCTGAAGCCTGGCAATGTCACCGGGTTGACCTGACGCTGGGCCAGGTCGGGTGGCAGTTGCGAGGTGATCACCGGCTTGACGGTCGAGGCGAATACATCGGAGTTGGTGTTGTGGTTTTGCGCCGGGATCTTAATGTCCGTGGCATACGCGCGAATGACGCTGTTGTCGATTTTACGGGTCGCATTGACCGTGACCGAACCGGCGGCCTGGATGACTGCCTGGGCAATGACACTGCCCGAGGTCGGTACGACATAACTGCTGGTATTGAAGAAGTTACCGATCCCGGCCATGACCTTGTCGAGGGTCATTTCACCCGGGCGATAGTTGGCCGAGGCTGGGTTATTGGTGTCGTTGAACTGGCCCATACGGTTGATGAAGGTGCTATAGAAGCCACGATTACGGGTGTAGAAGCCCGATGTCATGTGGCGCTCTTCACCCCCGGCTGCACCGGTGTTATTCAGCACATCGGTGTTGACCAGGATGTTGCCCGCAGCGGAGACCGAGCTGTACAGGTTATTGAACGTCTGGCTGCCAACCGTCAGGTCTCCACCGGCATTGATGAACGCGGTGGCGGAGCTGCCGGTGATGACGTCCTCGGACTTCTCGACCGCGTTGAAGTACAGCTCGCAGCCTTTGCCTTTGCAGTTGTCGTTGGAGAAGATACTGATGTTGCCCGAGACCACTTTTTTCTCGGTGCTGAATTGGTCCCGACGGTTGCTCAGGTTGTCCGTGAGCAAGCGCATGTTGCCGGCGCTTTCCATGGTACCGGAGACGTTCTCGATCAAGGCGCTACGGTTCCCCGCGTCATCCCGTGCGATGTCCAGGCCACCGAGGCTGTAGACGTCGCCAAAGCGGTTGCTGAAATCATTGACCCGCAAGGTCATGTCGCTGCCGCTGAAGAGCAGCCCTTTGTCATTCAGCAGGTGGGTGGCGTTCAGGCGAACCTTTTCCGAGCCGCCTAGAGAGCCGTAGTTGTTCAAGGTGGTGGCGTCGATCGTCAGGTCACCGATGGCGCTCACCCGCCCGCGGTTGTTCACCACGGCGCTGCTGATCCGAGTGGTTGCGCGCCCGGCAATACGAGCACCCTCGTTCAAGTCCAGGCTGGCGCTGGTGAGGCTCATGTCCCCTACGCTGCTGAGCCGGCCGCGACCGCTGTAACCACCGGCCAAATGCAGCGCCATGCTGCCGTCACTGTTGATCGAGCCGTTGTTCGCCCAGTTGCCACCGTTGCCTTCCAGATGCGTCGAGGCCAGGAGTTGGCCCGTTTCGGTCTGGTTGAGGTTATTGACGTTCACCGTCAGACGCCCGGCCTGGATCACGCTGCTGTTGGTCCAGCTGTCCGCCGCCAACGTCAGGCCACCTTGAGTCACCACGTTGCCACCGGCATTGGTGAGGTTCGCGGTGGCGATATCAAAGGTCCCGGTGCCGCTGTGCAACAGGCTGCCGCCCTGGTTCTGGAAACCACCGGCATTCACCGTCAGGTCGCTGTTGCGCGCCTCCAGGCGGCCATTGCGGTTATCAAACACGCCGCCCACTTGGAAGTCGGTCTTGCCACTGTTGCCCATGGCACGCAATTGACCGCCCTGGTTATCCAGGCTGTTGGCACGCACGTTCAGGACGGTGTCGCTTTCGATAATCCCCGAACGGTTGCTGAGTTGGCCGCTGAGGCCCAGGTCAATGCGGTTCGCCGCCACTTGCCCGGAACTGTTATCCAGCCACACGCCGCCGACCCGCAACAGGTCCTTGGCATACAAGCCGCCATAGGCGTTTGCGAAATAATTGGCGTTGACCACCGCATCGCCGGTTTGTGCAGCGATACGGCCGTGCTGGTTATCGACGCTGCCGGCCACCAGGTTCAAACGCTGGCCTTGAATCACGCCACCTTTGTTGCTCTGGCCATAACCATTGAGCAGCCTGTCGCCAACGTTGGCGTCCAGCAGGCCTTTGAGACTGGCCAGTGTGCCGTCTTGGTTATTCAAGGTGGTGGCCTTGGCGGTCACGTCACCGGTTTGTGCCAGAAGCTTGCCGCCTTCGTTATCGAGGTCGCCGCTGATGTCCAGGTTCAGGCCACTTTGGCCCTGTACCACACCCGCCCGGTTACTCAGGCCGACAGCCTTCACTTGCAGGTCGCCAGCTTGGCTGTAGATCAAGCCGTCGACGTCGTTTTGCAGGACCCCGGTGCTGGTGATTGCCACGCGATCCTTGGCGGCGATGGTGCCGCCCTGACGGTTGTCGATACCACCGGCTAGCAGGGTCAGCAGGCTTTGGCTGGCCATCTGGCCGCCCTGGTTGTTGACCTGCATCGCGCGCTGTAACAGTAGCGGGCCGGCGCTGGCCAATTTGCCGCGGGTGTTGTCGAGGGTGCCCAGCAGGTTGAGGGTCAAGCGACCATTGCTGGCGAGCGTGCCGCCTTGGTTGTGCAGGTCGGTGCCGGTGACGGCCAAGGCTTGTTGCGCATTGACGGTGCCTGCCTGGTTGTCCAGGGTTGCGGCTTGTACGTCGAGGTCCGCGCCACTGTCGATCAGGCCACCGCTGGCGTTGTTCAGCACGCCAGTGACGATGAGACTTTGTCCCGCACCACTGGAAAGAATGCCGCCGCTGTTGTTGAGGCTGGCAGCACTGACGTTCAACCGGCCTTGGCTGACCAGCGCACCGGCACCGCCATTGAGCAGCTCGCCGGAAAGGCGTACGTCGACCGCACCACTGCGGCTGGACACGGTGCCGTTGTTACGGTTATCGAGGCGGCCACCGCCTACGCTCAGGCCCTGCCAGCCGGAGACCAGACCGTTCTGGTTGATCAGGTTGGTAGCGTTGAGCGTCAGCACTTGGCTGCTGATCAACTTGCCGCCGCTGTTGTCCAGGGTCCCGCTGTTCAGGGACAGGTTTTGCTGGCTGGAAAGCTCGCCGTTCTGGTTGTTGAAGGTGCGCAGACGGTTGAGGGTCAGCGGGCCTTTGGCCAGGATCAGACCGTTGCGGTTGTCCAGGTCGCTGTTGTTCAAGTCCAGGGTGACGCCTTCTTCGCCCACCACGCGACCGCCTGCCACCGTCAGCGCGCTCAGGCTCAGGTCCATCGCGCCCTTGGCGGAGACTTCACCGCGGTTGCCGGTGTTGAGGCTCGCGGCATTCAGGCTGAGGCGGCCCTGGCTGTTGATCAGGCCGGCGGCGCTGTTGTCCAGGGCCATGGCGCTGAGGGCGACGCCTGCTGTGCCGAGCAGGCTGCCGTTCTGGTTATTCAGGTTGGCACTGTGCACCGTCAACGCCTGGGCAGCGCTGATCAAGCCCTGGTCCTGGTTGTTGAGCAAGCCGTCGCTGGTCAGTTGCAGGTCGCCGCGACTGGTCAGGGTGCCGCCCCGGTTGTCCACGGAGCCGACGTGCGCGTTGAGGCTGACGGCACCGATCAGGCCTTTGACGTTGGCCAGGGCCTGGTTGAGACGCAGGGTCAGGCCCTGGTTGCTCAGGAGTTTGCCGTTGCTGTTGTCCAGGCTTTGCGCGGCCAGGGTAAAGGCTTGGACGCTGGAGATTTCGCCATTCTGGTTGCTGACGTCAGTGAGGTTCTTGAGGACCATTGGGCCAGTGGCGTTGATCAAACCACCCTGGTTGTTCAACTGCCCGCTGTTCAGGTCGAGGCTCAGATCGCTGTTGCTGAAGAGCTTGCCGCCCTGCTGATCAAGGCCAGTGACGCTGGCGGTGAGGGCCTTGGCGCTACCTATACTGCCGCCGTTGTTCACCTGGCCAGCGCTCAGGTTCAGGGTGTCGCCGCTATTGAGGCGCCCGCCCTGGTTATTCAGCTCGCCAGTGTTGACTGCCACTGCCCCCTTGCCGCTGATGCTGCCTTGCTGGTTGCCCAAACTGGCGCTGCTCAGCACCAAGGCGCCGTCGGTGACCAGTTCACCTTTCTGGTTGTTCAACTGGCCAGCGACGCCGAGGTTCATGCCCTGGGCGCTGGAGAGGCTGCCCTGGGTGTTATCGAGGTTACGTGCCTTGATGCCGAGGGTGCCTTCGCTGCTCAGCAGACCCTGGCTGTTGTCCAAGTCACCCGCCAACTCCAGCTGCAACGGTTGTTGGCTGAGGATCTTGCCGCCCGTGTTATCCAGGCCGGTGCCCACCAGCATGAGACGCTGGCCACTCAGTTGGCCGCCGTTGCGGTTGAGCAGTTGCTCGACAGTCAGGTTCAGGCCATGCGCCGCGAATACCTGACCACTGTCGCTGTTATCCAGGCGCTGGCCGGTGATGCTGACGTCAGCGTTGCTGGTCAGTTCACCGGCGCGGTTGTCGATGGCCCCCACGTCGAGTTTCAGCGCTTTTGTGGCGCCTACCAGACCGCCACGGTTATCCAGGCTGGCGCCGCTGACGTGCAGGGTCTCCGTGCCGATCAACTGGCCTTTCTGGTTGTCGAGGCGGTTTGCGTTGACGGTCAGTTCGGCCTTGCCGGCGATCTCGCCGCCACGGTTGTCCAGGTTCGCGGTGGTCAGCAACAAGGCGCCATCGCCGATCAAGGTGCCGCGCTGGTTATCGATCAAGTCGCTGGCGCTGACTTCCAGGCCGCCACGGCTGCTGATCAAGCCGTCGGTGTTGTCCAGGCTTGCACTGCGGCTGTTGAGGCTGGCGCCGCTGATACGACCTTTGAGGTTGGCCAGGGCCTGGTCGACGCGCAGGGTCAATGCCTGGTTGCTGATCAGTTTGCCGTTGCTGTTATCGAGGTTACGGGCGGCCAGGGTAAAGGCGTTCTGGCTGGAAATCTCGCCGCCCTGGTTGTTGACGTTGCCAAGGTTTTTCAGCACCAGGATCGGCGCGTTGATCAAACCTGCGTTGTTCACATCACCGTTGTTCAAGTCCACGTTCAGTTGCGTATTACTGAACAGCTCGCCGCCCTGCTGGGTGAGGCCGGTGAGGCTGGCGTTCAGGCTGCCCGCACTGGCGATGCGGCCACCGTTGTTGAGCTGGGTGGCCTTGAGGTCGAGGCTGTCGGCACTGATCACACGGCCGCCCAGCATGTTGTTGAACAAGCCCGTGTTCAGGGTCGCGGCACCCTGGCTTTTGAGCAGGCCCTGCTGGCTGTTGTCGAGGCTGATGCTGGTCAGGGTGAGCGTTTGGCCGGTCTCGATGATGCCGCCCTGGTTAAGCAGCTCACTGGCGCTGGTGATGTCCAGTTTGCCGGCGCTGGAAACGCTGCCAGCGGTGTTGTCGAGACGTTGGCCGAGCAACTGCAAGGTGCCTTCACTGCTGAGCTTGCCTTGGCTGTTGTCCAGCCCCGCCGACAGTTGAATCGCCAGCGAGTGCTGACCGGCAAAGGTGCCTTGGGCGTTGTCCAGGCGAGTGCCGACAAGGCGCGCATCCTGGGCGAACACCAGCCCTTTGGCTTGGTTGATCACCTGGGCCACGGCCAACTGCAGGGCAGTCCCGGCCAGCAGCTTGCCGCCGCTGTTGTCCAGTTGCTGGCCACTGAGTTCGGCGTCTACCTGGCTGGAAATTTCACCGGCGCGGTTATCGACGCTGCCGACCTTGAGTTTCAGCGCTTTTGTGGCCGCGACCAGACCGCCATCGCGGTTATCGAGGGCAGTGCCGGTGAGGTTCAGGTTGCCTTGGGCAACCAGCTCGCCACCTTGTTGCTTCAAGACACCGACAGTCGCGTCCATATCCGCTTGGCTGGCGATACGACCTTTACCGTTATTGACGGTATCCAGTGTCAAACGCACCGGCCCTACGGCGCTGACCAAGCCGCCTTGGTTGTTCAGCGACTGGCCCGTAATGCCCAGGGCCCGTTTGCTGTTAAGCACGCCCTCGCGGTTGCCCAACTGGCCGAGGTGCAGGTTCAAGTCCTGATTGGCGCGGATCACGCCAGAACGGTTGTCCAGGCTGTCACCGCGCACGGTCAGCAGGTTTTGCCCGGACAGGCGCCCTCCACGGTTATCCAGGCTCCCGGCCTGGATATCGATCAACCCCTTGGCCAACACACTGCCTTTGGCCTGGTTGTCCAGCAAACCGGCGACCTTCGCCGTCAGGCTGCCATCGCTGACCAGGCTGCCGGCCTGGCTGTTGTCCAGGCTCGCGGCCGTCACTTGCAAGCGCTGGCCGGCACCCACGGTGCCAGCCTGGTTATTCAGTGCGCCCTGAATCGCCAGGTCGAGACTGACGTCGCCCATGACCTGGCCATTGCGGTTGTTCAAGGTCATGGCGTTGACCACGCTGGCGCCGGCACTGGAGACTTCACCGTCGGCGTTCAGCAGGTCACCGGCCAAGGTCAGGGTAAGGTCTTTCGAACTGCTGAACACCCCATCGCCGTTATCCAGGCTCGCCGCTTGGGCCGTGAGCCCGGCCGCTGAAATCTGGCCTTTGAGGTTGGTCAACGCCTGATCGATTTTGAGGCTCAGCGCCTGGTCACTCAGCAGTTTGCCGCCGGTGTTATCCAGGCTTTGCGCCGCCAGGGTGAAGGCTTGCTTGCTGGAAATCTCACCGCCTTGGTTGACGACGTCCGACAGGTTCTTGAGCACCAGTGGGCCCGGCGCGTTGATCAAGCCGCCAGCGTTGTTCAAATGGCCCTTGTTCATGTCCAGGGTCAGGGCGTTGGTGCTGTACAACTGGCCGCCGCCTCGCTGGTCGAGGCCGGTGAGGCTGGCCGTGAGGGTCTTGGTACTGGCGATGCGACCGTCTCCACGGTTGTCCACCTGCCCCGCCACAAGGTTAAGGCGATCGGCACTGGTGAGGCGTCCGCTTTGCTGGTTGTTGAGGTCGCCAGTGATGACCTGCACCGCACCGTCACCGATGATTTTCCCGCCACGGTTGTCGAGGCTGGCACTGTTCAAGGTCAAGGCAACGGCACTGAGCAGCTCGCCTTGCTGGTTGCTGATCGCCCCGGCGGTGCTCAATACCCACGGCGCGGCGCTGCTGATACGCCCGCCGTCATTGTTGAGACTGGCCGCGTGTACGTTCAGGCCGCCATCGCTGCGTAGCGCGCCGTGCTGGTTGTTCAACTGATCACTCAAGGTCATGGCTAGCTCGCGCTTGGCGAACACGCTGCCCTGGCCGCTGTTGTCCAATTGCGCGGTGTTGAGGTTGATCGATTGCTGCCCGGAAATGATGCCTTTGAGCTGGTTGTTCAGGCGCTGCAAGGTCAGTTGCATGTCGCCATTGGCCAGCAGGCGCCCGCCGTTGCTGTTATCGAATTGACTGCCGGTGAGCGTCAGGCCGGTGACGCTGGAGACTTCGCCACTGCGGTTATCCAGCACGTCGACCGCCAGGGTCATGGCCTTGCCCGAGTTGAGCAGGCCACCGTCGCGGTTATCCAGGGTAGTGCCGTTGGCCTGCAACTGATCTACCGCCGTGACGCTACCGCCACGGTTGTCGAATTGGCCGACGGTCAGGTTCAGATCGCTCTTGCCGGTGATACGCCCCTTGGCCTGGTTATCCAGGCTGGCGGCGGTCAATTGCAGTTGCGCGCTGGCGGCAAACAGTCCGGCCTGGTTGAGCAGTTGGCCGCTGATCAGGGCGTTCAGCGTGCCGTCGCTGGTGAGTTTGCCCTGGGTATTGTCGAGGCTGGCGGCGCTCAGGTTCAGGGCTTGGCCCGTGACCAGGCGGCCATTGCGGTTGGACACCGCCTGTGAATGATTGAGGGTGAGCAGCTTGTCGCCCTGGACCAGGCCATGGCTGTTATCCAGCGACGCGCCGCTCAGAGTGGTGCTGGCGCCAAGGATTTCGCCCTGATGGTTGTCCAGTGTCGCGTCGACGTGAGCCGTCAGGCCATCGCGGACTTTGAGCGCGCCGTCGGCGTTCACCAGGCTATTGGCCCGCAGGTCCAGCCCAGTGGCAGAAACCAGCCCCTTGGTATTGTCCAGGGCCTTGGCGATACGTACCACCAGCCCTTGCTCACTGAGCAACTTGCCGCCGCGGTTATCCAGGCTGTCGGCGGTGAATGTCAGCGCCTGGGTGCTGGAGATTTCCCCGCCCTGGTTATCCACGCTGGCAAGGTTGTTCAGCAGTAACGCGCCCGGGGCATGGATCAAGCCGCCCTGGTTGTTCAGATGACCGTGGTTCAGGTCCAGGCTCACGCCCGCCTGGCTGTAGAGGTTGCCCTTGGCGCTATTGTCGAGGCTGGCGGCGCTCAGTTGCAGGTTGCCGACAGCCGTGAACAGGCCGGTCTGGTTGAGCAACTGCCCGGCAATACGTGCCGTCAACCGACCATCACTGGTCAGCTTGCCGCCGCTGTTATCCAGGCTCGCAGCGGTGATGTCGAACGCTTGGGCACCAAACAACGTGCCCTGACGGTTATCCACGGCGCCCAGGCTGTTGAGGTTCAGCGTGGCATCACCTTGGAGCAGGCCCTGGCGATTGTCCAGGGTACCCACAGTGACCGAGGCGGTGCGCGCAAGCAGCTTACCGTTGCGGTTATCCAGCGCATCATCGACCTGCAACACTACGCCTTCGGAGGCACTGAGTGTGCCTCCCAGGTTATTCAGGCTGCCGGCACGCAGTTCCAGCGCCTTGGCGGACACCAGGCCCTTGGTGTTATCCAGAGCGCGGACGATGCGCAGAGTCAGTGCTTGTTCACTGAGGACCTTGGCGTTGCTGTTATCCAGCGTCTCGGCGGCCAGGATGAACGCCTTGCTGCTGGAGATTTCGCCACCTTGGTTGGCGACGCTGTTGAGGTTGCTCAGCAGCAATTGGCCCGGCGCGGTGATCGCACCGCCCTGGTTGTCCAGGTGGCCGCGATTGAGGTCGAGGCTGACATCGCCCTGGCCGAACAGCCGGCCGTCATTGTGCTGGTCCAACCCGGTCACGCTGGCGTTCAGCGACTGGCCACTGCTGATACGCCCACCGTCGCTGTTGTCTACCTGGCCGGCCTTGAGGTCCAGTTTGACGTCACCGCGCAAGGTCCCTTGCTGGTTGTTCAGGCCACCGCCCAGCAACAGGTCGAGATGATTGTTCGTGTATACGCTGCCCTGACGGTTATCCAGGGTGGCCGCGTTGAGTTTCAACACGCCTACCGCCCCGAGGTTGCCGTTGCGGTTATCAAGGGCGCCGCCGGCCAGGGTCAGGTCGGCTTTGCTACTGATTCGTCCCTGGCGCTGGTTGTCGAGGCTGCCCAGGCTCAGGCTGAGATTGCCGGTAGCAGCCAGCACACCGGCCTGATTGAGCAGGTTCCCGGCGATTGCGGCGGTCAAGGCACCGTTGCTGGTGAGCTTGCCGTCGGTGTTGTCCACATTCGCGGCAGTGAGCGCAAACGTATTACCCGCTGCCAGGGTGCCGTTCTGGTTGATCAGGGCGCCGCTGCGAATGGTCAGGGAGCGGTCGCCTTGAGCCTGACCGCTGCTGTTGTCCAGTGCACCAGCGGTCAATGAAAGTTCGTTGGCCACCAGCTTGCCGCTGCGGTTGTCCAGCAGGCCGTCCACGCTCAAGTTCAAACCATCGCGCGCACTCAGCGTGCCGCTCTGATTGCTGAAGCGACCGGCACGGGCCTCCAGGCTTGTGGCCGAAACCAGACCCTTGGCGTTTTCCAGTGCATGGGCGATACGCAGTGTCAGCGCTTGCTCGCTCAAGACCTTGCCATGGGTGTTATCCAGGCTGTCCGCTTGCAGGCTGTAGCCCAGGGCGCTGGAGATTTCCCCGCCTTGGTTGGCGACGCTATTGAGGTTACTCAACAGCAGCGACCCCGGTGCGTTGATCAACCCGCCCTGGTTATTCAGATGGCCACGATTGAGGTCCAGGCTCAAGTCGCCCTGACTGTAGAGCCGACCGTCGTTGTGCTGGTCCAGGCCGGTTACGTTGGCGCTGAGGGTCTTGCCATTGATGCGCCCGCCCGCGCTGTTACCCACTTGCCCGGCGCGCAGTTGCAGGGTGCCTCCGGCGCTTAGCTGACCGCCCTGATTGTTCAGGTCGGCGCTGCTCAGTTCCAGAGCCTGCCCGCTTGCCAGGGTGCCATTGCGGTTGCTCAGGGTGCCACTGTTGATCTTCAGCAGACTGTCGCCCTGCACCCGACCTTGGGCGTTGTCCAGCGAACCCGCCGTGAGCCGCACATCACGGCCCAGGATTTCACCGCTGTGGTTGGCCAGCGTGGCGTCGACGGCCAGGGTCAGCGCTTGCTCACTCACGACCTTGCCGCTGCGGTTATCCAGGCTGTCAGCTTGCAGCGTGAAACCGGTAGCGCTGGAGACTTCCCCGTTGCGGTTATCGACGGTATTGAGGTTGCTCAGCAGAAATTGGCCGGGGGCACTGATCACGCCGCCCTGGTTGTCCAGATGCCCGCGATTGAGGTTAAGGTTCAAGTTCGCACGGCTGGAGAGACGACCACCGGCGTTGTTCAGGCTGGCAACATCGATCTGCAAGCCGGTGGCCGCAATCAGCCCCACATTGTTATTCAGGGTCTCGACAATCCGTAGGGTCAGCCCCTGATCACTGAGCAACTTGCCGGCCGTGTTATCGACAGTGCGTGCCGCAACGGTAAACGCCCGCGCACTGGAAATTTCGCCCTGGCGATTATCCACGCTGTTGAGGTTGTCGAGGGTCAATTGCCCTGTCGCGTTGATCAGTCCGCTGCGGTTATCCAGATGCCCCTGGTTGAGGTTCAGGCTCAAGTCGGTGTTGCTGTAAAAACGGCCGCCGTCGTGTTGATCGAGGCTGCGCAGATTGGCAGTCAGGCGTTGGGCGCTGGTGATCTGGCCCGCGGCACTGTTGTCCACCGCACCAGCGGTCAGGCCCAGGCTGCCTTGGCTGGTGAGCGAACCCTTCTGGCTGTTGTCGAGGGCGCCCGCACTGACCTGAACGGCCTGGGCCGCTGCGATCCGACCGCCCTGGTTGTTGATCAGGCCTGACGCGTTGAGACTCAACGCCTGACCGGCCGATACCAGCCCCGCCACGTTATCCAGCGCCGCCAGTTGCAGCGTCACCTGCGTCTGGCTCGACAACTCGCCCTGGCGGTTGATCAATTGCCCGATACCCGCCGTCAGGTTGCCAGTGCTGGTGACCAGGCCACCTTGGCTGTTCAGCAATTGGTCGGCGGTAACCCCGAGGCTACCCGCGCTGAGGATGCGGCCTTGATTTTGGTTATCTACGCGTGTTGCCGTGAGTTGGGCATCCCGTTGCGCGCTCAAGGTGCCGCCTTGGTTGGCCAGCTCGCCGGCATTGACGGTGAGGTCGCGACTGGCAATGACGGTCTTGCCGGTGTTGTCGATCGCTTGTGCCTTTAAGCGCACATCACCCTGGGCATTACGGCTGTTATCGGCGTTGACGCCCGCCTCGATAATCCCGTTATTGATCAACCGCCCAGCGGCGTCCAGCGTGATGCTGTCCTTGGCGGCCAGGGTTTGCTGATTGGTCAGCGTGCCTTGGGTTTTCAGCGACAGGTCAGTACCGGCGTAGACCGCGCCCTTGGCTTCCAGGCTGGCAGCCTTGACCGCCACCGCCGTACCGGCCGA
Organism: Pseudomonas sp. GW821-FHT03A09; assembly: GCF_059421065.1. Lineage (NCBI taxonomy): Bacteria > Pseudomonadati > Pseudomonadota > Gammaproteobacteria > Pseudomonadales > Pseudomonadaceae > Pseudomonas > Pseudomonas sp. GW821-FHT03A09. The sequence continues at coordinate 60,647 of NZ_JBWKUX010000012.1, read as the reverse complement.
GGTCTGGCCCATGACCACATTGCCCGCAGCATCGATCTGGATATCACCACCGGCTACCATGTCGCCAGACAGCTTCACGCCGACGCCCGCTTCGGTGCCGACCAGCTTCACCGCGCCCACATACATGCCGCCCAACGCCGACGAGTCAATCGCCAAGTCTGGCACCGCACTGCCATCTGCCGCCCGTGCCGTGGCATTCAGGGTGCGTGCATCCACGTCGTTACGCCCAGCGACGATGGTGAGTTTTTTCGCCTGAATCTGCGCATTAATCGTGGTGGCGCGGGTGATGATTTCGAACTGGTCGACGTTGCTGGCATTCAAGCCCGCACCTTCGATGGCGACGCTACCCTTATCAACTTGATAACGACTGATCTGACCGTTCTCGACCACCGCTTTACCGGTGGTCAGCGTGGCTTGAGGCGTGTTGATAAAACCGCAGCCATTGCAGCTGATGCCATACGGGTTGGCGACGATGACGTGAGCCGACTGCCCCACCACCTCGGTGTAGCCACGCAATTGGCTGGGGGTGCCACCGTTGACTTCGTTGAGAATGATATTGGCGGCGGTACCGTTGAAATTCGGGTTACCGACGATGATGCCGCCAAGCTGCGTGGACTGTGTGCGGCTGGTGGCGTTGTTGAGGATGACCCCATTGGCGCCAACGTTGTAATCATGAAACTGGTTGTGCGACAGCCCATTGGCATTCGGCGCGGCAATGTTGACGATCGGCACGCCATTGCCCGCCTGGCCGAGCGTGGTGCCCGGCGCATTCACCACAATGCCTTCGGCCTGGGCCAACAGCGGTTGCCAGAACATGGCATTGGCCAGGATCAACGCCAACCCACGTTTAGGCAGCCCCAGGAAATGGGAACGGCTTTTTACGGCAGCAGAAGGCTGGCGCGCGAGAAAGGCGTACTGGCGAACGTCCATGTCATGTCTCGATGCCCGAAGGCGGTAAAAAATTTAAAGGAAAAAATCCAGGCGGAAATAGATCGGCGCTTCACGTTCCGTGATGGCGGCCGGTCGTTCCAAAGAGTGGGCAAAGGTCACGCTGGCGGCGACGTTTTTGCCACGGGCAAACAGCTCCACCGCGTTGCTGCTCATGCGCCCGTGCTGCTCGCCGTTGTAGCGGTCGCGACTGATCACGCCCTGGTCGTAGCCGAGGCTGGTGCCGTATTCGGACAGCACCGGTTGCAGCCAGGCCCAGGTCACCGGGCGGCTCCAGCGCAGGTCGTTGCGCCAGTAGCCGCCGCTGTCGCCGGCGAGCATTTGATCCTTGTAGCCACGGATCGACGATTGCCCGCCGAGGCTCATGCGCTGCGGACTGAACAGCACGTCTTCACTGTGCTGGCCGGTCATCAAACTGTTGAAGCTGAACGACTCGCCCCACAGTTTGAACGGGTACAGGTAGCTCACCGTGGCGGTGTATTTGCGGTAGCGCGCATCCGGCTGGCCGGGGCCTGCGCGGCGATTGGACTGGGCGTCGAAGGCGCCGATGCCGTCCTGCATGCCCAGGTCAATGTTGAGAAATGAACTGCCGATGCGCCGACCGTGGTTGATGCCGAACTGGGCTTCGCTGAGGCGGTTGCTGCTCAGGGCCAGCTTGCTGTCTTCGATGAAATTGTTGGTGCGCAGGTAAGCCACACCAGTGTTCAGGGAGGTTTTGCTCAGGGCGTCGCGGTGAATCACGCGCTCCAGGCGCAGTTGATGATTCTGGCTATCCCCGGTCTGCTTGAATTTGAAATTGTTCGCCTCGGCCTGGGACCGATATTCACTTTCGCTGTAGCTGTAAGTAAGGTTCCACCAGCCAAACGGCAGGCTGTAATTGAGCGCCGAGTTGCGCGAGGTTTTCTGGTGATCGCTCACTGCATCGTGGCCACCACGCAACGACAATTGGTCGGCCAGGCCCAGCGGGTTATCCCAATCAAGGCTCGCGCCCCACTGCTGCTCACCTGTACTGCGTTGGCCGCCGTTATGCCGTGACAACCCCACACGCCAAGGTTTTTGCGGGGTGTTTTTGACCAGCACATCGCTGCCACCCACGGCTTTGCCCGGCGCCAGTTCCATCTGCGCCTGGTTCGACGGCAGGCGGTTTAACTGGTCCACCATCTGCTCGATTTCCCGCAGGTTGAGCAACTCGCCCGGTGTGCCTGGAAAACTCATTGCCAGTTGACGGTCGGTGATGCCACTGCCCTCGGCGCCTTTTAAACTTTCGAGCTTGCCTTCCACTACCTGGATCTTGAGATTGCCGCTGGAGAGATCCTGCTGCGGCAGGTAGGCGCGACTGGTGACCAGACCCTTGGCGAGATAGCGGTCGGTGATGACCTTGAGCACTTCATTGAGCTGCGGCACACCCAGGCATTGGCCGAGGTAGGGCTTGATCAGCTCGGCGCGCTCGTCTTCGGACAGGGCATCGGCGCCGGAAAGTTCGATGGTTTTGATCGGGAAGCAGCGCGTGTCAACAGGCGTGGTCGGCGCTGTGGGCGCTGCAGATTTCCCGGGCAGGTCTTTGAGCTCTTCGAGGCGGCGTTGCTGCTCTTCAAGCAGGCGGTCCTGGCGGTCGCGGATCAGATCGGTGATGCCGGGGGCATTTTGCGGGGGAGCGGCTTGCGCCAATCCGCCTGTGCTCAGGCAAAAAAAAGCGGACAGCAGGGCTAGCCTGGTCCGACGTTCCAAACGCCACATTTCAAGATCCCTCTATCATGGCACCGAGCCACTAATCGGCGGCGATGATAAGATGGCGAAATGATGGCGTCAATTAAATGTACAACTTTGTGTCACCATTGATACATGTAGGAATAGCATGCGCAGCCACCGCCGCTGCAATGGCGATCATCATAAGTGACAGGCTATTACAGCAGCCGAGTGCATAGTTTCTAGCGGAATGATAGAAGGTGCTGAAGCCTGTGCCTCCAGTGCGGAACATAAATTTCAGGCACAAAAAAAAGCCACTCATTGAGTGGCTTTTTTCTGAATCTTGGAGCGGGAAACGAGACTCGAACTCGCGACCCCGACCTTGGCAAGGTCGTGCTCTACCAACTGAGCTATTCCCGCTTGGTGATGCGCATTCTATAGAAATCTCAGAGTCCGTCAACCTCTTGATTCAAAAAAGTTTTATTTCTTTTCAACGGTGGTGCGCAGATGAGGCCAGGCTGCACGCAAATACTGGAGCATGGACCACAACGTCAGGCCGGCCGCAATCAGCAGCAAGGCGTAACCGATAAGCACCCAGAACGAAAAGTCCGACGGGTTGGCCAGCAGGATCACCAGGGCGAGCATTTGCGCAGCGGTTTTCCATTTACCCATGTTCGACACGGCGACATGGGCACGGGCGCCGATTTCGGCCATCCATTCGCGCAAGGCCGAGACCACGATTTCGCGACCGATGATCACCGCAGCCGGCAAGGTCAGCCACAGGTTGCCATGTTCCTGTACCAGCAGGACCAGGGCGACAGCGACCATCAGCTTGTCTGCCACAGGGTCGAGGAACGCGCCGAACGGCGTGCTCTGTTCCAGGCGGCGGGCCAGATAGCCATCGAGCCAGTCAGTGGCGGCGGCGAAGGCAAACACCGAACTGGAGGCCACATAGCTCCATTCGTAAGGCAAATAGAACAGCAAAATGAAAATCGGGATAAGCAGGACGCGTAGAACGGTGATCAGATTAGGGATATTCATCGGCACAACTGGCTACGAGGTGAGAAGGCATTCTATTCGCTATGCAGATTGGCATAAATCAATTCAGCGAGCTTTTTACTGATACCGGGTGCTTTGGCTATTTCGTCAATGCTGGCACGGGATAGCTCCTGCAAGCCACCAAAATGTTTAAGTAGGTCGCGACGCCGCGTCGGACCGACCCCCGCCACCCCTTCCAGGGTTGAGGTTCGCCGGGTTTTGCCGCGACGGGCGCGGTGACCGGTAATGGCAAAACGGTGGGCTTCGTCACGGATCTGCTGAATCAGGTGCAGTGCGGGTGAGTCGCCCTTCAAAGTGAACTCATGGGCGGCATCATTCAAGTACAACGTTTCGAAACCGACCTTTCGCGTGGCGCCCTTGGCCACGCCGAGCAGGATCAGGTCGGGCACCGCCAGCTCGTTGAGCACGTCACGGGCCATGGACAACTGCCCCTTGCCGCCGTCCACCAGCAGGATATCGGGCAGTTTGCCCTCCCCGTCCTTCAACTTGCTGAAGCGTCGCGTGAGGGCTTGATGCATCGCGGCGTAGTCGTCGCCTGCGGTGACGCCTTCGATGTTGTAGCGCCGGTAATCGGATTTGATCGGCCCTTCCGGTCCGAACACCACACAGGAGGCCACCGTGGCCTCGCCGCTGGAGTGGCTGATGTCATAGCACTCCAGTCGCTGCGGTGGCTCGTCCAGGTCAAGAACCTCGGCGAGGGCGTCGAAACGAGCGGCAACGTGCTGTCGATTGGCCAGGCGCGCGCCCAAGGCCTGTTCGGCATTGGTCACGGCCAATTGCTGCCAGCGTGCACGGGTACCGCGTACGCGGTGACTGATGTCCAGCTCGCGACCGCGCAGTTCATGGATCGCTTCGATCAGCGTGGGGAAGTCTTCATGTACCACGTTGACGATCAGCTCCGACGGCAAGTCGCGCTCTGGACTGCTGACGTAGTACTGGCCCAGGAACGCGGCCATGACTTCGGCGACGTCTTCGTCGATACCGGTCTGCGGAAAGAAATTCTTGCTGCCCAGCACCCGTCCGCCCCGCACGCTGATCAGGTGCACACAGGCACCGCCCGGGTTGACGAAAGCGGCGATCACATCAACATCGCCGGTACCGCCCTCCATGCTTTGCTGGTCCTGGACACGACGCAGCAGGGAGATCTGATCACGCAGCTCAGCGGCGCGTTCGAAATCCAGGGTGCTGGCGGCTTGCTCCATGGACACCGAGAGCTCATCGGTGAGCGCATTACTGCGCCCTTCAAGGAACATGACGGAATGTCGCACATCCTCAGCGTACTCTGCCGGCTCGACCAAGCCCACGCAGGGCGCCTTGCAGCGCTTGATCTGGTATTGCAGGCACGGCCGCGTACGGTTCTTGTAAAAACTGTCTTCGCACTGACGCACAAAAAAAGTCTTTTGCAGCAAACTCAGGCTTTCACGGATAGCGCCGGCGCTGGGGTACGGGCCGAAATACTTGCCCTTCTGCTTCTTCGCACCACGGTGAATGCTCAGGCGTGGGAAGTTGCCGTCAGATAAAAACACGTAGGGGTAGGATTTATCGTCACGCAGCAGGATGTTATAGGGCGGCCGCCATTCCTTGATCAGCGTCTGCTCAAGCAGCAGCGCTTCAGTTTCATTGGCGGTAATGGTGGTTTCGACCTGGGCGATACGCGCCACCAAGGCAGCGGTTTTCGGCGCAAGACCGGTCTTGCGAAAGTAGCTCGCCAGGCGGTTCTTCAGGTTCTTGGCTTTGCCGACATACAGCAGTCGTGCCTCGCTGTCGAACATGCGGTATACGCCGGGGCGGCCACTGCAGGTCGAGAGAAAGGCACTCGGATCAAACGGTGTGGTCATGTCAGGCGCTGGCGTCCACCATGCCGTGGCGCACCGCGAGCAAGGTCAATTCAACATCACTGCTGATGGCCAACTTCTCGAAGATACGATAGCGGTAGGTGTTGACCGTTTTCGGCGATAGGCACAGCTTATCGGAGATCGTTTGCACCTTCTGGCAACCGACGATCATCAAGGCGATCTGGATTTCCCGTTCCGACAGGGCGTCAAACGGCGAGTCACTGGTGGGCTGAAATGACTTGATCGCCAACTGCTGGGCAATCTGCGGGCTGATGTACCGTTGGCCGGCAAACACCAGGCGAATGGCTTGCACCATCTCCGCCAGGCCTGCGCCCTTGGTCAGGTATCCCGCTGCGCCCGCTTGAAGCAGACGCGTTGGAAAGGGATCTTCCTCGCACACAGTGACCACCACGACTTTGATGTCCGGATGGCTGCGCAACAATTTGGTAGTGGCACCAAGACCGCCGATCCCTGGCATCTTGACGTCCATCAAAACCACATCGGGTTTCAACTCCCGGGCCTTGATCAGGGATTCCTCCCCTGACTCAGCCTGGCCGACTACTTGCAGGCCATCGATGTCAGCCAGCATTCGTGTAATGCCTGTACGAACGAGATCATGGTCATCGACTACTAGCACCCTAATCAAGCAGACACCTCGCGATATGGTCTTATAGGTTGCTGAACACCTTAGCAAAAAACCAAGGCACAGACCTAGCTGCAAGCGTCATATATATAGAGTTTGAATACCCAGACGCCAACCGCCGCGTGGTGGCTGGCTTAATTTGCTGGGCGAAAGGTCAGGAATCCTGGGGTTGCGGCTTGGTTTTGCCATTCACCATAGAAGAGTGCTCGGCCAAGGTAGAGGTCAGGCGGAGAATCGCATCCTGATCTTCCTTGAACCTTGCGCGGTAATCGCCCTGAACTTTCTCTTCAATCCGGCTCAAGTGATCCAGTTGAATCGGTGTGGCAGTTCCGGTTAACACGAACAGAACATAGGGTTTAGCTTGACTGACAGACGCGCTCCATCCTCCAGAAGCAGTGCTCTTCACCGACGATCCTCATACCGCTGCGCAGATAGAGTCTCCTGGCCGGGTTGGTCTTGAACACGGTCAAACGCAACACTCCCAGTGCCTGCGCCTTGAGCGCCATCTGCTCCAAAACCCAACTGCCCGCGCCCAGCCCACGACATGCCTCGAGCATATGTAGCTCGCGGATATAGAGCGCTCTGCTGTCGCGGCTCAAACTGATAAAACCCAGCACCGCATCGTCATTGCAGATCAGCCAGTTTTCGCGGCCCGCCCAGGCGACATCGAAGCCATCGTTGGACCACACCAGGCCGTATTGCAGGTAATAACCGCTCATGGCCTCATAAGTCAGGGTTCGTGCGAACGGTAGGTCCTGGTCCGTCGCGGGGCGCAGATGGAACGCCATTCAGAGAGCTACCACTTGGCCAGCCCACACCGCGCCATCGCGACGAGCAATCACCAGCGCATCACCTACGCCAGGTGCCGCGGCCAGTAAACCGCCATCAGCGGCCCAGATGGCACTGCGACCGGCGCAAACATAGCCACCCGATGGGCCACCATGGTTAGCCATCAACACCAGCAAGCCATGCTCGGCCGCATGCCCCTGGAGCAAAACGCTGTCTTTTACGTAGCCACCTTCGCTGATCAACACACCCGCGGCATAGACAGTCGCGTGCGCCTCAGCCGCCTGACGTGGGTGGCTCGCGTGGGAAAAATCCGCGCACACCGCCAACGCAACCCGCTCATCCCCAAGTTCAAGTGCCGCACCACCGTGCCCCGGAACAAACGCCGCCTCTTCGCCAGGATGAAGGTGCTGCTTGGTGTACACCGCAAGAGAACCGTCCGCCCCCATCACCAGCGCAGCAATCAACACACCCGCCTCAGGTGCCAGGCGAATCGGCATGCCGACCACCGCCGTCAATCTCAATTCCCGCGCCATCTCGCGCAGCGTCGCCAGTACCGCGTCATCGGGAGCAATCGCCAATTCGGCGGCCAATGAAGGTTCATACCCGGTCAACGACAGTTCCGGAAACACCAGCAATTGCACACCGTGCTCGGCAGCCGCGCGCATGAACGACAGGTGCCGCTGGATATTGGCCGCCACATCGCCTGCGATCGAGACGGTTTGAGCGGCAGCAAGGGTCAAGGCAGTCATAGTCGCGTCCCAGCAATCATTGTAAAAGTATGACAAGCATATCTCGACCCATAGCACTCGGTCCCCCTGTGCGATAGAAATTACTGATTGAATCCTCCTGCGTGCCTCTAGTAAGCTCCCCCCATCATTTGGAGACATACCATGTTGCAACTCACCCACACTCAGGTTTGCCCTGCTGCCAGCGCCCAGCGCTCGGTATCGGCTCCCCGTGCGTGCGGTTCGAGCGCAGCTGTAAGCTTTTATTTTGGGTATTGGTTTAGCCACTGGCGCGCCTGATACCTGAAATCGGCGCCCACTACTCAAGGGGTCGCCTACCAGAGAAATCTAACCCCCGGTCGGCTCCCCGACCGGGGGTTTTGTTTTTTCAGGCCCTCACCTATTCAGCAAGAACACTTAAAGGACATACGACATGAACTACGCCACCTATTACCGCTACGACACTTCCACTGCATGGCGATTTAGCAAGCTCCGTTCGGGACAGCCTGCCGCCTCCGATCGGTCACCTATTGGTGGCAAGCCAACACGCGTAGCCAATACGGCCAATTGTCGAACACCCCAGTAGGGCAGAGCGCGCGGGAACAGCCCGCCGCTTGCCCAGGAAGCCTTGAATATGAACTCTGCCACCGCCGCTCTGCCCGTTTCGAACCTGAACAGCGCCAATGAAGCCCTGACTCAGCGCCTGCCCAGCTCTCTTGAGCTCAAGCACCAGCTCCCCCTCAGCCCGTTCCTCAATGAACAAGTCCATGCCCATCGCCAAGCCGTGCGCGCCATTCTCAATGGTGAAGACTCACGCTTGTTGGTGATTGTCGGCCCGTGCTCGATCCACGACCCGCAATCGGCCATGGAATACGCACGCAATCTGAAGAAGCTGGCCCTGGAAGTCAGCGACCAGATGCTGCTGGTGATCCGCGCCTACGTCGAAAAACCGCGCACCACCATCGGCTGGAAAGGCCTGGCCTACGATCCACACCTGGATGGCAGCGATGACATGGCCGCCGGCCTCACCCTGTCCCGCGAGCTGATGCGCGAAATGCTGCGCCTGGGCCTGCCGGTCGCCACCGAGCTGCTGCAACCCATGGCCGCTGGCTACTTCGATGACCTGCTCAGTTGGGTCGCGATTGGCGCACGCACCACCGAATCGCAGATCCACCGCGAGATGGCCAGCGGCCTGGGTATGCCCGTGGGCTTCAAGAACGGCACCGACGGCGGCGTCGCGATCGCCTGTGATGCGATGCGCTCGGCGTCTCACCCACATCGCCACTTTGGTGTCGACAGCCAGGGCCATCCGGCGATCATCCAGACCCCCGGCAACCCCGACACTCACCTGGTACTGCGCGGCGGTCACCGTGGACCGAACTACGATGCGCAAAGCGTGGCGCAGGTGAAGCTCGACTTGGCCAAATCCAAGGTGACGGCGCGGATCATGGTCGACTGCAGCCATGCCAACAGCGGTAAGGACCCGCTACGTCAACCCGCTGTATTCAACGAAGTGCTGGAACAGCGCTTGCAGGGCGACAAATCGCTGATCGGCATGATGCTCGAAAGCCACCTGTTCGAAGGCTGCCAGCCGTTGAGCGCGTCGATGAAGTACGGCGTGTCGGTGACCGATGGTTGCCTGGGCTGGGACGGCACCGAGCAACTGTTGCGCAGTGCGGCAGAACGTTTGCGCCAACAACACACCATTACTGGTTGATGAAAATCAAAATGTGGGAGCTGGCTTGCCTGCGATGGCGGCGTGTCCGGCTACAAATCTGTAGCTGATGTACCGTTATCGCAGGCAAGCCAGCTCCCACACTTGAACGGTGTTCGGCTCAAGAAAGGGGGTACAGCGCGTCATCGAACTGTGCCAGCCTTGGGAACATCAGGGGCTGATCATCCGCCAACCCTTGTAGCCTTTGCTCGTACTCCACCAGGAAATCCTGCCGTGCCTCAGCACTGATGTACGGCACATGCCACGCCACAAACGGCGCCAGCACGTCATACCCCACGTACGCCAGCGTACCGCGCAGGATCGGTCGCAACATGTCTTCCAGCGGCCCATGCACCGCGCCCTCGCCGAACATATGCTCACGCCCGCCCAGGGTCACCGTGACCAGCGCCCGCTTGCCCGCCAACCCACCCTGGTCGTAGAAACGCTTGCCGCCATAACACACACCCGACACCAGCACTCGGTCGATCCAGCCCTTGAGCATCGCCGGTGCCGAGAACCAGAAGATCGGAAAGTTGAGGATCAGCAGGTCGGCCCACAACAGCTTGTCCAGCTCAGCCTGGATATCCGCTGCGATCGACTGCTTCTTGACACCCAGACGCTGCTCCAGAGCGTACACCAGATAGTCGGGGTTTTCCCGTGACGAAAAGTCCGCCGCCGACGCCACCGGATTCCACTGCATGGCGTACAGATCACTGACCTTTACCGCATGTCCCTGGCCTTCCAGCGTGGCGACGGCCTGGTCACGCAAGGCAGCCGTAAACGACTGCGGTTCAGGGTGCGCGTGAACAATCAAAACCTTCATGTGAACTCCTCAAGCGGTGTGCGCGGCCCGTTGGGCCAGCAAATGATCAAGCCAGTCCGGGTCCATCTCCGGCTCCGATGAAAACAGCAGACCGGTGTAGTCCTGATACGGCGGGGTAAAAATCGTGCTGCGGCTGCCGTGGTCCACCACCCTGCCCCGCTGCATCACCACCACTTCATCGGCAATCGCCCGCACAGTAGCAACGTCGTGGGTGATAAACAGATAGGCCACGCCCAGTTGCTGTTGAATGCGGTTGAGCAGCTTCAGCACGCCCTCGGCCACCAATTGATCAAGGGCCGAAGTCACTTCGTCACAGATGATCACCTGTGGCTCGGCCGCCAGGGCACGAGCAATGCAGATGCGCTGCTTCTGCCCACCGGACAGTTCCCGTGGCTGGCGCTCCATGAACGTTGCCGGGTCCAGTTCGATCATCTCCAGCAGCTCGGCAACGCGGGCGCGCATCGCCTTGCCCCTCAGCCCCAGATAGAACGTCAGCGGCCGGCCGATAATATCGACGATGCGCTGGCGTGGGTTCAGTGCGGTATCGGGAATCTGGTAGATCATCTGGATACGCCGCAACTGCTCTTTGCTGCGCTGCCGAAAATCCACCGGCAGCGCCTCGCCGTCATACAGTACGTGCCCCGCCGTGGCCGGCAGCAGCCCGGTAATCAGGCGTGCAGTAGAACTTTTGCCGCTGCCCGACTCGCCAATCACCGCCAGGGTCTGACCACGGTAAAGCTGCATCGACACCTCATGCAGCACCGGTTGATGCCCGTAGCTGGCGCTCGCCTGACGCACCTCCAGTAACGGCCTTTCCTGGGCCGGGCACACCTTGGGCTCCGTACGAAAACTGCGCACCGCCCACAGGGATTTGGTGTAGTCCTGCTGCGGCTGGCTGAGCATGCTGCGGGTGTCGGCCTCTTCCACCAGTTTGCCGTGACGCAGCACCATGATGCGGTCGGCCATCTGTGCGACCACCGCCAGGTCGTGACTGATGTACAGCGCGGCACTGCCAAAAGTTTTCACCGCATCACGGATCGCCGCCAGCACTTCAATCTGGGTGGTGACGTCGAGGGCCGTGGTGGGTTCATCGAAGATGATCAGGTCGGGATGACAGGCCATCGCCATCGCCGTCATCACCCGCTGCAACTGCCCGCCGGACACTTGATGAGGATAGCGCTGGCCGATGGTCTCGGGGTTGGGAAGGCGCAGCACGCGGTACAGTTCAACCGCTTCGCGCTCGGCGCGGGCACGGCTGATACCACCGTTGATCACCGCCGTCTCCACATGTTGATCGATCAGGCGATGGGCCGGGTTGAAGGACGCTGCTGCGCTTTGCGCCACATAGGCGATACGCAAGCCGCGCAACTGGCGCAGCGTTTCCGGCTTGGCATGCAGCAACTGAATACCGTCAAAACACACTGAGCCACCGATGATCCGGCAACCGTCCCGCGCGTAACCCATCGCCGCCAGGCCGAGTGTGGACTTGCCCGCCCCCGACTCGCCGATCAGCCCCAACACCTCGCCGCGCTGCAAGGTCAGGTCAATGCCCTTGATCAGTGGATGCCAGGCCTCTTCGTAATGCCCCTCAATCTGCAGGTTGCGGACTTCCAGCAATGGCTTTTCCATCCTCAACACTCCTTCAGGCCGCTGGATTTATGCAGCACCCAGTCAACGACAAAGTTCACGCTGACGGTGATCAACGCGACCGCCAAGGCCGGCAACAGCGGGCTGATATCACCAAAGGTGATCAACACCGCGTTGTCGCGGACCATGCTGCCCCAATCGGCAGTCGGTGGTTGAATACCCAGGCCCAGGAACGACAACGCGCTGATGAACAGGAACACAAAGCAGAAACGCAGGCCGAATTCGGCAATCAGCGGTGCGGCGGCATTAGGCAGCACTTCGCGTGTCACCAGCCACCACAAGCCCTCGCCTCGCAGGCGTGCAGCTTCGACGAAGTCTTGCACCACCACGGTCATCGCCACGGCGCGAGACAGGCGAAACACCCGGGTCGAATCCAGCAGCGCGATCACCAGCACCAGCGAGGTGGCGTTGGTCCCCACCACACTGAGGATCAACAACGCAAAGATCAGTTGCGGGATGGCCATGAGCACATCCACCACCCGCGACAAACCCTGGTCGATCCAACCGCCCTTGATCGCCGCCACCAGGCCGCTCAAGCCTCCCAGCAAAAACGCCAGTGTCGTGGTCAGGAACGCGATGCCCAGTGTGTTACGCGCACCGTATACCAGGCGGCTGAACATATCGCGCCCCAGGTTATCGGTGCCCAGCAAAAACTGGTCGCTCCACGGCGCGAAGCCCTCGCCCACCACCTGGGTTTCGCCATAGGGCGCCAGCAACGGGGCGAACAGCGCCACCGCGATGTACAACACAATGATCAGCAGGCCGAACTTGGCGCTCAACGGCGCCCTGGTTACGTGGCTCAACAGGCTCATGGTCTACCCCTTCGGATGCATCAGGCGTGGGTTGCTGGCGATGGACAACACGTCCGCCCCGGTGTTGAGCAGGATGTAGGTGGCGGCAAAGATCAGGCTGCAGGCCTGCACCACCGGAATGTCGCGCTTGGACACCGAATCCACCAACAATTGGCCCAGACCTGGATAGACAAACACCACCTCGACCACCACCACCCCCACCACCAGATACGCCAGGTTCAGCGCCACCACGTTGACGATCGGCGCCAGCGCATTGGGCAAAGCGTGCTTCCAGATAATCCGCGACGGGCGGATGCCCTTGAGCCGGGCCATCTCGATATAGGGGCTGGCGAGCAGGTTGATCAAAGAGGCGCGGGTCATGCGCATCATCTGTGCGATCACTACCAGGCTCAGGGTCACCACCGGCAATACCGAACGTTCCAGGATCGTGCCCAGGGACGCATCCGGCGCCAGGTTGGACAAGCTCGGGAACCAGCCGAGCTTCACCGAGAACACCAGGATCAGCAGGTAAGCGACAAAGAACTCGGGGAACGACACCGCGCTTAATGCCGAGGTGTTGAGCAGGCGGTCAAACCAGCTATTGCGATACAACGCCGCAAGCATCCCCAGCACCAAGGCCGTGGGCACCGAGACCAGTGCCGCCAATGTCGCCAGGCTCAGCGTATTGCCCAAGCGCGCACCGATCAGCTCGGCGATGGGTCGCTGGTTGGCCAATGATGCACCGAGATCGCCGTGCAACAGGCGCAGCAGCCATTGCACAAAGCGCGTGAGTGGCGGCAGATCCAGACCCAATTGCGCACGAAAGGCTGCCACCGTTTCAGGTGTGGCGGACTGACCGAGCATGGCCTGGGCGATGTCGCCGGGCAGCATGCCTACGGCGAGGAAGATGATCACCGAGACAGCGAACAGCGACAGCAGGCCGAGGGCCAGGCGTTGGAGGACCAGTTTCAACAAGCTATTCATTTGGTTTTCCCTGACTGGACACTGTCGAAAATGTGGGAGCGGGCTTGCCCGCGATTACGTTCTGACAGTTAACAGATGGGCTAGCTGACCTACTGCTATCGCGGGCAAGCCCGCTCCCACATGGGATCTTCATGGTTTTGGAGGTCTCTATGCCTGCCACCACCGCTCGATCAAGCGCAGACCATCCAACTCACCATAGGGCGCCGTTTGCGTGCCATGCATTACCCGGTTCGAACGCGCCGCCACGGAGCTGGCAAACAGCGGCACAATCGCCCCGCCATCGTCCCTGCACAACGCCTGCATCTCGTTGTACATCTCCTGGCGCAGTGGCGCGTTCATCTCGCCACGGGCGGCGGTGAGCAGTTGGTTGAAGCGCGTGTTGTCCCAGTGGGTTTCGTTCCAGGCCGCGCCTTTGGCGTAGCCGATGCTGAACATGCGGTCGGCGGTCAGGCTGCTGTACCAGAACGAGGTGGTGAACGGCTGCTTCATCCATACATTGGAAAAGAACCCGTCGGCTGGCTCGCGTACCACGTCGATATCGATACCGGCCTGGCGCGCTTGCTCCTTGAACAGTACTGAGGCATCCACCGCGCCGGTGTAGGCGGCGTCGGAGGCTTGCAGGCGCACCTTGAGGGCGTCCACGCCAGCCTTGCGCAGATAGAAGCGCGACTTGTCCGGATCGTAGGCGCGTTGCTCCAGAGCCGCGTTGATAAAGCGGCTGCCGGGCTGGATCGGGTGGTCGTTACCCACCAGGCCATAGCCGTGCAGCACCGAGGCGAGCAACGTTTCGCGGTTGATCGCATGCTTCATCGCCATGCGGATGTCGTTGTTCTTGAATTCGTTGCTGTCGCATAGCATCGGGAAGGTGTAGTGCTGGGCGCCTTTGGTTTCTTCGATCACCAGGCTTGGGTTGCGCTTGAGCAAGGCCACGGTTTTCAGGTCAACCTTGTTGATCACATCCACTTGCCCGGTGACCAGCGCATTGACCCGCGCGGCGCCGTCGGCGATGGCCAACAGCTCGGCACTGGCGAAATGTGCCCGGCCAGGCTTCCAGTAGTCGGGGTTGCGCTCCAGGTCCATGCGCACGCCGGGCTCGAAGCTTTTCAGGCGATAGCCGCTGGTGCCCACGCCGGCTTGCCAATCGGCCACGCCGTCCTTGGCGGGCATGATCACCAGGTGGTAATCGGCGACCACATAAGCGAAGTCGGCATTGCCCGAATGCAGCTCGAACACCACCGCATCACTGCCCTTGGCACTGACACTGGCAACATCGCCGAGCACGGTCTTGGCCGCTGAGGTGGAGTCTTTGCTCAGGTGGTGGTTGATCGAAACAACCACATCCTCGGCGGTGAGGTTTTTGCCGTTATGGAAGGTCACGCCCGGGCGTAGATGGAAGGTCCACACCCGCGCATCCGGGGTAGATTCAAAGCGTTCGGCGAGTTCAGGAATGGCGGTGCCGTCAACGGCGATTTCGGTCAGCGTGTTGTACACCGCCGAAAAGCCGACAAAGGTGAACGTGTCGACCCAGGAGCCAGGGTCACGCGAATCGGTGGTGCTGCCCCCGGCCAGGCCCAGACGCAACACGCCGCCCGACTTGGGCGCTGCCTCTTCAGCGAACGCCTGCAACGGCAGGCCCATGGACAACGCCGCCGCCACCGCACCCGCTACCGCACTGTGCTTGAGAAAGTCCCGTCGGTGCATCGCTTGAGTCATTTTGTTGTTGTTTTCGCTCATGGTCTTGCTCCTCTAAAGGTCAACAGGCACAGGCGTGTTTCAGCTCGATCAAGGTCACGCCATTGCGTTTGAAACCGTTGCGCAAGTCCGTCTGCAATTCATCCAGGTTCCTGGGTTGGTTTACCGTGCAGCCGAACGCCTGGGCGAACAGCGCAAAATCCGGGTTGCGCGGCAGTACGCCGATGGGTTCGATGTCCAGGTTCAGCATGTCGTCGCGGATCTGGCCAAGCGCGTCGTTATTCCACAGCAGCACCACCAACGGGCTGTCTAGCTCTTCAACGGCGGTGGCCAGTTCCTGAGCGGTGTAGAGAAAACCGCCATCGCCCACCAACACCAAACCCGGCCGATGCGGCGCGCCGAATTTGGCGCCGATGCCTGCGGGCAGGCCGTAGCCCAAGGTGCCGTAGCCGGTGGGATGCAGCCAACTGCGCGGCGCGCGACTGCGATAGGCATAGTTGCCGGTGTAGACCAATTGGGTCATGTCGCTGCTGACAAAGGCGTCGGCGGGAAGCTCGGCTTCGATGCGATCGAGAATGGCCTGGTGGATGGACTGCAAAGGGCCATGGCCCAGCTCGATGGCCTCAAGCAATGCCGCGACCTTTTGCATGGCCACGTCAGCGTTACGTGGTGGTGTTGGCAGGCGTTCCAGCAACGCCAATAGCGTCTGCTGAGCATCGCCGCGCAACGCCACGGCACAGGGATAAAAATCATTGAATTTGCGCGGGTCGATATCCACACGCAACAGCTCGCCCTTGATAGGCAAACGCTCGCGCCAATAGTCGGTGTCGGCCATCTCGGTACCGACGGCCAGCACCACATCGGCCTCGCTGATCAGTTGCCAGCCGGGCTCGACGCACAGTGTAGCGCCGGCATTCAGCGGGTCATTGCTCGGCAGCAGTCCCTTACCGGCGACACTGGTGAAAAACGGCGCGGCCAGTCGCGTACTCAAGCGCTGCAAGGCCTCGCCCGCCGCCAGCGCACCGCCACCAGCAATGATCATCGGGCGCTTGGCTGCCGCGAGCTTGACCACCGCTTGCTCCAGCACCTCGGCCGATGGCAGACCCCGTCCAGGGCGGCGCACCACCTCGTGGCTCCAGTCCCTTTTGATCGGCGCCGCCAACACATCCAATGGCACCGAAATATGCACCGGCCGTGGCCGCTCGCTGTCGAACACCGCATAAGCACGGGCAACCAGTTCGGGCAAATCTTCGGTACTCAGCGCCACCGCTGAAAACGCCGTGATCGGCGCGGTGATCGCTCGCTGGTCCTGGGTCTCGTGCAGGATGCCCCAGCCTTTGCCGAGGCTGGCGGTGTGGTTGACGCTGGAGATCACCAGCATCGGAATCGAGTCGGCATAGGCCTGGCCGATGGCCGTGGCGGCATTGGTCACACCCGGACCGGTGATCACAAAACACACGCCCGGTTTGCCGCTTACCCGCGCATAACCGTCAGCCATAAAGCCGGCGCCCTGCTCATGGCGTGTGAGCACATGCCGAATGCCACTGCCGGGGAGGCCGCGATACAACTCCAGGGTGTGCACCCCGGGGATGCCGAATACCGTGTCGACGCCATAATTGGCCAGCAAGCGCACAAGAGCCTGGCCGCCTGTCATCGTCTTATCGTGCATGGTCATCTCCTAGACGAATCAATGCATCGACCGCTGTAGCGCCCCGGGCATTGACCAATAATGGGTTCACATCCAGCTCCAACAACTGCCCGACGTGGGTGCAGGCGTAGTCAGCTACCGCGCGGATAGCCGCCACCAGCGCGTCCATATCCGCCACTTCACGCCCACGAAAGCCTTGCAGCAACGCGGCGCTGCGCAGGCTGAGCAAGGCGTGGCGGATGGCATCGTCGGTGGTGGGCAGCAGCAGGCTGCGGCTGTCCTTGAGCAGTTCCACCAGGATGCCCCCGGCGCCGATGACCAGGGCCAGGCCAAAGTTGTTTTCGCGCTTGATACCCACGATCAACTCAGCCAGCGGTGGCGTGGCCATGGCTTCCAACAGCAAACGGTCAAATGCGACATGGGGTGCATACGCACCGAGGTGCTCGCGCATCTGCGCAAGCGCAGCGGTCAGGGCCATGCCGTTTTGCAGGTTCAGCACCACGGCACCCGCTTCGGTCTTGTGGGGTAGCTCGGCGCTGACAGCCTTGAGCACCAACGGGTAACCCAGGCGTTGCGCATCACTGAGCGCGTGTTCCGGCGTACTCAACACAGCCTCGGGAGTGTTCAAGCCAAAAGCGCGCAGCGCCTGCTTCGATGCCCACTCATCCAGGGCCACGCCTTGGCTTGCCAGGGCCTGCGGACATAGCGGAACGAGGATCGACTCACCCCGCTCCAGCAACACGCAACGATGGCGTTGATAGTCGGCAATCCGCCCCCAAGCCGTAAGCGCATCTTCTACACCTTGCAGCGCGGCAATGCCTTGGGCATGCAGACGCTCGCGGGCATGAGCCGGCAGCAACTCGGGAAAGGCCGAGGTGACGAAGCCGCTCTTGCCATGGCGCTTGAGCGCATCGCAGAACAGCGCCAGCAACAGGTCGCACTCCTTGCGCTCGCCGGTAAATTCAGCCGGGTAATCCAACACCAGCATCGCCGCGTCGGCGTCGGTGCGCAGGGCGGTGTCGAGCATAGCGTTGAGCGCTTCACGGTCGCCCCAGATGGCGGTGGTGAAGTCCAGCGGGTTGACCAGGTTGGCATAGCTGGGCAATACCTGGGCCAGCTCAGTACGCTGGTCATCGTCCAGTGCCGGCAGAGCCAAGTGATTGCGTTCGGCGTAGTCGGCGATCAGCCCCGCGTCACCGCCCGAGCAGGCCAACGCGATGAGGCTGTTGCCACCAGGAAGATTGCCGCAGGCGGCGGCCTTCAGGGTTTCGACGAAACTCACCGGCCCGCTGACGCGAATGACGCCCAGCCGCGAAAACAGGCTGTCGTACAACGCATCGGAGCCGCTCAACGAACTGGTATGACTCAGCGCCAACTCGGCACCGATCTGCGACACGCCGGTTTTCAGGGCGATGATCGGAATGCCCTTCTCCAGCGCCTTGTGCGCCGCACGGGCAAACCCCGGCACATTCTTCAAGCCTTCCAGGTGCAGGCCGATGGCAGTGACGCGCGGCTCATCGAGCAGCACATCCATCAACTCGGCAACGCCCAATTGCGCTTGGTTGCCCACCGAGGCCATATAGGCCACCGGCAACGAACGGTCGCTCATCGACAGGTTGTAGGCGAAGTTGCCGCTTTGGGTCAGCACCGCCACGCCCTTCTCCACCGCTTTACCGCCGTGGGCCACCGGCCACAGTGCCGCGCTGTGCAAGTAGTCCAGCAGGCCGTAGCAGTTGGGGCCAAGCAAGGCCATGTCGCCTGCCGCAGTTAACAGCTGCTGTTGCATCGCTGCACCACTGGCGCCGGTTTCGGCAAACCCCGAGGCGTAGCAGATTGCGCCCCCGGCCCCGATGGCCGCCAGCTCGGCAACGCACGCCAGCGTGAGCTCGCGGTTGGTGGCGATAAACACCGCGTCCGGGCCGCACGGCAAGTCGGCAATGCGGCGCACACAGGGAATGCCATCGAGGTTGTCATGCTGCGGATTGACCAGCCACATCGGGCCGCTGAAACCACCGTCGGCACAACGTTTGAGCGCACGGGCCATGCTGCGCCCGCCGACGAATGCCAAGTGCCGGGGCGCCAGCAGGCGCTTGAGGTTGTCGCGAATAGCCTGGGACATAAGCGTTCTCCGCGCCAATCAGCGCAACAGTGGCCGCAGCAGTTCACGGGCGATGATGTGGCGCTGGATTTCCGAGGTGCCTTCCCAGATCCGCTCGATCCGTGCGTTGCGCCAGATGCGCTCCACCGGCCCTTCATCCATCAAGCCCATACCACCGAATATCTGCACGGCTTCATCAGCGACTTTGCCCAGGGCTTCACTGGCAAACAGCTTGGCCATGCCGGCTTCACCGTCGGTCATACTGCCTTGGTCCATCTTCCAGGCGGTGTGCAGGGTCAACAGTTCGGCGGCGCGAATCTGCGTGGCCATGTCGGCCAGTTTGAAGCTCACGCCTTGATAAGTGCCGATGGGTTGGCCGAACTGCTTGCGGTCCGCCGCCCATTGCAGCGACACGTCCAACGCACGCTGGGCCTGGCCGACGCAGTTGGCAGCGACCATCACGCGGCCGGCGGTGAGCCAGGCGTTGGCGACGTCCCAACCTTTACCCACTTCACCGAGCACCTGGGACGCGGGGACGCGGCAGTCGTCGAAGAACATTTCATAGGTGTGATAACCACGGTTGCTCACACACTTGGGGCCACGGCGAATGGTCATGCCGGGGGTGCCACGGTCCACCAGGAATGACGTCACCGCATTGCGTTGGCGACCGTTGTGTTCGTAGGTGTCGGTCACCGCAAACACAATGGCGAAATCGGCGTGCCCGGCATGACTGATGAAGTGCTTGCTGCCGTTGATCACGAAATCATCGCCACTGCGCACGGCGCGGGTCTTGATCGCGTTGGCGTCGGAACCGGCACCGGGCTCGGTCAGGGCGAAGCAGTCGATTTTCTTGCCCTGCACGCAAGGCAACAGGTAGTCGCCGATCTGCGCGCCGGTGCAGGCCATCAGGATCTTGGACGGCCGGGCGACGAACACATGCAGCGCCCATGAGACCTTGGACAACTCACGCTCGATCAGCGCCTGGGACAGGTAATCCAGGCCACCGCCGCCAACCTCTTCCGGCATGTTGAAGGCGTAGAAACCAGCGGCGATGGCTTTGTCGCGGATCTGCGCGGCCAATTCCGGCGAAACGGCGTCGGCCCGGTCCACCGCCTCTTCATGGGGCAATAATTCCTTGGCGACAAAACTGCGTACCGCGTCCACCAACATGTCTTGTTCTTGGCTGAGTTGGAAATTCATGGCGCTACCTGTGTGTTGTTCTTATTGGCCGGAGAAAATCGGGAGACGTTTTTCCATGGAGGCACGCAGCGCTTCGGCACCGTCGGCGCTTCGGCCGCACAACAGGCCAGCCGCCAACTCGGCCTGCAGCTGTTCGGGGAGGCTGCGCTCGGCGCCGTCACGGATCAGTTTCTTGGTCTGGGCGAAGGCGAAAGTCGGGCCGTTGGCCAGGCGCGTAGCCAATTCGAGGGTGTGAGGGTGCAGTTGTTCATCGGCCACCACTTCGCCGACAAGCCCGGCAGCCAGCGCGCGGTCGGCGCTCCACAGTTCATCGAGGAACAGCAACCGCTTGGCCTGTTCGCTGCCGATCAGTCGCGGCAAATGCCAACTGGCGCCAGCGTCCGGCGAGTACGCCATGCTGGTGTAGCCCGCCTTGAAGCGCGCCGATTGGGCGGCGACGCGCAGGTCGCAGCACAGCGTCAGGTCCATCCCGGCACCGACCGCAGTGCCGTTGATCGCGGCAATCGTGGGTTTGTCGAGGCTGTGCAGGCGGGTCATCAGGGCGTGGGCGGTTTCAGTCCAACCGTAGGTTTCCAGGGCGCCACGGGCTTCGGCATCAGCCCACTCCGCCAGGTCGGCACCGGCGCAGAAACTGCGGCCGCTGCCAGTCAACACCACCACCCGCACGCCGGGGTCGGCGTTGAATGTGTCGAGCAAGCGATGCAGGTACTTGAGGGTCGGGATGTCCAATGCGTTGCGTTGCGGACCACGATTGAGAGTGATCCAGGCAACGCCGGCTTGCACTTGGTTGAGCACGGGCGAATCGGTAGTCATGGCGTCCTCGAATTATTTTATTTGGCGTGAGGGGTGCGACATGGCGAGATACTAAACGAGTGTTCAGCAAGGAGGCAATCGGCAAACTGCAAATATTTTCAGCGGGCAAAGACCGGCCTGAACCTTGCGTCCAGGCGGCGAAGAAGGGGTTCAGGGTTTGAGCTGATAACGTTGGCGGCCCGCGCCCTGCAAGCCGTCGACCCAAGCTTCACAGATCTGGATGCCCTGCTCCGGCGTAAACGTGCCGGGGTTGAGCCCCGACTCCAACCACAGCCCATCGAGCAATGCACTCAGGCCGATAGCCGCGAGGTCGGCATCGAAATGCTGCCAGCCCTCCTCCCTGGCCATGTCGGTCAAGGCCGAGCGCATGATGGTGCGGTACTCGCCATAGGAGTGTTCGTGGGCCAGGTTGATCGCCGGCGCCGTCTTGACCGCCCCCCAGAACACCAGCCAGGCATCCAGCAATTGTGGGTCGAGCAATTCAGCGGAAAACGAAGCCTTGAACAACGCCGACAGCCGCTCCCGAGGCTGCGGCAGCGCCTTGGCCATGTTCGCGCGCAACAGACCCATGACCTGGGCGGTGATCGTGCGATAGGCCTCGGCCACCAATTCATCCTTACCCGAATAGTGATGACTGATCAGTCCCACCGACACCCCGGCCTCGGCGCTGATCTTGCGGATCGAGGCGCCCTGGAAACCATCCCGTTTGAGGCAGGTGAGCGTCGCCTGGACCAGATTCGCCTTGCGCGTTTCCGGGTCCATTCGGGAGAAACGGGTTTCCTGGGTCATGCGGCGTGTTCCTTCGGTTGAGTCGGCAGCCATGACTCTACCTCAGTCACGATAACCCGGCGACACTCGGTCCAGCATCCGCAGCAACGCCGCCCAGGCCAGTTGCATGGCGTCCGGGTCGCTCAACTCGCCTTCATCCAGCGGCCGCCCCGGGTTATTGAATTGTTGTTCGGTGTAGGCGCAAACCTCGGCAGACGGCAACACCAGCGTGCCGCACGCCTGGGCGGCGATCTGGATATCACAGGCTTTTTCCAGGTAATACATGCGTAGAAATGCCTGGCTGACCGTTTCACCCACCGTCAGCAACCCGTGGTTGCGCAGCATCAGTACCGGCTTGTCGCCCAGGTCCTGAACCAGTCGGCGTTGCTCGTCCATATCCAGTGCCACACCTTCGTAGTCGTGGTAAGCCACCTTGCCGTAGAACTCCATGGAGATCTGGTTCACCGGCAACAACCCGCACTCCAATGCGGCCACCGCACACCCGGCACGCGTGTGGGTATGCAGCACGCACTGGGCGTCTTCGCGTGCGCCGTGGATCGCGCTGTGGATGACAAAACCGGCCGGGTTCACCGCATAAGGCGAAGGCTCCACGGCATGCCCGTTCAGGTCGATTTTCACCAGGCTTGACGCGGTAACTTCATCGAACATCAGCCCGTAGGGATTGATCAGGAAGTGATGTTCGGGCCCGGGAATCCGCACCGAGATATGGGTAAAAATCAGGTCGCTCATGCGGTAGTGGGCGATCAGTCGGTAGCAGGCCGCCAGTTGTTCGCGCAGTTGCTGCTCGGTGGAGTGAGTCATTTTTATTCTCCAGGCATGGGGATGGTGAGGGTGACGCTAATCCAGGGCCCAGTAAAAAAACAAGTTGATTTTTTACTGACACTCGCCTCCTATAGAAAAATAACAATAACAGCGCCTGGAGTATCCGCACCATGTCGCACGCTGCCTTTCCCCATCTGTTCGAGCCCCTGCAACTGCGGGGCAAGCGCCTGAAAAATCGCATCATGTCCAGCGGACATGACACGTCGATGCCCACCGACAATCGGGTCAACCCACAATTGATCGCCTATCACCGGGCACGGGCCGAAGGCGGCGTGGGCCTGATTGTGCTGCAGGTTGCCGGGGTGCATGACAGCGCCCGCTACACCTCTCACGTACTGATGGCCACCGACGATGACTGCATCGAGGGCTACCGCGAACTGGCCAGGACCTGCCACGCTCACGACACAGTGGTGCTGTCGCAGATATTCCATCCGGGGCGAGAAATCATGGAGTCGGCCGACGGCTTGCTGGCCGTGGCTTATTCGGCGTCGGGGGTGCCCAACGAACGGTTTCGAGTGATGCCACGAGCGCTTGAAACATCGATGATCGATGAGATCGTGGCCGGTTATGCCGCGGCGGCCCGACGCCTGTATCAGGCCGGGATTGACGGTGTGGAAGTGGTCGCCAGCCACGGCTATCTGCCAGCGCAGTTTCTCAACCCACGGGTCAACCGACGCACCGATGGCTACAACGGTGGGCTTGAGCAACGCTTGCGTTTTTTAAGGGAAATCATCGCGGCGGTGCGGGCCGTCACCGATGAGCAATTCATCATTGGCCTGCGCATTTGCGCCGACGAGCGCGACGCCGAGGGCCTTACCGAAAGCGAATCCCTGGAAGCCGTGCAAAGCCTGCAGGCTCAGTTGGACTATGTGCATATCGTCGCCGGTACCTCGGCGTCCCTGGGCGGTGCGATCCATATCGTGCCGCCGATGGCGATTGCCGCTGCCTACCTCGCGGATGAAGCCGCGACGTTCAAGGCCAGCCTGTCGATTCCACTGTTCGTGACCGGTCGGATCAACCAGCCACAGGAGGCCGAGCAAATCCTGGCGCGGGGCCAGGCGGATGTGTGCGGCATGACCCGTGCACTGATCTGCGACCCGCTGATGCCGACCAAATCCCTGGAGGGGCGTGTCGAAGATGTACGGGCATGCATTGCCTGCAATCAAGCCTGCATCGGCCACTTCCACAAAGGCTTGCCGATTTCCTGTATCCAGCATCCTGAAACGGGTCGCGAATTGATGTTCAGCCACCTGCAACCCGCACAGAAGCGAAAACGCATCATGGTGGTCGGCGGAGGCCCGGCGGGGATGAAGGCAGCGGTCGTGGCGGCGCAACGGGGCCATGAGGTGACGCTGTACGAAGCGGGTAGCCAACTGGGTGGGCAAATCCTGTTGGCGCAATTGTTGCCAAGGCGCAGCGAGTTCGGCGGCGCCAGTACCAACCTGCAACGCGAGATGGAGTTGGCCGGGGTGCGGGTGGTGCGCAACACCCGAGTGGATCGTGCCCTGGTGGAACAGGCGCAACCTCATCACGTGATCATTGCCACCGGCGCCGAGCCTTACTGGCCAAGCTTCGAACAAGGCGGCGAACTGCAAGTGGTGGATGCCTGGCAGGTATTGCGCGATCAAGTCAGCCTGGGCCGCTCCGTGGTGGTGGTCGACTGGCGTTGCGACTGGATCGGTCCCGGCATTGCCGAACGCCTGGTACGCGCCGGGCATCAGGTACAACTGGCAGTCAACGGCACCCACTGTGGCGAAAACCTGCCACTGTATGTGCGCGATCAACTCGCCGGCGAATTGCATCGGCTGGGTATCCCGATCATCCCTTACGCCCGCCTCTACGGCTGCGACGACAGCACGGTCTACCTGCAACACACTGCCAGCGGCGAGCCGATGCTGCTGGAGAATATCGACAGCCTGGTGTTGTGCCAGGGCCACCAGCCGGTGGACACTCTGGGCGCGCAGCTGCAGGGACTGGTGCCGTTTGATCGCATCGGCGACTGTCTGGCGCCGCGCACCGCCGAAGAAGCCATTTACGAAGGACTCAAAGTAGCGTGGAACCTTTGAACGACGAATCCCAGCCCCTGTTTCTCGGCACGCGCATCCGTGGCTTGCGCAAGGCGCGCGGCATGACGCTGACGGATTTGGCACAGGCGAGTGAACTGACCGCGGGCTATCTCAGCCAACTGGAACGCAACCTGGCGTATCCGTCGATTCCGGCGTTGTTCAATATCGCCCGCAGCCTGGACGTGACTATCCAGTGGTTCTTCGCCAGTGACAACGCCCCGGCCCCGGCGGATGAAGGCTATGTGGTGCGCCAGGACAACCGCCAGAGCATCCGCTATGAAGACGGGATCGTCGACCAGTTGCTGACGCCTTTGCCCAACCACCAGTTGGAGATGCTGCACTCGTGTTTTCCTCCTGGCACCTACAGTCAGCAGAGCTACAGCCATGAGGGTGAAGAAGCCGGCTACGTATTGAGTGGATGTTTTGAGTTGTGGGTGGGTGAGCGGCACTTTCTGCTGAGTGAGGGTGACAGCTTCAGCTTCGCCAGCAGTGAGCCCCATCGGTATGGCAACCCAGGCAAGGTGGATACGCGGGTGATCTGGGTCATCACGCCACCGACGTTTTGATTCGTGACTTACGGTCAAGAGTCCTTTTCGGATTCAACGGTTTTTCCGAAAGAACGACGGGCGGATACTCGACGCCATTGCTTATCGCCCTTCAGGAGTTACCGATGTCTCTTCCCGCACAAAACGTTCCGGCCTTTGGCCTTGGCACTTTCCGCCTGCAAGGCCAAGTCGTCATAGATTCCGTCAGCACTGGCCTGGAACTGGGTTACCGCGTCATCGACACGGCGCAGATCTACGAGAACGAAGCGGAAGTCGGCCAGGCCATTGCCGACAGTGGCGTGCCGCGTGATGAGCTGTTCATCACCAGCAAGATCTGGATCGCCAACTTCGCCGAGGGCCAACTGATCCCGAGCCTCAAGGAAAGCCTGCGCAAACTGAAAACCGAGTACCTGGACCTGACCCTGATCCACTGGCCATCGCCGGAGAACCAGGTGCCCGTCGCCGAGTTCATGGGGCAGTTGCTCGAAGCCAAGCGCTTGGGCCTGACGCGCCAGATAGGTATCTCCAACTTCACCATCGACCTGATGAAGCAGGCCATTGCCGCCGTAGGCGCCGAGAACATTGCCACCCAGCAGATCGAACTGCATCCCTACCTGCAAAACCGCAAGGTGGTGGATTTCGCCACCGCCCATGGCATCCAGATTACGTCGTACATGACCCTGGCCTACGGCGAAGTGCTCAAGGACCCAGTGATCCAGCAGATTGCCGAACGCCATCAGGCCACCCCGGCGCAAGTCACTCTGGCCTGGGCCATGCAGCAGGGCTACGCGGTAATCCCGTCGTCAACTAAACGCGCCAACCTGGCCAGCAACCTCCAGGCCCTGCAACTGACCTTGAGCACGGCCGACATGGCACAGATTGCCAGCCTGGAACGCGGGCACCGCTTGACCAGCCCCAAAGGCATCGCGCCAAAGTGGGACTAACCCCCTGTCACAGGCATTCGGGATAACTCCCGCAGCCACGGCAACACCCGCAGGCCTTGAGTGGTCTCGGGTGGGTCGATGATGTCCATGAAGTGTTCCAGGTTGACGTTGTCCGGCACACCCGGAAGGCGTACCAGCACCGCCGGCGTTGTACCGGCGAGTGCGCCCAGGTCTAAATGGTCGTAGACCAGCACATGGTGGACCTGGGGGTTCGGCCCATCGGCGCCAGCCGCCAGCCCGGCGTTGATGATCAGCACATCGAAGGGTTCGGCCGGAATGGCCGTGAGAATCTGGACCTCGTCAAAGGTTTGCACCGAAACGATCCGGTAATACCCCAACCGGTTGAGCATTTTTTCGATGTACAGCCGTTGCAGGTGCTGTTCATCGGCAATCAGGATGGTCAGTGCTTTGTTCGGCATGGCAAGTCCCTGGGCTGGCAATACTCGTCAGTGAGTGCCGCTCATTTTCCAGACATACTTCGAAGACAAAATCAGGCATGTTCCCCGTTCGTGTAGGAGTTCTCCCAAATTTACCGAATGACCATCAACGGTGGTCAAAGCTGCTTGCAATACATACTCAGGCCACGGTGCAAATCATCGATCGCGTCGCCCACCTCCTTGACCGCAGCACCCAGTGCCTCACGGTCCCGCCTTTCACACACCGCTTCCAATGTTTCACAGCCACGGATCACCGCGTGCGCCTTGACCATCCGCGCCCCGCCTTTGGCACGATGGGCGAGGTCGTGCAACCTGGCGAAGTCAGCTTGGCGTTGCAGCGATACCAATAGCGTGCGATCAGCCTGGAGGCTGTCGAGTAATGGCATCAGTAATTCTTCAAGTACGTGGGGATCGCCCTCGGCCAACGCGGCCAGCGTACTCAGATCAAATGCCGTGGCCTCTTGCGGGGAAAGGCTCGTGGTGCGCGGTGCCAACGCGGCGCGTAAATCTTCAAGCCCGGTGGGTTTGAACAGGCACCCGTCCATGCCCGCCTGCCGGCAGCGCTCGGTTTCTTCAGGCTGGGCGTTGGCGGTGAACCCAAGGATCAGGCACGGTATCAAGCCCTGCGCACGCTCCTGTGCACGAATATCTTGCGTCAACTGATAGCCATTTTTAAACGGCATATTGCAATCAGTGATAACCCCGTCGAAGTGCCCGCTCTGCCACTGCTCAAAACCTTGAATACCGTCTTCAGCCGTGGTGATGTGATGGCCCAGGACGCTCAGCTGCCGAGCCAGCAGCAGGCGGTTGGCCGGGTAGTCGTCCACTACCAGGATATTCAACGCCTGGGTCGGCGCAGCCGCAGGTAAAGCCTGGGCAGGTACTGCAGCGGTGCTCGCCAACGTCAACATCACATCCACCCGAGTGCCTTGCCCCAGCACACTGCTCAGGTGCAGATGCCCCCCCATCATTTCACACAGGTTGCGACTGATGACCAACCCCAGGCCAGAACCGCTGCGGGCCGACTGCTCACTGTTGCTGCCCTGGACAAAAGGGTTGAACAGCCGTTGTTGATCCTGGGCACTGATGCCGATACCGGTATCCTGTACCCATAACTGCACGTTCAAATGGTCGCCCTCGACCGTGGCCTGGGCGCTGAGCGTCACCTGGCCCCGGGCAGTGAACTTGATCGCATTGCTCAACAAATTGGACATCACCTGTTTGAAGCGCAGCGGGTCAACCATCACTGCGTGTCCCTTCATAGCGTCCAGTTCGACGTGCAGCACTAACTCCTTGGCCCGCGCCAGTCCCTCGAACACGCGCACCACCGATGCCAACAATTCATGCAGATTGGCCGGCTGCAATGCCAGCGATAAGTGCCCGGACTCGATCCGTGCGATATCGAGAATATCGCCGATCAACTCCAACATGCCGCGCGAAGCGACCGATGCCACCTCCAGCGCATCACGGTCGGCCCTGCCCTACTCGGCATTTCTCAGGGCCAGTTCGATCATGCCGATCACCGCGTTCATCGGTGTGCGGATCTCGTGGCTCATCGTCGCCAGAAAGGTGGTCTTGGCACGGTTGGCGGCATCGGCATCGTCCTTGGCTTCCTGCAACTGGCCCAGCAGCCGTTGACGCTCGCTCACATCCACCCAACCGGCGATCATGCCCACCACCTGCTCGTCACCATCACGGTACGGCAGCATCCACTGGTAAATAGTCAGCACGTCACCATTGGGCACCTTGAGTATCCGGTCATGAATCTGCGGCTCTCCATCGGCCATCAAACGCAGGTAATCATCATGAAACAACTGGGCCTGCGGTAAGTTACCGGTATCGGTTTCCACCACAGTCTTGCCGATCACGTCTTCAAGCTTGAAGCCGAATACGTCCAGATAGGCATTGTTGCAAGCCATCAGCCGCCCTTGCCGGTCACGTACATAAATCGGGTGCGGTGTGCCGTCGATCAAGACACTCATGAACCGCATCTGATCGCTCAACGCACGTTCTGCCTGAACGCGCTTGCGAATCAGGCTGCGCAGATAGAACACCCACCCCAGCGAGACCACCAGCAACAGCGCAGCCAGCCCGAACCCCTGAATAATCGCGTTACGGTGAAGCAACCAATAGCTGTCCTCGATGATGATGTCGCTGCGCCAGTGGCCAATCAATTCATCCATTTCCTCTGGAGTGATGCTCAGCAATGCCTTGTCGAGGATCGAGTACAACTCCAATTGGCTGCGATTCACCCCAAACGTGATGCGCGCAGGCTCGGAGCCGACCGTGCTGGTAACCCGCAAACGGCCGCGGTAGTAACGCCCAATCAGGTAACGCGCGCTGATCAACGAATTGACCGCACCGTCTGCATCACCGCTGGCCACCAACGCCATGGCTTGCTCCGGGTTCTCAACGTCGACAAATACAATCCCCGGGAAATTCTGGTTGATCGCATCGCGCAGGCCATTACCGGGGATCAGTGCCAGGCGTTTACCCACCATATCCTCCATAGTGATCGGACTGTGCTCATCACTGCGGGTCACCAACACAAAGGGGCTGGTGACGTAGGGTCTGGTAAAACGTACCTTCTCGGCGCGCTCGACACTGGGCGTCACCACCGCCAGCATGTCCGCCGTGCCCATACTGACCTGGTCGATCTGGCGCGGCATTGAACTGCCCGGGACCATATCGAACTTCAAGCCGGTGCGCAGGCTGATGCGCGATAACACATCGGCGCTCAACCCTTCGAACTCTCCTTGCTCATCGAAAAACGACAACGGCAGGAATTTGCCGAGCGCCACCACCTTGACCCGTGGGTGCTTCTGCAACCAACGTTGCTCGCTGACGCTCAAGTGCAGTCGGCCTGTTCCAAAAATCCCGACACTGCCACCGCTCCAGCGACGCTGGATTTCCATTTGCTCGCTGGCCGGGATCGCCGCCAATACTGCGTTGAGAATGGGTAGCAGCCGTGTATTGTCGCGGGCGACGGCGAAGGCGAAAGGGTTGACTTCCAGGGCTGAAAAATCCGCCATCCGCACATTATTGAGATGGTTGCGATTGATCAGGTAACTGCTACTGATGGCATCCCCCAGGTACACATCGGCGCGGCCAAATGCAACGGCGCCGATGGCTTCGAAACTCGAGGGGTACAGTTCCAACTGGGCACGAGGGTAGAAGGCCCGCACCGCAGCCGGCTGCATATAGTGGTAGAGCATCGCTATGCGCTTGCCCGCCAGATCGTCACTCAGTGCCTGACTGTCACCGGTGCGGGTCACCAACGTGGGCTGATCATTGGCGTAGGAACGAGACAGGAGCAGTTTGGAGTCGGCCGCTTCATAGCCATTGGCTGAACCGAGGAAGTCCACGGCACCTTGCTTGAGGGCTTCAATGACCTCATCACGGGTATCGTAGCGTCGCACCTCGATGGGGATGTTCAGGATCTGCCCGACCAGAGTGGCATAATCGGCGGTGATCCCTTCGAGTTCGTCGTTGTTATTGGTCTGGTCAAAAGGTGCGTAATCAGGGGCAGACACCCCCATCACCAGCGTTCGCCGTTCGCGTAACCAGCGCCAGTCGGTTTCAGGCAGCACCGCGTAGGTATGCTCTAAACGCGAGTGCCCCAAAAGCCGCAGCGTGAGCGGTTCATCCAGTGCGGCCGCGAACATGGGCGACAGGCTCACCAACAAGATCGCGGCGAACCTCATCAACGCGGTGATGTTCATATCAGATCAGATGATTACGCTGAGCGAACTTGGACAGATGCACCACCGAAGACATGCGCAGCTTCTCTTTGAGCCGAGTCTTGTAGGTGCTGATGGTCTTGTGGCTCAGCAGCATGTCTTCAGCGATTTCCTTGTTGCCCAGGCCCAAGGCAAGCTTCTGCAGCACCGTCAACTCACGGTCCGACAATGCCGCCACCATTGCCGCCTCCGTGACCTGCAAATCATCGCGGTTCACCGTGCTGGTTGGAATGCTGGGGAAGCAGCTGTAACCGGCCTTGATTGCCTCGATTGCCTTTTGCAACTCGTCCAGTTCACCGGTCTTGGCGACGAACCCCATGGCGCCGGCACGCATGCAGCGGGTGGAAAAAAACACCGCCAGGTACGAGGTGAGCACCAGGATCTTGCACGGCAAGCCCAGCGCCTTGATCCGGCTGATCACTTCCAACCCACCCAGCTTGGGCATCGCCAGATCCAGGATGATCAGGTCGGGGCGTTTCTCCCGCGCCAGCTGCATGGCATCAGCGCCGTTGCCCGCTTCGTAGATCTCATCGTAATTTGATTTCTTCAACAGATGCTTGACTGTCGACCGGATAAACGGATGGTCATCCACAATTAATGCTTTGATCATAAAACCCTCTAAGTGAACAGAGCACCCTTTCACACCACACAGAACCTCGGTACCTGTGAGAAATGACAGTTCCGACGAATGGCACTGCGCACACTCAGGGCAATTAACAGGCGCTGCCGGGGCTCCTTCAATTGAAAACACCACGGGCACGTGAAGCCAGACCCTAAGGCCCGCCAGCCGTAAGTGCGCAACCTTAACAACACAATGATGCTTAATCTGAAGGGATAATCCTGATCAAGTGTAGGATTTATCCTCGCAAAACCCAGTCAATCTTCGGATCAACCAGGTTTTTCATAGGCAGGTCAGTCGGTGGTACTCGGGCTCCAGAAGGCTTGCACCACCAGCGTCGACATGGAAATACGCGCCACCAGCGCATCCAGTTCGTCACCGTCGACCGAGGTTGCGGCCAAGGTGGCCTCGATTTCTACTTCTTCACTGCCGAACGGCCGCACGTCGACGTCACTGGCCGGGTAGTTGCACCGTGCCAGCTCGGCTTCCAGCAGCACCATCACCGATTGTTGCTGGCTACGCCGCGCAATGACATAGAGGATATTGGTGACCTCCGCTGACACTACATCCAGTGGCTGGCGGTTGATGTTATTGACGATCGGCCGCAGCAGCGTGTTGGCTGCCAATACAAACAGCGTGCCCAGCAGGGCTTCGAGGATCAGGTCAGCACCGGCACAGGCACCCACCGCCGCCGAAGCCCAGAGCGTCGCAGCAGTGTTGAGCCCGCGCACATTGCCCTCTTCACGCATGATCACGCCCGCGCCCAGAAAGCCGATGCCCGACACCACATACGCCACCACGCGCACCGCACCTTCCGCGCCACCGAGGCGGTTGGCCATATCGACAAAAATCGCCGCCCCCACCGCTACCAGCACGTTGGTACGCAGACCCGCCGTGCGCTGGCGGTACTGACGCTCAAAACCGATCAGGCCACCCAGGATAAACGCTGCGGTGAGGCTGACCACGGTATCCACAAGGGAGTTGAGGTTGATGTTGTTGATTGCTTGCATAAGGATTCTTCCCTGCTCATTACCCGCCAAACTTACGGATGTGGAAACCCTTCACCACCGGGGCACGGTGTGTTGGCATCAACCCATACCACACGAGTGGAAACGGGATGATGTCAAGGATCGAGCAGCACGCTGCGCCCGTCGCAAAAGACGGGCGCATACGCAACATCCCAGGTTGAACCTGGTGCTGATCAGCGTCGATGAGAGGGATTCGGGCAGGTGCCAGGGCTGGCCGCTGCCGGGATGCCGCTTCTCGCTATCTAGGGCGAGACAACGGCATCGGAAGAATGCGCGTTACCTTGCCAAGTATGTGCCGGTTACAGAAACCGGCCGACAACTGCCACTCGAACAAGTACCCACTGAGGGTCTCCGCTATTGATGAAAACGCGCGAAGCTTACGCCCCGTTTGCGGAGGAGTAAACCGTAGGAAAGTATCCGCATGGTGAATGAGACGATTCTTCAGGGTCAGTTCAGACAGGCGATTTTCAGGGTTCGCCCGGTCGATCCCTCGCCACCATGGCCAGGTAATCATCAACCCGCCTGCCGGCCAACGCCTTGATCTGTATTGACACCCGGTTCACCCGCCGCCCCATCGTGATGCCCTCACGGGTACGCACCTGCACATAACCCAGCTTGGGCCAGAAACGCTCGGCCCTGGTATTGCCGATGACCACCGTCAACCGCAGCCATTGGGCGCCGAGCCTCACAGCCCACGCTTCAAGATCGCCATGCAACCGCTGAGCGAGGCCGGTGCCATGCAAGCATTTGTCGACCAACAGCAACCCGATATGCCACACCCCAGCCGCCAGCAAGTCCGCTGCAATGTTCACCACTGCGACCAGTTGATCGTCAGCATCGCGGTAACCCAGCCAGTACATCCGGCTGCAACTCCAGCCTGCGGGCAGATACCCCTGCATCTCGTCGTGCGCCTCAGTCGGCGTCGCCGGTTCGCCATTCACCGCGATGAAATAATCCGGCTCCCGCTCGAAAAGCCGTTGCAACTCGTCCGCATCGCGACCGAACAACTCGACCACTCGAACGCCTTCGATGGAGCACTCCGGTATCACCTGATCATCAACGTCCATGTCCATCCCCTTCAATCATCTCGTGTCAGCACTTCCAGCAACTCGATCTCAAAGCGCAGATTGCTGTTGGGCTTGATATGCGCCCCCATCGAACGCTCGCCATACGCCAGGTGCGCCGGCACGAACAAGGTGCGCACGCCGCCCACCTGCATGCCCATCAATCCTTGATCCCAGCCCTTGATCACCCGACCGGTGCCGATCACACACTGGAACGGCTTGCCACGCTCCCAGGACGAATCGAACACTGTGCCATCTTCCAGAGTGCCGGTGTACTGAGTGGTAATCAGCGCCCCCTTGACCACGGCTTTGCCGGTGCCGGGGCGGATGTCGGTGATCTGGAGTTCATCAGTGCTCATGGGGTTCTCGTTGTAGACGCAAAGGTTGGGGGTTTTCCCAGAATTGGCTGAGCTTGGCAAGTACAGCCTCTCACAGCCAATGCCAAAACCGACTCCAGAACCCCCGCCCCAAATCATCCTTGCAACCGGCATATTGCGCCGCATACATCTGCGAGCGCGCCTGCACCTTGCTGGCTACCGGAGGCAGCCAGGCTTTAGCGGCGTAGGTGCGTTGGCGGTAGCCGCCCCAGCCTTCGTGGTAGTTCAGGTATTGGCCGTAGGCGTCGTATTTGTATACGCCGTTGATGGTGTAGGTCTTGTCCATGTACCAGCCGACGAAGTCGATGGCGTCGTCGAAGTCCTGGCGGCTGGCGCCACTGCGGCCGGTGCTTTTGCGGTAGTCGTTCCACACTTCATCTTTGGCCTGGGCATAGCCGGCGGCTGTGGAGACGCGGCCCCAGGGGATGATCCACAACAGGTATTTACGCGGCGTCAAGGCGTTCTGTCGAAAGCCGGATTCCTGATACATGATGGCGAACGGCACCTGGATCGGCACGCCCCAGCGCTTTTGCGTGACTTTGGCGGCGTCGTACCAGTCGTCCTTTTCGCGGAAGATGCCGCAGATGTCATTGGGCGTGCGTGGCGGCGAAGTGCCGCACGCCGCCAGCATTGAGGTGAGTAATAACAGTCCGACGGCTTTGCCTGCGCTCAAGGGGCACCTTTGCGTGATACGCGTAAAAAGCCGGCATTTTACGCGTTCATTGACGCGGCGTCCTTGCCGCCAACCGCTTTAAGCCAAAGGTACACGACGGGTTGTCAGCGCCATACGACCGATAAAGAAGCTCAAGGCTGCGCCCAACAACAGCATCGCCAGGGTGCTCCAAGCCGCGCGGGACAATTGCTTGGCCGCCACTTCACCGGCTTCACGGGCCTTTTGTTCGGCCTGTTGTTTCAATTCAGCGACCTTTTGCACCGCTTGCTGATAGGCCTGGGCGTAGTTGTCGACGATCTGGGTGGCCTCGGCCTTGCTCTTGCCGGTACGGGCCGCCACGATGTTGATCAGGGCGTCCTTATCCGCCGCATTCAGCGTTGGTTCACCGGATGCTTTTACCCGTTCGAACCATTGCTTCAGCGCATCGCCAGCCTGGGCTGGGCTGGTCGCCGCTTCGGTGGCCGATTGCTTGCCATCCGCTGCAACCTGGTCGGCTTTTTGCTCGACGTTGGCCGGGTCCAATTCAGGCTTGCCGCTTTGTTTGAGCAAGGTGTCGAGTTGGCCCTGCAGGCTGTTCCAATCCAGGTGAATGCCCTGCTCGTCCAACTGCTGCTTGACGCTGTCGCTGATACCCGGCGCCACGGCGGCAATACCACTGCCGGCAGCGGACAGTCCCTTGCCCACCACATTGCCCGCTGTACCGACGACGCTGGAGGCTAATGCCGCCAACAGCCAAGTGGTGAGCAAAGTCGTCAGGGTCCAGGTCAGCACGCCGTGCAGGCCGCCGCGATCCGGTGCGGTACGCCCGGCCACGAACGCGCCGGCGGCAATCGCCAACAGCGTCGAGACAAACAGCCAGATACCGGCGCCAGTACCGAAGCCACGCAACGGGTTACCCGCTTCCATCGGGTTGACGGCACTCGCGCCAATGGCGGTGCCCAACACGCTGAGCACCAGGTAAGTCACCAGGGCAATTGCACTACCGGCCAGGACGGAGCTCCAGGACACGCGAAACGGTGAACGGTTGGTTTCATAGACAGTGGTCATGTTCGATCCTTTGACACAGTGATTGACCGTTTCAGTCTGGAGGGGCTTGCTGCCCGGCGTCCCCGCTCAAATGCACCAGACCATCTGGTGCATTCGCACCCCGCGCAAGGGAATCGCCCTGCACTATCCTGAAGCCCGGGTGTCGTACTCCCATGCACCCACACCCCGGAGACCCTATGACCCAGGACGTTCTTGCCAAAGAAACCAACCGCCGCCAGCTACAGCAGATCATTTCCGGGCTGTCCGATGGGGTAATTCTGGCCGAAGTCGACCAGACCATTCTTTGGGCCAACGAAGCGGCGCTGACCATGCACGGGGTCAGCGAGGTCAAGGACCTGGGGGCCAACAACCAGGAATATGCCAAGCGCTTCGCCTTACGCTATCGCAACAACCATCCGCTGCAACTGGACAGCTACCCCCTCAGCCGCGTGGCCGACGGCGAAGAGTTCAGCGACGTCATCGTGGAAGTCATGCCCACCGCCAACGATGAGCGCAGTTGGGTGCACCGCCTGCGCAGCCTGGTGCTCAACGACACCTCGGGTAACCCTGAATTGCTGGTGCTGATCCTCAGCGATGCCACCGAATGGGCCAGCGCCGAGCAGCGCTTCGAAAAGACGTTCAATGCCAACCCCGCACCGGCCGTGATCTGCCGCCTGAGCGACCTGCGCTACATCAAGGTCAACCAGGGCTTTTTAGAGATGACCGGCTACAACCGCGACCAGGTGATCGGCAAATCCGTGTATGAACTGGACGTACTGGAACAGGCCGAGCGCAAGGACCTGGCCATTGAGCGCCTGGGAGAAGGCGCAACCATCCCGCAGATGCAGGCCGAACTGAGGCTGCCCAACGGCGGCAGCAAACTGGTGATCGTCGCCGGTCAGCCGTTGGACATGAACGAAGAAGACTGCATGCTCTTCTCGTTCATGGACCTGGAGCCACGGCGCAAGGCCGAAATTGCCTTGCGCCAGAGTGAAGAACGCTTCGCCAAGTCGTTTCGACTGACACCGGTGCCGACCCTGGTGTGCAGCGCCGACAACCGCCAGGTGGTGGATATCAACGAAGCCTTTATGAGCATCACCGGGTACATCAGTGAAGAGCTGATCGGCAAGTCCATCGAAGACATCGACTTTATCGACAGCCCCCAAGCCGGTACGCAGATGTTCGCCAGCCTGGAAAAAGCCGGCAACCTGGAAGGTCATGACCTGAAGGTGCGCAAAAAAGGTAATGAAGTGATCGACTGCGTGGTTTCCGCCGACACCGTGGTCATCCAGGATGTGCCCTGCTACCTGTTGGTACTGATGAACATCACCGAACGCAAACGCTCGGAACTGGAACTGGTGGCGGCCATCGAGGAAGTGATGCAGGACGCGTCCTGGTTCAGCCAGACCCTGATCGAAAAACTGGCCAACGCCAAGAGCGTCAACAGCCCCAACCTGCCCAACGTAGCCTTCACCGACCTCACTGCCCGTGAGCGCGATGTGCTGGGCTTGATCTGCGAAGGACTGGCCGACAAGGAGATCGCCTCACGCCTGAAACTGGCACCCAACACCGTGCGTAACCATGTCGCCACGGTGTACTCCAAACTGGGGGTGCATAGCCGCAGTGCGGCGATTGTCTGGGCCCGTGAACGCGGGCTGTTTGCCGGTGAATTGCGCCTGAAAAACAAGCCCTGAAAGTGCAAATGCACTAGTTCGGCTAGTGCGAATTCGCCTTATAGCGGCGCAGGCTAGTCCATAACCTTCAAGGCATCGTTTATGTCCTGAAGGAACCAGCATGTTTACCGTCTCTCAACTGCGCAACTGCATCGAAGAAGGCTTGTCGCCGCTGACCTGCGAATTCACCCTGTGCCGGGATGCATCCCTGACCCTCAAGGTCTTCGACGCCGACACCGGCCGGGTCGACCTGGTGGTCACCGGGATCAGCACCAACCGGCTGCAGACCCCGCAAGAAGTGGCAAAAATGGTGGAAGAGCTGCGCTACGAACTGGAAAGCAACAACGTGGGCAAGCTCACGCTGGATGATTTGCCTTCAACGACGCCCCAATGAAATAGAACACCCCTCCCCCGACGATAAACGCCCCCAGCATGTAGAACATGGTGTGGGCCGGCAGGCTGGCCAGCACCAGCCCGCACAACACCGGCCCCAGGGCCGCGCCCAGGTTGGACAAGTTCTGCGCTCCGTAATACATGCCCCGCAGGTGGTCCGGAGCGATCCGGTCGATAAACATGTACTCGGCCGGAAACACGATGATTTCCCCCACGGTGAACACCGCCATCGCCAGCACCCACCACAGCACGCTGGTGGACAACGCAAAACCGATCAAGCCCAACATGAACATGCCCAGCCCAGCGACCAACCACTGGCTCAGATACCGGTGGGAAATGCGCCGGCCAATCACATACTGCAAGGCAATGACACCCACGGCGTTGGTGGTGAGCACGGCACTGACCACGGTGTAGGTGTATTCCGCCGTAGTGGTCGTCACCAGGTACTGCGACAGCCACGCGGTGAACTGGCCGAACACCACGGCGCTGAGCACGCCGCCGAGGGTGAAGCACACCAGGCGATGGTCCCGCAGCAGCACGCGACCCACTGCCATGAACGACACCGGCTTCTGCGTGACATCGACGGTGGTCAACGTGCGATCACCCCAGCGCCAATACAGCAGGAAAAAACCCGCCCCCAACAGCGCCGACAGGATGAACGGCAGGCCGATATCCATTTTGGCGACCATGGCCCCGAAAGCAGGCCCCACCGCATAACCGATATTGGTCAGGGTGTACTTGATGGAAAACACTTCGCTGCGCGCGTCTTCCGGCAACAGGCTGGCAAAGCCTGCCTTCACCGCGATGTCGATGACGGCGTAAGCCAGGTTGATCAGGATCAGGCAGCTGTAGAAGGCCCAGATATTCCCCGCGAGCACCGTGCCGATAAAGCCCAGTACAAACAGCACACTCAAGCCGAGCAGCAGGCGATAACTGTTGATGCGGTCGACGAGAAAGCCCCCGTAGACACTGAGCAGCGAGCCGATGATCAGCGAACTGCCGATCACCAGGCCAACCTGGGTGATGTCGAGGCCGAAATGGCGGGTGAGGTAAATGACCAGGTACGGAAATGTGATCGCCTTGGCCAACGTCAGCATCAACGTGGCGGACAGCAACAGGTTAACGGTGCGGGGGTAGTTTCTTATTGTGGCAAGCATCCTGCTCTCTTTTTAGAAGGTAACGCGACCCTTTTGGCCGGTTACCTTACCCCAAGAGCAGGGCACAACGGCAGGTCATTTTTTAACGGGTGTACCCTGATCAAACACCCTCCGCTACCGCCCCACATCTGAGCGCGTGGTGCATTTGCTCCAGCTCGAATAAAAGCGCTTGCAGCGTCATCCCCATTGCCAGCGTGAAATAATCTATGTATTTTTTCATGAAATTTATCGAAATAAATTTCATGACCCCACAAGAAGAACTCGCCGCCCTGGCCGCGCTGATCCACGACCTGCGCAAACACAAGAAACTCACCCTGGCCCAACTCGCGCAAAAAATCGAGCGTTCGGTGGGTTTCCTGTCCCAGGTAGAGCGCGGCCTGTCGCGCCCGACCGTGGCCGACCTCACCGCCATCAGCCACGCTCTCGACGTGCCCACCACCTACTTCTACAGCCAGCCCAAACCCAAGGCCGTGGACTGGATCACCCGCCCCAACGAACGGCGTACGGTGTATTACGCCAATGGCATCACCGACATCCTCGTCTCTCCGAGCATGAACGGCGCATTCTCGATGCTCGACAGCCTGCTCGCGCCCGGCGCCAATAGCGGTGAACAGACCATGAGCGACCGCGCCGAGCAGGCCGGTTTTGTGCTGGAAGGCGAGTTGACGTTGTGGGTGGAAGGTGAGGCCGACGCGGTCACCCTCGGCCCGGGTGACAGCTTCCACCTGGCCAGTTTCGCCCACTGTCGCTACGCCAATCTGACCGACCTGCCCGCCC
The DNA here is from genome assembly GCF_059421065.1 of Pseudomonas sp. GW821-FHT03A09. Taxonomy (NCBI): domain Bacteria; kingdom Pseudomonadati; phylum Pseudomonadota; class Gammaproteobacteria; order Pseudomonadales; family Pseudomonadaceae; genus Pseudomonas; species Pseudomonas sp. GW821-FHT03A09. Next base: position 21,422 of record NZ_JBWKUX010000012.1, on the reverse strand, counting down.
GCGTATTGTGGGTTTACAACTAGGAGCTGCACCCGTGAAAAGCCATTCCTCGACGTTGCTGGCCGAAGTACGGACCTTTCGCCAGAACCACCCCGACGTGCGTTATGTCGACCTGATCGCCCTCGACATCCCCGGGCATTTCTACGGCAAGCGCTACCCGGTCGAGATGCTCGAAAAAGTCGCCGCCGGCAGCCCTCTGAAGCTGCCGCAAAACGCCGTGCTGCTGGGGGTTCAGGGTGGGTTGTTCAAGATCGGCGATTACTGCTTCAACGACGGCGATCCGGACGCCAACCGCCGCTTGGTGCCGGGCACGCTCAAACCCGTCACCTGGGAAAACCAGCCGCTGGGCCAGATGCTGATCACCTCGGACGGCACCGAAGCGCCCATCGAATTCGAACCCCGTGAAGTGCTGGCCAAGGTGCTGGAACGCCTGCAACACAAGGGCATACACCCGGTGGTGGCGTTTGAACTGGAGTTCTACCTGTTCGATAAAAAGCTCAACAACGGCCTGCCGCAATTCGCCCGCGACCCGTTGAGCGACGACGCCGATGACCAGCCTAACCTGCATATCGAGCGCCTGTCGCGCTTCAACGAAGTGCTCGACGACATGGCACAAACCGCCAAGGACCAAGGTATCGACATCACGGTGATCACCGCCGAGATCGGCCCCGGCCAGTTCGAGATCAATTTCGGCCACTTGGACGACGGCCTGCGCGCCGCCGACTGGGCCGCCCTGTTCTGCCGCAGTACCCGTGGCGTAGCACTCAAACACGGTTACCGCGCCAGCTTCATGGCCAAGCCGTACCTGCAATACCCCGGCAGCGGCATGCATGTGCACGTGAGCCTTTATGATGCGGCGGGCAACAACTTGCTGGCGGCGCACCAGCAACAGCCGCTGCGTCATGCTGTGGCCGGTTGCCTGGAACTGCTGCCGCATTGCATGCCGATCTTCTCGCCCAACCACAACGCCTTCCGCCGCCTGGGCGGTACGGTCAATGCGGCGACCCGCGCCAGTTGGGGCTTTGAGGACCGCGACGCGTGCGTGCGCATTCCCGAATCCGACCCGCGCAACTTGCGGATCGAACACCGCCTGGCCAGTGCCGATGCCAATCCGTATCTGGTACTGGCAGCGATTCTCGCTGGCCTGGAACATGGCCTTGAAGCCAAGCGCGATCCCATCGCGCCGCTGAATGACGACCGCACCAGCGGCACGGATTTCCCCCTGGAAATGCTCGATGCCGTGCGCGCCATGCAGCATCAACCGGTATTGCGCGATAAACTGGGCGGCGAATTTATCGACGTGTATTGCGAGAACAAACGCCAGGATCACTTGGCCTTCCAGCAAGAGATTGCTGCACGGGAATATCGCTGGTTTCTCTGACCCGCTCACCTGCATGGACTCACCGATGACCGACCAAAGCGCCCCGGCCCTCAAGGAAATCTTCAACGTCGAACGCCTGCAACACATCGCCACCGAGATGACGGCGGTGTACCCGGACTTCGACGCCAAGGGCTTCCTCAAGCACGCCACGGCCGGGCTCGCCGAGTTGTCGGTGATGCAGCGCATGGCACGGGTCAGCGAGAGCCTGCAGGCGATCATCCCGCTGGATTACCCGCACACCCTCAAGCTGCTTTATGCGCTGGCACCGCGCCTGAACAGCGGGTTCGTCAGCCTGTTCCTGCCACACTACGTGGCCAGTTACGGGCGCGACGACTTCACGCGCTCGATGGCGGCGCTCAAATATTTCACGACCTTTGGCTCCGCCGAATTTGCCATCCGCCATTTCCTGCTGGATGACTTCGAACGCACCTTGGCAGTGATGCAAGCCTGGTCGCTGGACGACAACGAACATGTACGGCGCCTGGCCAGCGAAGGCTCGCGCCCGCGCCTGCCGTGGTCGTTTCGCCTGGCGCACGTGCAAGCCAACCCCGAGCTGTGCGCCTCGATCCTCGACAACCTCAAGGCCGATCCCAGCCTGTATGTGCGCAAGTCGGTGGCCAACCACCTCAACGACATCACCAAGGACCATCCGGATTGGGTGCTCAGCCTGATCGAAGGTTGGTCGCTGGAGAACCCCCACACGGCTTGGATCGCCCGCCATGCGCTGCGCAGCCTGATCAAGCAAGGCAACACCCGCGCGCTGACAATCATGGGCGCGGGCGCCAAGGCCGAAGTGAAGATTCATCAGCTGAAAGTCACCCCAGCGGTGATCAACCTGGGTGAACGCATCAGTCTGTCCTTCAGCCTGGAATCCACCGCCGCCACTGCGCAAAAACTGGTGGTGGACTACGCCATCGACTACATAAAAAGTGCCGGCCACAGCGCCGCCAAGGTCTTCAAACTCAAGGCATTTACCCTCGGTGCGGGGGAACATCACAGTATTCGCCGCGAGCAACATATCCGCGAGCTGACCACACGCAAGCACTACCCCGGCCGACACACGGTGCATGTGCTGATCAATGGCGAGAAGCTCGCCAGCGCCGAGTTCGAACTGCGAAAACCCTGACACAAATCAAAGAAAAGGCTCTATCTCGGGCCTTACAGCCAGACAGATTGTCGAACAATCCTGGCTTTTGTTGTTGCGATCAATTATCATCTGTCGCCTTCTCACTACCCGTCGGGTAGTTGTTCCACTGTGTCACCCGAGGCGCCAATGTACCGTTTGCACCGTTTTTCGTTTCACCGCCCCTTGCTTGCCCTCAGTCTGGGGTTCGCTGCCCAGTCCACTTACGCTGCACTGCAACCTATGGCCGAAGCCCCGCTGGCCAGCGACACCGAGCTGCACTGCCACTTCAACCGTGACGCCAGCACCGACTGCACCACCACGTACCACTACACCATCCTCAAGCCCAACGGTCGCGAGATGCTGTCGCGCATCGACTTCGACTACTCCGAAGGCGACACCTTTGAAGTGATCAGCGCAGCGTCCACCCAGCCCGGCGCCAAGCCAGTCGCCCTGGGTGCCGCGCAGATCGACACCCGCACCGCACCCAACCCGGACCAGGGCTTCAGCCGCGACAAGCAGACATCGCTGGCCTTCCCCAACCTGCGTGTCGGCACGCAGATCCGCCTGACCGTGCGCGAACATAATCCTGCGAAACCGCTGATGACTCAGTTTCACTACGCCCTCAAGTTCGGCCCCAGCGCCGCACGGCGCGACCGCTTCAAGGCGCGCTTTACCGCCGAGCGACCTATCCAATGGCGCAGCGAACTGTTCGACGGTTTTAAAGTAACGCCCTCGGCCAACGGCAAGACCCTGGACGTGGTGCAGAAAGCGCCGGCCTATCTCAACTACATCAACGAAGCCTCCAGCGCCGCACTGTTGCGCATCCCGCGCCTGGAAGTGGGCAGTGCCCTGGATCGCCAGGCCTATTTCGGTGACTTCGCCCAACGCTACAACCAGATCCTCGGCGCCAACCTGCCCGCGCAAAGTGCTGCCGCCGTCACCGCTGCACGCAGCTTGGCACCGGCTGAGCAAGTCGCCGCACTGATGCAGCACATCAACGATCACTACCGCTACCTGGGCGACTGGCGCGCCACCGAGCGCGGCTACGTGCCGTTCAACCTCGCGGAAATCGAGGAGCATGGCTATGGTGACTGCAAAGACTTGGCGATCCTGCTGACCGCCATGCTCAAGGCCAGCGGTATCAAGGCCGAAACCGCCTGGATCAGCCGTGGCGAGGTGGTCGAATCGTTACTCATCCCCGGCACCCTCGCCCCGAACCACGCCATCGTACGCGCCGAAGTGGACGGTCAGGTGTGGTGGCTCGACCCGACCAACCCGGTGTTCGCCCCAGGCCAAGTCATGCCGGACATCCAGGACCGCTGGGTGCTGGTCAACGATGCTCAGGGTCAAGTCCGCGAAGAACACATCCCATTGGAACGTCCTGAAACCACCCTGCGCCGGGACAAAAAAGTACAGTTCGACAAACAGGGCAACGGCGCGACCCAAGCCACCATCACCTTCAGCCGCTTGCCGCTGATGCAACTGAGCGTCGCCGACCGCCAACAAGGCACCACCGCCACCGACCAGAACATCTGCGCCAACTTCGGCAACGAGATCAGCGACTGCCACATCACCCGCGAGCCCACTGCCTTCGTCGTGCACGACGGCTACACCGTCAACGCCACCCTGCACGACCAGCGCGCCCTGGAAAAACTGGCGAACGATTACATCTACACCGACCAATCCTTGAAAGAGCGCTGGGACGGCTTCATCAACTACCGCCGCCAGGGGCAACAAGCCGAGCTGTACCTGGGCAACCCCGAAACCAACGACTACACCATCACCCTCACCGGCGGGCAGATGGAGAAAGCGATTCCCGGCTGCCAAGTACGCTCGCCCTGGTACGACATGGACCTGGACGGTACGCTCAAAGACGGCGAACTGCGCTATCACTACCGCCTCAGCCAGAAAAAGCGCTGGCTGAGCCACGATGAGATTGCCAGTGAAGCGTTCGGCAAAATGATTAAGGATGCGCGGGCGTGTGCCGAGCAGGTGCATCAGGTGGTGAAGCTCTAAACCTCATCTGACACAACGCACTCCAATTGTGGGAGGGGGCTTGCCCCCGATGGCGGTGGCTCAGTCACAGATGCATTGACTGACCGGCCGCTATCGGGAGCAAGCCCCCTCCCACATTTTTTAGCCGGTTTCTTCAGTGGGATTCGCCGAGCAGCAAGCGTTGCTCACGTGCACACAACTCCACCACGTAATCCCACAACACCCGCAACCGCACAGATTTGTGCAACTCCCTTCTTGAGCTGATCCAGTAACTGCGCTGGATACTCTCCCCTGGCAACAACGCCACCAAATCCGGGTCCCCCGCTGCCATGAAGCACGGCAATACCGCGATCCCCAACCCCGAGCGCGCCGCCTGGTGCTGGGCGATCACGCTGGTGCTGTGGAACACCACTTTAGGGTTGCGGCAGAAACTGCTGAGGAATTTCAGTTCCTGGCTGAACAGCAGGTCGTCCACGTAATCGATCCATGCATGAGCGGCGAGGTCTTCGCGTTTTTCGATGGGCGGGTGGCGGTCCAGGTAGGCACGGCTGGCGTAGAGCGCGAGGCGGTAGTCGGTGAGCTTGCGGGTGACGAGTTGGTCGACGCTGGGGCGTTCGAGGTGGATGCTGATTTCCGCTTCGCGGTTGAGGATGCTGACAAAGCGCGGCACCGCCACCAGCTCCACTTCCAGCCCGGGATAGCGCTCGAACAGCCCGCCCATGCGCCCGGCCAGGAACATCACACCCAGGCCTTCAGCCACGCCGAGGCGAATCTTGCCCAAGGGCGCGGCCGAATGGGTGAGTTCGTCTTCGGCCAGCAACGCGACGTTTTCCATGGCTTCGGCGTGCTTGAGCAGGGCTTCGCCGGCAGGCGTCAGTTCGTAGCCCTGGGCATGCTGCACGAACAGCGCCGTGCCGAGGCTCTTTTCGATGGCTTCGATATGCCGGGCCACGGTGGCGTGGGTAGTCTTCAGGCGTTGCGCGGCGGTGAGCAGGCGGCCACTGCGCTGCAACTCAAGGAAATACCGCAGGTCATTCCAGTCGAACATCTCGCCTCCCTTGTCCAAGTCTGGCCCACGCTGTTTAAAAACGCACAGCAGCTGGGTAAAAACTAACATTTTTAAGACGAAAACTAACAACTAGGATGGAGCCAATAAGAAAAACAAGCGAGACCCCAGATGCCCATAGCAACTGCTGAATACGATTACATCGTCGTAGGTGCTGGCCCCGCCGGCTGCCTGCTGGCTAATCGGCTGTCCGCCAACCCCGCCCACCGCGTCCTGTTGCTGGAAGCCGGTGGCCGTGACAATTACCCCTGGATTCATATCCCCGTCGGCTATCTGTTCTGCATTGGCAATCCGCGTACCGACTGGTGCTTCAAGACCGAAGCCCAGGAAGGCCTGCAAGGCCGTGCGCTGAGTTACCCGCGAGGCAAGGTGCTGGGTGGTTGCTCGTCCATCAACGGCATGATCTACATGCGCGGCCAGGCTAGGGATTACGACGGCTGGGCCGCTGCCGGCAACTCGGGTTGGGCTTGGCAAGACGTGCTGCCGCTGTTCAAGCAGAGCGAAAACCATTTTGCCGGCAACTCGGCGTTCCACAGCGACGGCGGCGAGTGGCGCGTTGAACAGCAACGCTTGCACTGGCCGATCCTGGATGCCTTTCGCGATGCGGCGGCGCAAAGCGGTATTGCGTCGGTCAGTGATTTCAACCAGGGCGATAACGAAGGTTGCGGCTATTTCCAGGTCAACCAGAAGGCCGGCGTGCGCTGGAACGCGGCGAAGGCGTTTCTCAAGCCGATCCGCCAGCGGCCCAACCTCACCGTGTTGACCGAGGTGGAAGTCGATCGTGTGTTGCTGGAAAACGGCCGGGCATCCAGCGTTGTCGGGCGTCAGCATGGCCAGCCAGTCAGTTGGAAAGCGCGCAAGGAAATCGTGCTGTGCGCCGGTTCCGTGGGCTCGCCGGGCATCCTGCAACGCTCGGGGATTGGCCCGTCGAATGTGCTCAAGCCGTTGGGTATCAATGTGCTGCATGAACTGCCGGGAGTCGGCGGTAACCTGCAGGATCACCTGCAACTGCGCCTGATCTACAAGCTGGAAAACGCGCGCACCCTGAACCAGATCGCAGGCAGCCTGTGGGGCAAGATGGGCATGGGCCTGCGCTACCTGTATGACCGCAGCGGCCCATTGTCGATGGCGCCAAGCCAGCTTGGCGCGTTTGCCCGCTCCGGCCCGGAACAGACCTCGGCCAACCTTGAATACCATGTGCAACCGCTGTCCCTGGAGCGTTTTGGCGAACCGCTGCACGGGTTTCCGGCGTTTACCGCATCGGTCTGCGACCTGCGCCCGCAAAGCCGTGGCCGCGTCGATATCCGTTCGGCCAACCCGGCGGATGCCCCGTTGATCCGGCCCAACTACCTCAGCCACCCGGAAGATCTGCGGGTGGCCGCCGACGCGATTCGCCTGACTCGACGGATCGTGGCCGCTCCGGCGCTGAGCCCGTTCAACCCGGTGGAATACCTGCCTGGTGACACGCTGCAAACCGAAGAACAACTGCACGAAGCCGCCGCACGTATCGGCACCACGATCTTCCATCCGGTGGGCACCTGCCGCATGGGCGCTGACCAAGACGCTGTGGTCGACGCGCAACTGCGGGTGCATGGCGTACCCGGCCTGCGCATCGCCGATGCCTCGATCATGCCGCGCATCACGTCCGGCAACACCTGCTCACCTACACTGATGATCGCTGAGAAAGCCGCGCAGCTGATCCTGTCGCCGAATACAAGGAGCCTCGCACCTGCGAACGAACTGGTACATGCAATCTGAATAGCGGCGCCGTACCCGGCGCCGACAGTGGAACAACAATAAATAATCACTGTGAGGGCTACCCGATGTCAGAACATGCTCAACCCTTGGGCTCGGTAATCGACGCGAGCACCAACAACGATTCAAAGAAAGTCATCTTCGCCTCATCCCTTGGCACGGTGTTCGAGTGGTATGACTTTTTCCTCTACGGCGCCCTGGCGGCGGTGATCAGCAAGCAGTTCTTTGCCGGGGTCAACGACACCACCGCGTTTATCTTTGCCTTGATGGCCTTTGCCGCAGGCTTTGTGGTGCGGCCGTTCGGCGCGCTGGTGTTCGGCCGCCTGGGGGACATGATCGGGCGCAAATACACCTTCCTTGTCACCATCATCCTGATGGGCGTGGCGACCTTCTGCGTCGGGCTGTTGCCGAACTACGCCAGTATTGGCATCGCCGCGCCGATCATCCTGATCGTGTTGCGCATGCTGCAGGGCCTGGCACTGGGCGGTGAATACGGTGGCGCGGCCACTTACGTGGCCGAACACGCTCCCGCTGGCAAACGCGGTTTGCACACCAGTTGGATTCAATCCACCGCCACCATTGGGCTGCTGCTGTCATTGCTGGTGGTGCTGGCCTGTCGTTATTTCACAGGTGACCAGTTCGAGGTGTGGGGCTGGCGTATTCCGTTCCTGTTTTCCATCGTGCTGCTGGGCATTTCCACCTGGATTCGCATGAGCCTGCATGAGTCGCCGGCGTTCCTGAAGATGAAGGAGGAAGGCAAGGCGAGTAAATCGCCGATCCGTGAATCCTTCGGCAAATGGGAAAACCTCAAGGTGGTGTTGATTGCCCTGTTCAGCATCAACGGTGGGCAAGCGGTCACTTTCTATGCCGCGCAGTTCTATGTGCTGTTCTTCCTCACCCAATTCCTGAAGATGGACCCTGCCCTGGCCAATATGCTGCTGATCATCAGCGTGGTGATCGGTGCGCCGTTCTTTATTCTGTTTGGCTGGCTGTCGGACAAGCTCGGCCGCAAGCCGGTGCTGATGCTCGGCCTGTTGCTGGCGACGGTGCTTTACTTCCCGATCTTCAAGGGTCTGGCCCACTACACCAACCCGGCGATGGACCAGGCCAGCCGCCAGGCACCAATCACCGTGCTGGCTGATCCTGCCACCTGCACCTTCCAGTTCGACCCGGTGGGCAAGGCGCGTTTTGACAGTCCGTGCGACAAGGTAAAGACCTTCCTGGTCAAACAGGGTTTGCCATACCACAGCGCCGCCGCCCCGACGGGCAGCCCGGTGCAGGTGAGCGTGGGTGATGTACGCATCGACGGTTTCGACGAAGCCGCCCTGCGCGGCGCGGTGACATTGGCCGGTTACCCGACATCGGCGGATGTGGCCCAGGTCAATAAAGTAATGGTGGTGGTACTGATCGTGGCGCTGATCCTGATTGCCGCCATGTGCTACGGCCCGCTGGCGGCGTTGATGGTGGAGCTGTTCCCGACGCGTATCCGCTACACCTCGATGTCGCTGCCCTACCATATCGGGAATGGCTGGTTTGGCGGGTTCCTGCCGACGGTGTCGTTTGCCTTGGTGGTGTACACCGGCGATATCTTCTATGGCTTGTGGTATCCGGTGGTGGTGACCGGGGTGAGCTTGGTCGTGGGGTTGTTCTGCCTCAAGGAAACGCGGCATGTGGATATCGATAACAACTGACCTGTTCGCCTGAACACAGCAGATCCCCTGTGGGAGCGGGCTTGCCCGCGATGAGGTAGCTCAGTCGCAACTGTGTTGACTGATACACCGCCATCGCGGGCAAGCCCGCTCCCACATTTTGTTTTGTGGCGCCCACACAAATTGCTGTACATCCATACAGATAATGATTGCTCAAATCCCTCCGACTAAGCATCCTGCAAGGCATCAACCCGATCTGATGTGATGACCATGCGGCTGTACCTCTGTGAAAAACCCTCCCAGGCCAAGGATATCGCGGCCGTACTCGGCGCCAGCCGGCGCGGCGACGGGTGTTGGCTGGGCAATGGGGTCACGGTCACCTGGTGCATCGGCCACCTGCTGGAAACCGCCCCACCGGATGCCTACGACGCCAAGTACAAACGCTGGGTGCTGGCCGACCTGCCGATCGTCCCGGAAAAATGGAAGATGCTGGTCAAGCCCAAGACCGCCAGCCAGTTCAAGGCAGTCAAGCGTTTGCTGGGGGAAACCCACGAGCTGGTGATCGCCACCGACGCCGACCGCGAGGGCGAAATGATCGCCCGTGAACTGGTGGAGCATTGCCGCTATCGCGGGCCGATCCAGCGGTTGTGGCTGTCGGCGCTGGATGACGCCTCCATCCGCAAGGCCCTGGCCGCGCTCAAGCCCGGCTCCGAAACCTTCAGCCTGTATCACTCGGCCCTCGGCCGTTCCCGCGCCGACTGGTTGATCGGCATGAACATGAGTCGCTTGTTCACCTTGCTCGGACGCCAATCCGGGTATCAGGGCGTATTGCCGGTAGGCCGGGTGCAAACGCCGACCCTGCGCCTGGTGGTGGACCGCGACCGTAGCATCGCCGACTTCGTACCCGTGGCTTACTGGGCCATCGATGTCGACCTGCGCCACGAGCGCATGACCTTCACCGCCCAATGGCGCGCAGCCGAAGATGCCTGCGACGACCAGGGCCGTTGCCTCAACCCACAGCTGGCGCGGGAAGCGGCCGACGCCATGAGCAATGCCGCCACAGCCCGATTAGTGAAGCTGCGCACCGAACGCATGCGCGAGGTGGCGCCTCTGCCCTTCGACCTGGGCACCCTGCAGGAGATCTGTTCAAAGAAACTCGGCCTCGGTGCCCAGGAAACCCTGGATATCGCCCAGTCGCTCTACGAAACCCACAAGGTCATTACCTACCCGCGCAGTGATTGCGGCTACTTGCCGTTGAGCCAGCACGGTGACGCCCCGCATATTCTCGCCGCGCTGGGCCGTGCAGATGCGGCGGTGAACGAACTGATGCCGCATATCGACCCCCAACGACGCTCGCGGGCGTGGAACGATGCCAAGGTCAGCGCCCACCACGGCATCATTCCCACGGGTGCCGGCAAGGATGTCGGGCAACTGACCGGCAAACACCGGGCGGTTTACACCTTGATTCGCGCGCGTTACCTGGCGCAATTCCTGCCCAACCACGAATACGATCGCACTCAGGCGGACTTTGACTGTGCAGGCCAGGCGTTGCGCGCGGTCGGTAAAGTCATCATCGAACCGGGTTGGAAGCGGGCCTTGCCAGAAGCGCTGGCCCCCGCCAAAGGCCGCGAAGCACCGGCCCCACAAGCGTTGCCGACGTTGGTGCAAGGCCAGGACTACAACGTGGCCAAGGTCAATCTCAAAGACCTGTGGACCCAGCCACCCAAACCCTTCACCGAAGGCGACCTGATCAAGGCCATGAAAAACGTCGCCAAGCTGGTGGAAGATCCACTGCTCAAGCAAAAGCTCAAGGACACCACCGGTATCGGCACCGAGGCCACCCGTGCCGGAATTATCCAGGGGCTGCTGGACCGTGGTTATCTGGTGAAAAACGGCAAGGCGCTCTCTGCCACCCCGGCGGCATTCAGCCTGATCGACGCCGTACCCCGCGCCATCGCCGACCCCGGCACTACCGCCATTTGGGAACAGGCGCTGGACATGGTGCAAAGCGGGGAAATGAGCCTGGAAGAATTCGTCGCCAAACAAGCGGCCTGGATGAGCAAACAAGTGGCTCGTTGCAACGACATGCGCATGACCATCACCGGCCCGGCCAGCCCGGCAGGTCGAGGTGCCCCCCCTTGGAAAAAGAAACGCAAGAGCGCGCCACGCAAGACGGCAGCCGCACCCAAGCGGGGGAAAAAGCCGACAAATGCCGGATAACCATCAAAAAAATCCGGCGAATGACGTTTTTCGACGGGTTTAGCGCCGCTTTGGGCCTTGCGGCACCGTAGTCCGTCTAGGATTCTGTAGGGGACCTGCTGACTTCCTAACAACAACACCGGAGTGGCCGCCATGAAAACCGTTGCACAAGTGCTGAAAGCCAAGGACCAGAAAAACCAGGACGTCCATACCATCCAATGGGACCACACCGTATTTGAAGCACTGGTCCGCATGTCGGAGAAAAACGTCGGGGCTTTGCCGGTCGTCAAGGAAGGCGCAGTTGTCGGGATCATCAGCGAACGGGATTACGCACGTAAAATCATGCTCAAGGGGCTGTCGTCGGTGACTACGAAAGTCCATGAGGTAATGAGCTCTCCGGTGATCACCGTCGACACTCATAAAAAGGTCGATGAGTGCATGAACATCATGACCGACAGTCACCTGCGCCACCTGCCTGTGGTCGAAGACGGCAAACTGCTGGGTCTGCTGTCCATCGGCGACTTGGTGAAAGAAGCCATTGCCGACCAAGCGGACCTGATCAGACAGCTGGAGCAGTACATCCGCGGCGAATAGGGGAACCCATGCTGGACACGCCGGAACATCAAGAAGACCACCTCGAGCCCCTGCACCGCGCCATGGCCGAACGGCGCTTTCTGGTACTGACCGGTGCGGGGATCAGCACGTCGTCGGGCATTCCCGATTATCGCGACAGCGAAGGCGTACGCCGGGGCAAGCCGCCGATGATGTACCAGGAGTTCCTGGCCACTGCGCAGGCGCGACGTCGTTATTGGGCGCGGGCCATGCTGGGTTGGCCACGGGTACGTATTGCGCAGCCGAACAAGGCCCATCTTGCGCTGGCCACATTGCAGCGCGACGAGCGCATCAGCGGTTTGATCACGCAAAACGTCGACGCGCTGCATGATCAGGCTGGAAGCCATGATGTGATTGAACTGCACGGCAGCCTGCGTCGTGTGCTGTGCCTCGATTGCCAGCAGCGCTGCGAGCGCGATGTGATCCAGCGGGTGATGGAGGATCAGAACCCGTACCTGGCGAGTGTCGATGCCGTACAGGCTCCCGACGGCGACACACTGCTGGACCCCGCCTTTGAGGAGCGCTTCCATGTCCCCCACTGCCCCCATTGCAATGGCGAACGGCTGAAACCAGACGTAGTGTTTTTTGGAGAGAACGTGGCCCAAGCCACCGCTGCCAAAGCCATGGCTGCCGTAGGACACGCCGAGGGGTTGCTGGTGGTAGGCTCATCGCTGATGGCCTATTCAGCGTTTCGCCTGTGCAAGGCGATGGTGGAGCAAGGCAAACCAGTGATTGCCATCAACCTGGGCAAGACCCGTGGTGATGAGCTTCTACAGATAAAGATCGAAGCCTCATGCGAGCACCTGTTGCCCCTGCTGGCCGAACGACTGAAATGCCCGCTCACTACAGCCACTGTTGACCTCGACCTCCCTTCCAAAAAATGACGCTCAAGTCACGTTTTACCGCATTCTCCCGTCCCCACAACGATTTATGTAGTGCTTTAAAAAAATCACTACATAACCGTTGACGTAACCTTTTTGTCCTTGCATTATCGAGACGTCTCCCGGATCGGGAGCGTTGGTAACCAGTGTTTTGAACAAGCTCGTCTGACCGCCGAGTTGTTTTTTCCGGATGTGCACTGCCCACAAGGCAGATTGATGAAGCTGACCGACCCGCAAGGTTCGGTACAAGGAGCTAAAACGCTGCTTGTCTTCGTTATGAAACCATTGCGTAGCAGTTCATCAGCAAGACTACATGCATCAGGTTCAAGACCCTGCTCGTATTCGGCAGACAGTCGCTGACGCCCGGTTTTCGGAACCGGAGACAACTAACCACGAATCAATTGATAGATCGCCAACTGGTCAAGGGGCTTACACATGAATCTGAACAACCAACCAACTATCAAAGAATTGGCTGAGATGTTCGCAGCGCAGAAAGACACACTCGACGACCATATCCTGTGGGTGGGTAAATCGGGCGAAGTGAAAATCGACTGCCTGGCGCCCCATACCGAAGAAGCCGAGTTCGACCGCAATAACCGTGAACTGGCGGCGCGCCTGAAGATGTATCGCCGTGGCCAGGGTTATGTCGGCAAGAAGGCTGCCGCTGATCGCAACTTTATCGAGCAAGTGTTCGACACACTTAACAATGCCTGGGCGTCTTTCAAAGACAACTCGCAAGTTAAAGTGATCGACCGTTACTACTAACGACTCAGTAGTACTCACTTATATGGGAGCTGGTTTACCAGCTCCCATTTTTGTATCTGGCACAATCAAAAAGTCGGAAACCTGCCCTTCCCGGCTTCATCCCGAAAAATATCAAACAGCACCTGTGCCGCCGCTGAAAGTTCATGCCCTGGCTTGGTCAGCACGCCAATGGGGCGTTCGATCACCGGGTCACTCAAAGTGATGCAATGAGCGCCCGCCTCCTCCATCTGCCGCGCACATAATGCGGGGACGGCGCTGACCCCCAACCCAGTGGCAACCATTTTGCCCACAGTCGCCAACTGATGGCTTTCCAGGGCTACCGGCAGTTTCATCTGTAAGGCGCCCAGGTGCTCCTCCAGCATGACCCGCACCGTGGAAGGCCGCTGCAAGGTAATGAACGGCTGCTCCAGCAGGGTTTTCCAATCGATCTCGGTACGTTGTGCCAAGGGTGAATCAGCCGGCACCACCGCGATAAATCGGTCCAGGTACAGCGGCGTAAACGCCAACGAAGACCCCTCTGAAGGCTCGAACGCAACGCCCAGCTCCACTTGGCGGTCGCGGACCATCTCCAGCACCTGTTCATTGATCAGGTCATGCACCGTCACATTCACGTGGGGGTAACGTTCGCGAAATATCTTGAGAATCGGCGGCAACAGGTTGCCTGCGAACGACGGCATCGCCGCGACGGTCACCCGTCCACGCTGCAAGGTGAAGCGCTGGCGCAGTTCGTCTTCGGCGTTGTCCCAGTCGGCAATCAGACGACGAGCCAGGGGCAACAGCGATTCGCCTTCAGGGGTCAGTGCAACGTTGCGGGTGTTGCGGCTGAACAAGCGCCCGCCCAACCCTTCCTCCAGCCCCTTGATGGTCAGGCTCAGCGCCGATTGGGAAAGGTGCAGGCGCTCGCAGGCCGCGGCAAAACTCAAGGTTTGGGCCACAGCGAGAAAGGCACGCATCTGTTTAACTGTCATGAGGCGACTCCAAACGGCCAGGCAACTATGCTGTTTTTTAAATCAATCAACCTTAAAAAACAACTTAACAAATCAATGCTTCAGCGCAACACTCGGTTCATTGGCTGGCCCACAAACAATAAAAGAGGTGCATATGGCAGGTTTCGATAAACGCGTGGCGTCCTATGAAGAAGCGCTGGCAGGCCTGGAAGACGGCATGACCGTGCTGTCCGGTGGTTTTGGCCTGTGTGGCATTCCGGAAAACCTCATCGCCGAGATCAAGCGCAAAGGCACCCGCGACCTGACTGTGGTTTCCAACAACTGCGGTGTCGACGGTTTCGGCCTGGGCGTTCTGCTGGAACAAAAGCAGATCAGCAAAGTGATCGCGTCCTACGTGGGTGAAAACGCCCTGTTCGAGAAGCAACTGCTCAGCGGCGAAATCGAAGTGGTACTGACCCCCCAAGGCACCCTGGCGGAAAAAATGCGTGCAGGCGGTGCCGGTATCCCGGCCTTCTTTACCGCCACCGGCGTCGGCACTCCGGTTGCCGAAGGCAAGGAAACCCGCGAATTCAACGGTCGCCCGTACCTGATGGAAGAGTCCATCACCGGCGACTTCGCCATCGTCAAAGGCTGGAAAGCCGACCACTTCGGCAACGTCATTTATCGCCACACTGCCCAGAACTTCAACCCGCTGGCCGCCACTGCGGGCAAGATCACCGTGGTCGAAGTCGAGGAAATCGTCGAACCGGGCGAGCTGGACCCGGCGCAGATCCACACCCCTGGTATCTACGTCGACCGGATCATCTGCGGCACGTTCGAGAAGCGCATCGAACAGCGCACCGTGCGCAAGTAATCCGCCTCCAGCCCAGACAATAAGAGGAAAAAAACATGGCTCTTACCCGCGAACAAATGGCCCAACGCGTCGCCCGCGAAATGCAGGACGGTTACTACGTCAACCTCGGCATCGGCATTCCGACCCTGGTGGCCAACTATATTCCTGAAGGCATGGAAGTCATGCTGCAATCGGAAAACGGCCTGCTGGGCATGGGCCCGTTTCCGACCGAAGACACCATCGATGCCGACATGATCAATGCCGGCAAACAGACTGTGACCGCGCGCATCGGCGCCTCGATCTTCTCCTCCGCCGAGTCCTTCGCGATGATTCGCGGCGGCCACGTCGACCTCACCGTACTCGGTGCATTTGAAGTGGACGTACAGGGCAACATCGCCTCGTGGATGATCCCCGGCAAGCTGGTGAAAGGCATGGGCGGTGCCATGGACCTGGTGGCCGGTGCGGAAAACATCATCGTGATCATGACCCACGCGTCCAAGGACGGTGAGTCCAAGTTGCTCAGCCAATGCAGCCTGCCATTGACCGGCGCGAACTGCATCAAGCGTGTATTGACGGACCTGGCCTACCTGGAAATTGAAAATGGCGCTTTTGTCCTCAAGGAACGCGCACCTGGCGTCAGCGTTGAAGAGATTGTGAGCAAGACCGCCGGTAAACTGATCGTCCCGGACCACGTTCCAGAAATGCAATTCCAGTGAGGACAGATTCCATGCAAGACGTCGTGATTGTCGCTGCCACCCGCACCGCCGTGGGCAGCTTCCAGGGTTCGCTGGCCAATATCCCGGCACCTGAACTGGGCGCCGCAGTGATCCGTCGCCTGCTGGAGCAGACCGGCCTGGACCCGGCCCAGGTGGATGAAGTGATCCTCGGCCAGGTACTCACCGCAGGCAGCGGCCAGAACCCGGCCCGCCAGGCCTCGATCCTGGCGGGCCTGCCCCACGCGGTGCCAAGCCTGACGCTGAACAAGGTCTGCGGCTCGGGCCTCAAGGCCCTGCACTTGGGCGCCCAGGCCATCCGTTGCGGTGACGCAGACGTGATCATTGCCGGTGGCATGGAAAACATGAGCCTGGCGCCCTACGTCTTGCCTGCCGCGCGCACCGGTTTGCGCATGGGCCATGCCAAGATGATCGACAGCATGATCACCGACGGCCTGTGGGATGCGTTCAACGACTACCACATGGGCATCACCGCCGAAAACCTGGTGGACAAGTACGGCATCAGCCGTGAAGCCCAGGACGCGTTCGCCGCTGCCTCGCAACAAAAGGCCACTGCTGCTATTGAAGCAGGGCGTTTTGTCGATGAAATCACGCCGATCCTGATCCCTCAGCGTAAAGGCGACCCGGTGGCCTTCGCCGTGGATGAGCAACCTCGCGCCGGCACCACTGCCGAATCCCTGGCCAAGCTCAAACCCGCGTTCAAGAAAGACGGCAGCGTGACCGCCGGCAACGCTTCAAGCCTCAACGACGGCGCCGCTGCGGTGCTACTGATGAGCGCCGACAAGGCCAAGGCCCTCGGCCTGCCGGTGTTGGCACGTATCGCCAGTTACGCCAATGCGGGCGTGGACCCTGCCATCATGGGCATTGGTCCGGTCTCGGCGACACGCCGCTGCCTGGACAAAGCCGGCTGGAAACTGAGTGACCTGGACCTGATCGAAGCCAACGAAGCGTTCGCCGCGCAATCCTTGGCGGTGGGCAAAGAGCTGGAGTGGGACGCTGACAAGGTCAACGTCAACGGCGGCGCCATCGCCATCGGCCATCCAATCGGCGCGTCAGGCTGCCGCGTGTTGGTGACCCTGCTGCATGAAATGATCAAGCGCGATGCCAAGAAAGGCCTGGCGACGCTGTGCATCGGTGGCGGCCAGGGCGTCGCCCTCGCACTCGAACGCAACTGATTCAACGCGCAACATGGAAAAGGCCCGGTTCCACGAAAACCGGGCCTTTTCTTTAAGGGATATGCCTGAAAAAACACAGTCCACATGTGGGAGCGGGCTTGTCGAATCGTCGCACCGCTGCGATGGCATCACCGCGGTGTGACTCACACACCGAGGTGCCTGCATCGCGGGCAAGCCCGGCTCCCACACAAGCCCGCTCCCACAATTGATTTGCGCACTCAGTCAACTCTGGGCACCGCAAACACCGCATTCGCCCGCGCCACCACCTTCTCCCCCACTTGCAGACTCACCGTGGCAAACGCCATTTGCCGCCCGCGCTTATGATGCTCCAGGCGCACCACTACCCACTCTCCCACCTGCACCGCCCCCAAGTAATCCAAGGTCATGCTCGCCGTAATCAACGGCAGCGGCGGCTCGCTGGAAAACGCCATCGCATACCCCATGCCGACATCCGCCAGGGTCGCCAACACCCCGCCATGCACCGTGCCGCGTCCGTTGGCGTGGCGGTTATCGGCACGCAGGCCGATTTCCAATTGCAGACCTTCGCCCCGGCAATAGGCCGGGCCAAGCAAATCAAGCAACGGGCTGCTGCGTGGTAACGAAACAAAACCTTCGGGCACGGCGGGCGTGTTCATGGCGAGTTCATCCTTGGAGTCAGGCTTGAGGTGTACGCCAGACCTCACACAGCGGCCACCAACATCCACCGTGCAAATCCAGCGTGATGCTTTGCGTTAATCCGCCAGACCCGGTTTAATCGCCGTCCATTTCCCCTGTACACCCCAAGGAACTGCAATGCGCCATCTGGACGGCAAATCTCGCCCGTTGTTCATGATCCTACTGGCTGGGATGGCCCTGGCCGGCTGCTCGCCCAAGGACCACTCCCGTGCCACGGTGATCAATGGCGAACAAGGCCGGGCCGGCGCGCAACTGGCCTACGAACATGAGCTGACCCTGGCCCTGCCCGGTGCCCTGCTCGCACCGCGCATGCAAGCCACCCGCGAAGCCTGTGAAACCGCCCGCTTTGGTGCCTGTAATATTCTGGGCATCACCGAAGATGGCAACGGCGGCGAGATCATCCTGCGTATCGCGCCCACGGGTGTGGAACCAATGGTCGCGATGGCGGCTGAAGGCGGCAAACTCGGCCAGCGCATCACCACCGCCGAAGACCTGGCCGATGCCGTCAATGATGTGCATCGCCGCCAAGAGCGCCTGCAAGCCCAGCAGCAGCGCCTTGATGAACTGGCCAAACGCAAAGACATCACCGTCAGCGACCTGATCGCCCTGAGCAAGGAACAGGCGTCCATCGAAAACGAGCTGCAGGAACTGGCCCAACTCGCCGCCGGTCAGCAGCGCCGCCTCGATACCAACCGCGTCACCCTCAACTTCCGTTCCTCCGACGGTGCGAACCAGCAATCGCGCTTCAGCCGGATGTTCAGCAACCTGGGCGACAATCTGGTGAACGGCACGGCAGATGCCCTGGAACGCGCCAGCTATGTGCTGCCGTTTGTGATCCTGGCATTCCCGGTCGTATGGCTGTGGGTAGGGTTGTGGCGCCGGTTCGTCAAACGCCGCGCTTGATCAGCGCTTCATACAGCGCTGGTATCGCTCATCCACCCGCTTGGCAAACCACGCTGTCGTCAGGTTGCGGGTGATCTTCGGGCTCTTGAGTACGATGCCCGGCAGGATCGCCCGCGGCACCGGCTTGCCGGCAGCCTTGTCGGCCAGGGTGAACACGCGCTTGTAGAGCGTGGTGTCTTCAAAATCCAGCTGCTCGCCCTGCTCCAACTGGCTGCGAATGCTCGGGTTGCGCATATCCAACTTCGAACCCAGCGAACGCACCGCCAGCTCGGTGGTGCCCGGCAGCAATGACCCGTAGCGAATCAAGTCTCCGTCCAACGCCAGTTCGGTGCCCGTAACACGGCTGACGGCGGCCTGGAATGCGGCGTTGCGACTGGCATACCAACCGGCATTGAAATCGGCAAAGCGATACAGCGGCTGGTCGTAGCTCACCGGGTACCCGAGCAGATGAGTGATGCCAAAATACATGCCGCCACGTCGGGTGAAGACTTCCCGGCGAATCGTGCCATCCACCGTGTAGGGATAACCCCGCGCATGTTGCTGCGCAAAGTCGATACTCACCTGCATCGGGCCGGCGGTGTGTACCGGGTTGAAGCCGCCAAACAATGTGTTGCCCAGCGGCACCATGCTGATGAAGTCATCGAAGATACCGCTCAGGTCCTTCTCAGTACGCGCGGCGCTCAGGCGCTCGGCGTAGGACTTGCCGGTTGGCGAGCGCAATTGCAGCGTGGTGCGAATCACGAATGCCGGCACATGGACCTTGCCGGCGCGACGCAGGATTTCATCCTGGGCGATCTTGCCCATGTTCGGCACAGGTGGGTCGACCTGATATGTGGATTCCTGTTCGGTCACCGCCAGCACGGCACAGATGTTTTCGGTACTGGGGTAGATCTTCTGGGTGTCGAAGGCCGTGTAGATGTCTTGAGCCCAACCACTGCGGTCCGGCACCGACGCCGGCAGCAGGCGCACGATCTGCGCTTTCACGTCAGCCTCGCTGCGTGGCGGCTGTTGCGGGTTGCGCGTAGTGGAGCAACCGGCCAGCACCAACAACGTGGTGAGACACAGGATCAGACGGCTTGGATACATGGGGCTTCCTTGAACGGCGACGGGCCGGGCATTGCGGATATCGACAGGTAAGTCTAACCGGGGTTCGCTGATTTGCTGGGCGCCCCCTCACTACAGAGTGTGCCGAGCGGTTTGCGTGAGGAGTACGCAAGCCACTGAAACATCCCACGTTATAGCCAGATAAGCTCTGCATACCGCCTTAAAAAACCTCTGCAAAGTCCTTCGCCTCATCACACAGTGCGAGGGATTGCAGATGGTTTTTCTTTTTTGTGCGTGGGTTGATTGGGCAACTTCAGACGCACCTTCCGTGGGGAGAACTCACGGATGACCCACGCCGCACACATTGCTCATATCGAACATGAGCTGGATAGCTTTCATCAGAGTCTGGCGGAGTACCGAAAACAGATGGACGCCTGGTATGCGCGGACGCTGGATTCGGTCAGCCATACGGCGGATATGCCATCGCTGCTGGGGATGGAGCGGGTGTTGCGGGTCGGTGCCTCGCAGCAGTCTGTGAGTCTTGCCGATGCGGATTTTTCTACCGTCGCTCGTTGCCCGGTAGGCGGTGTGCTGGAAATCGAGAGCACATTCGAATCGGTGTATGACGTGCCGATCGGCGATATCCCGGTTGAAGTCATTGGGCTGGATGACGGCAGTTCTACCGTCGTCATGCTGGATGAGCATGGCAAGGGCTCTCACCACTGCGCCGCAGGCGAGCGCTATCAGGTGCGGGTACAAGGCGGGGTTTCAGGCGAACAGGTCGACGCGTTGTTCGCCTCCTATGCTGGGCTGACGGCGGATCTGGAGCAATGGCTGCGCTCACAGTGGGCAGGGTTCCGCCCCCATTGGGAGGTATCAACGGCCAGTGCGATTGGCAGCGGCATGCTGGCGGGCAGTTGGGCGGCGATCAGAGACGCATGGGACAGCATCAAGCTGGTGCAGGCGATTCTCGAAGACCCGTTGAAATTTGCCGAACAGCTGGGGGCCGAGGCGGCGAAGCTGGCACAAGTGGCCACCGATGCCCCCAAGGTCATGGAACAGGCGATGTTGCTGGCCAGTGATGAGGCGGCGCTGTACCTGATGATGCGCACGGCGATGATCTGGCTGGACGCATTGCCTCCGGGCGAGATGGCCGAAGTGGCTGCTGGTTTTCTGGTCTCGTTGTTGATCGATCTGGTGATTGGTGCGGTGTTGGCCATCGCACTGCCAGCGGCGGGTGTGGCTTATCTGGGTGTGCGGCTGGCCAAGTACGGCGCGCGACTCGTTGACGCCGTTGTTGGCTTTGTTCAAAGCCTGCTTGCGATTCTGAAGAAATTTATGCAAGCCGTGGATCGCTACAAGGCAGTGGCGGTTCGCGGCGTGGTCGGCGGGCTGAAGCAAGGCCGGATGCAGATGCGCTGGCGGGCACGGCAGAACGCGGTGCTGAAGCAGAAAGAGCCTGTCGACGATGTGCCCGGTTCGGGCAAGAACCTGAATGGCGATGCCACCGCCAGTGCGGACAAGACCGTTACCAACGGCTGCCCGGTATCGATGGTGACCGGCGAGGAACTGCTGACCCTTACCGATGGCACGTTGGACGGCGTGCTGCCGTTTGAGTGGACGCGGTTGTATCGCACCAGTGCGGTGGAAGTGGATTGCGGGCTAGGGTTTGGCTGGAGTCAT
>NZ_JBWKUX010000011.1:0-195083 GCF_059421065.1 Pseudomonas sp. GW821-FHT03A09 | reverse complement strand
ATCAGCTGTCACCGGTAGAGTTTGAAAAGCGTTACGCAATGAGCTTGCAAGGTGTCTAGAGAATCCGGGGCGATTCAGTTCGTATTTTTTGTTTCGTCTACTAAGCACGGGTGAATGCCTGCTAGCTGCACCTTCCCAAGAAGCTCTAGTGCCAGTGCAGCCCAGATCTGGTAGACCTCAGAATCCGACACTCACCGTTTTCTGTGTGGGTCGATCAGCTCCATGAGACTACTTATCGCTATACGACTCGGAGGACTGGGAACCTTCCTGATGATCCGTGAAGACGTCCAATCTATTTCTGTTACATCAAAAGTTTGGTCATCGTAGATCAAGGTATGACAAAGGTTGGGGCTATTACGACAGAAGCTATCAAGATTGAAACCATCTCTCATTCCATCGATCGAGCCGCCATGCATGACGACAAGATCAAAAGCCACGAGTGAGTATTCCACTAAATGAAGAAAATCGGCAAAGGCTGCCACCGGCGCTATACGATAGTAACCCTGTTCGTTCAGTAACCTTTCGACTTCCAGTCTTTGAGAATGACGTTTGTCGAAAATCATAATTCGCAAGGCCTTTGTAGGCATGATCATATTCCATGAGCGAAGCTACCATGCCTCGCTGCTTCCGGCGTTAGGCAAACAGTTTTATTTCTAAATAGAAAAAGCATACGAGTTACAAGAGAATTGATTAGTTATTTTCTTGGCAAGTAGTTCTCTCAGAAGTCATAGCTGGTCATCCACCCAGTTGGCCAATGACCTGTGGTTCTCCAGTGGCTAGATCTAGCACGCCGACGGCAGGTGGAAAGTATCGGGGCTTAGGGTTCGCTGGCGCCAAGCTAGAATAATCGCCGCATCTTCCAATGCCACTCACTATTGATCAATGCTGCCTCTGCCGAATCGAGGGCGCTACCAGCCACATGTCGGTACATCCAACACCGAAAATCTTTTCTAAAGACAGAGAAGCTTCATTCTCCCTTGCATAGTACGTCAATGCTACATAGAGATAGCCCGCAAACAATATGAACGATCCAGCTTTGAATAGTGACAATCGAGGTAAAAAAAATCTTTAGGAATGATCCGAAATTTCTATCGTCGTCAACACGATGCAAATTACGCATGGCCTTGAAAACCTTCGACAAGCACATGGCTGCATGCCTTCGCTCTCGTGCATCACACTACAGCAAGTCCGCCTACGCTATGGATCGAGCCACTGAGCAACGTGAATGCGGTGGTACAGACCGACACCTATGAAGTGAGGCTGGCCTGGGTTGGCACTGGTCCCACCTTATAGGGAGGCGATGTACGGAATCTCTGATAACAAATTTTGGAATTGCGCTTTTGTAGTAAACATCTAACTGGATAGACGATATCTAGTTAGTATTGACCATAGACTGATATGAAATTTGGTTTGTGATTTCAGTCCAGGGTAAAGCCTTGCGCAGAATGACAGAAACAGAAAGCCCGGTGCGAAGCCAGGCTTTTTGTATTTCGGATGGGACTGATCCCTCAGCAAACTCGAGTGTAGTTCAGTCAGATCTATGATGCAGCTAACACGTTCTCTTAGGTCGGTATCAGATATGAATGGCATGGAAGCGACAACCCATTGAGCATTCTCCCTTTGTGATGGCTGACATTTCGAGCCGACGCTAAAGCGTCATTGAGGCAAATATCATTGGGCATCGAGGCTGCTGACTCAAGTGGATGGTTTCGCCCCTGCCACGTCAGATCAGTGGGAATCATTTGAGGTTGTCAGTGAGCTGAATCACGGCTGGATATCATCAATCCAGATTCATGCCTTTACTTCTCCCGTGTCGTCCTTCACATCAAACAATCCTGCAAAAAAAAGATGGAGTGTGTCCCAGGTACGCACCCACCAACCACCTGCTTCTCCCTCTTCTAACGCTATGAGTGATCGGGTAGTAAGTTTATTTACACCGTCATACAGCTCAAAACTCCCGACTACATCGCCGACAGCAATAGGAGCTTGTAGAGCGTTATTAATGTGTAGGCGCGCTTCTACCTTGCGACCACTATTCTTGGGTAGCGTGAGTGTCACATCATCGCGCAAGCCAACAGCGATTACATCCTTGTCGCCTTTCCAAAGTCGCGGTTGAGCTAAAACTTTCCCGCCTTTCTGATAGGTATTCGTCTCAAAATTGCGAAAGCCATAGTTCAGGATCTTTTGAGCATCTTCCGCACGACTGTTCATCGTGGTCGAGCCAAATACTGCACTGATTAGGCGCCTCCCATCACGAACAGCAGAAGTCACCATGCAGTATCCGGCTTCTTCAGTATGGCCAGTCTTGAGGCCGTCAACACTCGGATCGCGCCAAAGGAGAAGATTCCGATTGGGTTGGCGAATGTTGTTCCAGGTGAAATATTTGTGCGCGTACAACGAGTAGTAAGCTGACTCATCGGTGATGATCGCCCGTGCAAGCCGAGCCATATCATGAGCTGAAGAATAATGTTCAGGTGCCGGCAAGCCTGTAGGGTTCACAAAGTGGGTGTCAGCCAGCCCAAGTTTATTAGCTGTGACATTCATCAACCCAGCAAACGCATCTTCGCTACCCGCGATATGCTCAGATAGCGCCACACTGGCGTCATTGCCAGAGTCGATCACCACACCGCGAAGTAGGTCTCGCACAGACACAACGGCGCCTGGATCAAGAAACATTCTAGAACCGCCCGTTCTCCAGGCATTCTCACTGACAGTGACCGGGTCGTCGACCTTGAGGCGCCCAGCCTGTATCTCATTGGTAGCGACATAAACCGTCATCAACTTGGTCAGGCTGGCTGGGGGCAAGCGCATATCAGCGTTTTGACTATCTATAACCGTACCGGTCGCTACATCCATAAGCACCCAGGATTTTGCGCTCAGTTGCGGTGCTGCGGGGATCATCGCTCTCGGGGTAGGTGACGCAGGACTTGGGGTTGATACTGGAGCCGCCCAAGCTGGTGTCAAAAAAGAACACACAAGAATGAGTGTAAGCCGCAATTTAGGGTGTTTCACAAGTGCCCCGCCTCGGGTAGCAGAAAGACGCACCAAACTAAGTTAGGACTTGTGATCGCTCAAATTAACCCAGGTTAAAATAAATTTAACTTGGCGTGGCAAGAGATGCTTTCACCTCTGGCAAAGGACAGATAATCGACACCGTGGCTCCGCAACCATGCGGTGATTCTTGGATGCTCAATACGAATCCATGCAACCGAACGATTGCCGATACCAGAGAAAGCCCCAACCCATGTCCAGGTTGCTGGCGAGTAGAGTCGACGCGATAAAGCCTGCGAATCACGCTTTCACGTTCTTCATCAGGGATTCCAGGGCCATTATCAGAGACCTCGATACTGAGCGAGTTACCCGCCAGATAGCCCCTAAAGTGAATGACGCCACCCTCGGGAGTAAATTTTATGGCGTTATCCAAAAGATTAACCAACGCCTCGAACAGAAGAGAAACATCACCCGATAAAGCCGGAAGATCCGCTGAAATATCAAGGAGCAGTGTTAGCCCCTTTTCCTGTGCCAACGGCTCGAAAAATTCGTGCACCTGAGTTATTAGGGCCGCAGGTTGAAAAGATTCAAATCCTGATCTTCTCCTCGTATCTTCAAGTTCAGATATTCGCAGCAGCCCTTGGAAGCGCAACATGATGGATTCGCTTTCTTCCAGTGCCATGTTCAAGGTCTCTGCATGAGAGCTATCCAGGGGTAACTGCTGTAGCTGATCAAGATGGGCACGCAGGCGAGTCAGGGGAGTACGCAGATCGTGCGCAATACCGTCACAGGCCCCCTTAACCTCATGCATAAGCTGCTCTATATGCTCGAGCATGACGTTGACAGCATTGGCCAACATGTCGAGCTCATCGCGGCGTGGAGACAGCGGAAGGCGTTCGCCGAGATTGCCCGATACGATACTTTCAGTGCAGCTTTGGAGTCGCTGTACCCTGCGTAAGGGCCTTCGCCTCAGGAGCCACCAACCGATCAGCCCAGGGATAAGGGTAAGAGAAAACCCCCAAAATAATGCTTGCTCGATAATACCGCCGACTGCGGAGATAGAGCCCCCATCGCGCGACAGGATCAAAATTCGACCATCGTCACGATGCTGCATCAGTGCATGGCTGCTTCGGGTTTGCTCTCGTGGCAATGCAATGCTCAATCCTCTCTCGAGATAATGTACCTGGCCGTCACCTGGCAGACTTGCTCGCAAACGAAGCAGGTCGCCGGCGATATGGGTGCCGTCAGCTTCAAATAAGCCGTAGGCGTCGATCCCCGCCGTCGAATACACCTCACTAGCGGCCAACTCGTCTTTTAGGCTGGCATCATCAATTTTTTGGTAATAGTGGGCTCGCTGCATCAATGTCCGCTCGGCAACAGCTCCGAGGTAGGTTGATATTTTCCAATAAAGCACACCTGTAAAAACGGCTCCCCAAGCGATAAAAAACAAGGCGTAGAGCCCAAGAAGGCGGCTATTGGAGGAACGCCAACGCTCATTCCTGGGAGGCAAGAACATAACCAGAACCGCGTATTGTTTGAATAACGGGTGAATTTCCACCCTCGATTTTTTTACGCAGGCGACCGATATGGACATCAATTATGTTCGTGCCTGGATCGAAGTGATATCCCCAAACTGCCTGGAAAAGCATGGTTCTAGTAACCAGCTGACCCGCGTTGCGCATGAAATAAGTGAGCAGTTTGAACTCGGTTGGGAGAAGTGGGATCTGCATGCCCTCGCGACTGAGTGACTGCTCAATAAGATCAATATGGAGGTTGCCGACGCTTAGTAGGCGCTCACTCACACCGGCAAGCGGGCGCCTCAGCAGCACTTCCACCCTGGCTATCATTTCGACCGTAGAGAACGGTTTGGTCAGGTAGTCGTCGCCCCCTGAACGAAGCCCTTTGACCCGCTCATCGACATCTGACAATGCGCTGATCATCAAGACTGGCGTCTGAATACCGAGGCTTCGCAGCGTACTGATTATCGTCAAACCATCGAAATCAGGCAGCATTCGGTCAAGTGTTATCACATCATGGCCGCCAGAAATGGCCGCTGATAATCCATCACGACCGTTCGCCGTCCATAGAACTTCGAATCCATGGGAGGCCAGCGTGTTAACAATAGCCTTGGCTGTAACCTCATCGTCCTCTATCACCAGCGCGCGATTCATTTTTACTCCACACAACGATTGCAAACCTAAAGCTCAAGCGAGCTCCAAGCGCCGTAGGCTTTAAAGATCAGTGCAGCCTAGGTAGGGTGCATCGGACGGTAAACTAAATATTTCTTAACCATCCTTAATTTCGTCATTGCTTGAAAGGTACCTATTTTTTCGCGCCCCCACTGCTAAATCTCATCTCTATGCTCGATTCAGGATATCCCGTCATGACGAAGACCTTATTGAGGCTCGCATTGGCTTGCTTGTTTCTATTTGCAGATGGCATTGAGGCACAGGATGCCACTCCCACCAAAACGCTTACCCTCTTTACGACAGGAGGCTTCATCGCGGCGATTCAATCCATAGCCCCCCTATATGAAAAAACGACGGGAATCAGCCTGGTAACTAAAGAATCCCCACCCACAGGCAATACGCCAACGGCAATCGAAAATCTGTTGGAGAGTGGTCAAAAAGCAGATGTTGTAATCATGGAGGACTGGGAGCTGCGAAAGCTTATAGATCAAGGCCATTTGCAAAAAGCGAGTCGAATTGACCTTGCCAAGTCTTTCATTGCCATGGCCGTCCGCAAAGGCGCTAAAAAGCCCGATATAAGCACCATGAAGAACTTCAAAAAGACGTTGCTCAACGCAAAGTCTCTGGCTCTATCGGATACGCCCAGCGGAACATACCTGTCACGTATTCTCTTCCCTCAAATGCACATCTCAGAAAGGTTGAGGATCAAGACCAGAACAATTTCCGCGAAGCCTGTCGCAGAAGCAGTAGCCCGTGGCGAAGCGGAGATAGGCTTCCAACAATTGAGTGAGCTGATGCACATGGTAGGCATCGATGTGATTGGGCTTATCCCCGATCAGGTTCAGAAAATGACAATGTACTCAGCGGCCATCATCACGGGCAGCGTGCAGCAAGAGGAGGCTGCCGAGCTATTGAAGTTCCTCAGTTCAGAAGCCGCTAGGAGTGCCATGAAGCTCGGCGGATTAACACCTGTTCGATGAGCCTTGCTAGGAGCTGTGTGCTCGCTATTGGACCGCTGCTAGGACTGTAGCTGCTTTGTGGTTGGTCATTTGAGGGGGCGATTTTGTTTGCTGACTCAAGCTTATGCCATCGAGTTCTTGAGGGCTTAGCCTCCTAGGCACGATTTATCGGCAGCTCATCTCACTTTTAATCCTATTCCGATGTTTTGCTTAGTACCGGACTTTCATAATTCACCTCAATGAGCGCCCCATCTGAACTCATCGATTGGCGGCAATTCAATGAGGTATAGACATGACTATCTCCAAAAAACATTTGTGTGCCCTGTTGGCAGGTTCGGCTGCAGCGCTAGCCGCACCGTTCATTTACGCGACCGGTATGCAGCCTGAGACCTCTGTGGTGATATTGTATGAGGCCGAAGGTGAAACCAGCATCAACGTCAAGAACACCGACGGCACTCCGGCACTGTTGTATTCGACTATCGAGAATATTCCCGAGGACACCGAGCCCCTGGTAGTGCTGACTCCACCCGTCACCCGTGTTGAGGCCGGTGAAACCCAGCTTGTGCGTTTCCTGCGTCAAGGAGGCGAGCCGGTGACAACCCAGCGACTCAAGCGCGTAATCTTTGAAGGCATCGCTCCAAAACTCAACAGCCAAGGTCGCTCGACTGTCGGTGTCAGCATGCGTCAGAACCTACCTTTGATCGTTCACCCCAAGGGTCTGGAGCCTAACCGTGAGCCTTGGAAGTTGCTGAAATGGGGTATCCATAACGGCAAGCTGGTGGTAATCAACAACAGCGCCTATGTCGTGCGGTTGTCTCAAGAGCTGAAACTCAAGCCTTCGGGCAAGACGGCCTTGCTGCCACGCACCTATGTCCTGCCTGGTGAGACATTGAAGATGGCGTTGGCACCTGAAGCTATCCACTCAAGCTCGGTAACCATCGGCCCTGGCACGGTCTATGGTTTCTCTGTCGATAAGTACGAAGCGCCTATCGATGCCACTACTAGTTACTGAGCACGCGCAATAGTCAACAGCTTTTGCACTCCCCGCCTGTTTCTACCTAGCAGTCCTAAACCATGAAAAAGCCTTTCCTGGCTACCTATAAGGGTGGCCGCTGCAAACTCGTGCCTGAACAAAGCAAGCGCCCTTTCCTACCGATCTTTGCGCCCCTTGCGTACGCGATCTGGAACGCACTCTTGCTTACGCCGATTGCCGCCCAGGCGGACATGTCGCAGAGGGCTGGGCAAGCCAGCGGCGATTTCGCAAGGTTCGATATGCAAACCCTTAAAGCACGCGGCATTGACCCCAAACTGGCTGATTATTTTCGCGAGCCCGCGCGGTTTACGGAGGGCGCGCACGTGGCTTCACTAGTGGTTAACGGGGTCAAGCTGGGCAGAGTGGATGCCCGGTTCGACAACCACGGAGAGCTGTATTTTGACGAGGCATTGCTGACCAAGGCCCGTCTGAAGGTTCCCGGTTCGCAGTACGTGCTGAGTTCAAAGGACGCCACCGAAAAACGTTATGACTTTGTGGCAGCGTACCCGCAAACCGAGGTCAGCCTGCACCCGAACAAGGATGAGATTTTTCTAGTGGTCCCGCAGCATGCCTTACAGAGCGATGCGTCCCAGATTACGAACTTCAGCAGTGGTGGCACTGCTGCCCTTTTCAACTATGACGTAATGGCCATGCGTTCGGAATTCGGTTCGCAGTCTAGCGACTACCTGTCGGGCTCGACCGATCTGGGGTTCAACATGAGTAACTGGATCGTGCGCAGTCACCAGCTTTATAGCAAGAGCGACGACAGAGAGAGCTTCGAACATTTATACGCATACGCGCAACGCACATTCACCGAGCAAAAGGCCCTGCTGCAGGTCGGGCAGATCAATATCAACAACCCGCTTTTTTCCGGGGGGGCGATTACCGGCGTGCAGATACTGCCCGAAACGGCGCTACTGGGGTCGGCCCGTTCCGGGGCACGGGTAGAGGGCATCGCCAATGCACAATCCACGATAGAAGTACGTCAGGTCGGTGCGTTGATCTACACCACGATCGTGCCGGAAGGACCGTTCAGCCTGAGCGATATACCGTTGCTCAACAGCAACTCCGATCTGGACGTCAAAGTGCGAGACATCACTGGCGCAGAGCGAAACTACGTCGTGTCAGCAGCGTCATTTCGCAACGCTGTTACAGTCCGACCTGGTTACACCTTTTCTGCCGGCAAGATACGCAACCAGGGCGCCAATGATGAGAACCAACCCTGGGTGATTACCGGCACCGGTACCTGGGGCCTGAGTGAAAGCCTGACCGCTACTACCGGGCTGATGGCAGCCACCGACTATCAATCCACCGGATGGGGCGTGGACACCAACCTCGCAAAGGACACCAGCCTGAGTGTGCGTAACCTCTACTCCCACACAGCCAAGGAAGACGTAAAAGGCACCCAGGCCAGTGTCACCTTGAGCACGCGTTTCACCGAGGCCGTGTCGGGCAGTGTGTCGGCTACCCAGCAGACCACCGGCTATCGAGAACTGTCCGACACCACATTGCGTGCTGATGACGATTGGTACAACCGCCGCTACAAGAGCCAATACGGTGCCTCGCTGGGCTGGTCCAATAGCACGCTGGGCAGCTTCAACGTGTCCATTTCACCCAGCCGTACCTTCAATGGCGACTCTACCAACCGCCTGGTGGGCTCTTGGGGGAAAACGTTCAAACATGCCACTGTGTCTGCCACCGTGGAAACCGCATTAAGCGGCTCGTCCAACAGTCAGGGTGACAGCGACGACGCAATCTACTTCAGCGTCAGCGTGCCCCTGGGTCAGTCCCGTAGCGTGCGCACCTATGCCAGCCGACGCGGCGACAACCAGCGTTTTGGTGCAACGTATTCCGAAACCATCAATGACCAGTTCAATTATCGCCTTAGCACCGAGAGCACTGGCGACCGGGGTGACAACTATTCTACCGCCAACCTCTCGGCCATTCCTCGCTTCACCAGCGTGGACCTGGGTTATGCCCAAGGCCCGGATAGCAAGAACTACAACGCTCGAGTCTCCGGCGGCGTAGTAGCACATCACAATGGGGTGACCTTCTCGCCATATCCGGTGCAAGACACCTTCGGCATCGTGGACGTCGGCGACCTGTCCGGGGTCAAGGTGTCGACACCTTATGGCCCGGTGTGGACTGACTACAAAGGCAAAGCAGTGGTGCCACAACTGAGTGCCTACCGAGATAGCCGTGTCGAGGTGCAAACAAAATCGCTGCCGAAACGGATCGACCTACAGAACGGCTTCCAGAGGATTGGCGCCGGCCGTGGTTCGGTGAGTCACCTCGACTTCAAGGTCATCAAAGTTCAACGCATCCTGATTAACGCCTCCGACACAGCAGGACAACCGCTGCCCAAAGGTTCTTCGGTACTCGATGACAAAAACCACTTCCTTACGACGGTTCTGGACAAGGGCGTCATCTTTCTTTCTGACCTGGCCCCTACTGAAGTACTGAGGGTTTCTCTCACTGATGAAAAGTCCTGCCTGCTGAAGATCGACTTCCCCAAGGAGACTGACTATGACGCTTTTTACGATGTTGCATCGGCTGTTTGTTATGCGCCGTAGCACCAGTACAGATTACGCGCGATGGCTTGGCACTGCGCTTACCCTGGTTGCCAGTAGTACGTTCGCGGCCGACTGCGAAATGCGTTTGAGCAACCCGGAGGTCGATTACGGCACACTTAACCGGAGCGATATGGATATCCGCGGGAGTGTTCCGATTGCCCTCGGAAACCGGCAACTAAACCTGACGGTGGTCTGTCGCGAAGAAACCCGCTTTGGATTGCGGTTTGAGGGACAAGCGGCGGATTTGAATAGCTACCGGTTTGCCGATAAAGGCCATTTCACAATAACGCTGAGTAACGCAACGCTGGATGGAAATACCGTGCAACTCGCTCAGGCTGGCAGTGCCAGGCCGTTATCGCCAACGGAGCTACTGCGCCCAAATCAAGTGGTGACAACTATGGTTCAAGGTCAGCGGGCTGTTGGCAAAGTTTTTTTGGCTCAGGTTGAAATTCAAACGTATATCAGTGACACAGAGACATATGCGCGCGACATCACCGTACTTGAAGGGCTCGGTAGGTTGACACTGGATACACAATAGAAGATTGCATATCGACTTTTATTTTTAGGCTTGTTCCTAGAGCTTCACAAACATAATTAATAAGAAAATAGCATTCAGCTGGAATGGAAGCCAGCCACTCTGCCATTGGAGCAGACCTACCTAACTTTTCGTAACGGAGAAATAAAAATGCGCTTCAATCCAAAACTCGCCGCATGGGCCTTCGCCACTACTGCGACAGCCTTTTCTTTGGGTGCACATGCTGCATCGGTTGAGGTAAAAGTAATTGGCACTATTATTCCGAACGCCTGCACTCCGACATTGGCGGGTGGTGGCACTATCGATTACGGCACACACAGCTCTACTGACTTGAGCACAAACGATTTTACCCTGTTGCCTGAAAAAAATGTTGCGTTCACTATTGTTTGCAATGCACCGACAAAAGTTGCGCTGAAGGCTATAGATAATCGTGCGGGCACACGAGTCCCTGGAGCAGTAAAGAAAATCAGGCCAGCCTTGAATGAAATCGGTGCCTTTGGTTTGGGCAATGCGTCCGGAAAAAATATTGGTGTTTATGCGATGACCTTAGCCGTAAATGACTTCACTGCTGACGGCGCCCAAGTTGAATCAACCTTCAGCAAAAACTCCGGCACTACATGGCTAAACTCAAGTTCAGGAGGTATTGCAAATGATGGTTCTGTTCTCATGTCATGGTCGGCAACAACCGCTGGCGCTCCAATCGCATTCAAAACTCTGTCAGGTACTTTAAACGTGCAGGCCGCGTTGAATAAAGGTTCTGAACTGGATCTGAGCAGCGATGTGTCTCTGGACGGTTCAGCCACGCTAGAGTTAGTCTATTTGTAATACAAAATCGGCCCGTAGCGTTTATTCGCTACGGGCTTTTGCCCCACGCTATTTCTCTACTCATTATGTATTATCGATTGCGCAACGCCAGATATTATCATGCCCGCGACATACAACATCGGTCGCAGTACCCCCCTACGTTTATTATCGTTCCGTCCCCGCTAACACCACTAAGACTCCAATCAGAAATTTGCAAAGCCATATCGCCATAGACAAACAAATGTCGCCTGGTACTGCATACAGGAAATCCGAGGCTGAAGAACCCTTCCTACTCAAGGGCAATGGCGTCTTTACCACGATGCATTTTCCCCGCCGCATCAATCATGATGCTGTCGGCGTGAAATAATCCTAACGCTGCTTTGATGTCTAGCGAGGTAGACCATCTTCCATAATAGAGAAAAACTCCTCGCCGTTCTCGAGCCTCCGCTTTTTTCTGACATCATGATTTTCCTTTTACAGATTTTATGTAGCTGCCGCAAAAAAAACTCACAGGCAATAACTTGTGAGCTTTCTCAAATTCAAGAATGAACCTACGGATATGCGTAAAACTTCACAGGCTACTCTAGTGCCTTCATTATCTTGAACAACCCATTGTTAGAGGTTATTCCTAGTTTGCGAAAAGCTGTGGCTTTCTGCGTACTGATGGTTTTTATACTGCGGTTGAACTTCTCGGCGATTTCCGTGATGGTCATGCCGTCGAGATAACAGCGGATAACCTCCTGCTCACGCGCCGACAGTAAAGCCAATTGCAGCACGTTAGTGTCACTGCTGATTAATTGAGGTGAATTGTCACTTTGCTGGATGCCATCGACTACTTTATAAGAAGCTTCTGCACTTAGGTAAACAACTCCGGAAGCCACCACCCGGATAGCCTTGGCGAGGTATGTCAGATCCTCATCCTTGCCAATGAATCCGCGCGCTCCAACTCGCAGGGCCAGCGAGACAGTGGCCGGATCGTGGTGAGTTGACAGCACAAGGATCCGGCAGGCAGGAAAGCGAACCCGCAAAGCGCGAATCAATGAAACACCATCAAGCTCGTCGCGACCGAGAACGAAGTCCAGCAAAAGCACATCGACGGGCACTGTAGACATGCCGCGCATCAGTTCCCGGCTGTTTTTATATATCCCGACGATCTCTATGCCGGGGGCGTCGCCTAGGTAACTGGCAAGACCTTGGCGAACGACAGCATGGTCGTCGAGTAATGCAACACGTATAGGCTTCATGGCGTTCAGACGTCACTCGGTATGGACCAGGTAGCTCAAAGACTAAAATGAGAATAGTCAATACTGGTACCTGATTGAGAATTTTTTAAGTACAAACACACAGTTCTGGAAAGTCGCACCCAGGCTTTTGTCATGCACTACCGCGCGACGAGTCTCAGGAAATCAGCCTGCTCCAATGGAGGGGCCAGAGCCAATCCTTGTCCGGCGCTGCAACCTAGACGGTTGAGCATCTCGATGCTGGATGGGTCCTCAATACCCTCGGTCACCAGATTCAAGTTGAAGTAGCGGGCAAGGTTAACGATACCGGAAATGATCTCGCTCGATTGTGGCGATTGCTCAGCAATTCCAGCTAACTTTCCGTCGATTTTCATCTCATCGAAGGGTATGTGCGTCAACAGAGCCAGCGTTGCGGCGCCGGCACCGAAGTCTCCGAGCGAAATCAGAAAACCCTTCGCTCGGAGTGCCATGATGGACGCTGACAACACCAGTTCGTTTCCAGGGGGGATTTGCTCAGTCAGCTCGATCTTCAATCGCCGGGCAGGCAAACCGGCCTTGTGCATCTTGATTGCCAACCGGGTAGCCAGTCCGGTGGCACACAGCGTGCGGGCCGAGGCATTTATAGCGATGGGAATGTCTATACCCAGACGATCGAGCGTACCGAGGACTTCAATCACCGCTCTCTCGACATGACTGAACAGCAAGAGGCCTAACCCTAACTGTTCGACCATCGGGATCAGGATCAACGGGGGGATGTCGCCGTGGATTGGGTGTTGCCAGCGTATCAGCGCTTCGGCACCGATCACTTGACGACTGGCCAAGTTATATTGCGGCTGCAGCACCACACGCAGATTTTCACCCGACGTTATCACTGACACGACATCGTCTTCGCTGATCAATAACTCAAATCTGTTAGATTGCGACAGCTGCGGTAGCAAGTGTTCGGCAGTAGCAAGCTTTTCGAGTACTTGTAGAAGTTGAGTGGGATGATTCTCGGCAACGATCTCAACCCGTATGCCCGATGCTCTGGCGAGTCGGGCATACGAGGCCAAGGCTA
Organism: Pseudomonas sp. GW821-FHT03A09; assembly: GCF_059421065.1. Taxonomy (NCBI): domain Bacteria; kingdom Pseudomonadati; phylum Pseudomonadota; class Gammaproteobacteria; order Pseudomonadales; family Pseudomonadaceae; genus Pseudomonas; species Pseudomonas sp. GW821-FHT03A09. Next base: position 181,701 of record NZ_JBWKUX010000011.1, on the reverse strand, counting down.
TACTGGAAATACCTTTGACGATATCCGTACGGCCCTGCTCGATGGCAGCGGCCGACGAAGTCGCATCATCAAGCGCACTGGCCTTTATGGTCCAGACAATATGGGGAGCTCTGCATACCCGGCCGTAGGCGTTAAGTTCACCGACCCAACACGGTAGCATCAGACTGTCGACATGATCAGCATGAATCTCGGCCATAACGATGTCCATAGGTTGCTTACGCAGGCGCAGCCTGCTCAGCGATTCAACGTGCTCAATATGGAAAAGACCACTGCCGCTCAGACGCTCTGTCATGCGTAACACATATTGTTCATCGTGGCTTAATACGACCAGATTGACTCGGGGGGGAGGCGTTAGAGTAAGGGGCGAGTTTTTCAACTTGACGATCGCTTCATGAGTGTACTGACAACTCATTTAAACAACGCCTGATCATTTCACGCTATAAGACTGCTCTTAAAAATAATGTGAGATGGCAACCCGTATTCTTATCTCGCTCGTGGCGCGCGAGCAGTACAGTATAATTGACGGCCGCTCATGCCAGCGGTAGGGTTTCGATCAAAAGCGTGAGGTCATTCGCTGCTTTCCAGGAGGCATGGTCGTGAGAAAAAATGCAGAAAAATCCGATAGGCCTGTTGTTATCTTCAATATTGATTTTTTCCAACCTAAGTACCAGGTGAAAGCACCATGAAGCGGGGAGCGGCGTTATGGCCTGCGGTTTTTCTTGTCTGGTTACCGTCAGTTTTCTCCCAGCCACTGGATCTTACTCCTGAGGAGCGCGCCTGGATTGCTGCACACCCAGTCCTTCATATAGCGGTCGAGCCTGAATGGAAACCGTTACAGTATGTGGAGGACGGTCAGGACATGGGGTTGGCCACTGAGTACATAGACTTCATCGAGCGCAGCACAGGCCTTCGATTTGAGCCTGTGCCCGACACGGGAGTTGGACAGGGGAGGATAGAGAAGTTTCAGCGGGGTGAAGTAGATGTACTTCCCGGGATCATGCAGATGTTTGCGGAGAAATCGATTATCGATGCCGCCCTTTTTACCAATGTCTATTACACGGGGGCAACGATAGTTGTCACGCGTAAAAACAGTCAGCCGGTATTTGATCTACGCCGACTGAACGGGCATGTTGTTGCTGTCAAGAAGGACAGTTCATATGAGAGCGCAATCAGAACGCTCTATCCTGCTATCAAAATTCTTGAAACGAAAACACCCGAAGACTCGCTGATTGCAGTCATTGAACGGCGTGCTGATGCGGCAGTAGACGTTGCACCTGCACTGCTACCCTTTTTGCGCAGCAAATATGATGAAGAACTGTATGTCTCCGGCGGGATCGCCCGTTTGCCTATGGAGCTTTCCATGGCAGTACGACGTGATCTGCCGATTTTGCGCGATATCCTTGACAAGGTGCTGGCGTCCATGACTGCTGAACAAGTCGATGCAATGATACAGCGCGAGCTCGAGTCGGCCAACTATGGCAGACCATCGCTAACCGTACTGTTGCGCTATTACGGCCTGCAAATGGCGCTGATCTTGAGCGGCCTGTTGTTGATCGGAGGGTTTGCGATTCACGCAAGACAGCAACGGCGCCTGGCCATACTCAGCGAGAAAGAGAAAACCATGTTTCTGGCCGTGCTTACCCATGAGATTCGCTCGCCGATGAATGCCATTCTCGCCTCCATGGAGCTGCTGATGCAGCGTACCGAGCTGCCTGAAGAGTCTCATCGTTTGTTGGCGGTAGCTTCCAGCGGTGCGGAGAACTTGCTGTATTTGTTGGATGACGTTCTGGACATTTCCAAGCTCGAGGCCGGACGGCTTCAACTGGATCTGGGGCCCGTCGATATCATGGAGCTGACCCGCTCAGTTGTGGATTTGCTGGCGCTGAAAGCGAAGAACGGAGTTGAGCTTGAGCTGATACAAGAACACCCCATTGAACCCCATCTGATGCTGGATAGGTTTCGCGTTGAACAGGTGTTGCATAACCTCATCTCAAATGCGATCAAGTTCACGCCTGAAGGTGGCGTGACGATCAGTATACGGTTGGATCCCAGCCCTCCCCCGCTAAACCGGCATCAATTACAAATCCGCATAGTGGATACAGGTATCGGAATAGACGCCGACTCTCTTCAACGGCTTTTTCAACCATACACCCAAGCAAGCACGAATACTGCGCGCAAGTTTGGTGGCACCGGGCTTGGCTTGACCATCTGCAGGCAACTATTGGAATTGATGGGTGGTTCTATAGATCTCGAGAGCGAGCCTGGTAAAGGCTCTATCGCCTCAGTGCGGCTACCCTGTGATATTTACGTTCCGCCGCTCCATCTACAAGAACAGGGCCTATCCAGACAACAATTTGATGTGCCAGCGACGGAGCGTGTACTCAGGGTCTTGCTGGTAGAGGATATGCCTGCGAATCAAGCCGTCCTCCACGCCCAGCTCGAAGCCTTGGGCTACAGCCCGACACTCGCACCCGATGGGGAACAAGCCTTGTTTGCACTTGAGCAAAACACGTTTGACATTGTGTTATTAGACTGTGATCTCCCGAGCATTTCCGGCTATGAGGTGGCCCGCCAGTGGCGAGCCATAGAGTCGTCGCTCGCCCTTGCACCTACGCCAATCATGGCGATCTCCGCATCGACCGATGATGAACACACCACCACCTGCTTCGAAGCAGGCATGGACGGCGTACTGAAAAAACCCATCAAGCTGGGCAAGTTAAGAGATGCACTTCAACTCTGGACAGATTTGCCACTGGCACATATTGATGATGAGGCCGCATTCGTTACAGATGAACGAACAGCTTTCGCGCACCTCTGGAGCGACGTGCATGCGTTACGGGCCGCAGTTGAAATGGCTGACATGGAAGACGCGACTCATTACGCGCATCGATTGTTTGGTGCCTTCGCAATATTGAACCAACCAGATATGGCATCGTTGGCGAAATCAATGGAGGCCCGCCTTAAGGTCGGGTCCTTTAGCTCTGTACAGACGGATCTTCTCACATTGGAGCAGCTACTGGGGCAATGTGCGTCATCCACAGGATCAGACAGAATTTCACCATGAGAGGATGATCGAACGCCTTTTAATCCCATTCCGATAGTCTGCACTCTGCACGACTACGTACAGTATTTGGCATCAATATATTTCTATGGGCAGATACGATGTCATCGAATCCGATGCAGACGGAGCATTACAAAACTTTGCCTCAGGTGCTGATTGTAGGAGCAGTTGACGTTATCGGCTACAGCCCATCTTTCACCTACGAGGCGCAGTTCGTAGCGAACTTGAGTGCAGCTGCAATCGTACTGGCCACGCGACGGTTTGACGTCGTGCTGAACAGTATCTCGGCGGAGCGTGCCGAGGGGCTAGCCTTGCCGTCATTGCTGCTGGATCTTAGGCGGCAATGCATATTGTCGAATTTGCCTGTTGTCATATGGTACAGCGCACAGGAGCAGGATTCCCTGGAATGGCATGTACGAGTAGCCGGACGTGCGGGTGTAAAAGTCCTGCTCTTCGACTTGGCTAGTGCAAATATCGATATGAATGTCGCCTGCGCGCTCTTGGAGAGCACTCATGTCGGGCCAGGCCAGCACAGCAAAAATCAAGCGCCCAGCGCAGTTGAGCTGATGCGCGCCCTGATGGCCAATATCGACCTCAGAATAGTGCTGCAACCACAACTCAACCTGCAAACCGGCGAGATCGTAGGTGCCGAAGCGCTGGCGCGTTGGAACCATGTATCCAAAGGCAATATTGCGCCGGCAACCTTTGTGCCGTTGGCGCGCCAAGCCGGTGTGGAGCTACTGCTCTTCCACACAGTGCTGACTAGAGTGATTGCGCTGTTGAGCGATCTGCACCGTCAGGGTATTGCGGTGCCGATAGCCGTAAATGCATCAGCCTCGATATTATCCACGACTGGGATTGGTCAATCACTCGCGCGAAGGCTTCGAGAAGCAGACGTGCCCACTTCACTGCTCACGATCGAATTGACGGAAGATGTGCCAGTTCATGATTGGCTTGCCTTGTCGATGGAGTTGGGTTCTCTGCGCATGTGGGGCTTTCCGATTGCAATGGACGATTTTGGTTGTGGCTTTGCTTCGATAGACCTGTTGACTCAAATGCCATTTTCCAAACTCAAAATTGACGGCCGCTTCGTACAAGGTATGGCCGATGACTGCGGCTGTTGTGCGGCAGTCTGCGCGGCGATTTCGATAGGCCAGGCCATGGACCTGGATGTCATCGCCGAAGGGATTGAATCTTCGTCGCAGGTTGAGGCGTTGCTCAAGCACGGGTACCGCACGGGACAGGGCTTTGCCTTGTCGTTACCTCTGGAGGTGGACGATTTCATACGCACGCTCGCCACCGGAGCCTGAGAGCTATTACGGCGACGACGTATTCGACGCTCGAAGAGTGGCAGATCAGTGTCTCGCTACTACCCGCCGGTCGTACCCCCTTCCCTGTACACCGCAAGCCACCGGTCATCCCGGTATCGGCTCCAAAGCCCGGCAGTAATCCGCGAATCAGGCTGGGCAAGTAGGCTCACCATGGTCGAGGCCCTGGAGCAGGCGTTGGCTGTACAGGCTCGCCTTGCCATCGCGCCAGGTCAGAGTTAATACATATAGCGTGTCGAAATCATCACGCCTCCAATCCTCGGCGATCATCCCCTCCTCACCAAGGGCCTTGCCTGCTACGGCATTGATCAGTTCCGGGAGGTAACCACGAGACCAGGCGGTGTAGACCGTCGCGTTGTGATATTTCTTGCGCAGTAGCTCGTCCGCCAGTTCGTCAGTGTCGTTTGCCCCAAAGTCGATATTCACCGACAGGCCAAGGCGGATGGCGCTGGGGCCGATAGTCATCAGCGGGCGAATATAGCTATAGCGTTGGTCCTGACGCCCCTCCTTAACATATCGCAAGGGGTTGGCAGCGAACACGTAGTCGGCTTTGCCGAAACGCTCAGGCAGCATTATAGCGAGGTCCAGGGCGCGATTGAGCCCTTGGCAGTTCAGCTGCCCCAATCCCTCGCTGGGTTTTTCGGCGTGGCGCACGAATACCAGAGTCTGGGTGCCGTCCGTCGATTTGACCTGACGTTCACTCCCCACTAGGGATGGCTGCACGGTTATGGCGGCAAGTCCCAGGATCGGCACCACGTGACGAAGGGACAGAAAGACAGATTTAAGGCGGGGAGGTAATTTATCCAACTTGAATATCGCTTGATGTTTAATAAGTCAACATACTTAAGCAAAGACCATCATAGGGTTCTATAGGACTACACCTAAATTATTCAGCTTGCTGCTTTGAACCAATGGCGACGAATAAACAAATCAGCGCGCACTCTGCTTAGGTGGAGCTAGTACTGCCATGTCGGCGCGGAACGCACAGGAATCAACGGCTCATCAAAACCGGTATAAGGTGTTCCGATAGGAACTGCCCCGCCCTCCTCATCCATAAGTCGACTATTACGCATCGGATGCCAGAGAGTAGGTTTTAATGCTGCCTTTAAGTGTCAACTGTGGCTGTAACTGTCATCGTCGCAATGCAGTACCGCCGCTATAGGAAATTCAATAGTAGTTACGACATGTAGTATGACCAAGGAATCTGCATTTTCAATGCGGCGGGCGAATGCTCTGCTGTACAACGTACCGAACGAAAAGTTTGGCTCCAGGTACGTGGAATCTTTCGTTGCTGCAATGAGCTGAATTCAATAGGAGGCGGAGAAAAGTTGGTGCGTGCCAATGAGCAGTACTACCTGCTAAGAACTGGAGCGCCTACCTCATCGGAACGCATCGACGCGGAGACTTTTATCAACGCCGCTATAAACTGTGGAATACATGGTGAAATGAACCTGAACTTATCGCCCGTCGCAAGATTAGTGTAATCAGTAACCTGGAGTAAGTTCGAAATGAGCGGTCGCACCATCTACCTTTTCATGTGGGGATATCAAGGCGCTTGACTCGCATCTAACCGGAGTCAGCACAGGGATACTCCTGATCAGGAGCGACAATTGTAAACCTGTGAGTCAATTTTGCGCAGGGCTGTTTATTCCATGCATCACTGTGGCGAGGGAGCTTGCTCCCTCGCCACAGATTATCGCTGGACAACTTCCCTGGGTTAGAAGCGGAAGGTAAAGCCCGCGTTGATCCCGCTGTTGTTACCGCGGTTGGACAGCAAACCGCTGTAGCTCAACGACACCAGCGTGTCCTGGGTCAGGGCCATTTCCGCACTGGCCTTGATGATCGCACCGTCGCGAGCCACCGGCACACTATTGACCGCAAAGGCGTTGTCGCTACCAGTGAATTTCAGCGAAGCCTCACGATCGGTATCACCGAACTGATGTGCCCAGCCCAACTCGCCACGCAAGGTCACCGCCGACGAGCTGCTGACCGGCAGTTGGGTGTGAGCCCTCAGACCCAGGGTGGAGAGCGTTGCATCCTGGCTTTGCTTGCTGGCATGCAGGGCCGCGGCGCCACCTTTCTCCTTGAACGAATCGCTCTGGTAGTTCAGGTAGGTCAGGTTGGCAAAGGGTTCGAACGCGGCCCACTGGGTATAACCGATCTCGGCGAACACTTGATCGGTGCGTGCGCTGTAGTCGGCTCGTTCATGGTCCGACTGGCTGGCGTAAACCACGCGCCGTGAGGTGTCCAGACGGTGCCAGGTGGTGGCACTGCCCAAGTGCAGGGCAATCGCATCGAAACGTTTGCCGCTGTAGATCGACAGGTGATAGTTGTCGCTGTCCGCCGAGGCCGACGACTCGCCATTGAGGTGGCTCTGGGTGTAGCCGGTGGCCGCACCCACGCGCCAGCCATCGCCTACATCCGTGTCCAGGCCCAATAGCACGCCGCTGGTGGACGACGAATAGCCACTGGCATTGTTGTCACCGCTGACGTTATCGCGACCGCCCAGCAGTTGCACCCAGCCGCCGTTGTCGCTGGCCAGGATCTGCGCGCTGGAGTCCAGCGCCTGAGCCTGTTGCAGGCGGCCGTTGACGGCTTCGCGAATGTAACGGCTGTCGGCCATTTGCGCCGCCGCCACATCCGAATGCAGTTGCCCCGACAGTTGTTTGAACGCCTCCCGCGCCTGGGCTGCCGAGTCGGAAGCCAGCAGGCTTTCATACACCGGGCTGCCGGCGCCCAATGTTTCGGCCACTGTCGCCACTGCATGTTCATTACGCGTTTGCGCGACGCTGGCGAAGGTCGTCTGGTTGCGCTCCACCGCAAGGCTCAGCAGGTTCGGCTGATAATTCAGCTGGGTGCCGATAAACAGGTAATTGGGCGAGATCGCCGCAAATTGGCCATTGATGCCTTGGCTGGCGCTGAGGATGTTGAACTGCTGGCCCAGCAAGCTACGTGCCTCGGTGAAGGTCAACAGGTTGGGACTGTTTTCCAGGGACACCGTCACCGCACCACCGTTGAGGGTGGCGGCGCCGCTGCTCTGGATCTGGTCGCTCCGGCCATTGGGACCCACTTCCACGGCGTACACCGATCCTGGGTTGAACGTCACATCGCCGGTGTGCAGCGTGCCGATCGAATGACCTGGCGCCACACGGCCTCCAGTATTGACGGTCAAGGCCCCGACCGTGCCGTTGCCGGCCAGTATGCCGCCCAGGGTGGTTGTCACGCCGTTGTCCGCGTTCACGGTGCCTACGGCGCTGTCATCCACGGTCACGGCAGAGGTCAATGCGCCGTCCACCGACAGCTTGCCGCCACGTACCCAGGTGCTGCCCGAATAGGTGTTCTGGCCTTCCAGCACCAGTTCACCGTCTCCGGACTTGGCCAGGCTGCCGACGTAGGTGCTGCCAGTGAGTAGATCCTTGCCACGTATCAACGTCGCCTGTTCCCGCGCGCTGCCGATTTCGTATTGAAACTGATCGTCCGCCGACGCATTAGCAGGCAAGCCGTTGAGCCAGCCTTTTTGCTGTTTGGTGGCGGTCCAGGTCGCCTGTTCGGTGGCGTCTTCCGAGCGACGGGCGCGAATTGCCTCGTCGGAAATCGGGTTAGCCCAGATATCGCGAGTGCCGGTGGGCAATGCTACGGCCTCCGAACCAAGGAACTGCCCCGGCCCCTGCATGGCTTTTTGCAGGTTGGGCAAACCCCAACCGTTGACCACGCCAGGCACTTGCGGCGTACCCGGTGCAGCATCGTGCACCGGTTGCAATTTGTCGTAGGTGCGGCCACCGGCCTGGTCCCCCACCGGCGTGTCGGGACCGTCCGGCGCTTGCAGGCTGGAGGTGGTGAGCAATACATCGCGGGCCTGGCTGGCGGTCATGTAGGGGAAGCGTTGAATCACCAGGGCCAGGGCACCGGAAACGCTCGGCGCGGCAGCTGATGTGCCGTTGGCATTGGGGATAATTTCACCCTCGGGTCCGGTAGACGGAATCCCCGAAACGCCCATCATACACCACCACTTAGACGTACCGCAACGGTTGTAGACCTGAGCGCTGGTCTCGTCGTAGCCGGTGATCGAGAGGAATTTGCCTTCGATGTCCGGCTTGAAAAACGGCAGGTTGGCGTTGGTGTCCGGGTTGGCGCCATGGCTGTTGTTACCCGCTGAGATAATCTGGATAAAGGTATTCTGCCGGGCCGTATCGGCCATCGCGTCCATCCAGGTTTTTTGCCCGGCGTGGGCCTTGTCCCAAAACGGGCGATAAGCGGCGGTCATGTCGCGCAAGTTGTCCGCCGCGCTGTCGCCGACATTGCCGAAGTGGTTCTCTACATCGTTGCGCGAGTTTTGCCCCCAACTCTGGTTGACGATCGACACATTCTTTGCGGCCAGGGCGTTGTAGCTGGCCATGAAGGCGTTGTAGTCGAGGTCATTGGAGCCTTGGTACCGATCGTTGTCGCTGCCACCTGTGTTGGCGACAAAGATATTCGCATCGAAGGCAATGCCGTGCATACCGGTGCCATTGCGGCTGGCCCCAAGCACGCCGGACATTTCCGTACCGTGGCCATCGTTGAACGCCGGGTCATATTCTCCTGAGATATTGAAATGCTCACCCTGCTGGAACTCGCCGCTGGGCACTTCAAGACGGTAGCGCGGATGGGTGGCGTAGTACTCGCCGGTAGAGGTCACCGTCTGCACCCGGTCCTGGCCCTGGGCATTCTTGCCCTGGAACTCAAAATGCTCGGCGAGGACCCCCGAGTCGAGCACGCCGACATTCACGCCCTTACCGGTGATGCCCAAGGCATAAGCGTAGTATGCATTGGTGCGGTCCAGGCCAGAGTTGACCTGGGCTTCCGGAGTCTTCCAGGTTTGTGCGTTGGCGCTCCAGTCACGTGTAGCACCCGCCCAGGATTGACCTGCATTCAGTTGCCCGTTGAGGTTGCTGCTGACGCCCGGTTCTACATAGACATAGGGCTTGGCGGCGGGCAGATTGGAGATGATTGCCTTGGAAAAATCGAGAATATCGGTGGTGTAACGGCCGTTGTTGTTGAACAACCGGCTGCGGTAATAGCCCAGAAGCGAGTAGTAGTCCAACGGCCGCTTGGTATCACCAAGCATGGCGCTAATTGTAAGGTTTTCTGGTTGCAGTTCGTAGTTCTGCTTGAGGGCCGAGTCAAACTTGCCGGACTGGGCGGCAAAATCCTTGGCCGTTAAATCGACGATCTCCGCGTATTTAAACCCCAGCCCCTTATATACGTCGGTTTTGGGGCCAAACGAGGCAACGGCTTTCCTGAACGCAGCTTCAAGCACCTGAGACGTATAGGGATTATTGGCTGCTGGCGCTTCTTGCGCAAAAGCCACGCCGGCCTCGCTCATCAACAAAGTAACAGCCCAAGTGATGGGTGTGAGCCTCCATTGTCGCGCTGTGAGTAGATGTTTTTTTATACTGCTTGAATCATGATCTGAAATACTCATTATGCTCCCCTCGAACATGTAATTATTTCTAAATGCGTGTCATCGGTTTTTATTTTTTATAGGCAGAAAGCAACTTGATCATTTCGGGCTTCGAGCCCCGTATTAATATATTTATCACTGGCCAGCACTGCGACTTTTTTGTGCGAACAACCAAGAAGCGGGGCGCCACTTGGTAACTTCAATAGCGTTTTAATCGCTGCAACAGGGTTTGGCTTTAAATAAAATTCTGTGGTTATAATTCCCTCATCAAAGTGGGTGCAGCAGGCCTTCTCAAGACAATACCGTGATACAAGTCGTTAAATATTTAGGAATAGTCTGAAAAACTAAAAGCGAACGGATATTAGGGAGAGTACCTCAGCCGAAACCCTCTTCTTATTTGCAGTAAGAGCTGCCCTTCGAGGAACAGATTTAGGTCAACCTTGAACAGCTACACTTTAGCCTTGCTGCCCACAGGACGGCAAAATACCGGGACTTCCAGCCAAAAGTTTTCACGCACGTAGTCCACGCTTGCACTCATCCCCCCATCGAAGATCGCTGACTCCCTCACCCCGGTATCCGTTTTTTGGCTAGCTGCTAAGTAGCATCCAAGATCCCGGCGTCACCAAAAAACGATGTGACTCCGGAAAATGGTTGCCAGCAAGGGACACCTTGCCCCCCGAATCACGACTCCAGTACGACAAGAAATGCCAACACGTGCGGATACGGGAAATTGATCGCGGCGTTACCGATGATCTAGTGCTCACGTGTAACCCGCGGCACGAGGCTAACGCGGGCCTCGGAAAACTCGGTCTATGAACATCAATCGATGAACAGTTGCGATCATTTGAGGCGTACTGAATCAGTATTATTGAGCTACTGATCTGCTTATGAACATCTGACATCGCCCACTTTTCAACGCTACAACGACACCTATGGGCACGCCGCTGGCGATGAGTGCCTGAGTGCAGTGGGTCAGGCGATTGAGCACGCGATCAAAAGACCAGGGGATTTGGCGGTCAGGTACGGTGGAGAAGAATTTACAGTGCTACTACCGAATACCAACAATGCGGGGGCAACGCAGGTTGCCAACGATATTCTGGAAGCCATTCGAGCACTGAAAATCAAGCACACCGAACATCCGCTCGGCTACGTCACCGCCAGTGCCGGTATCACTACAAGCCACCCGGCCACTGAGCAGGTCACCCCAGCGACTTGCTGAAGTCGGCTGACGCGATGCTCTACCTGGCCAAGCAAAATGGTCGCAATGGCTGGCGCGCCACTGAAGTGATTGTTCAAAAATGATCGAGATCGACTCATTCCAAAGGCAAAGAAAAGCCCGGCATTTCTGCCGGGCTTCAGCTACAAGCGCTACGCGCGCCGCTTGATTGCGACCTTGGACCAAAGGGTAAAGGCAACAGGTGGTGTCCAACCCGAGTTCGAGGTGTGCTCCTGCAGGCACACATACTTATTGCCCTCGTACGTCACACCCTCCTCCTTGCGATACCGATAGTTCAACTGCCACTCCGGGAACTCTGGATCGGTGATGTCTCCAGCGGTTCGAACACTCAGACTCTGACTGGGCAGTGATTCTTTTCCCAAAGAATCGGTTGCCGTGACAAAGTAGCTGTACTGGGTATTCGGTGTCAGGCCTGAATCGTTCAGCGTTAACGCCGCCGTGCGTCCTATTGCAGTCCCATTGCGGTACAGCGTGTAGGTCTCGATTGGACGAGGACCGTTTGAAGCCGCCCAACTCAAGCTCACGCTGGTTTCGATCACGCCCCTGGAGGTCAGATTGGCCGGGGCTGTCGGCCGCTCTTCCCCACCAGGCTCGCCGTGGATCAGCGGGGCGTAACGATTGTAGAACTCCCAGTTGTAGTGAACATTCGTGCTACTAACGCCATCATCCCAGTTGATCGACCAGGTCATTAGCCCCTTGATGGGGTGGCCGGCGGCATCGAGACGCTTGAACGCATTGACGACCGCCGCAGGATCAATCACATAACCTGTTGCCGCGGCGTCCACGTTGGCCGGTAAACCGATGACAAACTTGTCCGCAGAAATGGCGATGTAATCCCGAGTACCGGTTACCAGGCTCTCAGTCAGGTAGTAGAGAAAATCTTCTTTCATCGCGTCATTGTTCTGCGCAATCCAGGCACCTTGACCGCCATTGGCCTCCTGAACCCAAATTCCATCGCCACCCTGGTTGTAGTACTGAGGCGCGATGAAGTCGTAATACCCCTCAAGCGCCTGAATATAACCTACGTATTTACCGCCAACCCTGAGGTAGGGGAACTCGGGGGCCATGCTGATGATGAAATGCTTGCCTTCGCCTTTGTAGTGATCCTTCACCAGTTTCAAAGCGGCAGGCAGCACTGTCTTGTTGTCAGCAAAATCAATGGCGCTTTGCTCGAGGTCGATATCCAGCCCATCAAAACCGTAGACCTCAACCAAACGAATGATTTCATTCGCCAGTGGCTGCTCATCCCCTTTGTGCAACTCGATATGCGCGTCGGCACCACCCAACGAAATCAACACAACCCTTCCCTGATTGTTAAGCACGCCCACCTGACGACGGAACTCTTCATCAGAGAGGTTATAGGGTTTAAAGGTAGGGATGCCCTGGCCTTTCATAAAAGCCACAGCCACAACGTTGTAGTCCTTGGGTACATCCACCAGATTCAGATTAGCGAACTGCCCACCTTGATAGCCGTCACTATGACCGGCTGCCCAGTTATGCCAAAACCCCATCAGAATTTTCTTGTTGGCAATACTCGGCATCAGGGAGGCCGAGTCACTGACGTTAGACTTCAGTAATGAAAAATCAATCTTAGACATTGTTCTATTCCCTCAGAACCGTACAAAGAGCCGTGCATGGCTCATGGTTTATGGGTTATTTAAAGTTCACGTCAAATGCCTGATAAAAGGCATTTCCGGTATCCGCAACAACCCACAGTAAGACAATGACGTGATGGCCTTTTTTACCCGTCGGCAGTTTCACTTCATGCTCAACTTTTGCGTTCAACTCGGCGGTGTGCTCATAAAAGGGAACTTGCGTATAGAAATCCTCATAGAAAGACTTTGGCTCAAGCTGAGCGCGGCTAATACGTTTCTTCGGGTCCCAGCCATCCTTGGTGATAAACCAGCTGTAGCCCCGAGTCACGTGGGCCATGGCATATACCCATTCGACATGAAATATCTGACCAGGATCGACATTTAATAGAGGCCAGGTAAATGTGCGACCCAGCTTCTGGCTCATTTCCTCATTGGTAAAGTTAACGCAATCGCGGGCATCGGTCCTGCCCCCACTGAGGATGTAGCCATCCGCCGGTGGAGCTGAACTTGCGCTATCCGTCTCATACGGCCGAGGGAAGGGACCAGCTGTCAATGACGGAAAGTTTTTTCCTCCTTCCATTTCGTTAGCTTGCCAGTCAAGAATAAGTCCTTCCTGTGTGGCAATAGCACTACGGCTAGGTGGGGTAACTACACGACCGTGTTTCAATTCAGGTTTGGATTCTGGTTTGTTCATAATATTCACTCCTTTGATTTATTGACCTCCCTCTTGGGAGAACTCTTAGGCTAGCGCAACACCTAGCGTTGTCCACTTTAAAAAACAGACGAGATAGCAAGAATCAAAGGCCAAAAATAATTCATGTTTTTTTCAGCGCCCAGCACTTTACCCCCGATTAAAAATAATCGGAGGATGACACGCCCCTTGCGACTCGCCACTAACAAACGCAGGCTTTTTCAACACACAATCTGTAACATTAACGCTTACACCATTCGTCTGACCTCTGTATCTATTCGACCGAACCCGTTTCAGAAAATAGAGATGTAGTACACCCCGTCATAATTTTCCACTACCAAATCCAGTAGTCACCTATACCCATTCGAAATACAAATTCCGGCGCAACATAACTTCGACTCACCGAAAAGAAGTATGGACAGTTTGAAAATGTCGACTATGGTGAGTTGACGCCCAATCAGGCAAATATTTCAGCGTCACGTGGGTGAATAGGTCACAGGACAATTGCGCAGCAGTCTGTGCGTACAGTTTTCTGCCAGGAGGCATACGACGATGAAAACAATAAAAGAAACTTCGGCTTTCATTAGAATAACCGAGGACAGCAAGACATTTTCGACCCTACAGAAAGGCTTCAATCTCCGCTGGCCTCCCAGCACCGGAACCGGTGCGAAGCGCATCTACGTCTGTAAAACCCCAGAAGAAGTCCTCGATGCTGCGAATGAAGCGCTCTCGCAAGATTTTCGAATCACCGTCAGGAGCGGCGCGCACTGCTATGAAGGTTTTGTCTCGAATCAGTTAAATACCGAACACTTAGCCATTATCGACGTGGGCGAACTCAAAGGGTTCTCGCATGATGCTGAGGGTGACATTCAACCTTTGTATGCGCACGACAGCAACGAACCTACGCACTATCAATACGCCGCCTTTACCGGTAATCAAAACTGGGACGGCTATGTGGCAATGTACAAACAGAGTGGCAAGACAATACCTGGTGGCTCATGCTACTCCGTGGGGGTCGGCGGTCACATTAGCGGTGGTGGCTACGGCTTACTGTCTCGCCTTCAGGGGTTAACCGTCGATTGGGTGACTGGCGTGGACATTTTGATCCCTGACCCAACCAACAGCGCAAAAATGCTCATCCCCATTCATGTCAGCCCGAACTCAAGACAGAAAACCCACCGCGAGCTTTTCAAGGCGTGTTGCGGTGCGGGAGGCGGCAATTTCGGCATCATCATTCGCTACTACTTCAACAACCTGCCCGAAGCCCCACAAAAAGCCTACTGGACCACGCTCTCTTGGGAGTGGTCGGATTTCGATAAGGTCAGTTTTAGAACATTCTTGCGCGGCTATCACACCTGGTTCGCCAACAACGACGCAGACGCGACCTCCAATATTTTGTCAAAAGCAAACGGTGGTCTCTTCACCCTGCTGAAACTGAATCACATCGACTCCAATCCGAAAATCATCCTGGCCATCCAATACACAGGACGTGATGGCATGGTGGGTGATCATGAGCGAGACGCTCCCTTTAATGATTTTCTCACTGCAATAAACAGTGCAGCCCCGGGTCATGGCAAGCTCTACGATGGATTTGTATTGCCAAACATTGCTCCAAGGCCTCATAGCATGGCCGGCAGCACGATTACCAAGGCCTCGCCAGGGCTGCTTATGGACTGGTTTTACATCACCCAGATGATTAATGCGTCAGGCAACAACCAAAGAGGCAAATACAAGTCTGCCTACCAAGTGGATAATTTTACTGATGCTGAGTGTGATGCGTTTTACGACAACCTCAGTACCCGGTCTACCGACGGGACCTTCAGTCAATCACTTGTCCAAATTGATTCTTACGGGGGGAAAATCAATAGCCTTGGTCAAGGCGACACTGCCGTGCCCCAGCGAAAATCCTTATTGAAGTCTCAATTTCAAACGTACTGGACCGATCCCGCACAAGACAGTGTGCAGCTCGCGTGGATCAGTAAAATTTACGAAGATGTCTACGCCAGTCAGCCTAACAAAAGGCCCAGTGTCGATGGACGCTATGAAGGCTGCTATATCAACTACCCGGATGTGGACATGCTCACGGTAAATGGCGCAGCGAATGACAGCTGGCTTGAGCTTTACTATGGAAACTCAGGACTGGTAGAGGAGTTGATTCTGTTGAAAAATCAGGTGGACCCAAAAAACCTCTTCAGACACCAGATGTCGATCCCACTCGCACGAGACAAGAAAAAACAATAAAACACACACGCCTAGCAGCACCCGTTGCTTTGCCAGTGCGTGCGCTCGGACATCATAGAACCTTCAACCAAGGTAGGGATGCGATGAGCGGCCTATACCGACAATAACGTGCTTGCCACCGGCAGTGAGCCCGAAGACCAGGCCGCCCAAACCGACGCGTGGTCAGCCGGCATCGCCTATGGCGCCCTGCTGCATGACATCGGCAAGATCGCCGTGGACTTAGAGGTCGAACGCCAGGACGGCCGCCTGTGGCACCCGTGGCAGGGCCCACTGGATCAACCCTACCGGTTTCGCTACCTCAAGGGTCGTGACTACCATTTGCATGGCGCTGCCGCGGGCTTGCTCTACACCCAAATCCTCGACCAACCGATCCTCGATTGGCTCAGTAGCTTCCCGGCGCTCTGGGCCAGTCTGCTGTATGTCCTGGTCGGCCACTATGACCGCGCCGGGGTGTTGGGTGAGATCGTGCTTCAAGCCGACCGGGTCTCCACCGCACAAAACATCGGTGGCAACCCCAGCAAGGCCCTGCATGCACCGCGCCATTCGCTGCAACATCACCTGATCAGCGGCCTGCGTCATCTGGTTCAACACGAGCTAAAACTCAACCAACCCGGCGCGGCCGGATGGCTGACCCAGGACGCCCTGTGGCTGGTCAGCAAGGCAGTGACCGATAAGCTGCGGGCCTATCTGCTAGCACAATCGATTGAAGGTATTCCCTCCTCCAACCTCGCGGTATTTGACGAACTGCAATCCCATGGCCTGATTGAACCGACCCCACAGGGCAAAGCCATCTGGACCGCGCTCGTCGACCAACCAAATTGGCAGCAACGCTTGACCTTTTTGCGCCTGCAACCTGCGCTGATTTGGGGCAGCGAAGAACGTCCCGAGGTGTTTGCAGGGACCGTGAGCGTGGTGCTGGACGACGCCCCAAGCCACGACCCGTCATCACCGCCGTCGCCGATGGCAGCCCCTACCGGCGCCACACAAAACCCACCCCAGCCCATCGCCCTGCGGCAGGAGGAAGATGACTACCTGAACGCCTTACTGGACCAGGTCGACGCGGTAGCCCCCGAACCCGCCTCTGTGACGCTCGCAAGTACACCCGCCACCGCGGGCACACCCGGTCAGGTATTCCTCGATTGGGTCAAAGCAGGCCTGCACAGCCACACACTGATCCTCAATGACACCAAGGCCCGGGTGCACACGGTGAACGGTTCGGTGTTTCTGGTCACGCCGGGCCTCTTCCAACGCTACGTCCAGGAGTTTCCCGGCATCGCCAAGGGTGCCAATCAATCGCTTGAAGAATGGCGTTGGGTGCAACGACAGTTTGAACAGCTGAAACGCCACAAAAAACGCGACGATGGATTAAACATCTGGACCTGTCAGGTCCAAGGGCCTCGAAAAAAGGCCCACCTCAAAGGTTACTTACTCGAGACGCCCACAGTGCTGTTCGACAGCGTGCCTGCCGACAATCCGTTTCTGACCCTCACCGGCACTTAATCACTGACGGTTTAATACACCGGCACAGCCTAAATCGTACCTGCCGTTGCAGACACCTAACGGCGCAAAAACCAGGTTTGGCGGGCGACACACATGAGGTAAAGGCCAGAAAGATTGCGCAAAAAACGAGGATTAGGCGTGGCACACACGCTCCTGAGCAAGGGTCGTACCCTGGCCAGGGGCCTCTGCTAAATCGGAATTTTTTAGTTTTCCAAACTGAAATAAAAAGTAGGCAATATCGCTGACTGCTCGATTTTCTACGCCAGTAGCGCTACAAGCCGCAACGCAATGCTGACCGCAGGTAAAACAACACCGGCGCGAGACCGGTGCCAGGTGAATACTGTATTTGTACTCTTGATTCAACTTTTCCCGCTGAGATTTTCTCTCCATGACGCAAGCAAACCTTCCTGAAGAACTCGATCAACGACGCCATCATCAATACTACCAACATAGGTAGTATCCAATTGAAACTCAAAGGAAAGGCTGGCTTTTTCAGATAAGTACCTAACAGCATCAATCAGCTCTTCTACTTCCTCTAGATTCTTCGAGTCCACATCAAGAGGGAGTATGCTCGGCGGTAAAGCTGAATAAATTTCCAGCATCCCACCTACGACCTCCAAGCCATTCTCGTCTATCTCATCAATCAAGCTTGGTGGCGCAATGCCCCATACCCTTGACGCAGCAAGATCTTTCACAAGCTGCTGCACATCAGACTTAGTTAACTGGTCCAAATCCTGAGCCACATAGAAGATTAACTTCTGCTTCGCATGATCTAGCGGCATGACATGCATTACTCAGTTCCTTTCTTCGGCGGGTATGCTGGAAGTGCTGACCCAGGACCGCCAGGATTATATCTAAAGCCTCCCGGCATATGCGCGTCTAAATGACGTGTATCAGGCAGCGGCACGGTAAGTGGCGAACCCTGAATATGATGCATAGGAATTCGCTCACCCTTTAGCCCGGCATCTTCAGGGAAAACCTGAATCCATGCATCACTGGCGCCCGGGACTGGCGTGATAGTCCCACACCCGCAAAGTCATCGAAATCACCCGTTAGGGTGAGGGCTGGCGCGTGAACCGCGGAACCGTCAAGCCCAGGCTTTCGCGTAAGGTCGAGCCTTCATAGGCGGTGCGGTAAACGCCGCGCTCCTGCAGCAACGGAATGACTTCCTGGGTGAATCGATCAAATTGCCCAGGGTGCCCGATGTAGATATTGAACCCATCCACGGCCCGCGCTTCGAACCAGTCGGCCATTTTCTGCGCGACCGTGGCGGCGCTGCCAACGAAGGCGCCTGGGCGCAGTTGCCGGCCAAACTCGACGGTTTGGCGCAGGCTGAAGCCTTTGTCCCGGGCTTGATCGGCGATGCGCTTGGCGGCGGTGAAAAAGCTGCTGCGCGCCGCCTCCAGGCTCTCCTGAGGGAATGGCGCATCCAGGTCGTACTGACGGAAATCATGCCAGCCAAAATTACGCCCAAACTCCTTTAGTGCCAGCTCAAAACTGTGGTCGGCGTGATGATAGTGCTGCTCGATTTCCCGGGCATGTTCATCGGTGTCGCCCACATAGATTTCCGCGCCCGGCATCACCAGTAATCGCTCAGGATCGCGGCCGTGTTGCACCGCCCTGCCCTTTATATCCCGGTAAAACGCTTGGCCCTGCTCGATGCTGGCGGCATGGGTAAAAATGACATCTGCCGTAGCGGCGCCCAGGTCGCGGCCTTGTTCTGAGTCGCCGGCCTGGAAGATCACCGGTTGGCCTTGCGGTGAGCGTTGGATGTTCAACGGACCGACCACCGAGAAATGCTCGCCCTTGTGATTCAGGCTGTGCAGCTTGTTCGGGTCGAAGAACTGGCCAGTCGCGCGATTGCGCACGAATGCATCGTCCTCGTAGGAGTTCCACAGCCCCTGCACCACTTGCACGTGTTCAGCCGCGCGGCTGTAGCGGGTGTCGTAGTCATAATGTTCGTCACGACTGTAGTTGCCAGCGGTACCGGCATCTCCGCTGGTGACCACGTTCCAGCCGGCGCGGCCTTTGCTGATCAGGTCCAGTGACGCCAGTCGCCTGGCGACGTTATAGGGCGAGTTGTATGAAGTGGTCAGGGTGCCGACCAGGCCTATATGGCGCGTGCTCACGGCCAGTGCCGACAACAGCGTCAGCGGCTCGAGGCGGTTGAGGTAATGGGAGGGCGACCCGGGAGTGATGAACTGGCTGTCGACGATAAACATCAAGTCGAACAGGGCCGCCTCGGCCTGGCGAGCGATGTCGATGTACCAGTCGACGTTGACGCTGGCATCCGCTGGCAACTGTGGATCAAGCCACAGGTTGTGGCGTCCCGGCCCACCGCAGCCCATGGTCAGGGCGCCCAGTTTGAGCTGTCTCTTGGTCATCTCTGACGGATTCCTTATGGCTGGGTTTTGGCGACAACGGGTTGCAAGGACGCGGCGAATGAGTCGTCGAACAAGGTCGCGGCCGAGTAAGACTTGACCAGGCCTTGGCTGGCAAAGAAGTCCACGGTCTTTTGCGCCTCCACTGGCGATTGCGCGGTGACGGGCTCCACGGTGGTGCGTGCCCGGGCGAACCAGGCGCGGGCGATATCGGCGTCGGCGCGAGTACGTTTGGCCCAGGCATCCGCATAAGCGTCGGCGTTGGCTGGGCTCTGGCGGGTCCAGTCACGGGCTTTCTTCAGGCGTTGGAGAAAATCATTGATGGGCACACGCTTGGCATCGACGGCCTTAGCATTCGCAGCAATGAAACTCTGGGCCGGGATCAAGCCTTCTGCCGTGGCAAGCACCCGTGCCCCTTGGCGCTCTTGTTGCGTGACATAGGGTTCCCATGTGGCGATGACGTCTACCGAGCCACCTTCCAATGCATGGGATGCATCCAGCGCGCTGAGATAGCGCAACTCCAGTGAATCTCGCGAAACCCCGGCTTTATCCAGCGCGGTCAGCAGCAGTTGCTGACTCCAGGAGCCTTTCCAAATGGCTGCCCGCTTGCCCGCCAGATCCGCCAGGCTGTGGATCGACGAATCCTTCCTGACCAGAATGGCCACGCCGTCTAGATTTTGCCGGCTGATGGCGATCACCTTGATCGGCGCGCCTAACGCGCCCAGAAATAACACCGGTGCATCGCCGAGCAGACCGATGTCCAGGCTGTTGGCATTGAGCGCTTCGGCAACCGGCGAACCCGCCGTGAACTGCTTCCACTCCAGCGTGTAAGGCAGGTCATCCAGCACACCCGCCGCCTCCATCACCGCCTGGGCGTTATAGCTCTGGTCGCCTACCACCAACGTTTGTGCATGCGCAGTCAGACACAGCAAGGCGGCGGCCATCCCGGCCGTCAGTTTTGTCAGATAACGCACATTCTTCTCCAGATGCCTGTTCGTAGGGGTGGACAAGATGAGCGACGGGGCATTATGAGTAAAATACTAATAACGCATAACCTAATTCTATAATAATGCGCTTATTGCATTTATAGGCTCGACGGAACGTCCAGCATAAATGCGCTGACATTGCGCAGCGCCCCGCACCACCTACACTGATCTGAATCCAGCGATCCTCAAGGCCGTTCCAGTGGGTTCGCCAGATGTACCTGCACTTATTGCTCAACAAAAAAAACAGTTAACCCACTGATTAATAGAGTCAATATGAAAGAGCAGTCGCGGCCGCGTGTATCACACTTTCTGGCTCCGTTCAGCCTCCTGTGCCTGGCCCTCGCCGGCTGCACGGTCGGACCGGATTTCGCCCGCCCTGACGTGCCCGCGAATGCCGGTTACTCAAAAGAAAAGCTCACCACTACCGCTCAGGCCGACATCGACACCGGTGGTGCAGCGCAACGCTTGATTGCGGGGATGGATATTCCGGGGCAATGGTGGACGCTGTTTCGTTCGCCAACATTGAATGCACTGGTCGAAGAAGCCCTGCACGCCAATCCGGACGTGAGCGCTGCACAGGCGGCTTTGCGCCAGGCCAACGAGCTGGTTTACGCCGACCAGGCGTCGCTGTTTCCCTCGGTCAGCGCCAATGTGCAAAAAACCCGTGAGAAAGTGTCTGGCGTCACGACGGGCGCACCCTCGTCACCGATTCTCACGGTCAGCTCGGCATCGCTGAGTGTCTCCTATGCCCCAGACGTGTTCGGCGGCACTCGCCGGCAAATCGAATCCACCACCGCCCAGGCCGAGTACGAGCGCTTCCAGTTGGAGGCGACCTACCTCACGCTGACCTCCAATGTGGTCAACACCGCCGTCAGCCTGGCGTCTTTGCGCGATCAAGTGGCGGCCACCGAGACCATCATCCGATTGCAAAGCGATCAGCTCGACGTGCTGCAGGCGCAACGGCAACTGGGTGCTATCGGCAATGCTGACGTGCTCACCCAGCAGACCGCGTTGGCACAGACCCGCGCCACCCTGCCGCCGTTGCAAAAGCAACTGGCGCAAACCCGCAATCAACTGATGGCCTACCTCGGCCGTTTTCCCAACCAGGATCGGGACGAACGTTTCCAACTGGCCTCCCTGCATTTGCCACAAGAATTGCCCGTCAGCCTGCCCTCGGCGATCGTCGGTCAGCGGCCGGATGTGCGCTCTGCCCAAGCTCAGTTGCATCAGGCCAGCGCCAACATTGGTGTAGCGGTCGCCAATCAGTTGCCGCAGTTCAGCATTACCGGTTCCGTGGGCTCGACGGTGGCGAGCGGGACCAAACTGTTTTCGGCCGGTTCCGGCGTCTGGAGCCTGGCCGGCTCGATCGCCCAGCCGATTTTCGATGCCGGCGCCCTTGAGCATCGCAAGCGCGCAGCCGTGGCGGCCTATGACGAATCCGCGGCGCGTTATCGCGGCACCGTGTTGACCGCATTCCAGGACGTCGCCAATGCCCTGCGCGCACTGGAAGCCGACGCCGAGACGCTGAACCAGCAGGTCGCCGCTGAGCGCTCAGCGCAAGCCAACCTGGACCTGGTGCAAGCCCAATTCCGCCTGGGCGCGGTGGCGTACATCAACCTGCTCACGGCCCAGCAAATCTACCAGAACACCGTGCTGGCACGGGTCAAGGCACAGGCCGCTCGCTACAGCGATACCACCGCCCTCTTCCAGGCACTGGGTGGTGGCTGGTGGAACCGTACCGATGTGGACCCCGCCTCCAAGGGCCACCCGGATCGCTTCGGCCTGCCGTCGTGGCAGGAAATCATGCCGGCTGACAACCAGAAAGCCACGCCCGCCAATGCGGCGCGGTTGGACTGAACCGAATCATTGAAACAGTGAGACCCTCCATGGCCGACGTCCAGACTGCCTCTCCCCTGCCCTCCGAACCCGGCGCACCGCACAAGCGTCGACTGTGGCGGCCGATGCTGATCATGATCGTGGTGGTGTTGGTGATTGTCGCGATCATCGCCGGGGTGAAGTTCGTGCAAATTTCCGCGCTGATCGCCCAATCGAAGATGCCCTTGCCCGCCGCCGTGGTCACCGCCATGCCTGTGCCGTATGCCGAGTGGCAACCCAGCGTGTCCGCCGTAGGCTCGATGAAGGCCGTACGCGGCGTGGATGTGACCACTGAAGTCGGCGGCATCGTGCGCACCCTCGGTTTCACGCCCGGGCAAGAAGTGGCGACCCAGGCATTGCTGGTGCAGCTGAATGCCGACTCCGACATCGCGCAACTGCATTCCCTTGAGGCCACCGCCGATCTGGCGGGCATCGTGCTCAAGCGTGACAGAGCCCAATTGGCGGTCAACGCGGTGTCCCAAGCCCAAGTGGACACCGACACTGCCGACCTGAAGGCTAAGCTGGCCGCCGCAGAACAGCAGCGCGCGCTGGTGGCGAAAAAGACCATTCGTGCGCCGTTTGCCGGACGCATCGGGATCACTAGCGTCAACCCCGGCCAATTCCTCAACCCGGGCGACAAAATCGCTACGCTGCAGACCTTCGATCCCATCTATATCGACTTCACCGTGCCTCAGACCCAGTTGGAAGCCATCGCCATTGGCCAAGGGGTCGTGGTGACCGCCGACGGCCTGTCCAACCAGACGTTCAAGGGCCGGATCAGCACCGTCGACACTCAATTCGACGCCACCACGCGCAACGTCACCGTCGAAGCCACCGTAGAAAACCCCAAGCAAAGCCTGGTGCCCGGCATGTTTGCCCGTGCGGTGGTCAACTCGGGCGCCACCCAGCGCTACCTCACCGTGCCGCAGACTTCGGTGACCTACAACCCTTACGGCACCACGGTTTTCATCGCCACTTCGAGCAAGAACGACAAGGGCGAAGAGCTGCTCACCGCACAACAAACCTTTATCAAGACCGGGCCGACCCGTGGCGACCAGGTGGCGATCCTGTCCGGAGTCAAGGAAGGCGACTTGTTGATCACCAGCGGCCAGATGAAGCTCAAGAATGGCTCGCCGGTGAAGGTCGATAACAGCGCCGCACCGCTGAACGACCCCGCCCCGACTCCCCAAGAACATTAAAGGTGTCCCATGAAGCTTACCGATACCTTTATCCACCGACCGGTCTGGGCCGTGGTCGTTTCGCTGTTCATCCTGATCCTGGGGCTGCGCTCGATTTTCGAGTTGCCGGTGAATCAATGGCCACGCACGGAGAACACCGTGGTCACTATCACCACGGCTTACTATGGTGCGGATGCGTCAACGGTCGCAGGCTTTATCACCCAGCCCCTGGAAGCGGCGATTGCCCAAGCCCAGGGCATCGATTATCTGTCCTCATCGAGCATTACTGGGGTCTCGACCATTACCGCCACGCTGCGGCTGAACTATGACGCGAGCAAGGCGCTCACCGAGATCAACACCCAGGTCAACTCGGTGAAGAACCAACTGCCGGCCCAAGCCCAGGAGCCGGTGTTGACGGTGGCCGTCGGGCAAACCACGGATGCCATGTACCTGGGTTTCTACAGTGACACGCTGCCCACCAACAACATCACCGACTACCTGGTGCGAGTGGTCAAACCCAAGCTCGATTCGATCCAGGGCGTGCAGACCGCAGAAATTCTCGGTGGTCGCCAATTCGCCCTGCGGGCCTGGCTCGACCCGGACAAGCTGGCGGCCCATAACGTCACGGCGCAGGACGTGTCCACGGCCCTGGCCAACAATAACTACCTGTCTGCCGTGGGGTCGACCCGCGGTCAAACGGTGACGGTCGACCTGACCGCCGGCACCGATTTGCACACGGTGGATGAGTTCAAACGGCTGGTCATCAAGCAGAAAGGCGATGCGCTGGTGTACCTGGAGGATGTGGCCACCGTCACCCTCGGCGCCGAAAGCTATGACAGCAGCGTGGCGTTTTCCGGCAAGCGCTCGGTATTCATCGGCATCAAGGCGGCACCCAGCGCGAACATCCTGACCGTCGCCAATAGCGTGCGCGAAGCCTTCCCCGAACTGCAATCGCAACTGCCGACGGGGGTGCGCGGTGAAATCGTGTATGACTCGACCGAGTTCATCAACACCTCGATTTACGAGGTGGTGAAGACGCTCGTCGAGGCCATGATCATTGTGTCGGTAGTGATTTACCTGTTCCTTGGCTCGTTCCGCGCGGTGATTGTGCCGCTGGTGGCGATCCCGTTGTCGCTGGTGGGGACGTTCTTCGTCATGTACCTGCTGGGTTACTCCATCAACCTGCTTACTTTGCTCGCCCTGGTGCTGGCGATAGGGCTGGTGGTGGATGACGCGATCATCGTGGTGGAAAACGTCGACCGTCACATCAAGGAGGAAGGCAAAGGCGTGTTGGAGGCCGCGTTGGTGGCGGCGCGAGAGCTGGGTGGGCCGATCATCGCGATGACCGTGGTGCTGGTGGCCGCCTATGTGCCCATCGGGTTGCGCAGTGGCCTCACGGGCGCGTTGTTCAAGGAGTTCTGCTTCTCGTTAGCGGGCGCAGTGACCGTGTCGGCGGTGGTGGCGTTGACGCTGTCGCCGATGATGACCTCCAAGCTGTTCAAGCCTGGCCAGGAAGAAGGTCGATTCGCCAAGCGGCTCGACCAGTACTTTGACTGGCTGCGCAAGCGCTACCACCGTGTGCTGTCCGGCGGGCTGAATGTCTGGCCGGTGCTGGTGACCTTTGGTTTCATCCTGTTCCTGTTGGTCGCGGCCAGTGGCATGACCGCCAAGAGCGAGCTGTCGCCCACCGAGGACCAGGGGTTGGTGTTCATGCAGATCAAAGGCCCGCCGACGGCGTCGCCGCAACAGATGGAGCGTATTGCCGACCAAGCCTTCCAGATCGCCAACAAAGAACCGGAATACGCGCAGATGTTCCAACTGACCGGCCTGCCCGCCCTCAACCAGGGCCTGGGCGGCGTACTGCTCAAATCCTGGGGTGATCGCACGCGCTCCCAGGCCCAACTGATTCTGGACCTCCAGCAAAAATGGAATCAGGTGCCGGGCGCAACCATCGCTGCCTTCCCGCTACCCTCCCTGCCGGGTGCCCAGGGTTTGCCGGTGCAGTTTGTGATCACCACCACTGACTCGGTGGAAAACCTCAACGAAGTCGCCCAAGCGGTCATGGCCGAGGCCCAGAAACAGCAACTGTTCTGGTTCGCCGACATGGATTTGAAACTGGACAAGCCACAGGCCCGACTGGTGGTAGACCGGGAAAAAATTGCCGCCTTGGGCATGACCCAGGCCGACGTCGGCGCCGCACTGTCAGCCGCCTTGGGTGGCAACTACGTGAACTACTTCTCCACCGCCGGGCGCTCGTACAAAGTCATTCCCCAAGTGCTGCAAGTCAACCGCCTCAACCCCGAGCAGATTCTCGATTACTACATCCGCACGCCCGCAGGCAGCATGATCCCCGCGCGCACGGTGGCACATATCGAGACCTCGACCCAGCCGGAATCGATCAACCACTTCCAGCAACTCAACTCCGCGACGCTGGGAGGCGTCAGCGGCGTGGCCCAGGGCGAACTGCTCGCCAAGCTGAACACCATCCTGAATAACGTGGCACCTTCGGGCTATACCTCGGACTTTGCCGGGGAATCGCGGCAGTTCATGCAGGAATCGGGTGGTTTCGTCGGCCTGCTGATGTTCTCGATCCTGATCGTCTACCTGGCCCTGGCCTTTCAGTTCGAGAGTTTCCGTGACCCAGTGGTGATCCTGTTCTCGGTGCCGCCCGCCCTCTTCGGCGCACTGGCGTTCATTACCATGGGCTACGCGTCGATCAACGTATACACCCAGGTGGGCCTGGTGACGCTGCTGGGGTTGATCACCAAGCACGGGATTCTGATCGTGCAGTTTGCCAACGAACTGCAGCGCGCCGGTCACAGTAAGCGTGAGGCAATCGAAGAAGCAGCCGCCGTGCGCTTGCGCCCTATCCTGATGACCACGGCGGCGATGGTGTTGGGCGTGGTGCCGCTGGTGTGGGCCTCCGGCGCCGGGGCTGCGGGGCGCCATGACATGGGGCTGGTGATCTTCGCCGGTTTGTCGATCGGCACGCTGTTGACGCTATTCATGGTACCGGCGATGTACATGTTCATCGGGGCCACGCATCACCACGAGGCCGAGCAACCAGGTGAGTCAGCCCTAACGGGTGCGGGGTAGCTCAACCCGCGCCAATAGCCCTGAGCCATGGCGATTGCTCAGGGTCAGTTCACCCCCCTGTTCGCGAACAATCGCCCGCGCGGCCGAAAGCCCGAGCCCAACCCCGCCGGTGTGACGGTTGCGCGACGCCTCAAGGCGATAGAAAGGATCGAAGACGCGTTGCAAGTCTGCTTCCGGAATCCCCGGCCCCTCATCGCTGACCTCGATGCAGATCACGTGAGGGTCAGCACTCAGCGTAATGGCTGGGTGCTGGGCATACTTTGTGGCGTTCTCCAGCAGGTTGACGATCACCCGTTTTATACCCAGCGGCCGGCCGTGGTACACCAGATGCGCCGGGCCGGTGAAGTCGACGGCTATGTGCTGGTCGCGGTAATCGTCGATGATGGTTTGCAGCAACTCCGACAGGTCGAAGGCCGTGGTTTGCTCCGGGAGGGTGTCTTCGCGAAAGAATGCCAGCGCCGCGTTGATCATCGATTGCATCTCTTCAACATCGCGAATCAGCTTGCGCTGATGATCGAGATCTTCCATGAACTCACTGCGCAGCCGCATCCGTGTCAGAGGTGCGCGCAAATCGTGGGAAATGGCTGCGAGCATGTGGGTGCGTTCACCGATGAAATGCTGGATCTGCGCCTGCATGGTGTTGAAAGCGATGATCGCCTGGCGGATTTCCTGGGGGCCTTCAACGTCGATGGGCGGTGCACGCAGGTCTCCACCGAAGCGCCTGGCAGCATGGGCGAAGCGCTGCAATGGATTGGCCAACTGCCGTGTGGCGACCCAGGCGACCAGCAAGGTGGCGATCAGCCCCAGCCCGATAATCACCGCGATCCGCATATTGATATCCAAGCCCCAACTGCGTTCGGAGGGCGTGAACGACAGCCAGCTGCCATCCAGCAATTGCACTAACGCAACATAACGCCCCTGGGGACTTCCGCTTGGCCAGTCCTCGGGGTTGAGCACCTGGACCTCGTGCTCATCGCCCAGCTGTTGCTGCAACGCCGGCACCCTGCCCGACTTGAAGCGCATGCCTGAGGCCGGCAGACCGAAATCCGCCAGGTGCGTACTCCACGCTACGTGCAACATCGAACTGCCGGCCGCTTCAGCCAATTGCGGGCGCAATGAGACCGGCGCCGCCTGGACCACTTTCGAGGTGACGGCGATCTGTTCCAACAGGCCGGTGCGCTCGATGGGTGGGCGCGCCCAGATCCCCGCCACTTGCACGAACAGGGCATTCAGGGCCAGTGAGGCGAGCATCGCAGCGACGATGGTCAGGGCTATCCGGCGACTCAAGGTGTCGCGGCGCAACAGGCGCAGGATCACGAGCGGGTGACCTGGGTGCTGAACATATAGCCTCCATTGCGCACGGTACGAATCAGGTCGGGGCGCTTGCTGTCGGGTTCGATCTTGCGGCGCAGCCGGCTCACCTGCACGTCGATACTGCGGTCGAAGGCGTCATGGCCGTGGCCATGGGTCAAGTCGATCAGTTGCTCGCGGGTGAGGATGCGCTGCGGATGCTCGAGAAACACCACCAGCAAGTCGAACTCGCCACCGGATAGCGGGATCATCACGTTTTCGGGCGAGCGTAGCTCCCGGCAGGTGATATCCAGGTGCCAACCGGCGAACCCAAGCACTGGCCGTGTGCGATCACTGGCCGTAATCGGCTCCCCCGTCCGCCGCTGCACGGCACGCAAGCGTGCCAGCAGTTCCCGGGGTGCAAAAGGCTTGGTCAGGTAGTCGTCAGCCCCCAGCTCAAGACCAACAATACGGTCACTCAATTCGCCCATGGCCGTCAGCATGATGATGGGAATGCCCATCTGCGCGCGTACTTTCTGGCACAGGCTGAGACCGCCTTCACCGGGCAACATAAGGTCGAGGATCAGCGTGTCTGGACGATTACGTTCGATCGCCGCCCACATGGCTTCGCCGTCCGGCGCCACGTCCACCTCATAGGCGTGCTGGACGAAGAACTTCTTCAGCAATGACAGGATTTCCATATCGTCATCGACGATCAGTAGTCGGCTCACGTTGGCAGGACCCTTCAGGTCAAAAAAGGAGCACATCTAAAACCATTCCGGCGCTCAGGTCATTTATTTCAATCGAGCAATATTCCTTCGCCGCAGACATAAGCCGGACATCTTCGGGCAACGGCCCGCAGGCATCCTGCACGCCTTCCATCCAAGGGGGCTTTCATGAAGGTCTTGAGCAGTCGGTATACCGCACCACCGCAACACAGCGAACAGCCACTGGTCCTGAGCCAACGCACGTCGGTCCCTGAACAGGATAGCCCGATCCTGTTCCAGGAGTTGTGCCTGGGGCTGGCCCACGATCAAGGCCGCATCGTGCTACGGCGCTACTTCGAACATTACAGCCCGGACACGGCCCGCTGGGTGGAGTACGCCCATTCGATCCCGACCACTGAACTCATCCACTGGATCATGACCCACGGCCAGTTGCAGATCACCTGCTCGGAAAACACCCCGGAAAGAACCGCTAAGGAATCCCACTGATGAGAATCAAGTACTCGCTACCGCTGATGCTCGCGGCCACCCTCAGCCTGGCGGCGTGCAGCAGCACAAAGGTCGAGCCTGAGATGTACACCGGGTTTCTGCACGATTACAGCGTATTGAAAGAACATCAGACGCCTGAGGGGCAAACGGTACTGAGCTGGGTCAGCCCGGCCTTGAAACGAGGCCGGTACCGACAGGTCTATCTGGCACCTAGCCAGTTTTATCCTGCTGTCGAACCCACTGGGCGCATTCCACAAACTACGCTCTCTCTCGTGACCGGGTACTACGACTCGGCGCTCAGGGCCGAACTGGGGCGGGTCGTGCACCTGGTCTCCGTACCGGGGCCCGACACACTGATCGTGCGGCCAGCCATCACCCGGATTGCCGCCAGCACTCAGGGGCTGCGGTTTTATGAGTGGATGCCGATCACGCTGGTCGCCGCAGGCGTCAGTACGGCCGCTGGTTGGCGTGACCAAGACAGTCAGATCGCGACGGAAGTCTCCTTCGAGGACGGTTCGACGGGTGACGTGGTTGCAGCCGTGGTCCGCAAGGGCACTGGCATACCCTTGGACAACGACAAGCAAGTCATGACCGCCAGCAACGTCAAGGCGGTACTCGATGGCTGGGCCCATGACCTGGGCAAGTCGTACATCACGCTTAACAAGTAGCGGCTTGTCCAGCGCCCAACCGTGAATCGATGATCCATGCGTCCGGCGCCTGCCTCATGTTCAAACGTCATAATCCCCGGCTCGTCTGCATGGTAATCTCGCGCAACCATGAATAGACAGTGATCGTCACGACGACGACAGAGCCAGGAAAGAACATGCCGAAAATCTCTCACTCAGCGTTGCGCCGCAACTTCCGTGAATTGCTTGCCAAGAAAATGTGCGTTGAAACCGCCTCGGTTTTCGACCCCATGTCCGCGCGTATCGCGGCCGACCTGGGGTTTGAGGTCGGTATCCTGGGTGGCTCGGTCGCTTCGTTGCAGGTACTCGCGGCCCCCGATTTTTCGCTGATCACCCTGAGTGAGTTCGTTGAACAGGCCACCCGCATCGGGCGCGTGGCCCAGTTGCCCTTCATCGCCGACGCCGACCACGGTTACGGCAACGCCCTGAACGTAATGCGCACCGTAGAAGAGCTTGAACGTGCCGGTGTGGCGGCGCTGACGATTGAGGACACGCTATTGCCAGCGCAGTTCGGGCGCAAATCCACCGACCTGATTTCCGTCGAGGAAGGCATCGGCAAAGTGAAGGCAGCGCTTGAGGCCCGTGTTGACCCTGAGCTGTCGATCATTGCCCGTACCAATGCCGGCGTGCTGCCCACGGAAGATGTCATCGCCCGCACCAAGGCGTATGAAAAAGCCGGCGCCGATGGTATCTGCATGGTCGGCGTCAAAGACTTCGACCACCTTGAGCAGATCGCGGCAAACCTCACGGTGCCATTGATGCTGGTGACCTACGCCAACCCCAAGCTCAATGACAGCGAACGCCTGGCCAAGCTCGGCGTACGTATCGTGGTGGCCGGCCATGGCGCCTACTTTGCGTCGATCAAGGCCACCTACGACAGCCTGCGCGCACAACGCCAACTGACCCACAACACCTCGAACCTCAGCGCTACAGAGTTGACCCATACCTACACGTTGCCTAAGAGCTACATGGCTTGGGCTGAAGAGTTCATGGACGTCAAAGAGTAATCCCGATACGGGTGCTGATGGGTTCCATCAGCACCTGAATCACTCCAGCCGCCAGCGCTCACCCTTGTTATTGCCCGTGCCTTTGTAGCCACCGTACCCATCTGGCTTCCAGCCACCCCCGGCATTGTCACCCGTACCGATGAAGCCGCCTCGGCCATCGGACTCAAGCCCCCTGCCCTCGTTCCTACCGGTTCCTATGTAGCCGCCACGGCCATCAGACTTGTAGCCGCGCTTACGGTTGTCGCCGGTGCCCTCATAGCCACCTTTGCCATCAGACACCCAACTCCCCCCCGAAGCGGTGCCGTCGCCACGGAAATAACCCTTGCCATCAGACCTGTAGTCTTCACCGTAATTGAGGCCGGTGCCCTTATAGCCACCATTGCCATCCGGCGTGAACCGATAGCCGGAGTTGTAACCAGTGCCTTTGAGCCCACCATCATCGGCCGGCACGTAGCCCTTGCCGGCATTTTTACCGGTACCGCGCAGCGAACCGTCCTTTTCCAGGACATAGTCACCACCAGCGTTACCCCCGGTGCCTCGCAAACCACCATAACCGTCCGGCTCGTAGCCATTGCCCGCATTGGCGCCGGTGCCGATGAAGCCCTCAGCCGCCAATGCCGTGGCGCTGGCCGTCAATAAAAGCGTGGTCAGCAGGATGTGCGAGGCTTTTCTCATGAGGTCTCCAGGTCCTTGTAGAGAGGAATGTGGGCGCCATGATAGGGCATCAAATTGTTTCTAGCAGCTCTCTTGCTATTCTCGCGCCATGAGATCTGCAGTGGTCATCAGAATCAATGAAGTCCACTGATGAGATGATGTTGGATATGCATTTTTATATAACTTAACTAAACCTAAAAAATCCGCCGCAGAGCCTGCGGCGGCAAACCAAAGGTTTTTTGTCGAAGCAGAGCGGCTAAGACCTTATCCACGCTACACCTGTGGCCGATTAAACAAGGTGAAGTTTAATTAATTGAGTTTAATCAAGGCCAAGGCTGCGCCCCGCGAAAAATCTGTTAATAATCAGGCTCGGCAAACACGCCGAGCACAATAAAAACAGCATCACGCTCATCTGCAAACATCTGCCATAAAACCCCATGCGCCATTAAAAAATGCGGTGTTTCTGTGCGCGCGATAATTATTCCTGGGAAATAAGAACATGATCAAACAGTGGAGCCTGTTAACACTGGCTGTGTGCGCCAGTGTCAGCCAATTCGCCCTTGCCGAGTCCGTGACCGACCAGGCCGATTCCAAGGGGTTTATCGAAGGCAGCAGCATCACGGGGCTACTGCGCAACTATTACTTCGACCGCGACCGCCAAAGTGGCAAGGCGGATAACCGCGACTGGACCCAAGGCGCAATGCTCAATTACGCCTCGGGGTTCACCCAGGGCACCATCGGGTTTGGCGTGGATGCCTACGCCTATGGCGCGATGAAGCTCGACGCCACCCACGCGGACGCCGGCACCGGCGAGTTGCCGACCGACCGCCATGGCGATCCGGAAAATGGCTATGGCTCAGTCGGCGCAGCGGTGAAGATCAAGGTCTCCAAGACCCAGCTGAAATTCGGTGACATGCAGCCCACCGCCCCCGTCTTCGCCACTGGTGGTACGCGCATCTTGCCGCAGACCGCCACCGGCTTCGACCTGACCAGCAGCGAGATCGCCGGGCTGGACCTGGAGGCCGGGCACTTCACCAGCACCAACAGCGGCATGACCAGCAACCATGACCACGACATCTACGCCACCTACGCTAACGTGGCAGCCAACAGTGCGAGTTTCATCGGCGGTAAATACACCTTCACGCCTTCGCTGAGCGCCACCCTGTACGCAGGTGAGCTGGAAGATATCTGGCGCCAGTACTACACCAATCTCAACTACGTGATTCCGTTGAGCCAGGACCAGTCGCTGGCATTGGACGGCAACCTGTACCGCACCCTCGACACGGGCAGTGCCAAGGCCGGGGCGATCAACAACACCACGTACTCGGTGGCAGCGGCCTACTCATTCCTGGCGGCCCACACCCTGACGCTGTCGTTCCAGA
Source organism: Pseudomonas sp. GW821-FHT03A09 (assembly GCF_059421065.1). Taxonomy (NCBI): domain Bacteria; kingdom Pseudomonadati; phylum Pseudomonadota; class Gammaproteobacteria; order Pseudomonadales; family Pseudomonadaceae; genus Pseudomonas; species Pseudomonas sp. GW821-FHT03A09. The sequence goes on along the minus strand of NZ_JBWKUX010000011.1, from coordinate 148,859 downwards.
AAGTGCATGGCGACACGCCCTTTGACTACATCGGCACCGGCAATAATGGCGCGGGTGAAGGCGGTGATTCGGTGTTTCTGGCCAACTCGATCCAGTGGGGCGACTTCAACGGTCCCGGCGAGCAGTCCTGGGGCGTTCGTTATGACCTGAATATGGCAACCTTCGGCGTACCGGGCCTGAGCTTCATGACCCGCTACGTCAATGGCTCGGGCATCGATGGTACCCACACTCCGGCCAACAGTGCCTACGTGGGCGACTACGGCGCCAACGGTGACCATCACGAGACCGATGTGGAAGCCAAATACGTACTGCAGAGCGGCCCGGCGAAAAACCTGTCGTTTCGCGTACGTGACGCCATGGTTTCATCGAACGCCGATCAGCGTGATGGCAAGCTGAACGAGCTGCGGGTGATCGTCGACTACCCGTTCACCCTCTTGTAATCCGCCCGGCTTCCGGTTTGCCCCGGGCGTTTTTTTCGGGGACCATGGCGCCTTCTGTTCAGTCAACAAGAGGCGCCCATGGCCAACCACGACCTGTCCTACACTCCCGATCCCGACGCCGATTCCATCTCTTCCGATGTCATCGGCTTCAACGGCATCCTGGTCTCCACCCAGATTCCGACCCGGGCCGACGGCAGCCTGGAACTGGGCGATGTCACCCTGCAAAGCGAATGCACCCTGCAAGCGCTGAAAGTCGCCCTGGAAAAGGCCGGCAGCTCCATGGACCGGGTGATGCACCTGACCATCTACCTCACCGATATGGCTGATCGTGCTGCATTCAACGAAGTCTATAAGCGCTTTTTTGCCAAGCCGTGGCCTGTGCGAGCGGCAGTTGGTGTTGCTTCGCTGGCCGTTGAAGGTATGCGTGTAGAAGTCACCGCAATGGCCGCAAAAGCCTGAACCTGTGGGAGCGGGCTTGCCCGCGATGACGGTGCATTAGTCGATCAATGTGCCAACTGACCCACCGCTATCGCGGGCAAGCCCGCTCCCACACTGGAACTCATTGGCTCCAGCACCAAACCAGCCAGCCCTGTGGTAGGTGCCCCCCCAGCGTTTCACGGCTACAATGCCCGCCTCAACCGTGACAAGCCTGACTAAAAAAACTATGTCCTTGCCCAAGCATCACCTGGAATTGCTCAGCCCTGCCCGCGATGTCGCCATCGCGCGCGAGGCTATCCTGCATGGCGCCGACGCCGTGTACATTGGCGGCCCGAGCTTCGGCGCGCGCCACAACGCCTGTAACGACGTGAGCGATATCGCGTCCCTAGTGGAATTCGCACGCCGTTACCACGCCCGTGTGTTCACTACCATCAACACCATCCTGCATGACAACGAGCTAGAGCCTGCGCGCAAGCTGATCCATCAGCTGTATGACGCCGGTGTCGACGCCTTGATCGTGCAAGACCTGGGTGTGATGGAGCTGGATATTCCGCCTATCGAGCTGCACGCCAGCACCCAGACCGACATTCGCACCCTGGGTCGCGCCAAGTTTCTCGACCAGGCAGGTTTCTCCCAGTTGGTATTGGCCCGTGAGCTGAACCTGCAAGAGATCCGCGCCATCGCCGACGAAACCGATGCCGCCATCGAGTTTTTCATTCACGGCGCGCTGTGCGTGGCGTTCTCCGGGCAGTGCAACATTTCCCACGCGCAGAATGGGCGTAGCGCCAACCGTGGCGACTGCTCCCAGGCCTGCCGCCTGCCTTACACCTTGAAAGACGACCAGGGCCGTGTCGTGGCCTTTGAAAAGCACCTGCTGTCGATGAAAGACAACAACCAAAGCGCCAACATTCGTGCGCTGGTCGAAGCGGGCGTGCGTTCGTTCAAGATCGAAGGTCGCTACAAGGACATGGGTTATGTGAAGAACATCACCGCCTATTACCGCCAGCGCCTTGATGAAGTGCTTGAAGACCGTCCAGACCTGGCCCGTGCGTCCAGCGGCCGTACCGCGCACTTCTTCCTGCCCGACCCGGAAAAAACCTTCCACCGTGGCAGCACTGACTATTTCGTCACCGACCGTAAGGTCGACATCGGCGCCTTCGATACCCCGACCTTCACCGGCCTGCCGGTGGGTGTGGTGGAAAAAGCCGGCAAACGTGACTTGCAGGTGATCACACACGAGCCGCTGTCCAATGGCGACGGCCTCAATGTGCTGATCAAGCGTGAAGTCGTGGGTTTCCGCGCCAACATTGCCGAGCCCAAGGGCGAGTTCGAAGAAGACGGCGAGAAGCGCTACCGCTATCGCGTCGAGCCGAATGAAATGCCGGCAGGCCTGCACCAGTTGCGGCCGAACCACCCACTGAACCGCAACCTGGACCATAACTGGCAACAAGCGCTGCTCAAGACCTCGTCCGAGCGCCGTATCGGCTTGACCTGGGCCGCTCGTTTGCGTGAAGAACAGTTGGAAGTCACCGCCACCAGCGAAGAAGGCATCAGCGCCAGCGTCACCCTGCCCGGCCCATTCGGCGTGGCCAACAAGCCGGAACAGGCGCTGGACACCCTGCGTGACCTGCTCGGCCAACTGGGCACCACCGAATACCACGCTACCGACATCCAGCTGGATGCACCGCAAGCGTTCTTCATTCCCAATTCGCAGCTCAAGGCTTTGCGCCGCGAAGTGATCGAAGCGCTGACCGCGGCTCGTGTAGCGGCTCACCCGCGTGGCGGGCGCAAGGCTGAAACCTCACCGCCGCCGGTGTACCCGGAAGCGCACCTGTCGTTCCTGGCCAACGTCTACAACCAGAAAGCCCGCGACTTCTATCACCGTCATGGTGTGAAGCTGATCGACGCCGCCTTCGAAGCCCACGAAGAAACCGGCGAAGTGCCGGTGATGATCACCAAGCACTGCCTGCGTTTCTCGTTCAACCTGTGCCCTAAACAGGCCAAGGGTGTGACGGGGGTGAAAACCAAGGTGGCGCCGATGCAGTTGATCCACGGCGATGAAGTGCTGACGTTGAAGTTCGACTGCAAGCCCTGCGAAATGCACGTGGTGGGCAAGATCAAGGGGCATATCCTCGGTCTGCCACAGCCGGGCAGCGGTGTGGCTCACTTCGATCCAGAAAACATCATCTTTCAGGGCACGCACTGACCTTGGACATGCGGGGCCACCACCAGCCCCGCTGCAACCCCGCAGCCGCCAATAGAATCGCCGCCACCCCCAGCCACTGCAGCCAGCCCAGGCGATGCCCAAAGGCAATCCAATCGACGAAAATCGCCGCTATCGGGTAGATAAACGACAGCGCGCCGGTCAGGGCCGTCGGCAGTTTCTGGATGGCGCCGTACAGCAATACATACATCAAACCAGTGTGCACCACCCCGAGTGTCACCAGCGCCGCCCAGGCGTTGGGCGTGACGGGCAGGCTATTCCAGGGCACCAACGGCGCCAGTAACAGCGCGCCGGTGGTCACTTGGATCAATGCCATCAGATGCGGCGGCACTTCTTTCAAACGCTTGATGATCAGCGCCGCAATCGCGTACAGGAACGCAGCGCCCAGCGCCAATGCGATGCCTGACAAGTAATCCTCGCCGGTTTGTTGATCGCCATGAGCGGTGACAATCGCCAGCATCCCCAGGAACGCCACGCTCAGCCATGCCAGTTTTTGCACGGTGATCTTTTCACCCAAGAACAGCGCCGCCAGTACCACCAACATGAACGGTTGCACGTTGTACACCGCCGTACTGATGGCGATAGACGCACGGGAGTAGGACTCGAACAGCAGCAGCCAGTTGCCGACGATGGCGACACCGCTCAGCATCGCCAACCCCTGCTTGGTCCAGGTGAGCAAGTCCAGGCGCAAGTAGCCCAGCAACGCGCACACCAACAACAGTGTCAGCCCGCCGATCACACAGCGCCAGAACACCACTTCGATCACCGACACGCCCGACACCAGCACAAACCAACCGATGGTGCCCGAGATCAGCATGGCGGCGATCATTTCCCACGAACCGCGACGGATAGATGTGTCCACGATAGAGGCTCCTCAAGTGAGGCTCAATTATGGCAATCTGCTTGGCAGCGGCTCCAGGGATTAAAAAAGGCCAAACACCCAAGTAACCTTTTCTTATTAGGCAAACACCATGATTGACACCATTGACCAGCAACTGATTGCCGCCCTGATGGACGACTCACGGCTGTCCCTCAAGGCGCTGGCAGGCATCACCGGGCTGTCATCGCCCAGTGTCGGCGAGCGTCTGCGCCGCCTGGAAGAACGCGGTGTGCTGACCCACTACACGGTCGATATCGACCCCAAGCACTTCGGCTACCTGCTGCAAGCCATCGTGCGCATCCGCCCGCTGCCCGGTAAATTGCAGGAGGTGGAACGGCAGATCCAGGCGATCCCTGAATTCACCGAGTGCGACAAGGTGACTGGCGAGGATTGCTTCATTGCGCGCCTGCATGTGCGCACGATGGATCACTTGGACAGCCTGCTGGATCGGCTCAACGCCTATGCCGAAACCAATACCGCTATCGTCAAGAAAACCCCGGTGAAACGGCGTTTGCCGCCACTGGCTGATTAGGGACACCAAAAATCAACGGTGGAAGCTGGCTTGCCTGCGAAAGCGGTGGGTCAGCTAGCACTGTCCACATTGACCGAGTCCGATCTTGAGAATGTAGAAAGCCCGCCACTTCAATCGTGGAGGGCCTTCGCGGCAGTCAACAACCCTTGAAACTTGCGATACCGCGCCTCCAGCACCGGCTGTTGCGTCGCGTCCGGCGCGTACCGTGCCTTGACCGGCATGCCCGCCTGTAACACATCCGCGGCCTGCCCAATCGCCAGCAACCCCAGCTTCGCCGCACCCACGCAGGCGCTAAGCTCGCTCCCCTGCAAGGTGAAGATTTCACGTTGCAGGATATTAGCCAGCAACTGCGCCCAGTATTCGCTGCGCGCACCGCCCCCCACCAAGGCGCATGCCTCCACGTCGGCCCCCGCCGATTGCACCGCGCGCAGGGCATCCAGCAAACCGAAGCCGACGCCTTCCATTACCGCATAACCGAGCATCGCCGGTGTGCAGTCGTGGCCAAGGCTCATGAAGCCACCACGCAGCAAGGGATCGTTATGAGGAGTGCGCTCACCGGCCAGGTACGGCAGAAACAACGGTGTGCCCAAAGGCACTGGCTGCCCGATCGGCAGCTGTGCCTGCACTTGATCCAACAACGCCTGTTCATCTGACGTACCGGTCAGTCGTGTGACCCAGCGCAGGCAACTGGCACCGGCCAACATGGCGCCCATGGTGTACCAACGATTGGGTAACGCGTGACAGAAGCTGTGCACCGCGCTTGCCGGGTTTCCCGCTGCGTGGTCGGTGATCGCAACGATGGCCGCGCTGGTGCCGAGAGTAATGAAACCGTCACCGGCATTGATTGCGCCGATGCCCACCGCAGCCACCGGGTTATCACCGCCGCCACCGGCAATCACGACCTCAGAAGACAACCCCAGCCGTGCCGCCATGCTCGCCGTCAAACACGTACTCGCCGCGCCACCTTCCACCAGTCTTGGCATCTGCGCCAGCGCAAGGCCTGTGGCATGCAGCATGGGGCCAAACCATTGACGCTGCGCCACGTCTAGCCACAGCGTGCCGGCGGCATCGGACATCTCGCTGATGCGCTCACCACTCAGGCGCAAACGCAGGTAATCCTTGGGTGAAAGCACGCAGTCGATCGCCTTGAATACCTCTGGCTCATGCTGTTGCAGCCAGAGCAGTTTCGGCGCCGTCAGCCCGGCCATGGGCAAGCTGCCGCTGACCTCGGCAAACCCTGACCCAAGCTGTTCAGCTTCGGCGATGGCGCGCGAGTCGTCCCAGAGGATAGCCGGATACAGCACGCGGTCGTCGTCACCGAGCAAGACCGCGCCGTGCATCTGCCCGGACAGACCAATACACGCCACACGCTCAAAAGCCGCCTCGAGTCTCAGTTGGTCCAACGCCTGCAAACAGGCTTGCCACCACGCTTCGGGCGCCTGCTCTGACCAGCCACTGTGGCGCCGTGAAACGCTCAAGCGCACACCGGTGTGAGCCAGAATGGCGCCGTCTGCCCCCATCAAGATGGCCTTGAGTTCCGAGGTGCCGAGGTCTATGCCGAGGGAAACAGGACTGCTCATACGCGGATCATTCCAATCAAATACAGCCACATGAATTGCGGTATTGCAGGGTCGGCGCCAGATGCACGCGCTGGATAGGCGCGGCAGGCGTCGCCATGCGTTGCAGCAAAAGATTGACGGCAAGTGCCCCCAATTCCTTGACCGGCTGCGCGATCAGGGTCAGGCGCGGTACGAAAAAATCCGCCCAGTCAAAATCATCAAACCCCACCAGGGCCATCTGCCCCGGCACTTCAAGCTGCGCGTCACGTAATGCGTGCATCGCGCCCAGGGTCATCAAGTTGTTGGCGGCCATGATCGCCGTCGGCGGCGCTGCCAACGCCAGTAACTGCACGGTGGCCGCACGTGCCGGCGCGCTGTTGGAACCGCCGTTGACTAGCAGCTGCGGATCAAACGCCAGCCCCGCCGCCTGCAAGGCCGCGCGATAACCGGCAACACGCTCATCGGTGGTGCCAAGCCCCTCGCGCCCGGCGATAAAGCCGATACGCCGGTGCCCGTGTTCAATCAGGTGAGTGACCAGGGCCTGGGTGGACTGGGTATTCTCCACCCCGACCTGATCAAAGGGCCCGTCCATCATGCGGTCCACCAGCACCGCCGGAATCTCGTTGGCCTGCAAATACTCACGAGCGACCGAGCCGGGTGACGGGGCTAGCAAAATCCCGTCGACGCGCCGGTGATGCAATGCCGTGATCACCCTCAGCTCTTGCTCCGGATCGTCGTGAGTGTCGACAAACAGCATCATGAAGCCGTGCTTGGCACACTCGGTTTCAATCGCGTGCACCGTTTCGCTGAAGTAGTGGTTGGACAGCGAGGAGATCGCCACACCAATCGTGCTGGTGCTTGACCGCGCCAACGAACGCGCCAGGGTGTTGGGCACATAGCCCAACTGCTGGATCGCTTGCTGCACGGCCAACACCGTGGCCGGGCTGACTTTGCGGGTGCCGTTCAACACGTGTGAGACGGTCGACGTCGATACTCCCGCCCTGCTTGCCACGTCATCCATAGTGACCACGACGCTGTTCCCTCTCACTGAATCAATGTTTACTCGACCAGCCGCTGTACGTACTGACGTTGTCGCGGGTGATCAGTTTTGGCGTGAGCAGGGTAACCGCTTCGGCGGGTGCCTTGTCATTGAGAATGTCATGACCGACATTTACTGCGGTTTGGGCCATGGCCCAGGGGTCTTGGCTGGCGGAGGCCTGAATCTGGGTATCCGTCTTCAGCGCGTTCTCGATATCCGGCGCACCGTCCACCGACGTGATGATGATGCCACTGCGTTTAAGCTGTTTGGCCGCCAGGTCGCTGCCGATAGCTTGTGGGTCATTGATCGCGAACAGGCCGTCGATTTTCGGGAAGCGCGTGAGGTAGCCCTGCATTACGTTCAGGCCACCTTCGCGCGAGCCTTTGCCGTCCTGGTCAACGGAGAGCACCTTGATAGCCGGCGCACCGGCCAATGCGGCTTTGCAGCCTTTGACGCGGTCGGTCACGGCGGTCACTTGCGGGCCGTTCTGGATGATCACGTTGCCTTTGCCCGAGAGCTTGTCCACCAGGAATTGGCAGGCCAGCTTGCCGGCTTCGACATTGTCGGTTTGCACCGTGGCGTTCACGCCCTTGGCGTCCACATCGACCGCGACCACGACAATGCCGGCGTCACGGGCCTTCTTGATGGCTGAAGCCATGGCCGATGGGTCGACGGCGTTGATCAGGATCAGGTCGACCTTGGACGAGATGAAATTATCGATCTGCGAAAACTGCTTGCTCAGGTCATAGTCAGCCGACACCGAAGTGACCTTGACGTTGGGGTTCAGCTCCTTGGCCCGTGCCGTGGCACCGTCGGCCAGGGTGACGAAATACGGGTTGCCGAGCGAGCCCATGCTGATACCGAGGGCTTTGAGTTCACGGGCCTCCACGACATGGGACATCAGGGCAGCCAAGGCAATGACGGGAAAGATGCGTTTTAAGTTCATGCGGGTCTCTCTTGTGATTGTTGTTTTAAGTGAAATCAGGTCCGTGCACCGGACTGGCGATAGCGATCCAGTGCCACCGCGCCAATGATCACGATGCCCTTGATGATGTACTGCCAGATATCCGACACCCCCAGCAGCACCAGGCCGTTGGTGAGTACCGCGATAATCAGCGCGCCGATCAGCGTGCCGCCGATGGTGCCGACGCCGCCGGTAAAACTGGTGCCGCCGAGGATGACCGCAGCAATCGCATCCAGCTCGTAGGATTGCCCGAGTTGCAGGCCATTGGCGGCGAACAGGCGCGAGGCGCTCATTACCGCGCCCAGCCCGGCCAGCGCACCGGACATGGCGTAGACGAACAGCAACACCTTCCACACCTTGATCCCCGACAGCCGTGCAGCTTCCGGGTTGCCACCCACCGAATAAATCTGCACGCCCATCACGGTGCGGCGCAGGATGAACCACGACAGCCCCACCACCGCCACCGAGATGACCACCAGCCAGGGCACGCCGAGAATCGAGTCATTGCCGATAAACGCAAACGGTAAATCAGGGTTGAACACCGTCTTGTCATCGGCCAGCAAACGCGCCAGGCCACGCATGGCGGTCAGCGCACCGAGGGTGACAATAAACGGCGGCAGGCGCATGAATGCGATCAACCCACCGTTGACCAGGCCCAGCAACAAGCCGAAGCCAACCCCGGCGGCAATCCCGAACATGCCGAACTGCGGCGACATCGACGCCTGCAACGCCACCACGGCGGACGCCGCGAGAATCGCGCCGACGGACAGGTCGATACCGGCCGTGAGGATCACAAAAGTCATGCCCGCCGCCAGTACCACATTGACCGAGGCCTGTTGGGTGATGATTGACAGGTTCTGCACCGTGAGGAAGTTTTCACTGGCGAGGGCAAAGCCCACTAGCAGCAACACCAGCACCGGCAGCATGCCGACCGTGCGCATCAGCTCTCGAACGCGCTCAGCTTTACCCGTCACTGGAATTGTCAGCGTGTTGTTTGAATCAACCATTGGCAGCCACCTGATCGCCACCGGTGGCGAGGTCAATAATGCGTTCCTGGGAAATAACGTGGCCGGAAGCCCCGCCGACTTCGGCCACCAGCTGGCCTTCGCGCATGATCAACACGCGGTCGCAAGTGCCGATGATTTCCGGCAGCTCACTGGAGATCACCACGATGCCAACCCCGGCCAGTGCCAGTTGATTGATGATGCGGTAGATCTCGGATTTGGAGCCGATGTCGACACCACGCGTAGGCTCGTCAAGGATCAGCACATGCGGTTTGACCTCTAGCAGCCGTGCCAGCAGGACCTTTTGCTGATTGCCGCCGGATAATGCGCCGACGTTGACCTTGCCCGACGCCACGCGAATCGACAGCGACTTGATCGCATCATTCGAACGTTGCGCGGCGTGCCCCCGATCCAGCACGCCACCGGCATGCGCATCCGGGACACAGGCGCAAACGTTGATGTTGTCAGCCACGCTCATGTCCAGGAACAGGCCCTGGGCCTTGCGGTCCTCGGTGAGGTACACCACGCCGGCGCGAATCGCGTCTGCCGGGGTGCGCAGTTGAGTCACCGTCTTGCCGACCACTTCGAGGGTGCCAGAGGTGCGCGGGTCGGCGGCGAAGATCAACCGCGCAAGCTCGGTGCGCCCTGCCCCGACCAGCCCGGCAATGCCCAGTACTTCACCGGCATGCACGTCGAAGCTGCAGTTACGTACGCGCTTGCCATCGGCCATGTCGCGCACGCGCATCACCACATTGCCGGGGTTATACGCAGCGTGCTCCTTCTTGTAGAAACCGGACAGGTCGCGCCCCACCATCATTTTCACCAGCACTTCGGCCGACAGCGCATCGCGGCTCAGTTCGCCGATGTATTGGCCGTCGCGCAACACCGAAACCCGGTCCGACAACTCATAGATCTCGGCCATGCGGTGGCTGATATAGATAATCGCCAGACCCTGGCTGCGCAGTTGTTTGATCAGCGCAAACAGGCGGTCGGTCTCGCGGGACGACAATGGCGTGGTCGGTTCGTCCATCACCAGAATCCTGGCGTGGGCATGCAGGGCGCGGGCGATTTCTACCAACTGGCGCTCGGCAATCGACAGGCTGCTGACCCGTGTCGCCGGTTTGAAATCGGCACCCAGGCGTTGCAGCACCTCCACACACCCGGCCTCCATGCCCTTGCGGTCAATGGTCCAGCCACGGCGCAGTTCACGGCCCAGGTAGATATTTTCGGCCACGCTCAGGTTCGGGCACAGGCTCAGTTCCTGATAGATCACGGCGATTCCGAGGGTTTTGGCAGTGGCGGGGTCAAAGGTCGCGACGGACTGGCCGTCGATGCAGATTTCGCCGCCGGGATCGGCCTGGTAAGCGCCGGAGAGGATTTTTATCAGGGTCGATTTACCGGCGCCGTTCTCACCCATCAAGGCATGGATTTCACCGGAATAGACCTTCAGGCCGACATTCTTGAGCACCCGCAAACCGTTGAAGGTTTTGCTGATGCCCTGCATCTCAAGCAAGGGTTCAAGGCTCATGGATGAGCTCCTGGCATTATTATTTTTGTAGTCGAGTGCTGCCGACTCTATGCCAGATACATTTCCTTACGCAAGCGCTTGCGTAAGCCGTTTATCGCTTGATGAATCGTTTCATCTAGCACTAAAGTACGAAACTCGTGCGTTACGGATGAGGATCGTTTGGAGGCTTTTGCCAGGCTGTTCAAGTCCCTGGGCAGGTAAACCATGTGGGAGCGGGCTTGCCCGCGATGGCGGTCGCTCAGCCAATACATGCATCCACTGGTACACCGATATCGCGGGCAAGCCCGCTCCCACATTTGATCTATGTCGTTGGTGAACACGGCAGTAACACCGCCAATCACCTGTGGGAGCTGTCGAGCTTCAGCGAGGCTGCGAAGGCGGTGGTACAGGCAACCTATTCATCGGCCATACCGCCACTTTCGCAGGCAAGCCAGCTCCCACATTTTACCGCGTCAGCCATGCCCCTCGGCACCAGACGCGCTACGGGTCCAGCACCCCACCGCTGTAGCTGTCGGATAAACGACTACCGGTGAACTTGGCCACCACCGCGCCCTGGGCCACCAGTCGTTCGCGGTGGCGGGTGACCATGCGCCCGGTTTGTGCGGCGTGCAAAACTACCTCGGAGTCGGGGTCGCCTGGGCGCGCGATGATCCGTGCAAAGCGCTGGCCTTCCTCGACGTAATCACCCAGGCCTCGTTCAAACACCAGCACACCAGCACGCGGGGCAAGGATGGTTTCCATGCAGCCCATGTCCACCACCTCGCCTTGCCATTCACCGATAGCCGCCACCTCGTCGATCACACCATTGACGCACAGCCACGCCCACAGCCCATCGACGTCTTGCTGGGCCAGGGCATCGCTGACGTCCGCCTGGCCACGCAATTCAATGGTCGCCGCCAGCCGCGGTGCGCCGTGGTTGATGATGGTCTCTTCAAAGGAGCCGTCGCCGCCCTCATCCCAGACGATCACTACCTCCGCTTGCAATGCCGCCGCCAATGCCAGCCCTTGGTCCGGCCAGAAACGGCGGTGGATGTAGAGGTAAGGCAGCGCGTCGTCGTCGGTGTGCAGGTCCAGCACCAAGTCCGCGTCCGCCGCCAGTTGCACCAGGCTTTTTTGCCAATGCGCCAGGTTGGTCGCCGGCCGCTCCATGGTCAGGTCGAAAGCGCGATTGAAGTTCTGCCCGGTGGCCTCGTGGAATCGCCCCAGTAGCCGTCCCTGGCGAAATTGGCCGATGCCGAAAGGATTGGCCTGGGGCACCACGGTCACGCGCCCTTTGAGGCGGCCTTGATCCTGGCAGGCCTGCAAACGCGGCAGCAGTTGATGCAACACCAGCATTCCGGCGATTTCGTCAGCGTGCACGCCCGCCTGCAGGTGCACCTTCGGCCCGCTGCCATCGCCCTCAAAACGCCAGGCACCGACGTGCAACGGGTTGCCCGCATCGCCGGATACCTGCCACGAAAGGTCTCTTGCCATGCCCTGCCCTCCCCTGATCATTTATTCGCTAGTGATTGAACAGCTGTTCAACTAATCTGGACACTGGTGTTTGATCAAAGGCCCTGACATGACCGTCGACCCTCCCAAACTGCGCCGCGCCGACCCCGATGAACGCCGGGACTTGTTGGTCGCCGCCACCCTCACCTGCCTTGCCCGCGACGGCCACGCCGGGATTTCCGTGCGGCGGATCGCGACCGAAGCCGGTGTGTCGGTGGGCTTGCTCAATCATCATTTCGGCACCATTGATGCGCTGATCGCCGAGACGTATCACAAGCTGGCCAACGAACTGACCAGCGCCTTGTGGGCACAGGTCGAGCAGGCCGACGGTGCCGCCGCACGCCTGGATGCGTTTCTCAGCGCATCGTTTTCGCCACGGGTCATGGACCCCGACCTGCTGGGCGTGTGGGTGGTGTTCTGGAGCCTGATCCGCCATTCACCCCATGTGAACCAATCCCACGAAAACAGCTACCGCGCCTATCTGGCCTTGATCCAGCAACTGCTGGACGACCTGGCCCGCAGTGAAAACCTCGTGATCCACGACAGCCACCTGGCCGCCATCGGTCTATCGGCGATGCTCGACGGGCTCTGGCTTGAGGGCTGCCTCAACCCCGGCACTTTCAGCCCCGCCAACGGCCTGCACATCTGTCGCTGCTGGGTACAGGGGTTGCGTCACGGAGCATTCAGCGCCGACCACATCTTGTGATTCGGGATGCCGTGCACTGAGCATGGCCAAGGTGCCGCTGACGGCGATCAGCACGGCCCCGATGATCAGCGAGGTGTCCATCGAGACGCCCCAGATCAGGCTGGATAAGAGAAAGGCCCAGATCAAGCCGGTGTATTCGAACGGTGCGAGCAAGGTTGCGGTGGCGCGGCGAAAACTGGCGAACAACAGGAACTGCCCGATACCGCCCACCAGCCCTGCGGCCAGCATGCCCAGCCACGCGGGTGTCGGCGCTGGCGTGTGAGTCCAGGGCAAGGTCAGGGCCATGCAGATCACGAACACCCCATTGGTGATCAGCATCTGCTCCAACACCGAAGTGGCCGGATCAACCTGGCGCAGTTGGATATAGGTGAACGCCCAACACAGCGCGGCGGCCAGGGTCAGGGCGATGGGCACCGGGTCTTGCAGATGGCTGGGGCGACAGGCAATCACCACACCGACAAACCCAATGATCAAGGCGACCCACTGGCCCCGGTTGGCGCGCTCCTTGAGGATCAAGGCCGCGAGCAACGTGACCATGATCGGCGCGGAAAAATACAGCGTGGTCATTTCCGCCAGGGTCAGGTCCTTGGCCGCGGTGTAGTACAGCAGCCACGCCAGCAACGACAGCAACCCGCGAATGATCAACAGTTTGCGGCTGGCGGAGGCCCACGCGCGGTGCAACAAGCCCATGCGTCCGGCGATCACACAGGCGCCGACCACCACCAGGCTGCGCCAGAACAGAATGGTAAACACCGAATAATCGGCCACCAGCCATTTGATCACCGCGTCCTGCAACGCCAGGAACGCGTAGGCCAGTGAGCACAGGGCAATCCCTTGCAACGCGCGGTCCTGTTTCATCCAGCCGACCTGCGCAGCGACGTACCGCGTCGTTCGGCGATGGCGTAGACGCCTTCGATGAGGAACGTCAGGCACAGGTAGACACCGGCCACCAGCAGCAGCGGTTGGTAGATCTGCAACGTCTGCGCGCGCACCACGTTGGCGGCGCCCAACAGGTCGACCACGGCAATCGTCGACGCCAATGCCGTGGACTTGAGCAACATCACCGTCTCCCCCGCCAAGGTCGGTAGCAACAGGCGCATCGCCCGAGGCAGACGCACGCGCAGCAGCGCCTGGCGTGGGGTCATGCCAAAGGCCGACGCCGCCTCCATCTCGCCCTTGGGCACCGCCAGCAAGCCGCCGCGAATCACCTCCCCCACGTAAGCGCCCACTGACAGCACCAGGGCGAACACAATGTACCAATAGCCGTCACGCAGGAATGGCCAGAGGAAACTGCCGCGCACCATGGGGAACTGGGCGAACAGACTGCCCAGGCCGTAATAGAAGATGTAGATCTGGATCAACAGCGGCGTACCGCGCAACATGCTGGTGTAGGCCGACGCGCAGCGCGCCAGCCATTTGCGCCGTGACAACCGCGCCAAGGCCACCAGCACCGCCAGGGCAAACCCCAGTAGCGCCGAGACCACCAGCAGCGACAAGGTGGTTTGCAAACCCTTGGCGATCAGCCCCGCGTAATAGCTTATCCACTCAGGCATACGCCCCTCACTCGACAACCGGCATCCAGCGACGAATACGTCGCTCCAGGCGTCCGGACAGGTGGTTGGAAGCCAGCGTCACCAGGTAATACAAGGCGGCGGCGGTGAGGTAGAACAACAGGTATTGGCGCGTGGAACCCGCCGCCTGCTTGGCGGTGTACAGCAACTCATTGGTGCCGACCACGCTGATCAAGGCGCTGTCCTTGATCAGGTTGATCCACAGGTTGGACATGCCGGCCAAGGCGTAGGGTGCCATGATCGGCAAGGTCACCCGGCGAAACAGGCCAAAGCCGCTCAAGCCGAACGCCCGCGCCGCTTCGATCTGCCCATGAGGGATCGCCAGGATGGCGGCGCGGAAGATCTCCGACGCATAAGCGCCCTGTACCAGGCCCAGCACCAGAATCGCCACCAGCGGCCCGCTGATATTCACTTGCTGGAAACCCAACCCCAGCATCAACGCGTTCAGCCCCATGGAACCCGCGTAATACAGCAGCAGGATCAGCAGCAGCTCCGGCACCGCGCGAAACACCGTGGTGTAGCCGCGCATCAGCAATGCAATCGGGCGCGGCGCACTGAGTTTGGCGCAGGCCACCACCAGGCCGATCAACAAGCCTACGGCGAATGAGCCGGCGGAAATTTGCAGGGTCATCCATAACCCTTTAAGCAGCGCGTTGCCCCATCCTTGTTCACCCAAGCTGAGGAGATCCAGCATTATTCGGTCTTCTGGGCGAGTTGCTGGTAAGGACTGTCACAGGTCTTGCTGACAAACGCTGGCGTGTCAGTGCGTTTGCACGGGCTCACCGACAGGCCGAAGTAATGCTGGGACAGGTCGTCATAGTCCTTGCTGACCAGCAGTTCGCCGATGGCTTTATCGAGGCGGGCCTTGAGCGCAGTGTCTTCCTTGCGTAACCCGGCGCCGACACCACGGCCGATGATCGGGTCGTAGGGCACGCTGGCGATATGGGCCAGGCCTTGGGCTTCCGGGGTTTTGATCATCATGGCGATGGCGGTGTCGTCAGCGACCATGTAGTCGATACGCCCTGCGATCAAGTCGGCGTTGGCCGATTCCTGGGTGTCGTAGTACTTAAGATCAGCGATGTTCTCGTAATACTTTTTCAAGTAATTGGCACTGACGGTGGAGATCTGCACACCAATCAGCTTGCCCTTGAAGCCCGCTGGCGACACTTCGATTTCACTGCCCTTCGGCCCTGCCACGCCGATCAGCGAGTCGTAATAGGCACGGCTGAAAGCGATCTGTTTTTCGCGCTCATCGGTGACCGACATCGAGGAAAAAATCACGTCGATTTTCTTCGCCAGCAACGAGGGGATGATGCCGTCCCACGCCACTTCCTTGATCTGACACTCGGCCTTCATGCCTTCACACAGCTTGTGGATCAGGTCCACCTCAAAGCCCGACCACTGGCCGTTGCCGCCTTTCAGGGTGAACGGCGGGTACGGTTCGGCCGCCACGGCGAACACAATGGGCTTTTCCGCTGCCTGAGTGAAACCTGCGGCCACCACCAACACTGCACTGCCCAACCAGCTTGCCATGGATTTGAATGTCATGATTTGCCCCGTCTTTTTATTGGAGTTAGCGAGTTTGATGCGCGTTGACGAACTGCCGGCAACGCTCACTGCGTGGGTTGATAAACACCGAGTCCGGCGAGCCGGCCTCCTCGATCATGCCTTGGTGCAGAAAAGCCACTTTGGAGGACACATCCCGGGCGAAGGCCATTTCATGGGTGACCAGGATCATGGTGCGGCCTTCTTCGGCCAACGAGCGGATGACGCGCAAGACCTCGCCCACCAGTTCCGGATCAAGGGCTGAGGTAGGCTCGTCGAACAGCATGACTTTGGGCCGCATGGCCAGCGCGCGGGCAATCGCCACCCGTTGCTGTTGGCCACCGGATAGAAACGCCGGGTACTCATTGCGCTTGGCGGCGAGCCCCACACGGTCAAGCAAGGCTTCGGCCCGCTCGGTGGCCTCGGCGCGGCTTTCGCCCAGCACCTGGGTGGGCGCTTCGATAAGGTTTTCCAGGACGGTGCGATGGGGCCACAGGTTGAAGTTCTGGAACACCATGCCCAGGGTCGAACGAATACGCACCAGCTGTTTGGCATCGGCCACCAACGGTGCGCCGGGGATGCCGTAATTCAGCTTGATGCTTTCGCCGTCGACATGAATGCTGCCCTGGTCGGGCACTTCAAGCATGTTGATGCACCGCAACAAAGTGCTTTTGCCCGAGCCGCTGGCGCCGATCAACGAAATCACGTCACCTTCGCGGGCGGTGAGGGAAATGCCCTTGAGTACCTCGATGTTGCCGAAGCGCTTATGCAGGTCGATGACTTCGATCATCTTCCGGGCTTCTGCTGCGGGTGCGACCTCGACCGGCGCCGCCGCAACGACACGTGGCTCACCGGCCAACTGAGCGACAAACCCCGCGATGCGCCGACACGCTTCGCCCAGACGCTCTTCGCCGAGGGTGAATGACAAGCGCACAAACCCTTGGGCGGGTTCGCCGAAAGCCGCCGCATCAAGCACCGACACGCCGGCTTCACGAAACAAGCGCCAGGCGAAATCCAGGGAGTCGAGGCCGGTGCCACGTACATCCACCAGCACAAACATGCCGGCTTGTGGCGCCTGCACCTTGATGCCCGGGCAGGCACTCAGCCCGGCCACCACCAAGTCCCGCCGCCGCCGATAGATCTCGCGCATGCCTTGGGTCACATCATCATGGGCCAGCACTGCCGCCGTGGCGGCCTCCATCACAAACCCAGGCAAACCGTAGAGCATGCTCAGCACGAGGGTTTCCGCGTGGACCACCATCTGCGGCGCAGCGATGATCCAGCCGATGCGCCAGCCGGTCATGGCGTGGGATTTCGACAGGCTACCGATCACGATGCAACGCTCAGCCATGCCCGGCAGCGCGGCCAGGCTGTGGTACTCGCCATCGAACACCAGGCTTTCATAGACCTCATCGACCACCACCCACAAATCATGGGCGATGGCCAGGTCGGCGATGGCTTGCAGTTCCTGGGGGTTCAGCACCACGCCGGTGGGGTTGTTCGGGTTGGAGAAAAAGATCGCACGGGTACGCGGGGTGATCGCGGCGGCGAGTGCCTGGGCATCCAGGCGGAATCCGGACTCCGGCGCGCACGGCACGCGCACCAAGGTCGCGCCGCTGGCCTTGAGCGTGGCTTCGTAGGTGACGTACATCGGATCGAGCACCAGCACTTCATCGCCAGCCTGCAGCAGGCACAGGGAACTGATGAACAAGGCGTTTTGCGCGCCGGGCACGATGATGACGTTTTCGGCGCTCAGGTTGCGTGCCAGGCTGCTGCTGTAACGCGCCGCCACCGCCTCGCGCAGACGCTGGCGGCCGGGGATTTCGGTGTAGTGCGTATCACCGTCACGCAGGGCGCCGACGGCGGCATCGGTGATGAACGATGGCGTGGCGAAATCGGGGTCGCCGACGCTAAGAATGATGATGTCCTCGCCCTGGCTGGCGGCGTGGAACGCGGCGTGATGGATGTCCCAGGCAGCGACGCCCTGCCCTGAAATTCGCTCAACGAAGGGGGAAAACCGCATGCCGTAGCCTCTCGTTCAAAAAGAAAAAGCGC
The DNA here is from genome assembly GCF_059421065.1 of Pseudomonas sp. GW821-FHT03A09. NCBI lineage: Bacteria > Pseudomonadati > Pseudomonadota > Gammaproteobacteria > Pseudomonadales > Pseudomonadaceae > Pseudomonas > Pseudomonas sp. GW821-FHT03A09. The sequence goes on along the minus strand of NZ_JBWKUX010000011.1, from coordinate 130,883 downwards.
TGACCCGTTCATGTGCAAACGGGTGGATGCGGTCAACATAGTTCAAACTGAACAGTCGTTCAATGGGTAAGTTTGCCGGGGTGTCGTTTATCGGCCAAAGAGGTCGTTAAGGGCTTGGCAACCGGCTCGACAAACCGCAACTCATCCGGGTCTTTGAGCGGCACCTGCGCGTCATCCATCAATGAGCCCGGATCTTCGTTTCCCGGGTCATTGAGCTCCTCGTCGGCCTCTTCTTCAGACATGACCACTTCCTCTTTCAAGCGCCAGGATTGTCCACCTGAACATTAAGAATAGCAGCGCCTTGCGATTCCCCCTGTGGGATGCCCCGTACTCGCGCACCAATTCGGAGCATATATGCCTTGTAGTGAGCGGGCTTGCCCCGCGCTGGGCTGCGTAGCTGCCCCAAAAAAAACGGGAACGCTGCGCACGCCAGCGCGGGGCAAGCCCGCTCACTACAAACCAGGGTATTCGGCACACGCATTGCTTTATGTCTCTGGGCGTCCCTCTGCACTGACAAGGAACTGGAATGGCTCGATCTTTCTTTGATGAAATGAATGACGCTAACGGCGTGTGCCGTGCGCACTATCAGGATTTCTCCCGTTGGCTGGCCAATACGCCCCCGGAATTGCTGGCCCAAAGGCGCCGCGAAGCCGACCTGTTGTTCCATCGCGCCGGGATCACCTTCACCCTCTATGGCGACGAGCAGGATACCGAGCGCCTGATCCCCTTCGACATCATCCCCCGCAGCATCCCCGCCAGTGAATGGAGCGTGATCGAACGCGGCTGCATCCAGCGGGTCAACGCACTGAACCTGTTCCTGGCCGATATCTACCACGACCAGCGCATCATCAAGGCCGGAATCATTCCAGCGGACCAGGTGCTGGGCAACGAGGGTTACCAGCAGGCCATGGTCGGCCTGGATCTGCACCGGGGCATTTACTCCCATATCTCCGGTGTGGACCTGGTGCGCGACGGCGATGGCACCTACTACGTGCTGGAAGACAATCTGCGTACTCCCAGCGGCGTGAGCTACATGCTCGAAGACCGCAAGATGATGATGCGCCTGTTCCCGGAAGTGTTCGCCAAGCAGCGCATCGCGCCGGTGGACCACTACCCGAACCTGCTGCTCAAGACTTTGAAAAGCTCCAGTCGCCTGGACAACCCCAATGTCGTGGTGCTGACCCCAGGGCGCTTCAACAGTGCCTTCTTCGAACACGCATTCCTGGCCCGGGAAATGGGCGTGGAACTGGTGGAAGGCGCTGACCTGTTCGTGCACGACCTCAAGGTGTTCATGCGCACCACCGACGGGCCCAAGGCCGTGGACGTGATCTACCGGCGCATCGACGACGCATTCCTCGATCCCCAGGCGTTCAACCCGGAGTCAATGCTCGGCGTCCCCGGCCTGGTCGCGGCGTACTGTGCCGGCAATGTGGTGTTGGCCAATGCGATTGGCACCGGGGTGGCCGATGACAAGTCGATCTACCCCTATGTGCCGGAAATGATCCGCTTCTACCTGGATGAAGAACCGATCCTGCAAAACGTACCGACCTTCCAATGCCGCAAGCCGGATGAGCTGTCCCACGTGTTGGCCAACCTGTCCGAACTGGTCGTCAAGGAAACCCAGGGCTCCGGTGGCTACGGCATGCTGGTGGGCCCGGCGTCCACGGCGGCCGAGATTGAGGACTTCCGTCAACGTATCCAGGCGCGTCCCCATGCGTACATCGCCCAACCGACCTTGAGCCTGTCCACCTGCCCCACCTTTGTCGAAAACGGCATCGCGCCACGGCATATCGACCTGCGGCCCTTTGTACTCTCCGGCAAGGAAACCCGCCTGGTGCCGGGTGGCTTGACCCGTGTGGCATTGAAGGAAGGCTCGTTGATCGTCAACTCGTCGCAAGGCGGCGGAACCAAGGACACCTGGGTGGTAGAGGGCTGAGTATGTTGAGTAGAACCGCCGCAGATCTGTACTGGATGTCTCGTTACCTGGAGCGCGCCGAGAACCTGGCACGCATGCTGGAAGTCAGTTATTCGCTGTCGCTGATGCCCCAGGCCGGGCGCAGCGATGGCCTGGACGAACTGGCGATGTCGTTGCTCAGCAGCGGCACCCTGGACAGCTACCTCGAACGTCACCAGCAGTTGGACGCCGAGCGCATGCTGCACTTCTTCGCCCTTGACGCAGAAAACCCCGCCAGCATCTACAACTGCCTGCGCGCCGCCCGGGGTAATGCCCATGCGGTACGCGGACGCATCACCGCCGACATGTGGGAAAACCTCAACGCCACCTGGCTGGAAATGCGCAGCATCGCCACAGGAGGCTTGGCGCGCCACGGCATCAGCCACTTCTGTGACTGGGTCAAGCAACGCTCGCACCTGTTCCGAGGCGCCACCTCGGGCACCATCATGCGCAATGACGCCTATCGATTTATCCGCCTGGGCACCTTTGTCGAGCGCGCGGACAACACCCTGCGCCTGCTGGATGCGCGCTACGAGATGTTTGGTGAAGAGTCCGAAGAAGTCAGCGACCTGTCGGCACGCGGGTATTACCAGTGGAGCGCCTTGCTCCGTGCGCTGTCGTCGTTCGAGGCGTACACCGAGCTATACCCGAATGCGCTGAATGCCCGCTCGGTGTCGGAGCTGTTGCTCCTGCGCAGTGATGTACCACGCTCATTGCATGCCTGCATCGAGGAACTGAGCCATATCCTGGCGGACCTGCCCGGCAGTTATGGGCGCGCCGCGCAACGCCTGGCGGCGGAATTCGAGGCGCGGCTGCGTTACACCGGGATCGATGAAATCCTCGAAGACGGCCTGCATAGCCGCCTCACCGACTTTATCGACACGGTGCGCGAACTGGCTCGAGCCATTCACAGCTCCTACTTGGAAGTGGTGTGAGTGCAGTACGGTCACTTAACTGTCAATTCGGGTGATTGACCCTTCTTTGATGCGGCTCTTATGTTGGGCAGGTGCAACGCCTTACCAACATAAGAAAAGGTACAGAGCATATCCGAACTGACCCTCACCCTCACCGCTGCCCACACCCTGCAACGCTGGCATGCCATGCTGGCCGCCCGCGACCTCAAGGCGTTGCCCGAGCTGCTGGCCCCCGACGCGGTGTTTCGCTCGCCCATGGCCCACACGCCCTACCCTGGCGCGCCTGTGGTGCCGATGATCCTCAACACCGTGATCAACGTGTTCGAAGACTTCATCTACCACCGTGAATTGGCCACCGGCGACGGCCTGAGCGTGGTGCTGGAGTTCAGCGCACGGGTGGGCGACAAGCAGCTCAAGGGCATCGACCTGATTCGCTTCAACGAGCAAGGGCAGATCATCGAGTTTGAAGTGATGATCCGCCCCTTGAGCGGCCTGCAGGCCCTGGGTGACGAGATGGGCCGACGCCTGGCGCCTTACCTGGCCAAGGCCAAAGGCTGACTACTGGTTCTTCACCAGCACCGGCTCGGCGCGGTATTGATCCGGGAACAGCTTTTTGAGCTGCGCCACCTTGGGCAGGTCATTGATCACGATGTACGGGTAAGACGGGTTCTCGGTGAGGAAGTCCTGGTGATAGGCCTCCGCCGGATAGAACGTCTTGCCCGTCTCCACTTGGGTCACTATCGGCTTGTCGAAGGCCTTTGCGGCGTCCAGTTGCGCGATATAAGCCTGGGCGACTTTTTGCTGCTCGGGATTCTGCGCAAAGATCTCCGAACGGTACTGAGTGCCACTGTCTGGGCCTTGGCGGTTCAGTTCGGTGGGGTTGTGGGCCACCGAAAAGTAGATCTGCAAGAGTTTGCCGTAGCTGACGGTACTCGGGTCGTAGGTCACCGACACCGCTTCGGCGTGGCCCGTATTGCCCTCGCTGACCGACTCGTACTGGGCCGTGTTCGCAGCACCGCCATCGTAGCCGGACACCGCATTTTTCACGCCTTGCACATGCTGGAACACACCCTGCACGCCCCAGAAGCAACCACCGGCGAACACCGCTGTTTGCAGGTTGCCCGGTTCGGCAGGCAGGTCCAAGGCAGGCGGCGCAATCACCACGGCGTCTTCAGTGCCGCCAAAGGGAAAGGCCGAGCTTTGGCCTACAAATGCAACAAAAGCGAAAACCGGTAAATATCTGAGCAGCTTCATCACTCTCACTCCAATGCAACTGAATAAACGGCGTCAAAATGTGGGAGCGGGCTTGCTCGCGAAAACGGTGTGTCAGGCACTGAATATGTTGTTTGAAGTACCGCCTTCGCGAGCAAGCCCGCTCCCACATCGATGGGGTTAACAGTTCATAAGTCAGTTAACCGAAAGTGAAGGCGTAGGCCGCCACATGCGGGTCAAGGAATTCGATGCTGAAGGTGCAGTCCTGCACGGCACCGGGTTGACGCACCAGTTGGTACAAGCGCTGCTCGGTCACAGTGCCGCTGCCGTCTGGCGCCACGTCGGTGCCGTGGGCATCGCCCGGCGCCTGGCCGTCGAGGGTCACCTTGAAGCGCACCGGCTTGCCATCGGCCCCCGGGCCGAGCACCAGGTGCAGGTCACGGGCATGGAAGCGGTACACAATGTGCCCGCCCGCCTGATCGAGGGTGACTTGCTGACCGCCGACGTTCCACTGGCCGTCCAGGGTCCAGTTGTTCAGCGCCAGGGGCCCCGACTTGACGAAGTTCTCGGCGCGCTGGAAGCCCAGGTAGGTTTCCGGCGACTGCACTTCATTCATGTCCGGCGCCTGTTGCACGCCCTTGGCGGCAGCCTCGATCAGCCCACCGGCAACATTTTGCGCCCCGGCTTCACGCAGCAATTGCTGGATCACCCGCTCCGACTCGGCATACTCACCTTCGCCGAAGTGGTGATAACGGATCTGTCCCTTCGCATCGACAAAGTAATGCGCCGGCCAGTACTGGTTGTTGAACGCGCGCCAGATCTTGTAGTTGTTGTCGATGGCCACCGGGTAGGTGATCCCCAGGTCCTTCATCGCCTGGGTGACGTTGTTCACGTCGCGTTCAAAGGCAAATTCCGGGGCGTGCACACCGATCACCACCAGGCCCTGGTCGTGATACTTCTCGGCCCAGGCTTTGACATACGGCAAGCTGCGCAGGCAGTTGATGCAGGAGTAGGTCCAGAAATCCACCAGCACCACCTTGCCTTTCAAGCCCTCGGCCGTCAGTGGCGGGCTGTTGAGCCATTGCACCGCGCCGTCCAGCGGCGGCAGCATGCCTTCGATCGGCAGCGTATCGCTGTGGTTGGCCGCCATCATCATCGCCCCGCCCTTTTGCTCGGGCTTGGCGCTCAAGTGATCCACCAGGCTTTGTTCCAAACCACCCGTGGACGCCGTCGACAAACGGGCCAGCACGCCCGTATCCAAGCCCAGGGCAATGGCAGCCACACCGGCCAGCATCAACGCGCCGAGGCCACGGCGCAGCCATTCGCCAGCACCGAGGGAGCGCTTCATAAAGCCAAAGACTTTACCGCCGACCAGTAGCGCCAATGCCAGGGACGTCGCAGCACCGGCGGCGTAGGCCAGCAACAGCAAGGTAGTGGCGATACTGGCGCCTTGCAGCGCTGCGCCGGTCAGCAGCAGCCCGAGAATTGGCCCGGCGCACGGCGCCCAGAGCAAACCGGTGGCCACGCCGATCAGGAACGAAGCGCCCGGACGCGGTTTGGCATCGGCGCCTGCGGCCTCCGACAGGCGACTGCCCGCCGCCACCAACGGGCGCGTCAGGCGCTCCGACAGGTGTGGCAGCAGCAGCGTCAAGCCGAACAGGGCAACGCACAGCAACGCGAGCCAGCGCCCGTACTGATTGACTTGCACCACCCAACCGCCGCCCACCGCCGCCAGTGTGGCCACCAGGGCGAACGTCACCGCCATCCCCGCTAACAGCGGCAAGCCACTGCGCATAAACGGCTGCCCGGTGCGAGCGAAGACAAAAGGCAGAACAGGCAGGATGCACGGGCTGACAATAGTCAGCACGCCGCCCAGATACGCGAGAACCAGAAGCCACATGGGATCGTCCCTTATAAGTAGATAAAAGCATCGGTCCTCCTGAGGGACTCTGCACCTGTAGTGAGCCATGCCAATGACTTGATTCTGGGCGTTGGGCGGTCGCGAAATCCTCACGCAGAGTTAAACAATTCGTGATAACTACACTGTTGCAAAACCCGCACAATGCGCGAACGACAAGCCAAGGTTTCTTTCCATGGAACAGCCCAAACGTGTCCTCGTGGTCGAGGACGACGCCCATATTGCCGATCTGATCTGCCTGCACCTGCGTGACGAACAGTTTGAAGTGGTGCACAGCGCCGACGGCAACGAAGGCTTGCGGCTGCTTGAGCAAGGCGGTTGGGACGCGTTGATCCTCGACCTGATGCTGCCCGGCGTCGACGGCCTCGAAATCTGCCGCCGCGCCCGCGCCATGACGCGCTACACGCCGATCATCATCACCAGCGCCCGCTCCAGCGAATTGCACCGCATCCTCGGCCTGGAACTGGGCGCCGACGACTACCTGGCCAAGCCGTTTTCCATGCCGGAACTGGTGGCCCGGGTAAAAGCGCTGCTGCGTCGGGTCGACGCCATGGCACGCAACCTGAAGATGGACGCCGGCAGCCTCGATCTCGGCCAGTTGTTCATCAATCCACTGACCCGCGACGCCACCTTGAGCGGCCAACGCCTGGACCTCACGCCGCGGGAATTCGACTTGCTGTACTTCTTCGCCCGCCAGCCGGGCAAGGTGTTTTCACGCATGGACCTGCTCAACGCCGTGTGGGGCTACAGCCACGAAGGCTACGAGCACACGGTGAACACCCATATCAACCGACTGCGCGCCAAGGTCGAGGCCGACCCGGCCAACCCGGCGCGCATCCTCACGGTGTGGGGTCGTGGCTACAAATTCGCCGAGACCTCACCATGAAACTGACCCTCACCCAGCGCCTGTCGGTGGTGTTCGCCGTGCTACTGGTGATCTGCAGCGGCACCTCGGCCTGGCTGCAAGTGCGCTCCAACCGCATGCACGAGCTGGAAGTGGTGCAAGGCTTGTCCCGCGACTTGGCGGCACATATCGCCCGCGACACGCAACTGATGGACGCCGACGGGCTCAAGCCCGACGCGGTGCGCAACCTGTTCGGCCAACTGATGCTGGTCAACCCCAGCGTCGAGGTGTACTTGCTCGATATCGACGGCCGCGTGGTGGGCAATGCCGCACCTGCCGGGCACCTGCTGCGTGATCGCGTCGACCTTGCGCCGATCCGGCGCTTCCTCAGCGGTGCGATGCTGCCGATCCTCGGTGACGACCCGCGCAGCGTCGACACGCGCAAGGTGTTCAGCGTCGCGCCGTTGCGGGCCAACGGCCAGCAAACCGGTTTCCTGTACGTGGTGCTGCTGGGCGAAGCCCACGATGTGTACGACGCCAAGGACGCTACGGGCATGGCGCTGAAAATCGCCCTGTGGTCCATCGGCCTGGTGGCGTTGCTGTGCCTGATGGCCGGCCTGATCGCTTTCGCCTGGATCACCCGCCCATTGCGCCAGTTGACCGACAAGGTCGCTCGTTTCGACGTCAACGGCACGCCCGTGCCGATGCAAACTCCCCTGCCAGCGCTCGACAGCGGCGATGAAATCGCGGTGCTCGACCACGCCTTCGTGCAGATGGAGAACCGCCTGGGCGAACAATGGCGCGCCATCACCCACCAGGATCAGGAACGCCGGGAAATGGTCGCGAATATTTCCCACGACCTGCGGACACCGTTGGCCTCCTTGCATGGCTATCTGGAAACCCTCTCGCTCAAGGACGCCAGCCTCAGCCCCGAAGAACGCCGACGTTACCTCGGCATCGCCCTGGACCAGAGTCGCAAGGTCGGCGGCCTGGCTCAGTCACTGCTGGAACTGGTGCGCCTGGAACATGGTTTTGTGCAACCGGTGATCGAAGGGTTTTCACTGCCGGACCTGGTGCAGGACATCTTCCAGAAGTTCGAACTCACTGCCGAAGCCCGTGCCATCACCCTGACCGCGATCTTGCCGCCGTATGTGCCGACGGTATTGGCCGACCTGGGCCTGATCGAGCGGGTGCTGACCAACCTGCTGGACAATGCGCTGCGTCATACACCGGTGAATGGCGAAGTCGAAGTGATCCTGGCGCTTCAGGCCAATGGAGTGGCCGTTACGGTGAGCGACAGCGGCCCAGGCATCGATGCAGAGTTGCACGAGGGCTTGTTCCTGCGTGCCTTCACCATCGGCGGTGCTCGTCGCGATGGCGGCCTGGGCCTGCGTATCGTGCACCGCATCCTGCAATTGCACGGCAGCAGCATCCAACTGGTGGAGCGTCCCGGCCATGGCGCCACCTTTACGTTTTACCTAGAAACCCGAGCATCAGCGCGTTGACCTGCCGGGCCTGCTCGTTCTGAATCCAGTGACCGCAGTTGGCGAGGACATGCTGTTCCAACCGCGGCACCACGTCGGGCATGCGCTTGAGGGTATGGGCTTCGAACACGCCCACCGGGTCGCGGTCGCCGATCAGGAACAGCGTCGGCTGCAACACCTGTCGACCAGCCAGATGTTCGGTGCGTTGCCAGTTGCGCGCAAAGTTGCGATACCAGTTCAGTGGGCCGCGGAAACCGTGCTTGGCAAAGGTCTGCACATACACATCCAAGTCCGCCTGATTGCACCAGTGCGGTAACGCGCTCGGTGCGCCAACGCCTTCAAGCAACCTGGCGTTGGCCGGTTTTTTCTGCAGGAACACATCCTGATCCTGCATGAACAAGCGCAGCGTGCGCGCGATGTCGGCGTCCAACTCCTGTTCGGCCACGCCGGGCTCCTGGAAGTACAGGATGTAGTTGAAGCGGTCGGCGTACAGTTCACGCATGACCTCGATCACCGGTCGACGGCCACGTCCGGCAAACGGCACTGACATCGTGATCAACCGTGTGATCCGCTCCGGCTCCAGCAGCGCCAAGTGCCAAGCCACCACGGCGCCCCAATCATGACCGACCATCACCACCTGCTGGTGACCGAAGTGATCCATGGCCTGCTGAATATCGGCACACAGCGTCAGCACATCGTAGGCGGCAATGTCCGACGGCGAGCTCGACTCCCCATAACCCCGCATCTGCGGGGCAAACACCCGATACCCGGCGGCGGCCAAGGCCGGGATTTGCTCACGCCAGGAGTGCCAGCACTCGGGAAAACCATGCAGCAGCCATATCGGTCGCCCCTGCTCGGGACCGGCAATGTGAATACTCAGTGCAATGCCGTTGACGGCGATTGTGTGCGGGTTCATGGGCATGGCCTCCCTCAGGGTTTTGCACAGCCTGGAAGATGTCATGCATCGACGCCAGCATCATTGATGAGAGGAATAACTCAATCAACCACCCACCAACGGGGCAGCAACTGGCGTACCCGCGCCTCGCCGAAACGGTCATCGATCAACATCACCACGCCCTGGTCCTGCTGGCTGCGGATTACCCGCCCCGCCGCCTGCACCACTTTCTGAATGCCGGGGTATAGATAGGTGTAGTCGTAGCCAGAGCCGAAAATAGCGCCCATGCGCGCTTTCATTTGTTCATTGACCGGGTTCAGTTGTGGCAAGCCCAAGGTGGCGACGAATGCGCCAATCAAGCGTGCGCCGGGCAAATCAATGCCCTCGCCAAACGCACCGCCCAGCACGGCAAAGCCGATGCCCTGGCTGTGCAGGGTGAATTGATCGAGAAACGCCTGCCGCTCAGCCTCCGCCATGCCCCGGGACTGCAACCACAGCGCCACCTGCGGGTGCCGCTCGGCCATCAACTGGGCCACCTGCTGCAAGTAATCGAAGCTTGAGAAAAACGCCAGGTAGTTGCCCGGTCGCGCGGCGAACTGTTGTGCAATCAGAGCAACGATCGGCTCCAGCGAGGCCTGCCGATGCACGAAGCGCGTGGAGATTTGATCCACGATGTGCACGTGCAGTTGCTCGGCCTTGAATGGCGATTCCACATCGATCCACGCGGTATCTGTCGGCAGGCCCAGCAGGTCGGCGTAATAGTGACGCGGGCTCAGGGTCGCGGAAAACAGCACGCCGCTGCGGGCGGCCGTCAAGCGTGGGCGGATGAACTCAGCCGGCACCACGTTGCGCAGGCACAGGGTTGAAGCGCTGCGTTTGCCGCCAAACTGGCGCTTGCTGATATCGAAGATGAAGTGTTCGTTGAACAGCTCGGCCACCTTGGCAAATTGCAACGCGTCGAAGTAGAAGGTTTGCAGCTCACCGGACAGGGCTTCGGGGTGGTCATTGAAATACTCGGCCATGGCGCTGCTGCATAGACTCAGGGCCTGGAGCAGTTTGTCGGGCTTGGACGCATACGCTTGATACGGCGCTAGTTGGCCCTTGTGCAACGCATTCCACTCACGGTTGAGGCGCTGCAACGGCTTCTTCAACGCTTCGGGCGCGATGTCGCGCAAGGTCTTGAGCGCGTATTGGTCAAGACTGGCGCTGTACATCGAACGAGCGCGCCCCACCAGGTTATGGGCTTCGTCCACCAGCACGGCGGCGCGCCATTGGTTGAGTTGGGCCAGCCCGAACAGTATGCCGCCAAAGTCAAAGTAGTAGTTGTAGTCGGCGACCACCAGATCGCTCCAGCGCGCCATCTCCTGGCTCAGGTAATACGGACAAACGTCGTGGGCCAGTGCCACCTCCCGCAGGTTGTGTTGGTCGAGCAGGCGCACCTGGGAAGCGGCCTCACGCGCAGCCGGCAGACGGTCATAAAAACCCTTGGCCAACGGGCAGGCGTCGCCGTGACAGGCTTTGTCCGGGTGTTCGCAGGCCTTGTCCCGCGCCACCAGTTCCAGCACGCGCAGCGGCAAGGCCGGGCTGCTGTCGTAGAGCACCTGGGCCGCGTCCAGGGCGAGTTTGCGCCCGGGGGTCTTGGCGGTGAGGAAGAACACTTTGTCCAACTGCTGGGGCGCCAGGGCCTTGAGCATCGGGAAAATCGTGCCGACGGTCTTGCCAATGCCGGTCGGCGCCTGGGCCATCAGGCAGCGACCGGTGCTCACGGCCTTGTACACCGACTCGGCCAACGGGCGCTGGCCAGGGCGAAATGCGGCATGGGGGAATGCCAGGTGTTGCGCGGCGCTGTTGCGGGCGTCGCGGTGCTGCATCTCGCGCTGGGCCCAACCGAGAAACAGCGCACATTGCTGGTTGAAGAACTGCTCCAGGTCCGCCGCTTGGAAACCCTGGTTGAGCAGGGTTTCCCCTTCGCCGACGATGTCGAAGTACACCAACGCCAAGTCGATCTCGTCCAGGCCGAGCTTCTGGCACATCAGCCAGCCGTAGACTTTGACTTGGGCCCAATGCAATTGGCGATGGTTGTCGGGCTGGGCGTCGAGGTCACCGCGATAGGTTTTCACTTCTTCCAGGCGATTCGCATCCGGGTCATAGCCGTCCGCCCTGCCCCGTACCGTCAGTTGCGCGTACTCGCCCTCCAGGGCGACTTCGTTCTGGTAGTGCGCGCTGCGCCGGGAAGCCACCGTGCGATGCCCGATGATGCCTTCCTGGGCACTGGGCGACGGCGTGAAACGCAGGTCAAGGTCACCGACCTTGGCCGTGAACTCACACAGTGCTCGTACCGCGACGCTATAGCTCAAGCCGATTCCGCCCAGCGCACGTAGCAGACCGTGACCGGCATCTGGTGCTCGCCGCAGAACTCCAGCCAGCGCAGTTGGTTGTCTTGCAGGCGGTCGCCCGGGCCCTTCACTTCGATCATGCGGTAGGTTTTTTGCGCGGGCCAGAACTGGATCAAGTCCGGCATACCGGCGCGGTTGGCGCGGATATCCAACAGTAACCGTTCGAACCAGTAACGCAGATGCTCGGCGGGAAGGCATTCCAACGCCTGCTCCAACAGCTCTTCGCTGAGCAGGTTCCAGAACACGAAAGGTGACTGGATGCCCCATTTGTCCGCGTAGCGCTGGCGGATGCGGGTCTTGTAGCGCTCATCCTGCAGTTGCTCAAAACAAGCGGCGAACAGCGGAGCGCGGCGCTGATGAAAATCCTCACTGTGCAAATCCGCCGGCCCACGTTGGAACGGGTGAAAGAATGAACCCGGCAACGGCGCGAAAATCGCGTCCCAGCACAACAGCCCGAACAACGAATTGATCAGGCCATTCTCGACGTAGTGCACCGGTGCGTCCGGCTCGCTGAGATGGGCCTGGACGCAGTACTCCACCGACACCAGCGGCTCGGGCAGCGCCAAGGCCAGGTCCAGGCGTGTGACGGCGCGGGGCTTGGCCTTGGGCAACGCCGGCTCCCCCAGCTTGCGGCGCAGACGTGGCAACACACGCAGCAGGTGTTGCTGTTCGGCAGCGCTTTCCGGTGCCTGTTGCGCGGCGCACGCCAGGGTCATGGCCTGGGCATAGTCCTCCTGGCGTTCCAGCACGCGAATCAGCCGTGAACGTGCGCCGGGGTAGGCGCACAGGCGGTAGATACGTTGCGCCACGTCCAACTCGGCGCTGCGTTCGCAAGCGTGGCCGATCTGGAACAACAGCTTGGCGCGGCGTTTTTCCAGCCAAGGGTTGTCGGTGGCAAAGGTGGCGATTTGCGCCAATACAGCGTCCACCGCCTCCCCCGCTTCAAACGCCTGCTGGCACTGGTGCAGGAACAGAAAGCCGTGAACATCCTCACGGTGACGCAAGCCACGGGACTGCGCGCAAAACTCGACCTTCTCATAGGTGTAGATGCCCAGGTCCGCCAGCACGAACTCCGACCAGTCCTGGTGAAGATTGCCAAAGAACATCAGCCGCAATCGGTCGCACAGGTCCATCACGGTGAGGCTGTAGAGGGCATCGTCCAGGCCCGGGCACCATTGGGCAAAACTTCGGTTCTCGGTAAACCGGGCGGCCAGCCCCTCCAGCCAGTCCGTCTTATTACCCTTGGGTTGTTCGATCCATGGCTTGAAGACCTCGAGGATTTCGCCTTTTTGCAGTAACGCAAACAAGGCTGCAAAGCCCAGCTCGCCTTGGTCATCGACCCACCCCTGCTCCACCAGCGTCAGCGCCGCCGTGTGGGTACAGCCAATTTCGACGTAATTGAGTTTGCTCGCCCGAAAATGCACACCCTTGCGCATCACCATGCGTACCAGCAGCGCCTGAGACGCTTGGGGCAAGCTGTCGAATTGCTGAATAAAATGCACTTCGTCCGCGTCGAGCAAATCGGCATAGCGCTGCCGCAGCCAGAGCAGCACTTGGCGGAAGTTATGCAGGTAATACAAGGGATCGTCGAGGGGATTGGCCATGTCACGCGCTGACTTAATACTGGTTATGCATACAGAGTGCCGTCCCAAACCGGCTGTTGCAATCGGTAATAGATAAATGGCGTACGCAACTTTTTGTATAAAAGTGATCAGATAGCTCAGTTGATGGCGTAACATTTATGGCCCGTAGCCATAGGTTGCGGGATTTTTCAGGGTTAAGGCTAAGGGTAATGAACATGAAGAATTTGGGTCTGCCACTGGTTGCACTCACTTTTCTGCTATTGACCGGTTGCGCGACGCAAACCGTGGTGACCTTGCAAAATGGCACGCAGTATTTGACCAAAGACATCCCCAATACCAAAACAGCCGATGGTTTCTATGAGTTCACCGACATCGCTGGCAAGCATGTACGCGTGAAAGCCGCGGATGTGGCGACCGTCATCAAAGAAAAATGACAACAAAAAGCCCCGCAAATGCGGGGCTTTTTGTTTAGCGCGACCAATCGCTCAATACCGGTAGTACGGGTGGTAATACGGGTGATAGTAGGGATGGTAATAGTACGAGTGGTAGTACGGACGATAGCAGCACGGCCCCGGATACGCCGGGTACACCGCACACCCACCCAACCCCAGCAGGACCAGGGCGCACAGCAGCAATCGCAAACGGGACATGTTCGGCTCCTCCCACGTCATCACGCGAAACGGTTCGCTTGATCGTTAAACGCGCGCGCACCGACCGATCCGTCGCGTTGGGAAGCTAAAGATTTATTTACCGAAGGATTTTCCACGCGGCTGCGTTTAACCGATAAGCCAACTTCATCTTCGAAGGTGGCAGTACGGAGAATCACGGCCATGGCACGCATGTCCCGAGCGGTACGCGCGCTTTTACTCATTCCCCTGACCCTGGCGGCCATGGTCAGTGCACCGGTGTTTGCCGATACCATCATCATCCGCCAGCCACCACGGGTGATCGTGGTGCAGTCCCCTCCACCGCCCATCTATTACGGGCATTGGGGTTACGGCCCGCGGCCTTATTACTATCCACATCCCTACTACGGTTATGGCTACCCCCACCGGCCGCACTGGGATGGCGGCTGGCGGGGGCACCATTGGCGTTGATCAGCCGATGCTGACGCCATCTGCCCATAGGCCGCCATGCCCAACGCCGACCAAGGTCACCGAGTCGGCGCCAAAGGTGAGCACCGTGTCCGCGCCGACCACTTTGGCATGGTCACGCAGGTCGGTGCTCCCCTCCACGTCCTTGAACACCAGCTTGTCCGTGGATTGGTAGCCGATTACCCGGTCGTTGCCAAAGTGGCCGCTGAACAGAAAGGTGTTATGCCCACTGTTGTCACGGATAGTGTCATTGCCCTTGCCGCCCTCGATAAAGTCCACGCCCTTGCCGCCCTTGATCAGGTCGTTACCGTCACTGCCGATGATGAAGGTGTTGCCCTTGTGAGCCTCGGCATTGCGGTTGAGGTCCTGCACCCAGGTGTTGGCCCGCGCCGGGTCGGACAGGTTGGCGACGATCACCGTGGAGTCGCGGGTCATCTGGTCGTAGAACCCGGACTCAAGAATACGTGTCATGCCATCGCCATAACCGGTAGGCAAATGGGAAATCCAGGTCGGCAGGTTGAGGATGGAGAATGGCAATACATTCCACAGCGTCGAGGCGTAATGGTCGTTGAAACTGACGATATTGTCGGCGGACGACTCATGAGGCTTGTCATGCACACCCAGGGACGACAGGTTGAAGGATGCGCCGTCCAGGGCGCGGTATACCGGATCGTTCTCGTAGCCGATATTGAGCACCTTGTCGCCAGCGCTCTGGGTCGGCGAGGCATAGGCCACGTAGTTGGCGTCCGTGTAGAAGCCGCCCCACTTGTTGTTGCTCAAGTCTGCCATGCTGTTGACCGCCAACCCGCCCAGGCTGTGGCCGCTGACCACCACGTCCTTGCCGCTCAAACCCTGGGCGCTGGCGTAGTCGGCGACGTTCTTGAGCAAGCCACCGAAGGCTTCGCCGGCATAGTTTTTTGCATAATCCTTAGGGCCCAATGCGGCGAGCAGATCGTTGATCACGTCGCCGATGGAGTCGCTGATCAAGGATTCCCGTGGCCCTGATGTACCGCGAAAACCGATGCCGATTTCCAGCAACTTGCCGGCGTCATCGTACTTGCCCAGCACCTCGACCTGGGCCGTGGTGTAGCCAGCCTTTTCACCGAAGAACGTGCCCCGCGCATCGACCTTGCCCTCGTAACCCAGGGTGCTTGCACTGATGGGCGTCCACCCGGCTTTTTGCACCGCCTCAAGGGCGGCTTTTTCCGAGTCGGGGTTCCACGGAATCCCGGGAATCACGCCTTGGGAGTCCGTACTGCCCAGCAACGCCGTGACCAGCGTGGCCGGCAGGCCGAGGCCGAAACCATTGTGCTGGTAGCCCACGGCAAAGCCGTTATCCAGGTTGTGGTAGGAATACAGCGTGATTGCCATGGCATCGGCAAACAATGCTTTGGAGCCCTCGGTGCCGAGGTTTTTATAGTCAAAGATACCCATGGTAGTGCCTCTCTGTTGTTGGATTTTTCGAGAAAGCCAAAACACCTTCTGATGCCCCGCGATCCAAAAGTGGGAGCGGGCTTGCTCGCGAAAGCGGCGTGTCAGTTAACAGATTCATTGGCTGAATCACCGCATTCGCGAGCAAGCCCGCTCCCACATAAGCCCAATCTTCAAGCTAAGAGTCGTGCCTCTTTAGAACGCCCAGTCGAGGCTCAAGCCCACCCCGTGGACGTTCTCTTTGCTGGCCAGCAGGCCGTTGTAGTCAAAGTTCACCCGCGCGTCCTTGCTCAACGCCAGGCTGACCCGCGCGCCTACGAGTGCTGCGTCACGCACCATCGGCGCACTTTCCACCGTAAACGACGGACCGCCCGAGGCAAATGCCAGATGCTGCTCGGAACCCACGCGGCTCAGGTTGTGCTGCCAGCCCAGGGTGCCGGACAGTTCAAGCTGTTGGTGGTCGTTCAGGTTGAGGGTCTTCAACGCACGTGCGCCCAAGGTGCTCAACACCACGTCACGGCTGTCGTCACGGCTTTTCAGTGCGGCGGCATCGCCCTTCTCGGTAACGCCATCGGTGTCCAGGTGCACGTAGGCCAGGTTGGCGAACGGCTCCAGGGCCAGTGGTTGCAGGTTGATGCGGTAAGCCGCTTCGCCAAATACCTGGGTGCTGCTGGCGTCGACCTTGGCTTTCTGTTTGCCGGAAACAGCGCCGTATTGCAGGTCACGCTTCACATCGGCGCGATGCCAGCTGTACGCCGCGCCACCGCTCAGGCGCAGGGCGCCGATTTCATGCCCGGCATACGCGCCCAAGTGGTAGCTGTCGACCGAGGCACGGCTGTGGGTGTCGCTGCCCATGTTCAACGAGGTGTCACTGTAGCCGGCGACCACGCCGATACGAGTGGCCTCATCCAGTGCACCATCCACCCCAGCGAGCATGCCACCGATGGAGGTGGTGTAGCCCGCCGTGTCGCTGCGGCTGTCGGTCTTGCCCCACGCGCCCAGCGCCTTGACCCACACGTTGCCACGGCTGTCGAGGGTAGCGCTGGTAGCGCCCATCTCGCCGTTGCGCAGACGTTCGCCCACCGCTTCACGCACATAACGGCTGTCGTTGATCAGCGCGCTCTGCAAGGCCGGGTAGATCTCACCGCTCAGTTGCTGGAATGCACCTTGTGCCGAGGCGGCATTCGGCGCCAACAGCAGGCTTTCATACACCGCGTTACCCGCGCCCAATTGCTCGACAGCCGAGGCCACCGCACGTTGGTTGGGGGTCGCGGCGACGCTGGCGAAGCTGTTGGTGCGGGCCACGTCCAACTGCACGCCATTGGCGGCATAGTTCAAGGTGCCACCGATGAACAGGTAGTCAGGCAATACCGCACCGAAGCTGCCGGTGATACCGCCAGCGGCTTGCAGGATGTTGTATTGGCGACCCACCAGGCTTTCGGCCTGGGCCACACTCAACAAGGTCGGGCTGTTTTCCAGGGCCAGGGTCACGGTGCCGCCATTCAGCGTGGCCGTGCCACCCGCGACAATGCGGTCGCTGCTGGTCGGCGACAACTCCACCGCGTAGGTCGAGCCGGCGTCGAACGTGACATTGCCCGCCACATTCAGGGTGCCGATGGAATTACCCGGTGCCACCGTGCCGCCGCTTTTCGCAGCCAACGAGCCGACATGCCCGGAGCCGCCAACAACGCCACCCTGGCTGACGGTGACATCGGAGGTGACTGAGCCATTGATCGCCAGCAAGCCCTGGTTGACCAACGTCGGTCCGCTGTAGGTGTTGGTGCCGGTCAGCACCAATGTGCCGATGCCCTGTTTGGTCAGGCCGCCGTGACCCGAGATGTCATTGCTCCACACATCCCGCCCGCAATGCACGTCGGTGCACAGGCGCTGGGTGGGTTTGCCGGCATCCACCACCGCACCGACGCCCGGTAGATCGGCGACGAACTGCCCGCTGCCGTAAGCCCCGTTGATACGGAACTCAGCCGGAATATCCTCCGCCGTGATGAACATGCCTGGCCCGTTGACCGCCTTGCCCAGGTTGATCATGCCCCAGCCATACAGCGAGTCGATGCCCGGCGCGCCGAGGTCGGTGGCGGTGGTTTTCAGCACGGTGGAGACTTGCTCGCCGCTCATGTACGGGAAGCGCTCCATCAGCACCGCCGCCGCGCCGGCCACATGGGGCGCGGCCATGGAGGTGCCATTCTTGTTGGCCCAGGTGCTGGTGAGATTGTCCAGGTTGGTGCCATTGATGATCGAACTGAAGATCTTGGTGCCGGGTGCCGACACGCAAAAACTGGCCGCATAGCCACAGCGTGACGAGAACGTGCTGATCACATACGGCGTGGTACTGGTGGTGTCCGGATTTTGCTGCAACGCCGCGACCGACAGCCAGTTCGGCGCGATCTCCGGCACAAAGTACGCCAGGCCCGACATCGCATCCGGGTTGTTGCGGTTGTAGTCGTTACCGGCCGCGAAGATCGTCAGCACGCCGCTGCGAGCCGCATCGATGGCACCTTGATAAGCACCGCCGGCCAACGTGCCGAGAATCGGCCGAATGTTGTTGAACTGCGCCTGGGCTTCATTGACGGTGAAGTTCGGGTACGCAGGATCGCGGCCGCCCTTGGCGTACTGGTCGCCGATCCCGATGCCCCAACTGTTGTTGATGATCCGTGCGCCACTGGCGACCAACCCATCCCAGCCGGCCTTGTACACCGCGCCGTCGTTGCCGAGGATGATGCCGTCTTCCGGCCCGGGGTCGCCGTTTTCCGCACTGAGGATCTGCGCGTTGAACGCCACACCGTGCATCGGCCCGCCATCGCGGTTGCCGGCGGCAATCCCGCCAACGTGGGTGCCGTGGTTGCCCAACTTGCCGTTAGAGTCCTGGGACGGCGTGCCGTCATAACGGAACGCATCACCGGCCTTTACCGGAATGTAGGGGTCGGTGTATTGGCGGATGCCCTCGGTGACAATCGTCACCACTTTGTCGGGGCTGGCGAACTCCGGGTGCTGGGCGTACACCGGCTGGTCGAAGATGCCCAGCTTGACGCCTTTGCCGGTGTAGCCTGCCGCGTAGGCCGTGTCGGCGTTAATAGCCCCCAGGCCCCAGTCGGCCTTGAATTCATTGCTGCGCCAACTGGCGGCGTCGCCCAGCTTGCCGGTTTCCACATAGGGTGCGGCCTGGGCGGTTCCCAAGCTTGCCAGGCAGCACAGCAACGCGCCGTATGGCACGCGGCTCAGAGCCTTGAGCGGGTAGCCCGGGCCTGTGTGAGTGGCGATAGTTCGTTTGTTCACGGTGACCTTCCTTAGTTTTCTTATTGCACTTTTTTGGAAATCAAAATCTCAACCCGTCACCACCGACCACTGTGGGAGGGGGCTTGCCCCCGATGAGGGTGTATCAGTCAACACATCTGGCGTCTGACACTCCGCTATCGGGGGCAAGCCCCCTCCCACCTTTTGATCTGTGGTGTGCCTAAAACTGCCAGTTGAGGCTCAAACCCACCCCCTGGGTTTTCTCCCGGCCACCCAATTGGCCGTTGTAATCCAGGTTGACCCGTGTCGATGGGCTCAACGCCAGGCTGGCCTGCACGCCTACCAGCGCCGCATCGCGCAGCAACGGCGAACTACCTACGGCGAAGGACGGCCCGCCGGCGACAAACGCCAAGTGTTCTTCGGATTCCACCGCCGTGAGGCTGTGCTGCCAGCCCAGCGAGCCCGAAAGTTCGAGCTGTTGGTGATCGTTCAGCGCCAGGGTTTTCAGCGCGCGGACACCCAAGGTACTGAGCACCGCATCACGCCGATCGCTGCCGCGTTTCAGTGCGGCGGCGTCGCCCTTTTCGTGGAACGAGTCACTGTCCAGGTGCACGTAGGCCAGGTTGGCGAACGGTTCCAGCGCCAACGGTTGCAGGTGAATGCGGTAGGCCGCTTCGGTGAACAGCTGCGCCGTGCGCGCATCCAGCTTGGTCTTTTGCTTGCCACTGACAGCGCCGTATTGCAGGTCACGTTTCACATCGCCGCGATGCCAGCTGTAAGCACCGCCGACACTCACACGCCAGTCGCCCAGCTCACGCCCGGCATACGCGCCGAGGTGGTAACTGTCGATGGACGCTGATGAGTGAGTGCCACTGCCCATGTTCAACGAACTGTCGCTGTAGCCGGCGACCACACCGATGCGGGTCTGCTCATCCAACGCGCCGTCTACACCGGCCAACAGGCCGCCGATGGAGGTGGTCGAGCCCGCCGTTTCGCTGCGGCTGTCGGTCTTGCCCCAGGCGCCGAGGGCCTTGAGCCACAGGTTGCGCTCACCGTTCACTGGCACATTGCGCAGGCGCTCGCCCACGGCATCGCGCAGTTGCAGGCTGTCGTTGATCAACATCGCACCAATGGCCGGGTAGATCTCGCCGGACAGCTGCTGCAAGCCTTGTCGGGCCGCAGCGACCGAATCCGAGAGCAACACGCTTTCATACACCGGATTACCCGCGCCCAATTGCTCGACCGCAGCGGCAACATTGCGCTGGTTACGGGTGGCAGCCACGCTGGCGAACGTAGCGTTATTGCGCCCTACATCCAGCCGCACACCGTTGGCCGCATAGTCGAGTGTGCCGCCGAGGAACAGGTAGTTGGGCAGCACCTGGCCGAACTGCCCTTGAACGCCGCCCGCCGCCTGCAGGATGTTGTATTGACGGCCGATGAGGCTTTGGACCTGGCTCTGGCTGAGCAACGTGGGGCTGTTTTCCAGCGCCAGGGTCACAGTGCCGCCGCCCAATACGGCTTTGCCGCCCACGACAATGCGGTCGCTGCTGGTGGGTGTCAGCTCCACGGCGTACGTCGAGCCCGCCCCCAGGTTCACATCCCCCGCCACCTGCAAGGTGCCCACCGAGTTGCCCGGCGCCACGCTGCCGCCGTTGTTCACGGACAATGCCGCGATCCGCCCCGAGCCGCCGAGGGTGCCGCTGTCGTTGACGGTCACCGCCGACGCCAGCGAACCATTGACGGCCAACAAGCCACCGTTGACCGTGGTCGCGCCGCGATAGGTGCTGTCACCGCTGAGCACCAATCGGCCCGCACCGGATTTGATCAGGCTGCCTTCGTACACGCGGTTGGCGGCGGCCTGGTCTCGTGCGGTGCCAATGGCGTAATCGGTCTTGTCCTGTTGGCTGGCATTGGCGGCCACACCGTTTTGCCAGCCCTTGTCGATCAGGGTTTGCTGCCAGGCAACGTGCTCGGCACGGTCTTCGGCCTGTCGCTGGATCAGTGCCTGATCCGTGATGCCATTACTCCACACATCGCCTTGCCCGGCCGCGAGGTTCACGTTCATCGCGCCCAGCAGTTGCCCCGGCCCGTGCATCGCCCGGCCCAAGTCCGGCACACCCCAGCCGACGGTGGTGTTGGGGGCTTGGGTGATCGAACCATCGAGCTGCGTAGCGGTGGTCAGCAACACCTGCAACGCCTGCTCATTGCTCATGTACGGATAGCGTTCCATCACCAGCGCAAGCGCGCCAGTGGCATGGGGTGCCGACATCGACGTGCCGGATTTCACGCCGTAGCCACCGTCGGGGATGGTGCTGTTGATCAGCGCGCCAGGGGTGGAAATGCACCAATATTTGGCGATGCCGCACTTGTTGTACTTCTGGTTGTTGGCTTTATCCAGGCCCGATACCGCAAGCCAATGCCCTTCCAGTTCCGGTTGGAAATACGGCAGTGCCGAGCGCACGCTGGCATTCGCATAACCGCTGTTGCCGGCACTGAACACGTTGATGACACCGGCCTTGGCCACGTCTGCCGCTGCATCCAGCCAGGTGCCCTGGTTGTAATGCTGGGCATAGGCGGCGTGCAGATCACCGAGGGTCTGGTAGCTGACGTCCTTGGGCTGGCTGCCCCAACTGTTGTTGATGGCGCGCACCCCGGAATCCACCAGGGCGGTGTACACCGTCTTGAAGTACTTGGGGTCCGGGGTCGGGCCGAACAGGAAACTGTCGTTGGCGTTGGTATTGCCGACGTAGATCTGCGCGTTATAGGCCACGCCATGCATGCCCACGCCGTCACGGGCCGCGCCCATGGTACCGGTGACGTGGGTGCCGTGGGAGTCGTTGTTGGGGTTGAGTGCGCCGGTGGTGCTGAACGGGCTGCCATTGACGTAGGTGCCGGTGGCCGTGACCGGGTGATAGCGGTCCTTGGAAGCTTCCGGGTGATTGGGGTCGAAGCCCGAGTCCAGGGCACCGATCTTGACGCCACTGCCTGTGATGCCGGCGGCGTAGGCTTCATCAGCCTTCATGCGCCCCAGGCCCCAGTCACTCTGGAACTCGGCGGTACGCCAACTGGCGGGGTCACCCGGTTGGCCGGTCTCGGTGTAAGCCGCCTGCGCCGCAACGGACAACAGCAGCAATGAGCCTGCGGTAAAGGGTTTGAAGCGTGGTGAATCGGTGATCATCTAAACCATCCTTATTGTTTTTATAGGTGCTCACTTCACCGGGCCGAAGGCCTCATCGACTTTCGCCAGGTCGGTGTCACGCAAGTTGCCTGCGTAGTAGTGCAATTTGGTCCAGGCCATCAGGTAGTCATAACGCGCCTGGGCCAGGTCGCGACGGGTGCTGTACAACTGCTGCTCGGCGTTCAGTGCATCGAGGTTGACCCGCTCACCGCCGAGGATGCTTTGCTTGGTCGACACCACCAGCGCCTCGGCCGACACCAGGGCCTTTTGATAGGCGCGCAATTTGCTCACCCCCGACAGGCAAGCACTGAACTGACGGCGCAACTCGATCAGGGTTTCGCGGGTCTTGCCTTCCAGCTCGTACTCGGCCTGTTCCATCGCACGGTTGGCCTGGCGGGTGGACGCCGAGACGGCACCACCGGCATACAACGGCAGGCTGAACTCGACGCCGATGGTGTTGGTGTCGTAGCGCTGGTTGTAGGTGTTGCCGCTGTCGGACTCCTGCCGGCGCGAGCTGGCATAGGCGGTGATCTTCGGCAAATGCCCGGCACGGTTGCGTTCCACTTCATAGTGGGCGACCTCGACGGCCTGGCGCTGGGACGCGAGCGTCGGGTTATTGCTGATAGCCAGTTCATGCCAGGTGTCGTAGTTGGCCGGGGTCAAGGTGAAGGCGGCAAAGCTCTGGTTCAGCGGCGCCAGGTCATTGATGTTGACGCTCTGCACGCCGATCAACGCCCCCAGTTCCCGCAGGGACGCGTCCTGCTCATCCAGCGCCTGGATCTCTTCGGCGGTGGCCAGTTCATAACGGGACTCGGCCTCGAGGATGTCGGTGCGGGTGCCCTCGCCTTGCTGGAACAGGTGCTGGTTCTGCTGGAACTGTTGTTCGAAGGCTTTCTTCTTGGCGCGGGCGATGTCGATCTGGTCCTGGGCGAACAACGCCTGGGTGTAATAACTCAGCACCCGCACCAGCAACGCCTGGCTTTTGTCACGAAAGCTCTCATCGGCAAACAGCGCCTGGGCCACGCCCTTGCGGTAGTTGGCATAGGCTTCGTAGTCGAACAACGGCTGTTGCAGGCTGAAGGTGGAACCGTAGCTGTTGTAGTTGCGATCATCGCGGTAGCTGCCGCCACGCCCGTCCGGCAGGTGAGCCTCGGAGTTGTTGCGGCCTTTGTTGTAGTTGTAGGACAGCCTCGGCAGCAGCCCGGCGCGACCGATGGTGCGGTTTTCCAGGCCGGCGTCGCGCTCCTTGATCGCGCCGAGAAATACCGGGTCGTTGCGCAGGGCCTGTTCGTACACATCGAACGGCCCCATGGCCGCCTGGGCACTGCCGCAGGCCAACAGCAAGGTGATGAACACTGACTTCATGCTCATTCCTCGGTCAACGCAGAGCCGGCGCGGTCGAGCAGCGGCTTGAACAGGTAATTGAGCAATGAGCGCTCGCCAGTACGCACGAACATCTCGGCGGGCATGCCCGGCTTGATCACCAGGCCGTGGAGTTTTTCCAGCGCGGCGTCGCTGACGCTGGTGCGCAGCACGTAGTAAGGCTGGCCAGTCTTTTCATCGAGCATCTGGTCGGCGGAGATCAGGCTGACTTCGCCCGGCACACGTGGGGTGCGACTCTGGTTGAAGGCGGTGAAGAGGATGTCGACCGGGAGATGGGTACCCACCTTGTCCACCAGATGCACCGGCAAGTGCCCTTCTACCTCCAGGCGCGTGCCCTGGGGCACGATTTCCAGCAGGGTTTCGCCTGCACGCACCACGGCGCCTTCCGTATGCACGCCGAGGTTGACCGCAATGCCGTCGGCGGGTGCGTTGATTTCGCTGTGTTGCAGGTCGAAACCCGCCGAAGTCAGTTGCTGCTCCAGGGTCAGGCTGCGCAATTGCGCGTCGGCCAGTTGGCTGCGCACTTCCTTTTGATATTCCTCGCTGTGCTGCTGCAACTTGAGCCGGGACTCGAGGATGCCCTGCTCCACCCGACCGCTTTCCCCAGTGTTTTGCGCCAGGTTCTGTTGGACTTGGGACAGCTGACGCTGATAGTCCATCAGCCGGTTGCGCGGGATATAGCCGTTGTCGGCCAGGGGTTGCAGGTTGCTCAGTTGCTCGCGCAGGGATTGCGCCTGGGCGGTCAGGTCGCTGCGGGCACGGCGCATGCCATCCAACTGCGCGGTAGCGCCTTCGATATTCGCGCGAATCCCCGCTTGTTCACGGGCAAATGCTTCACGGCGACTGCTGAAGAGTTGACGCTGGCCTTCAAGTACCAACGCCAGGGCAGCATCGGGGTTGGCACTCAACTCGGCGGGAAAGCTGACGTTGGCTTGGTTATCGCGCTCGCTCTGCCACCGCGCCACACTCGCCCAGGCCATGCGGTATTGAGCCTGCAGCGACTGCACGTCGGCTTGATGCTGGGTCTGGTCAAGCAGAAACAGCGGCTGGCCCTGTTTCACTTGCTCGCCCTCCTTCACCAGAATCCGGCTGACCACACCGGGGCTGAGGGTTTGCACGGCTTTACGCTTGCCCGACACCACGACCGTGCCTTGCACCGGAATGCCTTGGTCCAGCGGAGCCAGGCTGGCCCAGAGAAAAAAACCGCCAGCGCCGACAATCGTCAGCCACCAGCCCATTTTCACGAAGAATCCGGCGTCGCGCTCTTTAAAACGGGGTTCAAAGGTCATGCTGCTCATGCGCCTGGGTTCCTTCCGGCTTGATACTGACGGCTAAGGCTCACACCGGCCTTTTCCCGTGGTGCTTCCTGCTGGCCCGACAAGGCGCGCAGCACTTCCTGGCTCGGCCCGAACGCCTGCAACCGCCCTTCGTTAAGTACCGCTAATTTGTCGGCCTGAGCCAACGCTGAAGAGCGGTGCGTCACCAGTACGACGCTGGAGCCCTGGGCTTTCATTTGCACGATGGCACTGGCGAGGGCCGCTTCGCCGACGGTGTCGAGATTGGAGTTGGGTTCATCCAGCACAATCAAGCGCGGTGCGCCGTACAGTGCACGGGCCAGGGCCACCCGTTGCTTCTGGCCGCCGGACAGACCGCCGCCGTTGTCACCCAACAGGGTGTCGTAACCCTGGGGCAAGCGCAGGATCAGCTCGTGCACCCCGGCTTGTTGCGCGGCCTTCACCACCAGTTCCGGATCGGCATCGCGAAAACGCGCGATGTTATCGGCGATGCTGCCGCTGAACAGCTCGATGTCCTGGGGCAAATAGCCGATATGCGGGCCGAGGTCGTCGCGGTCCCAGCGGTGAATGTCGGCGCCGTCGAGGCGCACAGTGCCGGAAAGGGTCGGCCACACACCGACCAGCACGCGGGCCAGGGTGGATTTACCCGAGCCCGACGCACCGAGCACGCCCAGCACTTCGCCGGCACCCAGGTTGAAACTGACTTGATGCAGGGTCGCCAGGCGTCGCCCCGGCGGGCCTGCGCTGACCTGCTCGAAACTCACCTGACCTTGGGGTGCCGGCAATGCCATCTGTTCGACTTCTGGGGGAAACTCGCGCAGCAGGTCATCAAGGCGCTGGTAGGCCAGCTTGGCCGAACTCCACTGCTTCCACACGGCAATCAGTTGGTCGATAGGGCTGAGCACGCGCCCCATGAGAATGGAACCGGCGATCATCATGCCGGCGGTCATATCACCTTTGATCACCAGGAAAGCGCCCAACCCCAACACCAGGGATTGCAGGCACAGGCGCAATGATTTGCTCAGCGAGGTAATCACCGAACCGGTGTCGCTGGCCTTGTTCTGATAGCCGAGAAATTGCGAATGCACGGCGAACCAGCGCTTGCGCAAGGCACCGAGCATGCCCATGGCCTGGATCGTCTCGGCGTTGTGCAAATGGCTGGTGGCCAACTGGGTCGACTGCTGGGAAAAGGCGCCCGCCTCACCCAAAGGCTTCTTGGTCAGGTATTCATTCAGGCAGGCCAGCGCGATCAAGATTACCGCGCCCGCTGTCGCCAATACGCCCAGCCATACGTTGAACAGGAAAATCACGAACAGGTAGATGGGAAACCACGGCGCATCGAAAAACGCGAACAGCGCAGGCCCGGTGATGAATTGGCGGATCACCGTCAAGTCGCCCAGGGACTGCCCGGCATGCCCTTGGCCGCGCTGCAGGTTGCGCTCGAAAGCCGCCTTGTAGACGCGCAAGTTGAAACGCCGCTCCAACTGGCTGCCGATACGGATCACGATAAAACTGCGCACGACTTCCAGGGTGCCGATAAAGGCAAAGAAGCCCACGACCATCAGCGTCAACATCACCAGGGTGGTTTCATTCTGGGAGGACAGCACGCGGTCATACACTTGCAACATGTAAATCGACGGCACCAGCATCAACAGGTTAATCAATGCGGTGAAACAGCCGATGCTGATCAAAATACTCTTGTATTCACCTAGCGCCCTGAATAAGGGCGCAACCGCATGGGACTTCGCCATATCTTCTGATCTTCCCTGAAGCGAATTACGCGCAATAGTTGCCCGAGCCCCTAGACAAGGGACGGCCAACTATAAAAATCTAGTTATATGCTTATAACTGTTAACTAAGGTGTTCGTTGCAATACAACTTCCGAACCTGACGGCGTTCGCCCTTTATATTCGCCTTCTTTCTGGCGATTCAAATGGGTAATGCCGGTGCCTTCGGCATTCATCAGCCAGATTCCGTCCGGAGTCGGTGACCACGTCAGGGGTTTATCACCCAGCCATTGCTCAACACAGGCCACATCGCCCGCCAGGGCATTGGCCTGCTCCAGCAGGTCCAGCGCACAGACCTGATCCTGTTGCTTCAACTCCCAATGCCCGGCCAACTGGGCGGTAGTGGGTAACACGAGACTGCTCGCCATTGCTTGGGCTCCTGCCGATACGAACAACACCTGCGAAGCACAGGCGATCAAATGGGAAAAACGTGGCATCAGTTGCTCCATCATAGAGCGCGGCGCCGGGGCGCCGCGCGCTTTACATCAAGCCACGATGTCGGTGACAGCTGCCTGGCCAACGGTGGTGACGAGGAAATCCGCCACGCCGTGCCCGGAGAAGTCCACTGCCAACGTCCCCAGGTTGGTACCCGAGGCGTAGGTCAGTACAGCATCGCCGGCATGGCCGGTGAACGCATTGACGAAGCTCAAGCCTGCACCTTTGGTAATACCGGTGAGGTCGATCTTGTCGGAACCGGAGGTGAAGTCAAAGATCTTGTCCGCCGCCCCTGGCTTGGAGTCGGAGCTGGCACCGTACACGAAGGTGTCGTTGCCGGCGCCGCCCCACAGTTGGTCCGCACCGCCACCGCCGTAGATGATGTCGTTGCCGGCACCGCCCTTGATGATGTTGGCTGCGCTGTTACCAATGATCAGGTCGTTGCCTGAACCGCCAAAAGCGTTCTCGACGGTGACGCCCTTGGCGATGGACACGTTGCCCACCAGGCCGCCAACGTCGGAGAACGAGGCTTCATTGAGGTTGATCTTCTGGTTCTGGGTAAAACCGGAGAAGTCCAGGGTGTCGTTGCCGCCACCGTCCCATACCGAGAACACCAGCTTGTCGGCATTGGAAGTGGCGCTGTAGAAATCACGCCCGGTGTTGGAGTTGAACCCGTAGGTAGTGTCGCTGGCGCGGGTAGCGTAGTTGGCGCCGTAGAGCTTCTGGATCGCCGCGATGTCGTCGATCAGCGGGCCGGAAGCATAAGCTTCGACACCGCCTTTGCTGAAGTTCTGGTTGGTGTTGCTCTCGCTCCAGTAACTCATGACGCTGTAGCCACGCGTGTCCTGTCCATAGGTCGCGTCGTTATAGGTCGGGTTGCCATTCCCGGCGTTGTAGTCGCCAGGGTGAGCCAGGCCTAGGGTGTGGCCGATTTCGTGGGTCAGGGTCTGCCGGCCATAGTTGTTCAGGTCCGGAGTCTTGTTCGGCGTATAGCTGTTGTTGGTCAGGTACCACGAAGTGCCGTCGTAGCCTGCGCCGGTGCCGGGCAGGTAAGCGAAGGCGGCTGCGCCGTCCTGGCCACTGCTGTAGTTGCCGAACGTCATGTGTGCATCACCACCGGAGGCCTTTTCGGTAAAGGTCACGTTGGCGACATCCGACCAGGATTGCATGGCCAGTGCGGCCTGTGCTTTCTGCTGGGCGTTGAATTGGCTGAACCCGGAGATACCATGTTTGTTCATGGTGGACTGGGTGGCCGAGGTGAGGAAGGTGTAGGTCAGATCGATCTTGCCGTTGCCATCAAAGTCCCTGTACGCGGCACCATCCCGCAGCAGCTGGGTGGCTGCCTGGTCCACGGTGTAGGACGGTTTGCCATTGACTGTGAGGTTACCGCCACGGTCGTACAGATGGCTGAAGCTATCGATCTGCGAATACGCGGTGCTGGTTTGCGCTGCAGAAACAATAGCTTTGTCTTTTACTTTTGACATAAACGTACTTCCTTGTTTGCAAGTGCATCAGTCTTTGTTCGATAGGAACCTCGCGGGCGAGATCGTCCTATCACTCGCCTCTTTTGAAGGCGTATCGAAACTGACACAACTTGAAATCTTTCGTCTACAAATATTTCCGCACTGAAAATGTGACGTAGATTCAACTTGAGGAAGTGGCATCCCGCATTTATTGGGGACTATTGGCGTTGCGCGGCAATTCGTCGCCGACTGTTATTTAAATATTAAATAGAGGTAAAGCCGCTCAAGTTGAGCGGCTTACTTGATTAATGGATCCAATATATTGACACGGTGTCATAAGCAACATTAAAGAGCCACTATTTGCACTATTAAAGTGCGTTGTCCCTGATTACCGGGACACACTCCAGCCAGACTTATTCAATGCGCTAATTAGCACCTCACCGGCAAGTCCCGGCACCGTGACGCCCTCCTCGGTGCTCATGTCCTCACCGGCCAACAGAGCGTTGATAATCGCCTCTTCCACGGCTTCTGCCGCTGCGCTGAACAGCGGCGAAATATGGTCGTTGTTCACCATGTGCAGGGGGGTGCTCAGGGGCAAGCCTTTGCGCCCGTAATCGGCCGCGGGTATATCCTGGTTACCGGTGGCGAAGGCCAGGAACAGGTCGCCGCTGGAATCTTCGGTGCCGCCACCGGTGCGGGCGATACCGATGGAGGCGCGCTGCGCCAGACGCTGGCATTGATGTGGCAGCAGCGGCGCGTCGGTGGCGATGATCACCACAATCGAGCCCATGCCAGGCGTACCGCGCTCGGCAAACGGCGAAGGAATTTCCATCAGATGGCGCCCCGCTGGGTAACCATCCACGCGTAACTCCTGGCGCTTACCGTGGTTGGCCTGTACCAGCACACCGACGGTCCAGCCGCCCTGCTCCGTCGGCAAGCACCGCGATGCGGTGCCGATGCCGCCCTTGAACTCGTGGCAGATCATCCCGGTGCCACCGCCCACCGCGCCCTCTTGCACGGGGCCGGATTCGGCAGCGTTCAACGCGTCGCGCACATGTTCGGGTTTCACGTGCTGACCCCAGATATCGTTGAGCAGGCCGTCATAGGTTTCCATCACCACCGGCATGCACCAATACACGGCCGGGTCCGCCAGGCGTTCGCGCTCCAGGGCGATCAGGGTGTCGCGCACAATGCCGATGCTGTGGGTATTGGTGATAGCCAACGGCGTGGTCAGCAGCCCCGCTTCGCTGATCCACTCAAGGCCCGTGGCATCACCGTTGCCGTTGAGCACGTGATAGCCAGCGAAGCACGGTTGATGACGCGCCTCCCCGGCCCGCGGCTGGATCACGCTGACGCCGGTGCGCACCTGCTTGCCGTCGATGCGGGTCTTGAGCGTGGTGTGGCCGACCCGGACGCCCGGAACATCGGTGATGGCATTCAATTCGCCGGGCGTGCCCAGCCCCAACGTGATGCCCAATTGACGTGCACGCATAACCACTCCTTACAGTTTCTGGAACGCCGGACTCAACCGGCCACTGATGCAATACAGAATCACCGACGTAGCAAGCAGACCGATGATGATCATGATGTCCCGCACTGACGCTGCATAGATCAACGTCACCAGCAGATAACCCGCGCCCAGCACGGCCAACAGCGCCGGCAGCGGCCACAACGGCATGCGGTAAGGGTGCTCGCGATCACGCAGCAATACCCGGCTCATCAGCGCACTCAACGCCACCACCAGGTACACCAGCATGATCAGCAACACGCTGAACGAGGTGAGATCGGCCAGGTTGGAGCTGAAGCTCAACAACGCCGAGGGCACGGC
The DNA here is from genome assembly GCF_059421065.1 of Pseudomonas sp. GW821-FHT03A09. Classification (NCBI taxonomy): domain Bacteria; kingdom Pseudomonadati; phylum Pseudomonadota; class Gammaproteobacteria; order Pseudomonadales; family Pseudomonadaceae; genus Pseudomonas; species Pseudomonas sp. GW821-FHT03A09. The sequence goes on along the minus strand of NZ_JBWKUX010000011.1, from coordinate 100,540 downwards.
CAGGAACAGCGTCGCCAGCCAGGGTGAGTCCCAGCGCGGGTGAATACGGGTGAACAGCTTGTTGATGGTGGGCGTCCACAGTGCATCGCGGCCACTGCTGAACACCACGCGGCCGATCTGGATGACGATGGCCACAATGGCATTGAACACCGAGAGGAAGATGCCTGCGCTGACCAGGCGTGACAGGGTTTCATTGCCGTGACTGGTCAACAGATAACCGATGGGGTCCGGGCTGCTGATCATCGCACTCAACGACGGCGCGCCGATCAGCAACGCGGTGATCGGCACCAGCTCAATCACCACCACCAGCCCCAGCGACCACAACACCGCTTTGTGTACGCCTTTGCCGCCGCACTTCATGTCTTCGGCCAGGAGCACTGCCGGGCCGTAGCCATTGAACGAAAACAGGCCAATACCGACCGCGCCGATCACCAAGGCCCAGGGGGCCAGATGGAGCATGCCGTTTTCGACGATCTGCGGCTGAAACAGCACACTGGCCGGCTGCACCGGGTTGCCAAAGCCGATAAACACGATCACCAACAATGCCGCTACTTCCAGCAGCAGGCAGGTGCCGGTGATCCAGGCATTGAGCTTGATATTGAGGATGCCCAGGGCGTAGCTGCACACCACGATCACCAGGGCCACGGTTTGCGAATCGAATTTCGTTCCCAAGGCGTTATTGAGATACGTCGCGGCCCCCGTTGCCAGCACCGGCGGGATAAACAGCAACATCACCAGCACGGTCAAAAACGTCGCATAACCGGCCATGCCGCCAAAAACGCGCTTGGCGTAGACATATTCACCGCCAGCACTGTTGTGGGCGCGGCCGAGTTCGGCGTAACAGAAGGCGAACATCAGCGCGAGCAAAGCGGCCATCACAAAGGCGAGGAACACACCGCTGCCGGCCTGCTGGATAGCAAAGGGCGCGATGACAAACACGGAACTGGCCGGCGTGACCGCCGAAACGGTGATGGCCACCACATCGAAGACGCTCAAGGTGGGCTTGAGCACGCCATCTGGCGCGGGAGAAGCACTCATATCGTTATCCTCTGTCGTTGTTTTTGGTGTGAGGCAGAAACGAAAAATCTGATGGGTTGCGGGATATTTTTCCCGCTGAATGATTCCGAAGGTATCGGCCAGGGTCGTGCCAGCCAATTCCCCTATTGGCGTACTCCCCTTGACGCCCCCCGACAAAAGCCGAACCCTTGGCCGATCTTTTGTTCGGCGGGAGCCTGTTACATGAGCCTGTTCAGGGAAATCGGCATGCATGCGGGGCTGGGGCGCACCGTCTCACAGATCGGCACCGAGCGGTTCTGGAAACAGCTGGTGCTGTTGCTGCACCAGTGCCTGCCCTTCGATAACGCCCTGGCGATCTTCTACCCACTGGAGGGCCCGCCCCAGGCGCTGGAGGAGTACGACGCCCAGCCCAGCAGCAAACCGGCGTCGATGCTGGTGTACCTCAATGGCTTGTATTTGCTCGACCCGTTTTTCCAGGCGTGCCGCGAAGGGTATGCCAGCGGCGTGTACCGCCTGGAAGAAGTGGCGCCGGACCATTTTCGCCAGAGTGAGTACTTCCTCAACTACTTCCACGACAACGTCTTGGAAGATGAGATGCAATTCATCCTGCAACTGCCGGGCGCAGGCACCCTGTCGTTGTCCCTGGGCATGCAACGGCGGTTCAGTTTCGATGAAAGCGGGTTGATGACCACACTGGCGGCGTGGGTGCTGCCGTTGATGCAGCAACATTGGCAACAAAGCACCGAACGAGCGCCGGCGATGGACAGCCAGATCCGGGATGCGCTGAGCCATTTCGGCAGCGGTGTGCTGTCGGAGCGCGAGTTGGAAGTCGCCCGCCTGGTGTTGCGCGGGTTCTCGTCCAAGGCCATGGCTGAGCGCCTGAAGATCTCGCCGGATACCGTGAAGGTGCACCGGCGACATCTGTACGCCAAACTGGATATCTCGTCACAGCCGGAGCTGTTTTCGTTGTTTATCCAGTCGTTGGGGCATGACCTGGAAAACCCCTGACACTGGATATTGCTCAGTCTAAATGTGGGAGGGGCTTGCCTGCGAAAGCGGCGGTACGGCCGATGAATAGGTCGCCTGTGCCGCTGCCTTCGCAGCCTCGCTAAAGCTCGACAGCTCCCACAGGAGATTGGTGGTGATTGGGGAAATACTACCGACGAATGTGGGAGCTGGCCCCCTCCCACATGGCTTCTTCGCTGAGTTTATCGGCCGGTACGAATGGTGTTCCACACCCGCGTACGCACCCGGTCGATATTCAACGGCATTGCCTCCAGCGCAAACAGCTTGCCCATCATGTCCGGGCTTGGGTACACCTTGGTGTCCGCCTTGATCGCCGGGTCCACCAGACTGTCTGCTGCGCTGTTGCCATTGGCGTAGTGCACGTAGTTGGTGATGCTGGCCATCACGTCCGGGCGCAACAGGTAGTTCATGAACGCGTAGCCGGCTTTTTCGTCAGGCGCATCGGCGGGCATGGCAACCATGTCGAACCAGATCGCGGCACCTTCCTTGGGGATGTTGTAGCCGATGTTCACGCCGTTCTTGGCTTCCTTGGCGCGGCTTTCGGCTTGCAGGATGTCGCCGGAGAAGCCGACGGCCACGCAGATGTCACCATTGGCCAGGTCGGCGGTGTATTTCGAGGAATGGAAGTACGCCACATACGGTCGCACTTTCATCAACAGGTCTTCGGCTTTTTTGTAGTCCTCAGGCTTCTTGCTGTGGTGCGGCAAGCCCAGGTAGTTCAGCGCAGCCGGTAGCAGTTCCGGGCCGTTGTCGAGGATCGCTACCCCACATTTTTGCAGCTTGGCCATGTTTTCCGGCTTGAAGATCAAGTCCCAGGAATCCACCGGCGCATTGTCGCCCAGTACGGCCTTGACCTTGTCGATGTTGTAGCCGATGCCGGTGCTGCCCCACAGGTACGGGAAACCGTGGGTGTTGCCCGGATCGTTGTTTTCCAGGGCCTTGAGCAGTACCGGGTTGAGGTTCTTCCAGTTGGGCAACTGGCTCTTGTCGAGCTTTTTAAGCGCACCGCCCTGGATCTGCCGGGCCATGAAGTGGTTGGACGGGAACACCACGTCGTAGCCCGATTTACCGGTCATCAACTTACCGTCGAGGGTCTCGTTGCTGTCGTACACGTCGTAGGTGAAACCGATGCCGGTCTCTTTCTGGAAGTTCTTGGTGGTGTCCGGCGCAATGTAGTCCGACCAGTTGTAGATTTTCACCGTTTCGGCGGCCTGGCTGATAGAGGCCACCAACATCAAGGGCAACAGGGCAATGGCTTTCATGGTTCGATTTCCTGGCGGTTTTAAGGCTGTTTTTATGGCAGGCGATCAAGGATCAAAGCGTTACAGAATCAACACGTAGGTCTTGCGCACGGTCTCCTGGATGTCCCAGATCCCGGTACTGTTGGCTGGCAACATCAGTGCATCGCCGGCTTGTATGTGAACCACTTCACCGCTGTCGGGGGTGAAGGTGCAGCGCCCCTGGATAAAGTGGCAAAACTCCTGGGACTTGATCTGCCGACGCCAGCGGCCCGGGGTGCATTCCCAGATGCCGGTTTCGACACCGTCGTTGCGTTCCACGCTCAAGGTCGAGGCCACGGCAATGGGCTCGCCCAGGGGCACGGCCACTGGTGCAGAGTCCGGCAAGTGGGCGTTCAGCGTGTCTTTGAATTGAGTGATGCTCATGGGTTTTCCCGTGTGAGTGAAACGATTAATGCATGAAACCTTCCATGAAACCGGCCACACCGGTGGCCAACTTGCGCCGCCATGGCGCGCTATTGGGGTTGGCCAACACCTGGTCTTCATGGACAAAACTGCGAATGATCGCGTTGTAGCCCAACCAGCGGCAGGGTTCGGGCTCCCAGGCCTTGAGCGCGTCCAGACCACGCTCGCGGATGACCCAGGGCTGAGTGGTCAACGGCGTGTCGAGGCCAAGGATCAGATCAGCCAAGGTTCGCCCCCCCAGGTTGGTGGCACCGACGCCCTCCCCGCCATAACCACCGGACAGCGCGACGCCGGTCTGGTGGTCACACAACATGTGCGGTCGGAAGTGGCGTGACATGCCGAGGTTGCCACCCCAGGAATGGGTAATCCGCACCTTCTTCAGCTGCGGGAAGAGTTCGCCGAACAGATAACGACGCAACTCCACCTCACTGTCGGTCAGATTAAAGTTGTGCCGTAACTTGCCGGCAAACTGGTAGCCACCACGGGCACCGAACACCAGGCGGTTGTCAGCCGAACGCTGGCCATAGGTGACCTGACGGCTGCTTTCGCCAAACGCCTGGCCATGGCTCAAGCCGATTTCATCCCAGGTCGCTGGGGACAGCGGTTCGGTGGCGACGATCAGGCTTTGTACCGGCAGTTGATAACGGCCCAGTGGCGGCAAGGTGTTGGCGTAACCCTCCACCGCCGGCACCACCCAGGCGGCACGCACGCTGGCCTGGGTGGTGCGCAGGCTGCCGGACTGCCAGTGGGTCACTGGGCTGTTCTCGTAGATCGTCACGCCCATGCTCTCCACCACGCGCGCCAGGCCGCGCACCAGCTTGGCGGGGTTGATAGTCGCAACATGGGGCGCATAGATACCGCCATAGGGCTTGGCGATACGGATCTGCTCGGCCAACTGTTGGGGGTCCAGCCAGCGGTAATCGTCTTCAGTGAGGCCCTGGGCATGGAGCTTGTCCAGGTAACGGCGCAGGCTGCCTTCCTGCTCGGGGTAGCGAGCGGCGCAGTACAGCACACCGCCTTTGCGATAGTCGCAATCGATGCCTTCACGGGCCAGCACCTGAGCCACTTCATCGGGGATGCCGTGCAACAAGTCGAAAGAGGCACGGCGTTGTTGCGCAGCGAGACCCGCCAACAAACGGTCTTCGCCCAGCAAGTTGCCCATCAACCAACCGCCGTTGCGGCCAGATGCACCAAAACCGGCCGTTTGGGCTTCAATGATCGCAATTTTCAGCTCGGGCGCCTGGCGCTTCAGGTAATACGCGGTCCATAGCCCGGTGTAGCCGGCGCCGATAATAGCCACGTTGACGTCCAGGTCATGGGCCAGTGCCGGCCGCGCCAACAGCGGGTCGTCCAACTGGTCCATCCATAAACTGATATTGCGCCATGCCGGCATGCCCAACTCCCCAACCTCGTTTCGATAGGGGCGATCCTAGGGCGTGCCGTTATGAATTGTCTTGCGCGCGTGCACGCAGAGAAATTTGCTTGACGTAGGCCTTGGGCGAGTGCCCGGTGTGCTGGCGAAACGCGCTGTAAAACGCCGACAGCGAATTGAAACCGGCAGCGAACGCCAGGTCATCGATCTTTATCGGCGGCACCGCTTTGTCCAATCCGGCCAGCAAATGCTGGAGTCGCGCCTGGTTGACGTAACGGTAGAAGCTTTGCCCCAGCACCTGGTTCAACAGGTAGGAAATCTGATTACGGCTGTAGCCACACTCCTTGGCCACTCGTTGCAAATCCAGCTCCGGATCGAGATAGGGCTGTTGCTGCTGGAAGTAATGCTGCAGGTCGTTGGCCATGTGCCCCAATTGCTGGGGCGACAAGCCCAGGCGGCTGACAGTCGGACGCATGGCCTGGGTGGGTTGTTCATGCACCAGCGATGCATATTCATTGACCCGCCAGATCAGCCCATCGCGTACGGTTATCGCCTCACTGGTACGGAACGACACCAGCCCCTGGCCGCCCCGCAAGGTGATGCGGTACTGGATGAAGGCCGTATCACCGTCAGCGCGAATACGGTCGATGTGCTCAATCGCCTCATCCGGCCCACGAGGCATGCTGGCTTGCAGGTACTCACGCAGTTCGGCGTGGCCCACCACGCGATTCTGGAAAAAGTCGTGGTACTGGATATCCGGATGGTAGTAGGACATGACCCCGTCCAGGTCCCGATGACGCCAGCACAGGTGGTGACGCATCACCAGTTCACCGGTGGCGTGGGTGTTTTGGCAATCATCGGCTGGGGCGATGTCAGGCATGTATGACTCTGCGGCGGGTAAACGGTTGAGATTGCCGAACTTCAGCGGCTCAATCAATGGCTGATCGGAGCTTATCACTAATGGCATTTTGCCCAGTTTGAAGTAGGACATGACCTATATCAAAGAGTCCGAAAACAACCGCCGAACGGGACGCAAAAATTCACCTGGCAGTTGCGAACGAATGCTATTTTGAAGGTCTTCGACACCATGACCAATGAAGGTCTTGGCCCCTGCCGCGAGCAAAAGGAAGCGCTCAATGAACAAGGTGGGCAACATGAACGGCAACATGAACAAAGTGACGTTCCCCAACGCCTGCCAGCTTATGCGCTGGCATTTTCATCCGATGGGTTTCGAAGGCAGCATGGATGCGCCTGGCAGTATGATCGTGCGCCTGTTCGACCGTGCCAGCGGCGAGACATTGATTGCCATCGCCGGCATCCCCTGCGCCGCCGTGATGAATGCCAGCGACGTGGAACGCATCATCGAGGCGGTGGAGGATGAGTTGGCGTCTTTTGTGCCACCGCTGTCTTTGCGCGCTTGAACCTGATTTAAGGACTTGCTCCGGATAGCGGTGTGTCAGTCGATGAGTCTGTATCAGGACTAGCGCATTCGCGGGCAAGCCCGCTCCCACATGGGCAATGTGCTTATCGGCTAACTACCTGCGCTGATCATTGAAGTACGCTTTTTTGCCGTCGACCCGCTCCGATGCCCTCGGCACGTTCACGCCTTGGCCTTCCGGCTTCTCCACATACCAATAACAATGGCTGACCGCCCGGGTGATACCGACATAGGCGAGGCGCAGCACTTCGTCTTTTTGCGCGGTGTCGTAGGGTTCGCTGTCACCGTCCTTGCCCAATCCGGCCATGCGGTAAACCTGATTCTTGTAGGGTGAGCTGGTAACGTGTTGGCAATCCCCGAGTAGGAAAACTGCATCCGCCTGCAGGCCCTTGGCGCTGTGGTAAGTCAGCTGTTTCAACCTGCGAGCGTGTGGTGGCAAGCTAGAATCCACATTAACAATCGACTGAATATGCTCTTGAATCAGCAGCTTATCGCTACTTTTTCGATACAGCATCAACACCGACTCACCCCTTTGATAATGCTCCAGCAGCGTACGCCCCAGCGCCGCTTCATCACGCTCCAGCACAGCCACCGGCACCAAGGGCTTGGGTGTACCGCTGGCCTTGGCCTTTTTGCCGGGAATCGCCGGGGCGCTGCGCACAATATGTTCGGCGGCGTCGATGATGTGCTGGTGACTGCGGTAGTTCTCGCCGAGCATCACGCGGGTGGTGGTGGGTGATGGAAACTCCGTGTTGAACGCCATGAAGTACTTGGGCGAACTGCCACGCCAGCCGTAAATCGACTGCCAGTCATCCCCCACGCACAATAGTGAAGAGCGCTGCGCCCCACGCCCGACGTGCATCGCCGGACCACGGCTGCGGATCTCGCGCAGGCTGGCGCGCACCCAGGACACGATCTGCGGCGAGATATCCTGGAACTCATCGATCATCAGGTGCGACATCGGTCGCAGCAACGGGTCGCTGAGCAACTTGAGATTCTCGGGAGTGTTTTCGCCGAACAGCGAGAACATGCGGTTGTAGGTCATGATCGGCGGCGACTGGTCGAGCAGATGGTCTTCCAGGGCTTTCCAGAAAATACTCAAGGCTTCGAAGAACAACCGGTCGGGGTCGTCCTTGGCGAAGCTCATCTGGCCTACGGCAGTCGGCACGTCCAGGCCAAGGTTCTCGATGAACCCCGCAGCCATGACAAAACTGTCCAGCAGCGGTGCCGACGCCAGTTCGCCCTTCACCTTGTAATCAAAGCCAGGACCTGCGGTTGCGTCGCCTGCCAAGCTACTTAACAGTCGCTTTGATAACTCATAACTATCAAGCCATATCAAAGGTTTACGGCAGAAAGCTTGAAACAAGGTACGCTTTACTGCCCATTCCGCGCGTACCGAAAGCTTGGCATTGGGGCGAGTGATCTGGGCGTTCTCCCGAGCATCGAAGCCCAACACGACCCAGGCATCCAGCTCAGGGATGTAGCCGTGGCAATGAAATTGCGCGCCGTTGATTTCAAAGGTCTGGCGGCTGGGTTCGATGCCCTTGATCGGCCAGGCCCCGGCACGAAACCACAGGTCTTCGATCACATCGCAGAGTTCTTCGTCGCGCTTGGCCGCCAGCTCGGTCACTGCGATGCGTTTTTGCACATCCGGATGGTCGTGTTCCAGCTCCTTAAGCTGCAGCCCCTGGCGCGCCAACGGCACGATGAGTTCACGAAAGCGCTCATGGCGCCCCTGCAAACGGTGGTAGCAGGCATTCATCTGCTGACGCTGTGCGTCGCTGATACGCAGGTCGAACGGATTGCTGTCGGCCTCCTCTAGACCACTGCTGAGGTTCTCGAAGGCCTGCAGACGCTCAAAGCCCGGCAGGCTGCGCACCATGGGCAGAATGCGCGAATGAAAGGTACGCACCACGGCCTGGGCTTCTTTGCTGCCAAGGGGTTGGCCCCACAGGCTGAGAATCTGCATGAGCTTGTTGATAAAGTCTTTGCGTGATTCGCGGGTGAACGTCACCACTGTCATCGAGCTGAGTTCGAAGCCCAGGTAATGGGTCAACAGCAGGATACGCAGCACCAGGGAGGTGGATTTACCGGCACCTGCTCCAGCAATGACGGAGGTCGAGGGCGTATCGCTGAAGATCATCTTCCACTGCGCCGCGCTGGGCTGGGCATGCTCGGGCAGCAAGCGGGCCACATCGGCCTTCATGCGCTTTTTCACATCGGCGGTCAGGGGCAGGCGCCAGTCATCGAAGAGGCTGTCGTCTATTCCCGGCGCACGATGCTCCTGCGGGCGAAAGTCGCGAATCAACAGGACTTGCCGGCCCTCTTCAATGCCATCGGCCTTGCCTTCGCGGTAGCCGTACTCCACGCCCGCCTCATGCCCACTGCGGAAACCATCAGCCTGGCCATGCAACCAGGAAAATCGATGCTGGGCGCGCAAACGGGTCAGGCCATGCCCAAACAGACGCGCCGCCAGGCGCTTGAGCAAGGGCATTTCTGCCAGGGGACGCAGCTCGGGCGGTAGATCGGGCTTTTGTTGCGGCACGCGGACTCCTGCGATGTGCTTAGCTTCGACAAGTGCGTCATGGTCGCCGGAATTGGCGTTCAGTTCCAGCCAATTGCTTTATGGTCATGCAGTTAGGCGATGAAGTGAAAGTCAAAACGCTAAAAACCAATCTAATCAACTGATAGGAATTAGGCACTTTTTACGCTTTTTATCGATCATCCGCTCACGGAAAATAGGGGTCATCCACAGGAGACGATCATGCTTGAACTTCGACCTTTCAACACCCTAGGCGGTGCCCATCACGGCTGGCTTGATGCTCACCACCATTTTTCATTCGCCGAGTTCCACGACCCCAAGCGCATGCACTGGGGTAACCTGCGGGTGTGGAACGACGACATCATCGCGCCGGGCACCGGCTTCCCACAGCACCCGCACCGTGACATGGAAATCATCACCTATGTGCGTGAAGGTGCTATCAGCCATGCCGACAATCTGGGCAACAAGGGCCGTACCGAGGCTGGCGACGTGCAGGTCATGAGCGCCGGCACCGGGATCGCCCACAGCGAATACAACCTGGAAGCCACGCCGACCAAAATCTTCCAGATCTGGATTATCCCGAACGAAGCCGGACTGCCACCTTCCTGGGGCGCCAAACCGTTTCCCAAAGGGGATCGTGAGGGCTTTGTGACCCTGGCCAGCGGCAAGGCAGGCGACAATGAAAGCCTGCGTATTCGCGCCGATGCGCGCCTGGTGGCGGCCAACCTGAAAGCTGGGGAAAGCGCTGAGTATCAGCTGGACGGCGGGCGTCGTGCGTATCTGGTGCCGGCGACCGGTGTGATTGAAGTCAATGGCTTGCGCGCACAAGCTCGAGACGGTATCGCGGTTGAGCAAGAGCAGGTGTTGCGGGTAACGGCGATTGAGGACAGCGAGATTGTCCTGGTCGACCTGGCCTGAATCCCGGGATTGCCCTCATAACGTGTGGGAGCTGGCTTGTCTGCGAAAGCGGCTGTACGGCCGATGGATAGGTCGCCTGTGTCTCCGCCTTCGCAGCCTCGCTAAAGCTCGACAGCTCCCACAGGAAATTGGCGGTGTTTGGGGACCATCGCGTCTGGCACGTACTCGCCAGCGATAGAGATCAAAGGTGGAGCGGGCTTGCCCGCGAAGGCGGAGTGTCAGTCACTGAATCTGTCACTGTCACACCGCTTTCGAGGGCAAGCCCGCTCCCACATTTTGACTTTCTGGATTACTGGGAGATTGCACCGTCTACCAGTACTTGGGCCTCTTCCACCAACTGCTTGAGGTGATCTTCGCCAATAAAGCTCTCGGCGTAGATCTTGTAGATGTCCTCGGTGCCTGATGGGCGCGCGGCGAACCAGCCATTTTCAGTCATCACTTTCAAGCCACCGATCGCCTGGTTATTGCCCGGCGCATGGCTGAGGATCTGCTGGATGCTTTCCCCAGCCAATTGCTTGGATGTGACTTGCTCCGGCGACAGCTTGCCCAGCAACGCTTTCTGCGCCGGGGTAGCCTTGGCGTCGACACGAATGGCGAACGGCTCGCCCAAGGCATCGGTCAGGCCACGGTAGATCTGGCTTGGGTCCTGGCCTTTGCGCGAGGTCATTTCCGCAGCCAGCAAGGCTGGGATCAGACCGTCCTTGTCGGTACTCCACACGGTGCCGTCCTTGCGCAGGAACGAGGCACCGGCGCTTTCTTCGCCGCCAAAACCCAGCGAGCCTTCGAACAAACCATCGGCGAACCACTTGAAGCCCACTGGCACTTCGTACAGGCGACGGCCAATACGTGCCGCCACGCGATCGATCAGGCCGCTGCTGACCACGGTCTTGCCCACGGCCGCGTCGGCGCGCCAGTCGGGGCGGTTCTGGAACAGGTAGTCGATGGACACCGCCAAGTAATTGTTGGGCGCCAACAAGCCACCGGACGGGGTAACGATGCCGTGACGGTCGTGGTCCGGGTCGCAGGCAAAGGCCACGTCGAAACGTTCCTTGAGGCCGATCAAGCCTTGCATGGCATAGCTGGAAGACGGGTCCATGCGGATCTGGCCATCCCAGTCGACGCTCATGAAGCGGAAGGTGGAATCGACTTCGGTATTCACCACGTCCAGGTTCAAGCGGTAGTGCTCGGCAATCGCCGACCAGTAGCGCACCCCTGCTCCGCCCAACGGGTCAACGCCCAGACGCAGATTGGCGCTGCGGATGGCGTCCATGTCGATCACATTGATCAAGTCGGCCACGTAGCTGTTGAGGTAGTCATGGCGATGGGTGGTGTCAACCTTGAGCGCTTGCGCGTGGGTGATGCGCTTGACCCCCGCCAGTTTGTTGGCCAGCAGCTCGTTGGCCTTGGCTTCGATCCACTTGGTGACATGCGTGTCAGCCGGGCCGCCATTGGGCGGGTTGTACTTGTAGCCGCCACTTTGTGGCGGGTTGTGGGACGGTGTAATGACGATGCCGTCCGCCAGGCCACTGGTGCGGCCACGGTTGTAGCAGATGATCGCGTGGGAAATCGCCGGGGTCGGCGTGTATTCGTCACCTTCGGCCAGCATCACGTGTACGCCGTTGGCCGCCAGGACTTCCAGGGCGCTGGCGCCGGCCGGTGTCGACAAGGCATGGGTATCCAGGCCGACAAACAGCGGGCCGTTGATGCCCTGGGCTTCACGGTACAGGCAGATGGCCTGGCTGATGGCAAGCACGTGCCATTCGTTGAAACTCAGCTCGAAAGAGCTGCCGCGGTGCCCGGAGGTACCGAAGGCCACGCGTTGAGTGGAGATTCCTGCATCAGGCTGACCGGTGTAATAGGCCGTGACCAGTCGCGGGATGTCCACCAGCAACTGGGCTGGCGCCGGCTTGCCCGCAAAAGGACTGATAGTCATGCATAAACCTCGAAAAGAAGGATTCGGAAAAAATGACAGTTTACTGAGAGTTGGACCACTTCGCGACGGTATCGATCCGACAATCACTCGAGAATTTTCACACGCTATCCGATCTGTGCCTGTCGCAATGCCTGGGCCAGAGTATCCAGGGTGATATCCAGGTTGAGATACCCATTGAAGGTGTGGCTCAGCCGCATATGTTGATGGTGCAGGCCGCTGAGGCTGAACAGTTCGCCCGGACCAATTACCACCTGTTGAGCGATCATTCGCTGGAACACTAGACGCATATCCACCGGTGCTACCGACTGCAACCAAAAGCTGGCCCCGGCGATAGGCATTCGATAGGTCACACACCCTTCCAGGCGTGCATTCAGGCGCTGCCCCATGGCCTGTGCTTGCTCGTGTAAGTGCTGGCGCAGCGTCAACAGGTGTTGGTCGAATCGCCCACTCTGGTAGAGCTGGGCGATAGCGCGCTGGCGGATCGACGACAACCTGAATGAACGCAGTAGAAATTGACGCTGCAGTTCGCTGCTCAGGTGGCGCGATAAAACGTAACCGAAAGGCGCTTCCGGACCGAGTACCTTTTCGAACGAGGAGAACACGATCAACCGTTCCGGGTTGACCAGGGTTCGCAGGGGCGTCTGGGGCGGCGCAAAGCTCAGTTCGCCGAATGTGTTGTTCTCCAGCAACCAGCAGCCATAGTGGTCCAGCAGGTGCGCCACACGCAGACGCTCTTCGGCAGACAGGGCGCTGCCCGACGGCATACTGACCACCGATGAGAGCAACACCAGGTGCACCGGCTCGTGACGAAGCAGGTGTTCAAGGGTCGCCAGGTCCAGGCTGCCATCGGCCTGCCAAGGCCATTCGATGACCCGCACACCCGCGGCCTGCAACAGCCGCAAGATCAAGTAATCACAAGGGGATTCGACCACCACCACACTGCCTTTAAGGCCCAGCGCATCAATCAGTATTTCCAGTACGCCCTGCAAATCTGCGCCGATATACACGTCATCAGCCTGCCAGTATCGTGTGGGCGACGAGGTATAACGGGCCGCCAATGCCGTGCGCAGCTCCCAGACGCCGCAGGGTTGCGACCAGGGTTGGAGCTGGTGCGGATACCGGCGCACCAGTTGGCGCTCCAGCATCAGCAAGGCGCCATCGAGTGCGCCCAGCAGCGCCGGTTCATCACCACTGAGTACGGCCATTGCCGGACGCCGTGCCGCGGCATACAACCGTTCAAGAAGGTCCGAACCCGCCGCCATCTGCAGGTTGGTGGCCACCGGCCAGGCAAAATAGCCCGACTTGGCCACCGAATAAACCCGCCCTTCCTTTTCCAGCAGCGAGTAAGCGTACTGAATCGTCGAGATCGATACATTCAACCGCACCGATAACTGCCGCAGGGACGGCAGTTTGACCGGCGCTTCAAGACTGACCTCATTGATCAGATTGATCATGTAGCGGTACACCGCCTGGTAAGCGAAATCCGTTTGTCGTTCACCTCGCAGGGTCATTGCCACTTACCTGGGCTAACGGGCCGGTGCACGGGGCTAACGCCCCGACAACTGCGAGGTATGCGCCTGGGCCAAACGCCAGTTGCGCAACTGAGTACCCTGCTCGATCTGCACAGGCCGCTTGCGATACAGGTGTTGCAATAACGGTAGTGACAACCCACTGGCATCCACTACCCATTGCTGCAACATATCTGCGGCGGGTTTGCCTTGCAGCACGTTGTGCAGCTCGGGAAGCGCCACCAGCATGCCCGGGTGGCATTGACGCAGGTAGCCCTCCAGCCGCTCGCCATGGTGAATAAATGGCGAGAACAACAGGCAGGTCAACTGCGCTTCATCCAGGCCAAAAAACTCCTGGGCATAGGTCGTTGACAAAACACGTCCTTCGCTACCGCTTGCCTCGGCAATCAGCCCTTCAGGGATCTGACGGCGGCACATGCAGTCCATCGCCTGTCGGACAAAGCCATTCACACCCTCCCCGTAGGAAAGTTCACGCAGGCATTGCGCCTGTAACCCATGCAAATGCGCCATCAACATTGGATTCGGGTAGGCCGAATGGCTGAAGTGGAAAGCAAAAGGGTCTAGTTTGTGGCCCAGGAACTGCGTGAGCAACGCTGCCGAGTCAACGCCCACATCGTCGAGCAGGTCGTCGACTCCGATATACGCCAAGTGACGATGGCTGCCCTGCCCCGGCCCTTCGTTAGCGAGGTAATGTTCACCGTAGAGATCCCGATAACAATCGGTACTCCACTCCTGCATGCGCGTAAACAACACATCGAGCGATACCGGCCTGCCGGGCGGGATGGTGGCGCCCGCGGCCATGGCCGTCTTTTTCAGCCACGCCAGGTATTGGTTTTGCTTGCGCGCAGAGTCGCCACTGACCACGGCATGCACACCACCATTCCACGTCGTGGCCCGTTGGTAGAAATCCCCCAGGTTCAGATAGGCGTCATTGCACAATGTCGCCCGAATATCACCTGACGTCATGTGCCCGATCATCAGCATGTTGCGCTGGCTGACCGCACGCCCCGCGCTCGACGCCGGACGCCGATGATTGAACGGCAGTACTTCCTGATTCTCTACGAGCAGCAGTTCGACGCGAGGGTCATCGTGGAAAAACAACGCGCTGTAGCTCTGATGCAGGGTATCCAGCGTCGTCTGGGTCATCCCCGCATGCCGCAGGGTCGCAACCCGCAAATGAAAGGTCCTGGGCGCACGCCCGGCAATGGTCAATTGCGCCGCCCGAAGCAGCGCCAGGGTGTAACTGCTGACTGCACCGCCGCCGTGAGCGACGAGCACCTTGTAATTACCGACTTGTTCCATACCGCCGGCGGCCACCACAATTCGCTGAATCAACAATTGAAGTGCCGTACGCTCTGCGCGAGTGAAGTACCCGATCAAACGTTGCAGAACTTGCTGATAAACATAGTTCATGGCTTGTTCGTAAATTGCGCTCATTGCTCTACTACCCAAGTTTGAATATCAGTTTCAAGCAACTGCCAAGAGCAACTGCCTGACCTATTACATCTGTAGGTTTATGGCTTGTTACAGGGTTATGAGGATGAACCAACATTAGCACCTTGCAACAAATACACCGGAGCATCCCTGAAGACCTTGCTCGACCAAACCTGTACTGGAATCGCGGCCTGCGGCCTTGTGACGACGAAAACGCCAGCTCTTAGGAATAATCCGACAGCGCCCTACACCACTTTAATCAACGAATTAGAGAAGTGTCCGACCAACATCAAACACACCTTTCATTCGATTGCCGAAAAAAAGCCTGGGCATTCTCAGTGAACTTCTTGCACATACTGGCAGGACCAAATTAGTTACGACGGCGCGACGCGATAGTTTTATATACTCAATCATGGCTCAATCCTTGAGATGACGGTGAAGGCACAATTATCGGCACTCGAATAATGATTAACAGATACAGAACAACACCAGAAACCAGTTCAGATGAGCAACCGACCGTACTTTAGTGGCGCCCACACGACAGCGCCGCGCTGTATTTCAGGGCGGCGCAAGGGGAAAAGGTATTGTTTACGCGGCAGAGGCGCCCGGCATTGGCTTAACCCTGACGCGGGTTAAGCCCTGACAAATGGCGCATTTGCCTCATCCACTCGGACTCAAGCGCGCTCATTTGCGAATACTCCTACAGCTCAAACAGCCGCAACCTGCAAAGCAACTCGCTCGCGGCACGGGCATTCGTCCATATATCGGTGTGCTTCGACGAACTGGTTGAACGGGAACACCGTGGTTTTCAACGGTACCAGCACCCGGTCAGCGGTCAGTTGATTGATGTCACGCAGCGCACGCTGCAGCGCCACCTGGTCCTGAATAATGCCCAGCTCCGGCTTGCCGGTGAAATTACCGATGCAGTGCACGAAAAACTGAATGTTCTTCTGGAACGCTGCACACGCCGGGAACGGTGTCTGGTTGCCGCCTTGCAAGCCATAGAGCACCAGGCTGCCACGGGGTGCCAGTACGTCACCGAGCATCGACATCTGTGGGCCACCCAGGCCATCGAACACCACATCCACGCCGCGATTATCGGTGAGTTTGTTGATCTGCATGAGCAAGTCTTGCTCTTCAGTCGCGATCACCTTCTCAGCCCCAAGGGACAGCAGGTACTCACGCTCCGAACTGTCCTTGGTCGCGGCAATCACCCGTACACCCAGGGCTTTGCCCAGTTGCACGAACGAAGGGCCGGCGCAGTGGCTAGCGTCGGTCACCAAGGCGAACTGGCCGGGTTTGACTCGCGCCAGGTCCACATAGGCAAAGTAGGCAATCAACAGCGGCGTGTAGTGCACGCTGGCTTCAATGGGGCTCAATACGTCGGGGTAACGGGTCAAGGCCGAGCGTGGCAGAACAATCTGCTCGCCATACACCGGATAATCATTGGGGCTCTCGGCCGGAAAACTGGCCACCTTATCACCCACTGCCAAGTCATCCACACCGTCACCCAGGGCAACCACCACGCCGGCCATTTCATGACCAAGGCCCGAGGGCAGACGAGCATGGGAAGACGCCAGGTTCTGGCGCCACAGAATGTCGTACCAACTGATGCCGATCGCATCGACACGCACCTGCACTTCGCCCGGAGCGGGCTGCGCGGCTGCATGCTCTTCGCACTTGAGCACCTCGGCCGGACCAAACTTGTGAAAACGGATCGTGCGGGACATCGCAAACCTCGCCAAAGTAACCTCTAATGCCATGAACTCTATCTGGGCTTTCCGGGCAAGACCACCGGTCGCCGTTAATAGTCAACATGCCTGCCATTGATTCCGCATCTGAGGAATAGACCTCAGGTCTTGTAAGAAAACGCAATTACTCGGTGCAGAGTACCAGCCTTTGCCCGTAAGATTCATGCCGGTCATTCTTCTTATATGGCCGCTCTCGTCAAGTTTGCAGACTCTTCCAGGACACAAGATGAACCGTAACGACCTGCGTCGTGTCGACCTTAACCTCTTGATCGTATTCGAAACCTTGATGCATGAGCGCAGTGTGACCCGCGCCGCCGAGAAATTGTTCCTTGGCCAGCCGGCCATCAGCGCGGCCTTGTCGCGTCTGCGTGGGCTATTCGATGATCCGCTGTTCGTGCGTACCGGACGCAGCATGGAGCCGTCGGCCCGTGCCGTGGAAATCTTCGCCCTGCTCTCCCCGGCCCTGGACTCGATTTCCACCGCCGTCAGCCGCGCCGCCGAGTTCGACCCGGCCACCAGCACTGCAGTGTTCCGTATCGGCCTCTCCGATGACGTCGAATTCGCCTTGCTGCCCCAACTGCTCAAGCGCCTGCGCGCCGAAGCCCCGGGCATCGTGCTGGTGGTGCGTCGGGTCAACTACATCTTGATGCCTGGCCTGCTGACCTCCGGTGAAATATCCATTGGCGTCAGCTACACCGCCGACTTGCCAGCCAACGCCAAGCGCAAGGTATTGCGCCGCAGCCTGCCAAAACTGCTGCGTGCCGACAGCGTACCGGGCTCCCTGAGCCTGGATGACTTCTGCAGCCGCCCCCACGCACTGGTGTCATTCGCGGGCGACCTCAGCGGTTTTATCGATGAAGAGTTGGAAAAGCTCGATCGCAAACGCCATGTCGTGCTGGCCGTGCCGCAGTTCAATGGACTGGGCACACTGCTGGCCGGCACCGACATTCTGGCGACCGTGCCCGATTACGCGGCCGAAGCACTGACCTCCGCTGGCGGCCTGCGCGCCGAAGACCCGCCGTTGCCGGTACGCACCTTTGAACTGCATATGGCGTGGCGTGGATCTCAGGACAATGATCCGGGAGAGCGCTGGTTGCGTTCGCGGATTCAGATGTTTTTTGGCGATCCGGATAGCCTGTAACATCCGGTGAAAGGAACACCCATCGGCATTTTCCATGGGGCACTAAAAGGACTTTCTGCGCATGGCAGCTTCGAACAAATGGCTGATGTCATCGGTCGCGTACTACCTCGATTTCTTTACTGTTCCTCTGTTCATCATCTTCGCGCTCTACCTGGCACCCATTGACCCTATCCAGCTCATCGTGGGCCTGCTGGCCTGGACTTTAGTGGAGTATTCGGCACATCGTTTTCTGTTCCACGCGTGGTATCGCCGCGAACACTGGACCCATCACGTCGATGTGCTGGCCTATATCGGCGTTTCAAGCTGGAAGACCAGCACGGCATTCGCCGCCCTGTTGCTGGTCGCCTGGGTCTTCGGGCTGACCTCAGCGTTTATCGGCGCCGTCGCCGGGTACTTCTATTACATCTCGGTGCATTACGTGATGCATCGTCCGACGCATTGGGCCTATCCCTTCATTCCCAGGTTGGTGGCCAATCACGATCTGCACCATCGCCAAGGCATCGAGAAAAACTTCGGGGTTTCATCGCCACTGTGGGATCACGTGTTTCGTAGCTACATCCGAGCTGACTCGCCCCCACATAATGAAAAAAATGAATCTTTTAAAATCACAAAATAACAATATCTGATAATTAGCTTATTCCAAAAAAGACTTTCACCGAGATTTTTTATAGGAATATCTTCATATCACAGACCGACCCCATACCTGGTGGAGGACGTACCTCCGACGATCAGGAGCCTGAACCAGGCTTAAGGGACCTCGCTCGATATGCCAGACATTGCCTTTCCCACCCATAAGTTCCACCTGTCACTGCTGACCAGTTCCCTCTTGCTGGCAGCGGTGCCCTCCTTCGCCGAGGATGCGAAGCTCGACACCGTCACCGTTATTTCCACCGGCTTGCGCGGTCAGGAACGCAGCGTCGCCGACAGCCCGGCACCGATCGATGTGATCAACAGCGAGCAGTTGCTCAAGACCGGTCGCGCCGAACTGTCGGAGGCGATTGCCAAACTGCTGCCCTCGTTCAATTTCGGCACCAATATCGCTGGCTACAATTCGGTCACGCGCCCCCTGAGCAACCGTAGCCTGGGGCCGGCCTACACCTTGGTGCTCGTCAACGGTAAACGCCGACACAACGGCGCTGTTGGCCAGCGTGGCTCTATCGACAACAGCGGCGCGAATGCCGTGGACATCGACCTGATCCCGGTCAGCGCGGTGGACCATATCGAGGTGCTCAAAGACAGCGCCGCCGCCCAATACGGTTCGGATGCCGTGGCTGGGGTGATCAATATCATCCTCAAGGCCACCGACAACGGCGGGCACCTGGAAACCAGCTATGGCCAGTTGTTTTCCGGCCAGGGTGAGACCATCAAGGTAGCCGGGGACGAAGGTTTCAAACTCGGCGACGGCGGTTTTTTCCACTTCTCGGCCGATGCTCGCAAACGTGGCAGCGCCGCGTGGAATGACAAGGCTGATAGCAGCGTCAGGGCGTTCAACGATCCGGCCAAAGAGGCGGCTTGGGATCGCGTGGCAATCAAGAACGGCGATCCTGACCTCAAGGCCTTCAACCTGGCCTACAACGCCGAACTACCGCTGGAAGACCTGACACTGTATTCGTTCTCCACCTATGGCGAACGCGATGCCGAGGCCGCCAACTACTTCCGCCTGCCCACCGGTACCGCTGCCGTGCCCGAGGTGTTCCCCAACGGCTACTACCCGCTCAACAACATCAAAGACCGTGACTATCAGTTGCTCTTCGGGGGCAAGGGCCAACTGGCCGAGTGGAACTGGGACCTGAGCACCACCTACGGGCGCAACAACGTCCATCACTCCAGCGACCTTAATATCAACCCGTCGCTGGGCACGGCATCACCGACCAAATTCGATAACCTGGCGACCTTCCGTTTCGAGCAGTGGGTCAACAACCTGGATTTCACCCGGCGCTACGCCAGCCTGTTCAACTTGACGCCGCCGGTGCAGGTGTCGGGAGGCCTGGAGCATCGTTGGGAACATTTCAGCACCTTCGCCGGCGAGCCGGCGGCGTACATCACCGGCAGCTACCCGGCTGCCTCGGGCGCGCAGGCGGCGGTGACAATCCGGCCGGAAGATGAAGTCAGCCTGATCCGTAACAACTATGCGGGCTACCTGGACCTGGGCTTTGACTTGACCGAGCGCTGGTTCCTCGATGTGGCCGGGCGGGTTGAGCATTACGACGATGATTCGGGCAACACCTTCGGCCTGAAAGTGAACTCACGCTACGAGTTGACCGATACCGTGGCCGTACGCGGCACCGTGGGCACCGGTTTTCGTGCGCCGTCCCTGACGCAGATCGGCTATACCGTGGCGGACAACCGGGTAGCCACCGACGTGAATGGCAACGTTGTGCCCGCCGTCACCCGCCTGACCCCGTCCGGCAGTAACCTGGCCAAGGCCCTGGGTGGCGATGACCTCAAGCCGGAAAAATCCCGCAACCTCGGCCTCGGCCTGACCTGGCAACCGGCACCGCGCACCAGCGTCACCGCCGATGCTTACCTGATCGACATCGATGACCGCATCGCCCTGACCAGCAATATCTACGACCGTGGCAACGGCGCGATCAACGCCATCCTCGCGGCACAAGGCGTGCCCACCGGCACCTGGGTCAACTACTACACCAATGCCTTCGACACCCGCACCCGCGGCCTGGATGTGGTCGCCGACCACACCACGCCGCTGGATGCCTGGGGCGATGTGCGCTGGAGCCTGGGCTTCAACTGGAACAAAACCACCATAGAAGGCACTCGCGACACACCGAGCGCACTGGCCGGCTCGGGTGTGACCCTGGTGGGCCGCGACCGCGAAGGCGACCTTACCGACGCCACCCCCAAGACCAAGTGGATCCTGGGGGCCAACTGGAAGGTCGAGGACCTGGTCATCAACCTGCAAACCAGCCGCTACGGCGCGGTCAAGACCCTGGCCGTCAACCCCACGGGTGATCGCAGCTTCGGTGCCAAATGGATAACGGACCTGGACGTGAGCTACACGTTCGTCGACCACCTCACCGTCAGCCTCGGCGGCACCAACATTTTCGACGTGCGTCCCGACCGGCATGCCGTCTACAGCAACCTGGGCCTGGCGCCCTACGGCAACCCGCCGTTCTACCCGGGCGGCGGCTACTGGTACACCAAGCTGGCCTACGACTTCTGATCCGCACTTGCACGCACCCGCAACGCCACACGAGGGCACCCCATTGAACACCTCCAACTTGATGAGCCGTCTACTGGCCCCTTGCGCATTGGCATTGAGCCTGGCCGCTTGCTCACCGGGGCACGACGCCCAGGTCGGCAAGACCCTGAACATCGCCTTCTTCGGCGACAACACCACCCTGGTCAGCGTCGACCCGTTCCAGGTCTATTGGCTGGAACATCGGGTGCTGCTGCGCAATGTTGCCGAGTCCCTCACTGACCAAGACCCGGACACCGGCAAGATCATTCCCTGGCTGGCCAACCGTTGGGAGGTCAGTGACGACGCGCTGACCTACACCTTCCATCTGCGCGACAACGTCACCTTCAGCAACGGCGAGCGCTTTGACGCCAAGGCGGTGAAAACCGCGTTCGACAGCGACAAGGCCCTGGCCGCCGAGCTGCCGGCCACTTTCGGCGCCACCTACCTGGCTGGTTACGACCACGCTGAAGTGGTGGATGAGCTTACCGTCAAACTGGTGCTATCCAAGCCTAACGCGGGCTTCCTGCAGGCCACCTCCACCACCAACCTGGCGATCCTTGCACCGGCTTCTTACGCGTTGAGTGCAAAGGAGCGCTCCCTCGGCAACATCATCGGCACCGGGCCATTCGTGCTGGCCAGCTACACACCGGAAGTCGGTGCGCACCTGACCAAACGTAAAGGTTACGCCTGGGCCTCGGCCAATATGAAAAACCAGGGCGAAGCGCATCTGGACGCGGTGGACATCAGCTATATCCCCGAAGAAAGCGTGCGCAACGGTCTGTTCCTACAAGGCAAGGCCGACATTCTGTGGCCGCGCAATCCGTTCTCGGAAGTGGACCTGAAACTGCTCCAGTCCAGAGGCGCGACCATTCAGAGCCGTTCGCTGCCGGGACCGGCCTTGAACCTTTACCCCAACACCCGAGGCGAACGGGTGCTGGCCGATAAACAAGTGCGCCTGGCCGTGCAGAAATCCATCGACCGCAAGAGCTACGCCAGCACCGTGTACAACGCCGAGTTCCCTGTGGTGGACAGCCTCTTCGATGTGACCACGCCCTACTTCAAAAGCCAGTCGACAAAATTGACCTATGACCCAACCGGCGCCGAACAACTGCTGGAGCAAGCCGGCTGGGCCAAAGGCGCAGACGGCTATCGCCAGAAAAACGGCAAACGCCTGAGCCTGAGCTACAACCTCACCCCGGCCGAAACCGCTGGCGACGTGCTGATCCAGGACCAATTGCGCAAGGTCGGCATCGAGCTGAAGCTCAGCATGGTGACACGTGCCGAATGGGTCGCCAACAACTCTGCCGGTAATTACGACCTGACCAGCACCTACATGACCCGTGCCGACCCGATCATCCTGCAAACCATTCTTGACCCGCGCACCGCCAACAGCTCGACCCTGGCCACCAACCTCTACGAACCTGCGGTGCTGGATAAAGCCAAGGCGCTGTTCGATGCAGGCATCACCGCCACCCGTGGCCCACAACGCGCAGCAGCCTACGGCGACCTGCAGGATCTGCTGATCGATGAAAGCTCGGTATTTCCGGTGTACGAGCGGGTCTGGCAGGCCGCCACATCAGCCAAAGTGAAAAACTTTCGCTGGACCGCCGAGGGCTTCGCGCTGCTGGGTGATATCGAGGTCGGTACACCATGAGCCGCTACCTGATCGGCCGTGTCGGCCAGGCGCTCCTGGTGCTATGGGGCGCCTATAGCGTCACTTACTTCATTCTTTATCTGCTGCCCGGCGATACGTTGTCGATCATGCTCAGTGCCGCCGGCATGGAAGCCGATTCACTGTCAGTGGAAGACCTTGCCAAAGCACGGGCGTATTACGGCCTGGACAAAGGCGTGTTCGAGCAATATTTCAATCTGCTGTTGGGGGCGCTGCAGGGCGACTTCGGGCAGTCCCTTTCGCTCAACCGTCCGGTTGCCGATCTACTCGCCGAGCGCTTGCCGCAGACACTTTCCCTGGCCGGAGTGGCTATTGTGCTGTCGTTGCTCGGCGGCATCGGCCTGGCCTACTTGACCGCCTACCTTCGCTGGCAACCGCTGAAAAAGGCCCTGACCCGCCTGCCGTCCCTGGGATTTTCGGTGCCGGTGTTCTGGATGGGCCTGCTGCTGATCCAGGTGTTTGCTTTCGGCCTGGGCTGGTTTCCTGCCACCGGCAGCCGGGGCGTTGAAAGCCTGGTACTGCCGGCGATCACCTTGGCGATTCCCAGTGCGGCGGTGTACGCCCAAGTCCTGCAACGCAGTTTCCAGGGCGTGTGGCAAGAGCGCTACATCGCCACCGCTTATGCCAAGGGCCTGAGCCGGAGCCAAGTGCAGGCGCGCCATGGGTTCAGGAATGCGGCGTTACCAGTGCTTACGTTGATCGGCTTGCAGGTGGGCAATACGGTTTCCGGCGCTGTGCTGGTGGAAACCATCTTTGCCCGCTCCGGCATCGGTCGCCTGGCCCAGGAAGCGGTGCTGCGCCAGGACATTCCCGTGGTGCTGGCGATTGTCGCGGTGTCGGCGGCCGCGTTTGTGCTGGTGAACCTGCTGGTGGACCTGCTCTACCCGTGGCTCGACCCGCGTATCTCCCACACGCCAAAGGTGTCCTAGACCATGACGATCCTTGAACGGAACCTGGGCCCCATCACCATTCCCGCCCCGTGGTCCCGCCGCAGCCCCTTGAGGCGGGCAACAGCTGCGGTGCTGCCGTTGTTGCGCCGACCAGGTTTCAGCCTGGCGCTGTTGGTGGTGCTGTTTGCATTGCTCGCAGCGCTGGCGCCGTATTGGCTCAGCAGCTTCGATCCTTATGCCACCTCGCCGGTCGACAAACTGCGTGGGCCCAACCTGACCCATTGGTTCGGCACCGACGAACTGGGCCGCGACCTGTTTACCCGAGTGGTCTATGGCGCCCGCCTGTCGGTTTCGGCGGCGCTCCTGGCCGTGGGTATCGCACTGTTGGGAGGCCTGGGGCTGGGCATACTGTCGGGCTTTGCCGGTGGCCGCACCGATGCGCTGATCATGCGCCTTGTCGATGTGCTGCTGGCCCTACCCGGTTTGCTGCTGGCCCTGGCGATCGTCACGGCCATCGGCTTTGGCACCGTGCCGGTGGCCATTGCGGTGGGCGTCGGCATCATTCCAGGGTTCGCCCGCACCACGCGCGCCGAGGTGCTGCGGGTCAAGACCTTGCCTTATGTCGAAGCTGCGCGCCTGGGAGGTGCCAGTTGGAGGCGCACCTTGGTGCGGCACATTCTGCCCAATGCGTGGGGGCCGGTCGCCGTGTTGGCGACCCTCGACTTCGGCGCGGCCATCCTGGCCACGGCGGGCCTGAGTTTTCTCGGTTTCGGTGCCGCCCCACCGGCCGCGGAATGGGGCACGTTGATCGCCAACGGACGGCATTTCCTGATCACGGCCCCTTGGGTGTCCC
Source organism: Pseudomonas sp. GW821-FHT03A09 (assembly GCF_059421065.1). Classification (NCBI taxonomy): domain Bacteria; kingdom Pseudomonadati; phylum Pseudomonadota; class Gammaproteobacteria; order Pseudomonadales; family Pseudomonadaceae; genus Pseudomonas; species Pseudomonas sp. GW821-FHT03A09. The sequence goes on along the minus strand of NZ_JBWKUX010000011.1, from coordinate 76,122 downwards.
TGCTGCCTGGGCTGTTCCTGGTCGCCGTGGTCTTCAGCCTCAACCATATCGCCCGCACCTTTGAGGAGATCCAGCGATGAGCAGCCCACAGCCTCTGGTCGACGTTCGCCAACTCAGTGTCAGCTACCGCTCCGGCAAGCACCTCAATCAAGCGGTACGGACGCTGTCGTTCTCCATCGCCCAGGGCGAGACCGTGGCAATTGTCGGCGAGTCCGGCTCGGGCAAGTCGACCCTGGCCAATGCCATCCTTGGCCTGTTGCCGGACAACGCGCAGATCAACACTGGCCAATTATGGGTGGATGGCCACGATCTGACCCACGCCAACGAGCGTCAGAAACGCACCCTGCGCGGGCGCACGGTCGGCCTGGTGCCTCAAGACCCGATGGTCAGCCTCAATCCCACCCTGCGCGTCGGCCAGCAAATCGGCGAAGCGCTGGTGCTGGCCCAGGGCAAACGTTACCCCGGCGTCGATACCGACATTATCGAGCTGCTGCAGCAGGTGGGCCTCGACAAACCGGTGCTGCGGGCGCGCCAGTACCCACACGAGCTTTCCGGTGGCATGCGCCAACGCGTGCTGATTGCCATCGCCCTGGCCGGTAACCCGCGCCTGATCATCGCCGATGAACCCACCAGCGCCCTCGACGTCACCGTGCAGCGCAAGATCCTCGACCACCTGCAACGGCTGGTCAGTGAGCGTGGGATTTCGCTGCTCATCATCACCCATGACCTGGGCGTGGCCGCCGACCGTGCGGATCGGATCCTGGTGATGCAGCATGGCGAACTGGTCGAACAGGGTCCGCCAGGCCAGATCCTTGGCGCGCCACAACACGACTACACCCGCGCGTTGATTGCCGCCGCGCCTGCGTTCGCCAAGCGGCGCGAACCCTCGGCCCGCATTGACCCGACGCAGCCGCCAATCCTGAGCCTGCAAAACGTGGGCAAGACGTTCACGTTGCCCAAGGTCAAAGGTGAAGACTCGACGCTTCTAGCCCTCGAAGGTCTCAACCTGCAGGTCTATCCCGGCCAGACCCTGGCCATCGTTGGCGAGTCCGGCTCGGGCAAGAGCACCGCGTTGCGCATCGCCCTCGGCCTGGAGAAGCCCACCCAAGGCCAGGTCTGGTTCGACCAACAGAACGTCACCCACCTGAACTGGCGCGACTTCCGCCCGCTGCGCCAACGCCTGCAACTGGTGCAGCAAAACCCCTTCGCCGCTCTCGACCCGCGCTTCACTGTATTCGACAGCATCGTCGAGCCACTGGTCTCGTTCGGCTTGCTCAAGGGCCCTGCGCTTGAACAGGCGGCGCGGGAGTTGATCGCGCGCGTACACCTGCCGGTCAGCTTCCTGGACCGCCTGCCCCGCGAACTCTCCGGTGGCCAGTGCCAGCGCGTGGCTATCGCCAGGGCCCTGGCCTTGAAACCCGATCTGTTGCTGCTCGATGAGCCGGTCAGCGCGCTCGATGTGTCCGTACAGGCCCACATTCTTGACCTGCTGAAAGAGCTGCAACGGGAGATGGGGATTGCCTATGTGCTGGTGTCCCACGACCTGTCCGTGGTCGCGAACTTTGCCCATGAAGTACTGGTATTGCGCAATGGCAAGGTGGTGGAACAGGGGTCGGTGGAACGGATTTTCAGCCAACCGGCGAGCGATTATACGCGGGAGCTGATTGCTGCTATTCCCGGCCGCCACGACACCTCGACGGCCGCATGATCAAGCTGCGCTGGCGTGAACACTCGCGAACCCTCAAGTTCCTTGCATCCGGCGCAATAGTCTTTTGTCATCACGCCCATTGATAGCAACCTAACGAAACCCCCATGCTAGAGGGCTAACTTCGCGCTTATATCATTCCGAATGATAGTTACCTTTGTTTCATTCGATTCGTGACATAGCACATCGCCGCGCATGATCCGCCCATCTCAAATACATTGGCGGATGCACCTCATGGAACAGACACTCAAACATTTGCGCTTCCCCTTGGCGATCCTGGCCGTGGTGGTGATGAGCGCATGCGGCAAGACCCCGGAACAAGCGGCCGCCATGCCACCCGCGAAAATCAGCGTGGCCAAGGTGCTGGAACAACCGGTCAACGAATGGGATGAGTTCACCGGTCGTCTGGAAGCCCCGGAAACCGTGCAGATTCGTCCACGCGTGTCGGGCCAGATCGATCAGGTGGCCTTCACCGAAGGCGCCCTGGTGAAGAAAGGCGACCTGCTGTTCCAGATCGACCCGCGCCCGTTCCAGGCCGAAGTACGCCGCCTTGAAGCCCAACTCGCCCAGACCAGAGCCGCCGCCACCCGTAGCGATAACGAAGCGCAACGTGGCGAACGCCTGCGTCAGAGCAATGCGATCTCCGCCGAACTGGCCGACTCGCGTACCACCGCCGCCCAAGAGGCCCGCGCCGCCGTCGCCGGCATCCAGGCGCAATTGGACCTGGCCAAACTGAACCTGAGCTTCACCCGCGTGACCGCACCGATCAGCGGCCGCGTCAGCCGTGCCGAAATCACTGCGGGCAACCTGGTGACCGCCGATGTCACCGCGCTGACCAGCGTGGTCTCCACCGACAAGGTCTACGCCTACTTCGATGCCGATGAGCGCGTGTATCTCAAATATACCGAGCTGGCCCGTGAAGGCCGTCGTGGCGCCACCACCCCGGTGTACCTGGGCCTGTCCAACGAAACCGGCAACCCGCACCTGGGCCAGATGAACTTCGTCGACAACCAGGTCAACCCAGCCACCGGCACCATCCGTGGTCGCGCCGTGTTCGATAACAGCAAGGGCGAATACACCCCTGGCCTGTATGCCCGCCTGAAACTGGTCGGCAGCGGCACCTACTCCGCCGTGCTGATCAACGACGAGGCCGTCGGTACTGACCTGGGCAAGAAGTTCGTGCTGGTGATGGACGGCGACAAGCCGGCCTATCGAGCGGTGGAACTGGGGCCGAAGATCGAAGGCCTGCGCATCGTACGCAGCGGTTTGAACAAGGACGACACCATTGTCGTGAAGGGCTTGCAGCGCATCCGTCCGGGGTCGCCGGTTGCACCGGAAACCATCCCGATGGCCAGCAAGGAAACCCTCGCGGCCTTGGCACAACAACGACAAGCGCTTGAAGCCAGCAACCTGGAGCAGGTGGCGCCGGATAATAAAGCCGCGCCCAAGCTCGCAGCCGTCGCGACTCCACGCGGTTAAGGGATACAACTCAAGATGAATTTTTCCAAGTTCTTCATTTCGCGGCCGATCTTCGCAGCAGTGCTCTCGCTGTTGATCCTGATCGCCGGTGCGATCTCGCTGTTCCAATTGCCGATCAGCGAATACCCGGAAGTGGTGCCGCCGACCGTCGTGGTACGCGCCAACTTCCCGGGCGCCAACCCCAAAGTCATCGGTGAAACCGTGGCCGCTCCCCTGGAGCAAGCCATCACTGGCGTCGAGAACATGCTGTACATGTCCTCGCAGTCGACCGCCGACGGCAAGCTGACCCTGACCATCACCTTCGCCCTGGGCACCGACCTGGACAACGCGCAGGTGCAGGTGCAGAACCGTGTGACCCGGACTCAGCCGAAGCTGCCTGAGGAAGTGACGCGCATCGGTATCACCGTGGACAAGGCCTCCCCCGACCTGACCATGGTTGTGCACTTGACCTCCCCGGACAAGCGTTACGACATGCTCTACCTGTCCAACTACGCCTTGCTCAATGTGAAAGACGAGCTGGCCCGCCTGGGTGGTGTAGGTGATGTGCAGTTGTTCGGCATGGGCGATTACTCCCTGCGTGTGTGGCTGGACCCGAACAAGACCGCTTCGCGTAACTTGACCGCTACCGATGTGGTCACCGCCATTCGCGAGCAGAACCGCCAAGTGGCCGCGGGTGCCTTGGGTGCGCAACCTGCACCGACGGCTACCAGCTTCCAATTGTCGGTGAACACTCAGGGCCGCCTGGTGACTGAGGAAGAGTTCGAAAACATCATTATTCGCTCCGGCGATAACGGTGAAATCACGCGCCTGAGAGACATCGCACGGGTGGAACTGGGTTCCAACCAATATGCCTTGCGCTCGTTGCTCAACAACCAGCCGGCGGTGGCGATCCCGATCTTCCAGCGCCCAGGTTCCAATGCGATCCAGATCTCCAACGAAGTTCGCAGCAAGATGGAAGAGCTCAAACAGAACTTCCCGGAAGGCATGGATTTCAGCATCGTCTATGACCCGACTATCTTCGTGCGTGGCTCCATCGAAGCGGTCGTGCATACCCTGTTCGAAGCACTGATCCTCGTGGTGCTGGTGGTGATCCTGTTCCTGCAGACCTGGCGCGCCTCGATCATTCCATTGGTGGCGGTACCGGTATCCTTGATCGGTACGTTTGCGGTGATGCACCTGTTTGGCTTCTCACTCAACGCGCTGTCGCTGTTCGGTCTGGTACTGGCCATCGGTATCGTGGTGGACGACGCCATCGTGGTGGTGGAGAACGTCGAGCGAAATATCGAGCTGGGCCTGGACCCCTTCCCGGCCACCGAAAAAGCCATGAGTGAAGTGACCGGCCCGATCATCGCGACGGCGTTGGTGCTGTGTGCGGTGTTCATTCCTGCGGCCTTTATCAGCGGCTTGACCGGGCAGTTCTATAAGCAGTTCGCGCTGACCATCGCGATCTCCACCGTGATCTCGGCGTTCAACTCGCTGACCTTGTCGCCGGCCCTGGCTGCGGTATTGCTCAAAGGTCATAACGCACCGAAAGACGGTTTCTCCAAGTTCCTCGACAAGTTGCTGGGTGCCTGGTTGTTCAAACCCTTCAACCGCTTCTTCGACAAGGCCAGCCATGGTTACGTCGGCACCGTGCGTCGCGTGATTCGCGGCAGTGGTATCGCGCTGTTCCTGTACGCCGGTTTGATGGTCTTGACCTGGCTGGGCTTTGCCCATACGCCGACCGGTTTCGTGCCGGCCCAGGACAAGCAATACCTCGTAGCCTTCGCCCAATTGCCGGACGCCGCGAGCCTGGACCGTACCGAAGACGTGATCAAGCGCATGTCCGATATCGCCCTGAAACAACCGGGCGTGGAAAGCGCCGTGGCCTTCCCGGGCCTGTCGATCAATGGTTTCACCAACAGCCCGAACAGCGGCATCGTGTTCGTGACCTTGAAGCCGTTCGATGAACGTAAAGACCCGAGCATGTCCGCTGGTGCGATTGCCGGTGCACTGAACGGCAAGTACAGCAGCATTGAAGAGGCCTACATGGCGATCTTCCCTCCGCCGCCGGTACAGGGCCTGGGTACGATCGGCGGGTTCCGTCTGCAGATCGAGGACCGTGGCAACCTGGGTTATGACGAGCTGTACAAAGAAGTGCAAAACGTCATCACCAAGAGCCGTACCACGCCTGAGTTGTTCGGCCTGTTCACCAGCTACACGGTCAACGTACCTCAGGTCGATGCTGCTATCGACCGCGAAAAGGCCAAGACCCACGGCGTGGCGATCAGCGACATCTTCGACACCCTGCAGATTTACTTGGGTTCGCTGTATGCCAACGACTTCAACCGCTTTGGCCGGACCTACCAGGTCAACGTGCAGGCTGACCAGCAATTCCGCCTGGATGAAGACCAGATCGGCCAGTTGAAAGTGCGCAACAACAAAGGCGAGATGATTCCGTTGGCGACCTTCATCAAGGTCAGCGACACCTCGGGCCCGGACCGTGTGATGCACTACAACGGCTTTATCACCGCTGAAATCAACGGCAACGCCGCACCGGGCTACAGCTCTGGCCAGGCTCAGGCGGCGATTGAAAAACTGCTGAAAGAGGAACTGCCCAACGGCATGACCTATGAGTGGACCGACCTGACTTATCAGCAAATCCTCTCGGGCAACACCGCGCTGTTCGTGTTCCCGCTCTGCGTACTGCTGGCGTTCCTGGTACTGGCCGCCCAATACGAAAGCTGGAGCCTGCCGTTGGCAGTGATCCTGATCGTACCGATGACACTGCTGTCGGCCATTACCGGGGTGATCATCTCGGGCGGCGACAACAACATCTTCACCCAGATCGGCCTGATCGTACTGGTGGGCCTGGCCTGTAAGAACGCGATTCTGATCGTCGAGTTTGCCAAGGATAAACAAGCGGAGGGTCTCGACCCACTGGCTGCGGTATTGGAAGCCTGCCGTCTGCGTCTGCGACCAATCCTGATGACCTCGTTCGCCTTCATCATGGGTGTGGTGCCACTGGTGTTGTCCAGCGGTGCCGGTGCCGAGATGCGTCATGCCATGGGCGTGGCGGTGTTCTCCGGCATGATCGGGGTGACCTTCTTCGGCCTGTTGCTGACGCCAGTGTTCTACGTACTGATCCGTCGCTATGTGGAACGCGGCGAAGCGCGCAAAGCGGCCAAGGCCTTGAAGCTGGAGACACAGCAATGAGCATGAAAGTATTTTTGCCGAGCTTGCTGGTACTGGCGCTGAGCGCCTGTGCCGTGGGCCCGGACTACAAGACCGAGAAACTGGAGGCGGCCAATATCACGGCCGCCGCCGACACCAAGAGTTATGACCATGCCAAGTACGAAGGCATCTGGTGGCAGCAGTTCGACGATCCGACCCTTAACCAACTGGTGACCCAGTCGTTGAGCGGTAACCGTGACCTGCGTGTAGCGTTCGCCCGTCTGCGGGCGGCACGGGCGATCCGTGATGACGTCGCCACCGACATCATGCCGGTGGTGACTTCGCGGGCCAGCAGCGATGTGGGCAAAGGCCAGATCCCGGGCCAGACCACCAAACGTGTGAACAGCGAGCGCTACGACCTCGGCCTGGATATGGCCTGGGAAGTGGATTTGTTCGGCCGCATTCGCCGCAACCTGGAAGCCAGTGACGCTGACCAACAGGTCGCTGAAGCCGACCTGTACCAATTGCAAGTCACCATGATTGCCGAGTTGGTGGATGCCTACGGTCAACTGCGCGGCGCCCAACTGCGTGAACGCATCGCCCTGGACAACCTGAAGAACCAACAGGAATCGCGCACCATCACCGTCAGCCTGCGGGATGCCGGTGTGGGTGATCAGCTCGATGTGGAACGCGCCGACGCCCGCCTGGCCGCCGTTGAAGCCAGCGTGCCGCAACTGCAGGCCGAGCAAGTGCGCGAGCGCAACCGCATCGCCACCCTCCTCGGCCAGCGCCCTGACAAGCTGACCGTGGACCTGAGCCCGAAAGACCTACCGGCGATTGCCAAGGCATTGCCGATTGGCGATCCAGGGCAACTGCTGCAACGTCGCCCGGACATCCTCAGCGCCGAACGCAAACTGGCTGCCGCCACCGCGCGCATCGGCGTAGCCAAGGCTGACCTGTTCCCACGGGTCAGCCTCAGCGGCTTCCTTGGCTTTACCGCCGGGCGTGGTTCGCAGATCGGCTCAGCGGCCGCCAACGCCTGGTCCCTCGGCCCGAGCATTACCTGGGCCGCGTTTGACCTGGGCAGCGTGCGCGCGCGTTTGCGCGGCGCGAACGCCGAGGCCGATGGCGCCCTGGCGACCTATGAGCAGCAAGTGTTGCTCGCGCTGGAAGAATCGGAAAATGCCTTCAGTGATTACGGCAAGCGCCAACAACGTCTGGTCTCGCTGATCCGCCAAAGCGAATCCAGCCGCGCCGCCGCCGACCTCGCCGCGATCCGCTACCGCGAAGGCACCGTGGACTTCCTGGTACTGCTCGACGCCCAACGCGAACGCCTGGCCGCCGAAGACTCCCAGGCCCAGGCCGAAGTGGATTTGTATCGCGGCATCGTCGCGATCTACAAGGCACTGGGCGGTGGCTGGCAGCCGGATACGGTGGTGGCCAGCGCCAAGTGATGTAAAGAGCTCCTTTGGTTGGTCGCATCCAGCCAATTTTTAGCCCTGCGGTCCATTCGGTCGCGGGGCTTTTTTTTGGCCTGTGCAGACGTAAAGGGTTGAATCAGATTCTCGGGTTCAGAATACCTTCCCCCTCAGGCGTCAACGCCTTGAAAAACGGTCCGTCCGCTTTGATTTGTGCCAACGCATACAAGGCGCGTGCGAGCCTGCCATTGCCATCGCCGTAGGGATGAAAACGGACCGCTGCCGCAAACAGACCGTCCGCCAGAGGCAGCTTGCCTTCACGTGCACTCTGAGAAAGTTTTGGCAGTAGCTTCTCGAACCCCGCGTGCGCGATCCCCGACGCCATATAGATCGGGTCACTGCTGGAGCGGAAGTCACGATAAGGCTCACCTGGCCCGGGTTTGTAGATCTGCGTATGGATCTCATCGATCGTGTGAATGTCAGTCAGGTCGGCGTCTCTGTGATGCAGCAACACCTCACGAACCTCATCCGCCGTTAAACCATTGGAGCGACTCGTACCGACAATCCACTTCGCCGCCATTTCTTGTGGATTACCCAGTTTGAGCTCGCGTGGGACAACCGGTGGTTTGTCCAATAAGGATTGTATGGCGGCATTGGTCGCACTCAAGCGGGTTCGGTCCTGTGCCAGACGACGCAAACCATGGCCCACCTCTCCCTGCAGCCCCCCCCAGACAAAACGCTGGCGCGGGACGCCAAGACCGTCCAGCCTGAGGTTGTCACGAATGGTTTGAACAACGGTGGCTTTATCGGTGGCGCCCAGCAGCGCCTGGGCGTCATTACTTAGCAACAGTCGGTTTACCAGATAGTCGAACTTGTCCTTGTCCGACAGTGCACCCCAGGTTTTCGGACCCAGCAACTGAAGTCCTGGACTATCAATAGCCTGGAGCGCCGGTGCAGGGCTGGACACGGATACTGGAAGGCTGCGATGGCGGTTCGAAATATCCTGAGCGTTCACGCGAGCAATCTCCCGTTGTGGTGTGTTCACTTTGCCCAGAGGCGAAAGGACGGACTCTACACTGGGTTGCGCGAGGGGTGGCTTGCTCCAGCCATAACTAAGTATGTGGCCGCCTTCGATAAACTGGTTAGGTCCGGGTGCGGAAAAATCTGAAAAGGCTGTCTCTGCCGAACGGAGATTGGAAAAGTCCTTGTATTTGCTTAACGCCTTGCTCATAGCGGACTGATAGGCCTGCATCAATGCCGGCTCCGGCAGGATCATCGGGTCTGTCAACGAGGGCATGCCTTTATTGGCAAACTGCGGCGCCGTCAGGTCGAACGCGTAGGTCTTGCCCTGGAACGCGCCTATAGGTAAGAAATGGTTGAATACGCCGTCCGGGTTGCGCGAACTCCAGATCAGCATCGCTCGAAACTTGATGTTTTCAAACCCATGCGCCCGCATGAACTCGGCGACAATTTCCGAGGTTTTTGCGCACTCACCTGCGGGGGCCATGAAGGCATTGTCCAGCTTCGGATTGGCGCGCAATTTCTCCATGAAACCGCGCATCTCAACGGGTAGCTCTCGCGGCGGGTTGGCCTCAATCTGTCGAAATGGCTCGACTCGGGTATCCATAACAGGCGCACTTTCGGGCGCCACAGGTACGCGGGATGGTGGCGTTTTAACTATTGTCGCATGAGGTGACAAACGTGATTCGGAGGTTTTGACGAGGGCCATGAACCCGTTGTTGTTGGTGTCCTGGAGATGCGCCAACGCATAGAGTGTCCTTGCCAATGGATCGTTATTTTTCGCCATGGGCTGAAAACTCTGGGTCAACGCAAACAACCATTCCGCTCGGGACAGTCCGGTTGGAGCGTCAGGGATGTTCAGGTGGTTTGCAAACGCGCCATGAGCGATATCAGACCCCATCTGACCGGCTTCTCCACTGAGGCGAACCCCTCCTTCGGAAGTCCCCGTAATTGCCCGGTGAATATCATCAATAACACTGATCCTACTCAAATCGGCCTGCTGAAACTGAGCGATAACCTGCTGCAAACGCCCTTCCGGTATCCTGATGCTACTGGACATCGCAATCCACCCTGCCGCCCTCTGCTCGGGTGGCCCACTGACGGCGCGCGTCTCAATAACAGGCGGCCGCTTACGCAGTTGCTTTATAAACTGGCCTACTGAATCGAGACGTTTTGAATCAGCTTCAAGCGATGCTTTTGCAAGATTGATTTCAGTACGTTCGCTCTTCCAACTCATCGTTCCCGTGGTATCCCGTCGCAGATTATTGGCAATTGACTGACTGACAGCCTGCTCATTGGTCTGCACGATCAACTTCTTACCGATGCTGGTGGCCATTAACTTATTCGATAAGTAACTGACCTTTTGTACATCCGCCATTTGGTTCCAGGTCGGTAGTTTTCCTGCGGCCCCTTGAATTCCTGTCGCCACTCCTGATGCAACAGCATGGCTGCCGGTATTAGACGGGGCCGCACCACTAGGGTGTAACGCAGGCATATTTGACGGCGCGTGGGAAGCCGAAGATCCGGGTCTAAAGTGGATCCCGTATTTTCTTTCCAGCACCTCTTTTATCATGCGAAGCGTGTCAGGCCGAATGATGTAATCCTTGGTAAAACGCTGATAATTGACCACCGAGGCCAATGTATTTGCCCCCTTTACTCCGGCTATCGCCAAAGGAACACTGCTTAAAACAGCCGTTGAAATAAGAGAAATCCAAGCAGCCTTTTCGGCCGCATCTCGCTCCGTCGGATCGTCGCTGATGTCAGCTGTCAACGCTTGGAGGCCTGCGCTGGAAAGCCCCAGGCCAGTCGCATACATCATCGATTTGAGTAAGGCGCCGGTTCCGGGAGCGCCGACCATCAATAAAAGACCTTGGCTCTTCGAAATTTCTTTGAGGGTATTCAGCGCTTCGAGCCCGAAGTGCTCCCAATCCGTAAAAATCAACGTATCGATATCCGATTCGACACGTGCCATGTTTGCCCCGAATAAGGAGGTGCTCAACTGCTGAAGGTTTTCTTGGGGCGTAAAGGTCAGTGGTTTTATATTGACACGGCCACCGTTCCTGCCCATGCCTATTTGAACATTTGTCGACATCTGTGTTCGGGTGACTTCATACGCTTGTGGATTCCTGGCTGCCTTGAGTTGCTCAATTTTATACGGATCCAGCTTTTGAATTTTTCATCCGCTGGATAAACAGGCATGACTTCTTTTTGAGGTGCCCCGAACTTCCAATAGGCATTATTTTTTTCATTGATGTAAAAACACTTGTCGTCATCCACACTGCACAAAACTGCCGTCTGCCCTTGGGTTACAGCAAACACGCCGCTGACCTTCGCGCCATGAAAGTTAACCTCGGACGCCCTTAGCTCTCCATTCAAGAATCGACTCATCAACCCGTGGCCGGGGTGGTTAACGGGAGTCGCCAATAGATAATTCAATGCTGCATTCTTGACCCTGCCCTCATAGTAATTTACCCAACTTTCCTCTAAGCCTGGCCGAGCTTTATAAGCGGAGAGGTTTGCGTCCAATTGGTCCTTCAGTGAACCTTTATCGATAAAGTCCACTACCCGCTGATGGGAAACACTGGAAACCTTGAAGACCTGACCGTGCTGTCCGCGCATTAACCTTATATCGTTCAAGTAAGTGCCCGTGACGACTTCCTTGAGAGTGAAGTCTTTATTCCGTGCTACTGGGGACGTCAGGTGATAATTCGGATTAGCCGGCTGCGCTTCCTTGTACCAAACACTTATCGTGCTGTTAGGTAGCAGACTCAGGGTCTCTCCCGTCTGAGTTTCAAATGCCTTGATACGCTGAATGATGATTTCGTCCAATGCAGCAGATGGATCCACAATGGGCGCATAAAGGTTGGTCATCCAAAACACGGCATCTTTAATGGCCGTTTCCAGACCCCTGGCCATTTTTTTCTCATAGGTCGCTTGAAGCTCAGTTTCCTGAATTTCGAAACGCTGCAATCCCGTTGCAATCGCCCGTGCCAGCGTGTTGTCATCCACAGCGCCACCGATGCCTCCAGCGTTTCGGACGAGCTCACCATAGGTCTGATTTTTACCTTCGACGGAGCGCTCCAGAATTGAGACAACTGAACCTATCCGTGCACCATAAAAGTTACCCTCATCAGCACTGCGAGGGGAGCGTGACTTCACAGCGTCAAACTGATCCAGCAACACTTGCCCAATCAACACGTCAGGGTGATCAGGCATCGACTGATCGAGTGCAGTGTCCACCTCGGCATCCAATAGAGGCAAACGGTCGCTTGAATGGGAGAGTGCCTCTATGTCCTTGAGCCCAGGTGATGGTGGTAGAAACCAGTCGTTGTAGAATGTGGTGACAAGGCCATATACAGCCAGTGCCCCCAGTGCCTGTACTGGATTTTGCTCAATGACGTCACTCATCCGTTGCGTCAGCAAAACCCCATTCCCAAGCAACCAGCCGCCCAGAGCACCGGCCAGACGTTGCATGTCGGGGGTGTAGTCTTGCGCCTCGGTAGGCGCTGTAGTTCCACGGTACACATCGTTGGCGACCATCGCGTACCCACCGGACGTCGGCGGACGGGCTTGGCCGAGCATGTCGTTGAGCAGGACTCTGACTTCCTCCAACTCTGCGCCTTCGGCGCCCGGCAGGCTCAACGCGGCATCGATTCGGCTCAGCACCTGCCGGGTTTGGGAAGTAAACCGCTCCAGCCATTGTTTATCCGCAGGGGCAATCTCTGCGTGTTTTTCCCGTAGATCGTCGACAACATTTGTGCCGTGGTCTACTGCGGCCATCCGCAACGCATCTTCGTGGTACATCTGCGCCTGGTTGACCTGCAACAGGCTGGGCCGCACACATCTGTTGTGGTACATGCCCTTGACCGCATCAGTGGCATCCAGAATTCCCTGCCCCACCTGCTGTAACCCCAAATAGGTCTGCACTTTGAACAGTGGCAATAGCGGCGCCGTGTCCTTTGCCAAGGTTTCGCCGACATCGATGGCGAAGGCAAACTTGGCGGACTCGAAACGCTCTCTCAAGCGATTGATATGGACGTTCACCGCGGCGGCCTTATCGACGGTGAGCCCACTCAGGCCGTCCTCAGCGTCCATCAGCTGTTCACCCATTTGCGCGAGCGCTTCAGCCTTGGCGAGGGGAATATAACGTTTGTTCAAGCCCGCTAACCGCTCTTTGGCTTTCCACGCCTGTTGCAGGGACCGGTTGGGAATATGCCCAGGCTTATGCCCTGACCCCGCCATTTGCACACTGACCAACAGGTCCTTGATTTTCTGGCCAGTGCTGAGCGGGCGTGGCCTAACGTCTTCATAGCCCGCTCGCAACATATGGTGTTGGTAGGCGTCGAACTCACGTTTTATCTGGGTGCGTAATTGCTTGAGCTCGTTGCCGAGTGTTTCGCTTTCCTTGCGAGGCGTTGCATTCGGGGTCACCGGCGACTGCGCCACGGCAACATTACTTGGCTGTTGTTCACCGGCGGTGAGGACTTGAGAGGTTATCAACTGCGGCATCTGACAGGCTCTTCAGCAAGGAAGGAGTCTGAGGATTGCGGATTGAGCGCTTGGCTCCTATCGGATTAGTCGCAGTGCCTTGTGGGCCCTCCCTCAATCAGTGCCATCCAAAATCAGGCTACGGTAGTGCCCGGGGTTGGAACCAGCCCACTTACGAAAGGCTTTGTAGAACGAACTGGTATCGGCGAATCCAAGCCGCGCGGCGATCTCGGCAAAACTGATCTGCGGTTCAGCCAGCCAGATAATCGCCAACTCCTTGCGCACGCTGTCCTTGAGGCCTTGGTAGGTCTGCCCTTCTTCTGCCAGTCGGCGACGCAAGGTTGAGGCAGAGATGCACAGGCTGACGGCGAGGCCTTCGGTTTCCGGCCAGGTATCGGGGGGAAGTTGGCGCAGGTCGTGCTTGACGCGGGTGGCGAGGCTGTCGGGATCGCGGTACTTGACCAGGATATTGGCAGGTGCGTGGGCCAGGAAACGCTTGAGTTCTTCCGGGGTACGCTTGATCAGCAGGTCGAGGCAGTCGGCAGAAAAGATCATGCGCGTGCGTGGCCGATCAAAACGCAGGTTGTCGGAAAACATCACCCGGTAATCGTCGCAAAAATCCGGCTGCGAACAACGCAACTCAATCGCCAGGATCGGAATGCGTCGCCCCGCCAGCCAGCACGCCACGCCGTGGACAATCATCCAATAGGTAAAGTAGGTGAACGCTCGATTGGGTTCAGCGTCGGGCTCAAGCAACACAATCTCCGCCAGGCTTTGCTGGCGCACCAGTTGCGCCGGCATGCGCTGCAACATCAGCGACAGAAACCCCAACCCGGTTTCCAGACCACCGGCCAGCGTCGGTTGCGCCATGGCGGCGCGGCAGAGAAACGCCAGGCTGCCGGACTTGAGCGTGCGCGGGTCCATGCCAAAAAACTCATCGTCCATGCACCTCGCCAGCCATCGCCACAACCGTGCGTACGCCATCGCTGGCACACGGGCATCGGGTTGCTCCAGCCATGCCGGATCGATACCGACCTTGCTCAATACTTCGGCAATCGCCATGCCGGGCACGTAGCTCTGCAGCAATGCCTCACGCACGAGATGGATGGAGATGGTGTCTTTTTCCGCCATGGGAATGGGCTATTCAACTGTGCATGAACGAGGCGAGCATCATAAAGGCGGTTGCGCTTCGCCACCACCGTTCAGCCGTAGTTCAGCAAAGGTCAATATTTCTTGTTTAGCAATGAGTATCATTATGTTACAAATTAGCACCCTCTCCAGTCTTGATGCGGTGCCGAATGCTTGTTCCCTTTTTAATCATGCTGCGCGAAGGCATTGAAGCCGCATTGATCGTTGGCATCATCGCCAGTTACCTGCAACAGACCGGTAGAGGCCAATGGATGCCCGCCGTATGGATCGGCGTGTTTCTCGCGGCGGCCCTGGCCCTGCTGGTGGGCGGTGGCCTGGAGCTGGTCAGCGCGGAATTCCCGCAAAAACAACAGGAACTCTTCGAAGGCGTCGTCGGCCTGATCGCCGTGGGTATCCTCAGTTCCATGGTGTTCTGGATGCGCAAGGTGGCGCGCTCCATCAAGCACAGCCTGCATGAATCCCTCGACCATGCACTGGCCGGCTCCAAACACCAGGTGTTCGCGCTGATCGCCATGGTGTTTTTCGCAGTCGCCCGTGAAGGCCTGGAAACAGTGTTCTTCCTGCTGGCCGTGTTCCAGCAGAGCGAAGACCCCGGTGCGCCGATCGGTGCCCTGCTCGGCCTGATCCTGGCGATTGTGGTCGGCTTCCTGATCTATTCCGGCAGCATGCGCCTGAACCTCGGCGCGTTCTTCCGCTGGACCGGCCTGTTCATCCTCGTGGTCGCCGCTGGCATCCTCGCCAACTCGGTGCAG
Organism: Pseudomonas sp. GW821-FHT03A09; assembly: GCF_059421065.1. NCBI lineage: Bacteria > Pseudomonadati > Pseudomonadota > Gammaproteobacteria > Pseudomonadales > Pseudomonadaceae > Pseudomonas > Pseudomonas sp. GW821-FHT03A09. Next base: position 60,958 of record NZ_JBWKUX010000011.1, on the reverse strand, counting down.
GCGCTGCATGAAGCCGGTGTGTGGAACCACCTGCAAACCGTGCTGTTTGACTTCAGCGCCGCGCTGCCGATGGACAGCCCGCTGGGCTCGGTACTGGCGGGCATGTTCGGTTACCAGGAGGCACCGACGGTCAGCACCCTGGGCGCTTACCTGATTTATCTGGTGGTGGCCCTAGTGATGTTCTTCCTGCCCTCGCCCCCCGCCAAACCTGTTGCCAAACCTTCTTCCGCCTCCAGTCAGTAAGGGCCCAATCTTGTCCAACCCAACCCCTCAACCGACCCCGCCCTCCCGCGCCTTGCGCTGGGCGGTGGCCGGCTCGGTGGTCGTGATGATCGCCGCCGGTGGCCTGTTCTACTACGCCTCACAGCTGGCCGCTGCCAAGCGCCAGATCAACCACAACGAAATCGCCGTGACTATCCACGGGCACGCTTGCGAACCCAACGAGCTGACCGTACCCGCCGGGCGCGCGAGCTTTCGTATCATCAACCGTTCCGACCGGGCGGTGGAATGGGAAATCCTCGACGGTGTGCTGGTGATCGAGGAGCGGGAAAACATCGCGCCCGGCTTGAGCCAGGTGATCAACGCCAACCTGTTGCCCGGTGACTACGCGATCACCTGTGGCCTGCTGAGCAACCCACGCGGCATCTTGCACGTAACGCCCACGGCCGAGTCCGACGCCCAAGCCAAGGCCAAGCCGTCGATGGTGGCGTTTATCGGCCCGCTGTCGGAGTTCCGCGTGTACCTCAGCGGCCAAGGCAGCGCGCTGGTCAAGGCCGTGACCGCCCTGCAGCAAGCCATTGAGGCCGGCGACCTGGCCCAGGCACAAGCGCTCTATGTGCCAGCCCGCGAGGCTTACCAACGACTGGCGCCAGCCTCCCAGCGCCTGGCCGAACTGGACAACGCCATCAACGCCCGCGCCGATTACTTTGAAAAGCGTGAGCAAGATCCAGCATTCAGCGGCTTCCACCGCCTGGAGTACAGCCTGTTCCAACAGCGCAGCCTGGATGGGCTGGCTCCGGTCGCCCAACGCCTGGTCACTGACGTCACCGGCCTCAAGCAACAATTGCTGGCCCAATCGCTGCCGCCGGAGCAACTGGTGAGCATCGTGGTGCGCAACCTCAACAGCCTGGCGGATGTACGCGCGCTGAGCGGTGAGGAAGAACGCTACAGCCATGTCGATTTGAACGGCTTTGCCGCCAACCTGGAGGTCGCCCGCAAGGTGACCGACCTGATGCGCCCACTGCTGACCAAGTCCGCCCCCGACCTGTTGCCCAAGGTCGATAGCGCGCTCGATGCGTTCGATACCGAACTCAATGGTTTCAAAGTCGACGGCCAATTCAGCCGCTACGACAGCGTCACGGCCGATCAGCGCAAGCAGATCGCCGACAAGGCCAAGGCTCTGGCCGTTGCACTCGATGGAATCGACCCCGCCCTTGGCCTCTCCGGCCTGCAGTGAAGACGACCGCACACATGAGTGATAAAGAACACACCAACCTTCAGCGTCGCCGCGTTCTGTTGGGCATGGCGGCCACTGGCGCAGCCATTGCCGGCAGCAGCCTGGCCTGCCCGGCCATGGCCGCTGCGGCGGAGCAAGTCACCACCGCACCGCGCAGCGACAAGACCCAGGACCACCACGATTTCTTCGGCAAGCACCAGACCGGTATTGTCACCCCGCGCCCGGCCTGCGGCATGCTGGTGGCGTTTGACGTGCTGGCCAGCGACCGTGAAGACCTGGAACGGCTGTTCCGCACCTTGAACGAGCGCATCCATTTTCTGATGACCGGCGGCACGGTGCCGCAAGTCGACCCGAAATTGCCGCCGACAGACTCCGGCATTCTCGGCCCGGTGGTGACACCAGACAACCTGACCATCACCGTGTCGGTGGGTGAATCACTGTTCGATGAGCGCTTCGGCCTCACAGCGGTAAAGCCCAAGCGCCTGAGCCGCATGGTCGGTTTCCCCAACGATGCATTGGAACCGGCGCAGTGTCATGGCGATTTGAGCCTGCAGTTTTCCTCCAACACCCCGGACACCAATATCCACGCCTTGCGCGACATCGTGAAGAACCTGCCTGACCTGCTGCTGGTGCGCTGGAAACAGGAAGGCAGCGTGCCGCCCCAAGCGCCCGCCAAACCCGGGGAACCGGCGCAGAGTGCACGCAACTTCCTCGGCTTTCGGGATGGCTCGGCCAACCCGAACTCCAACGATGACAAAGCCATGGACCAGATCGTGTGGGTGCAGCCCGCCAGCGACGAACCCACCTGGGCCGTCAATGGCAGCTACCAGGCGGTGCGGATCATCCGCAACTTCGTCGAGCGCTGGGACCGCACCCCGCTGCAAGAGCAAGAGAGCATCATCGGCCGCGTCAAACCCACCGGCGCACCCATGGGCGGCCAACACGAAACCCAGGTCCCGGACTACAGCAAAGACCCGGAAGGCAAGTTGACCAAGCTCGATGCCCACATCCGCCTGGCCAACCCACGCACCCCGCAGACTCAGGCCAACCTGATCCTGCGCCGGCCGTTCAACTACTCCAACGGCGTCAATAAAAACGGTCAGCTGGACATGGGGCTGTTGTTCATCTGCTACCAGGCTGACCTGGAGAAAGGCTTTATCAGCGTGCAAACCCGGCTCAATGGCGAGCCCCTGGAGGAATACCTCAAGCCGGTCGGCGGCGGGTACTTCTTCACCTTGCCGGGCGTCACCGGGCCCAAGGATTTCCTCGGGCGCACGCTGCTCACGGCTTCGCACCTTCAAACCACTGCCAATACCTGAATAAAACAAACCCAAGAGCGGATAAGCCCCATGAAGAAGTCGTCTATCGCGTTGTCGTTGTTAATGACCCTTTCGCCGCTGGCAGCCTTCGCCGCCACCGCGCCGCTGGACTTGGTAGGCCCGGTATCGGACTACAAAATCTACGTCACCGAAGAAATCGGTGAACTGGTCACCCAAACCCAGGCGTTCACCGACGCCGTGAAGAAAGGCGACCTGGCCACCGCCAAGAAGCTCTACGCGCCGACCCGTGTGCACTACGAGTCCATCGAGCCGATCGCGGAGCTGTTCAGCGACCTCGACGCGTCCATCGACTCCCGCGTCGACGACCACGAGAAAGGTGTTGAAGCCGAGGACTTCACCGGCTTCCACCGCATTGAATACGCGCTGTTCTCCAAGAACACCACTGAAGGCCTGGGTACCCTCGCCGACAAGCTGAATAGCGACGTCAAGGACCTGCAGACCCGTGTCGCGGGCCTGACCTTCCCACCAGAGAAAGTCGTTGGCGGCGCCGCCGCGCTGCTCGAAGAAGTTGCGGCCACCAAGATCTCCGGCGAGGAAGACCGCTACAGCCACACTGACCTGTATGACTTCCAGGGCAACGTCGACGGCGCTAAGAAAATCGTCGACCTGTTCCGTGGCCAGATCGAGAAGCAAGACAAGGCGTTCCTGACCAAGGTCGACAAAAACTTTGCCACCGTGGACAAGATCCTGGCCAAGTACAAGACTCAGGATGGCGGCTTTGAGACCTACGACAAGGTCAAGGAAAACGACCGCAAGGCCTTGGTGGGGCCGGTCAATACATTGGCCGAAGACCTGTCTACCCTGCGTGGCAAGCTGGGCCTGAACTAAAACGCGCATAAAAAGACCCGGGGCCTTTGCAGGTGCCCGGGTCTTTTTTTGCCTGTTGACTCAGTTCGATTACAGGATTCGGTAGAGCAACCGTTCAATCCGCACACGGCTGACCCGCCGCAGGAACTTGCCCACGGCTTGCGGGTAATCCACCAGGCTTTGCAGAGCCTGATAACGTTCGATTCGCGTGGTGTGCTGGAAAATCTGCGCCAACTCCGCACCTCGTGGCGCCAGCCATTGACCCTGCGGGTCATCAATCAGCAAGCCGTTTTCCAAATCGAGACGAAACGCCCGCGGGTTGAGATTATTCCCCGTCAGCAAGGTGTAGCGCTGATCGACCCACATCCCCTTGAGGTGGTAGGTGTTATCGCCGTCGCGCCACAGGTGCAGGTTCAACTGGCCGCTGTCGATCATCGGCTGATGGCGCTTGGCAAAGCGGCGCAGGCTGATTTCGTACAGATACGGCAGTGCTGCGATCACCTTGAACGGTTCGCTGGGCGGGATGTAGAAGTCGTTGGCGGTTTTGTCACCGACAATGATGTCGATCTTCACGCCCCGCGCCAGGGCGCGATTGATTTCCCGGGTGACCGGCAGCGGCAGGTTGAAATACGGTGTGCAGATGGTCAGATGATGCTGGGCACTGGCGATCAACTCCAGGATCACTCGACTCAAGGGGTTGTTCTTGCCAACGCCCAGCAGAGGGCTCACCGACAGATGGCCGTTGGGCAGTTGCCCGGCAGTGGTGTCATACGCCGCGTGCTTCAAACGACTGCGCAAGTCACCGATATCGTTACGCAGGCTGCGGGTGGTCGGCGGGTTGGGCAGGTCCAGGCGGTGCACGGCCTTGGAAGCCACCAATCCATGCTCGACCAAGTGTTGCATCGAATCCGCCAGCGGCTTGCTGTGGATCAGGTGATAACGATCGAAACGGTACTTGTCGAACTTGTGCAGGTACACATTGTTCAGGCTCGCGCCGCTGTACAGCACACTGTCATCGATCACAAAGCCCTTGAGGTGCAGCACGCCGAACAGTTCACGGGTTTGCACCGGCACGCCATACACCGGCACTTCGCTCGCGTGGCTCTGGGTCATGGCCTGGTACCACGCGCTGTTACCGGGTTGCTTGCCGGCGCCGATCAGGCCGCGTTGCGCACGTAGCGAGTCGACCATCACCACAATATCCAACGCCGGCCGCGCAGCCTTGGCGGCATGCAGCGCATCGTAGATCTCCTGCCCAGCTTCGTCCTGCTGCAAATACAGCGCAACGATGTAGATACGCCGAGTGGCCTGGGGAATCTTTTCCAACAGGCAACGCCGGAACGCCTCGGCGCCGGACAGCACTTCAATGGCGTCAGGGGTCAGTGGAAAACCGCGAAGTTTGGGCAACAAGGAGCGTTTGAAGAACGACGGCATAAGGCTCGCAATGGGTCGAATCCGAAGAGGCCCCGAGCTTACACCATGGGGGTGCTCAGGTCTCGTTGTCGCGCATGGAAAAAAGTTAATTGACCAAGAAGAACGATCGTTCTACTGTTAGCAGTATGAACGATATGACTCCCAGCGAAACCCGCGACATTATTCTCGACGTCACCGAAAAGTTGATCTACCGCCACGGCATTGCCGCCACCGGCATGGATTTCCTGGTGAAGACTGCCGGCGTGTCGAGAAAAAGCATCTACCGCTACTTCGCCAACAAGGACGAGTTGGTGATCGCGGCGTTGCAGCGCCGCGATGAGCGTTGGATTCACTGGCTGCGCACTGAAGTGGAACGCAGCCAAGACAGCGGCGAGCGCCTGTTGGCGCTGTTCAGTGCGCTGAAAGTCTGGTTTGCCTCGGCGGACTTTCGTGGCTGCGCCTTTATCAACACCAGCGGCGAAACCGGCGACGCACAAGACCCGGTGCGGCTGCTGGCCAAAGCCCATAAACAGAAACTGTTCGAGTACGCACTTGAACTGTGTGAAGCACATGGCACTCCCGATCCGAAACAGCAGGCCGCGCAACTGCTGATCCTGATTGATGGTGCGATTACCGTTGCCCTGGTCATGGGCGATTCAACAGCCGCTGATAATGCGCAATGCATGGCGCGAACGTTATTGGGACTTTAGAACGCATAAACCTGGCAACTTTCAACAACCCTTATTGTGTCAAGGAGCTGCCCGATGTCACTTACTTCTGAAACACGGCCACCGTTGCCCCCTTTTACCCGCGAGTCGGCCATCGAAAAAGTACGCCTGGCCGAAGACGGCTGGAACTCCCGCGATCCACAACGCGTCTCCCTGGCCTACACCCTCGATACGCAGTGGCGTAACCGCGCCGAATTTGCCCACAACCGTGAAGAGGCCAAGGGGTTCCTGACTCGCAAATGGGCCAAGGAGCTGGACTACAGGCTGATCAAGGAATTATGGGCATTTACCGACAACCGAATCGCGGTGCGGTACGCCTATGAATGGCACGACGACTCCGGTAACTGGTTCCGCTCCTACGGTAACGAGAACTGGGAGTTCGACGAAAACGGCCTGATGGCCAACCGTTTTGCCTGCATCAATGATCTACCGATCAAGGAAAGCGAGCGCAAGTTCCACTGGCCGCTGGGACGACGCCCGGATGATCATCCGGGGCTTTCAGACCTGGGGCTGTAAACGACTGTACTTACCCTGTCACAGAAAAACGCTTGTAGTGAGCGGGCTTGTCCCGCTCACTACAGAGGCACACGCTCAGTCCTGGTTCAGGCCAACTCGATACAACACGCCATCATCCTCATCGGTCAGCACGTACAGATAGCCGTCCGGCCCTTGCCGTACATCCCGGATGCGTGCTTTCAAGCCACCCAGCAAGCGCTCCTCATGGATCACCTTGTCGCCATCGAACTGCAGGCGAATCAGTTCCTGGCTGGCCAAGGCGCCGATGAACAAGTTGTGTTGCCACGGTTTGAAACGATCGCCGTCATAAAACGCCATGCCACTGATGGCCGGTGATTTTTCCCAGACATGATGGGGCGCCACGGTGCCTTCCACCGTCTTGCCCTTCGCCTCGGGAATCGGTGTCAGCGAATAGTTGATGCCATGGGTCGCCAGCGGCCAACCGTAGTTCTTGCCACGTTCGATGATATTGATTTCATCACCACCGCGCGGCCCATGCTCGTTTTCCCAGATCGTGCCGCTCCACGGGTTCATGGCCAGCCCCTGCGGATTACGCTGGCCGTAGGACCAGATTTCGGGGCGCACGCCTTGCTGGCCGACAAAGGGGTTGTCGTCCGGCACGCGGCCGTCCGGGAAGATCCGCACCACCTTGCCTTGCAGCTTGTCCAGGTCCTGGGCGGTCGGACGGTCGTTGTTTTCACCCAAGGTCACGAACAGGTAGCCATCACGGTCAAACGCCAGGCGCGAGCCGAAGTGATTGCCGGTCGACAGCTTGGGCTCTTGGCGCAGGATCACCTTGAAGTCCTTCAAGCCGCTCAAGTCGTCGGCCAGACGCCCACGCCCCACGGCAGTCCCGGCCTTGCCCCCCTCACCGCCGCCTTCTGCGTATGACAGGTACACCATGCGGTCCTGCTTGAAATCCGGTGACAGCACCACATCGAGCAAACCGCCCTGCCCCTTGGCCCACACCTGGGGCACGCCGGTCAGCGGCGCCGACAGTTTGCCGTCCGGGCTGACGAAGCGCAGGTGGCCGGGGCGCTCGGTCACCAGGAAACCTTGTTTATCCGGCAAAAATGCCACTGCCCAAGGATGATCAAGCCCCTTGGCAATCGCCGTGGCGGTGATGCTGCCTTGCTCGCTGGGAAATTGTTGGGCGTCAGCCGCGAACACGGCCGTCAGTGGAAGTAGCGAAGTTGCGCAAACAGCGGCCAGCAGGGTTTTACGTAGAAACATAAGGCGTCGTCCTTACCGGCGATTGCCGTTGGCATCATAGGTGGGGGCTTTGGTGTCGGTCGCGGGGCGGCTGGGGGCGGTATCGCGCTGGGGATATCGATTGCCGATACCGCCGTTTTCCACCGTCGGCGCGGCGCGGCTCGGGCCGGTCTGAACGCCGCGAGCGGCTGGCGCATTGGGCGTGGTGCCCTGCATGCTGTTGGGGTTGGCTCGATGAATAGGGCTGTTGTTGGTATCAAAGCTGCCAGGCAGATTTTGCGCCTGGGCCAAGGGGATCAGCGCCAGGCCCACGGCCAGCGCTGCAAAATGACGTACACAACGGTTCATGACGATGCCTCTCTGGAGCGGAAGACGCGTACTTTCGATAACACGCTACGCCCAGGGTTCGGCATTCGTAACTAAATACTTTCTCATCAGGTGTAACACGATCTGTCCGCGCATATGCCCATCGAAATTTTTCCAGTCGTGCTCTGGCCACCAGAGCACCGGCACAGCCAAGTCAAAGCCGTGCAGGCACTGCAAAATGTTCGATATCGGGCACAGCCAGGACTCAGATCAGAATGAAGATCAGCGCCAGACCTGCAAAGATCGCCCACTTTTCCAGGTAGTAACGTGCGCGGTTGCGTTTTTTAAGCTCCTTGCCACGCAAGCGAATCTTGTACAGGCGGGTAAAGGCTCGGTTCAAGCCACCGGTCTTGTCGCCATCATCGTTAGGCGAGCCCGCAGCAGCCATCACGTTGCGGCTGAACCAACGGTTGAACGCTGCCGCCCAGCGATACTTCATCGGGCGCTCGATATCACAGAACAGAATGATACGGTTCTGCTCGGTGGTATTTTCTGCGTAGTGGATATAGGTCTCGTCAAACATCACCGGCTCGCCGTCACGCCAGTAATAGCTCTCGCCGTCCACGTTGATGTAGCAACCCGGATCATTGGGTGTATCCAGGCCAAGATGGTAACGGTAGGAACCGGCGTACGGATCACGGTGGCGCACCAGCTTGGACCCCGGTGGCAACTCGGCGAACATGGCCGCCTTGATGGAGCCGATGCTCTGTACCAACTCGGTAGTACGCGGGCACAGCTTCATCGCCGATGGGTGACTATCGCCGTACCACTTGAGATAGAAGCGCTTCCAGCCCGACTTGAAGAACGAGTTGAAACCCACGTCGTTGTATTGGTCCGAACGCTTGATTGCCCCGGCCTGCATCAGGTTCTGGCCTTCCTGACGGATTTCTTCCCAATGCTCCTGCAGCGGGCTCAGGTCCGGAAAGTCACTGGCTGAAAGGAAAGGACGGCTTGGCTGCTTGGAGAACAAGTAAAGAAAGCAGTTGATCGGCGCCAGGAACGTCGAGTGATCGCTAAGCTGGCGGCCCAGCTTGTGCCGCACCCGGCCACGCAGGTGGACATACGCAATGGAGGCAACGTAGAGAGCAACAATGATGAGTTTCAAGGGATTCGTCACAAGTCAGGGAGAGAACAGGCTGCTCCTGCCAGCCCACAACGGCCGAGGATGAATGCAGCACCTGAAATCACAATTCACAAACAGGTGACACTCGCGACAAGGAAAATCCTACAGCGTGTGAACACCGACCGTCATTTAGCCACAGTTTGTAACCAAAGGTTAACTAAGAATTGTGAAAAGCTGTCCACTGAATGTGCTGGGGGCCAAGCTGATAGGCCCCAGCCCCCTCTCGAATTACAACTGCTGATCGTCCTTACGCTCCCGACTGGAAACCCTACTGTCTTCCAACGGCGCATAAGACAAGGCCCGACGATGGGCGAGTACGAAGTGTCGGATCAACGCCGCCACTAAGCCCAGCAACATGCCAACAACAAGGCTGATCGCGATGATCATCAATTTCTTGGGTTTGATGGGCGCCAATGGCTCTTGGGCACGACGATCAATGGTGACCAACTTGAGACTGCTCATGTCGATGTTGAGCGCACGTAACCTGGCGACTTCAGCCCGAAGCGAATCGACGTCTTTCAGGAAAATATCTTCGTTGCCACGTTTTTTCAGAATCTCAACCTCGCGATTGGATTCAAGTAACTGGAGCTCCTTGCCAATTTCAGCAACGCGGGTATTGGTAAAGTCATCGCTGGTGCGTTGTTGCAACGCTATTCGCTCGGCCTCCAAGGCTTCAGTACCCATAAAGTACAGCGGAATCTTCTGATTGTTGACTTCGGTGCGCATCACTTGGGAGGAACCTGTACGCGTGGCGTCCGCCATGGAGGAAGGGGTAGTAGGCGTTTTGATACCCATGGACTTGGCAATAGAGATAGCTTCGGCAAGCTCTGCCAGACGATTGGTGCGCTCCATCTTCATCTGCAAGCGCAGCGCGCTAAGCTCATCCTGCAGTTGGGCACGCTTGAGCCTGTCAGCCTCAAGCAGCTTGGCGATCTTTGATTCCTTTTCGGTTTCGTAATTGGCACGGGCCGCGTCAATCTTGCCTTTGAGTTCTGTCAGGCGGTTATTGACGATCACTTTGAGGTCCGCGCCGACTTGCTCACGTTCGGCAGTAATTGCGTAATCGACAAAGCCGTTGAGGATGGCGACACCATTGACGTCCGTCGGATATTGCAATTCCAGACGGATGTAATTGCTCAGCGAGTCTGATTTCTTCGGGTCTGGCAGGATCAGATTGACGGCATTGCGATTGAACTCTTCAAAACTCTGCTCCAGGCTTTGCCCAGGCTTTTGAAAAGCCTTGAACAACTCCTCGTGGTCCTTGAAGAAGCCCAGGCGCGCGTCATAGGACTCCAATTGCGCACCGACCTTTGCCAATGCATCTGAAGGCGGCAGCTTATAGACTTCGGAGCGATTCAGGGCATCCAGTTCGTTGATAGCCGCTGGCCGTAGAACGCTGCTTACCTCATACGTCTTAGGCGCCAAGAAGGCATAGCCAGCACCTAATATCCCCGTCAGAAAAGTACAACCGACTATCAGCTTTTTTTGCCGCCAAATGGCATTAAACAACTCAAACAGATCAATTTCATCGGAAGTTGCAGAAGACACGAGCGGGGAAGTTCGATTCAAAATTAAAACACCTTAATCCGATACTAAAAGGCCATCAGCTTTGAAGCCAGGGAGCTTCAAAATCTGGAAAACGCCCTGAATGCGACTGACCAGTGGCAATCTGACCACTCAGTTTGGTAAAAAATCCCACACTGATCGATTGTTTCAGCTCTATTTCAGGCAGAACGAACTGCGCTATACGTGTTGTAGGAATAACGCAGTTATCAGCGTAGTCAATACAACATGAAAAAGCTGTCAAATCGCTGTCTTTTAAAGAAAAATTCCCACACGCCGTCCGATTTAATCTTCACACCCGATACAAATAGCCCCTTCAACATTCAGAAAAAGGATTTTTGCATGTCATCAATTTCCGACTACCACGCCCTCCAAGGTGCTTGGGAGCAGACCGCACTTGAAGATAATGGCGTCCTCAATCCGCCAGACGCCCACAGCGCGCCAGGCGCCATTACCACTATCGCCGGGGACAGGTTTGAAGTGACGACGGTCGATGGCAATATTTTGCTGGCTGGCCGGTTTTCCCTGGACACGCACACCACGCCCAAAAGCATTACCTGGGTCGATTCCATCGGCGATGACGCGGGCAAGCAGCTACCCGCCAGCTACCAACTCGACGGGGATCATTTTGTATTTATCGCTGCTGATGAGGGCATGCCCAGGCCTACGGTATTCAGTACCGGCCTGGGGCAAACCATGCGCACGTTTGTGCGGCGCCGTTGAATGAGTGCATATCCGAATACTCGACAGCGTTTTCACATGGCCTTCACTTTCCGAGCGATACGTTAAAGCGTACCTACTCCAGTGAATCACCAGTGAATCCCTTAGCCCGCCTCTCGCGGGCTTTTTTTGCCCGCGGGAAACCTGATCAGGCAGGAAGCTTGGTCGCGGTCAGGGTGAAACACAGTGGCAATTGCGCGTGCTGGTGTTCGTACTGGTCATACAGTTCTTCACGATTGGAATGCGGGTACTCCTGCAAATGGCCAATCTGCAGTTGCGCCGCAATCGCCCCGCTCACCACACTCCCCAGCGTATGCACAAACCAATACGAGGTCGGACCGTCAACGGTGCCCTGCCCCTCGTAGACAATGGACTCTTGCAACACAAAGGGATCGCGCTGGAAGTACGAGCTGGCCGGCAGCATTGGGTTGGTTGCCAGGGGGTCGAATACTTCAAGGAACGGATGGGTTTCGTACATCACCAGAACACCGCCGGGCTTTAGCGTACTGGCGACATGACGCATGAACAGCGCCACATCCGGCATCCAGCCCAATACGCCAATGGTCACGAGGGCCACATCAAACTGCCCCATCAGATGCTCAGGCAGGTGGTGAATGTCGCTCTCAATGAACTGTGGGCAATGGGGCGAAGCATCACCGAGTTCCCGGGCTTGCTGGAGAAAGGCCCGGGATTGATCGACACCCACCACGGAACGCGCGCCCAAACCGAACAAGGACAGGCTCTCGCGCCCATTGTTGCAGCACAGTTGCACAACATCCTTGCCGGCGACGCCGACATCTTGCAGCAGCGTGGTAATCGTCGGATCAAGGCAGGAAAAGTCAGGGTGAACGACGGCTTCCAGCGTCGCCTTCCAAGTGGCCGTGTCTTTGTGCAGGCTGGCGGATTCATCCCAGGCGTGCTTATTACTGGTAATGGCCTGTTCGGCCGAGGGCATGTCCATTGCGGCTCCAGAAAGTCAGTGCAGCGGGGCTCGGAAAACAAGCCAGTTTTCGCGTGCAATACAACTGTCGCCTGACATATGCGACAATGCGCGCCAAATTCCGACACACATCCCCAATTTTTTGCTCAGCGACCGGGTTTCGCGCCTTGGTGTCGCTGTTGACGCATGTCTGAAGGCTCCAGCCGCCACGCTCGAAATCTATTGATAGGTAAAGTAATTGATCTCCACAGCTAACATCACCATGCGGCATGGAATGCCGTCATGTGATTAGCTGTGATCAGTGTTTATTGGGCCAAATCGTCATGAGTAAGCACCCGTAACGCACCGAAATGCACCCGTTGGTCCCAGATTTTGTCCCAACGGGGAAATTCCAACCCATGCCGAAACCGCATAACACCCTCCCCGGGCGTCCTGCCGAACGAACACAATCCCCCAATAAAAAGGCCAGCTCAAAGGCTGGCCCGTATCACTCTGCATCTACCGCTTTGTACAGCCCTACGCAGCAGCAGATTGGTTGACCTCTCAGCCAACCAGCCATGAAGTCATGGCTGACGAAACCTTTGACTTGCCATGATGGGAGTTCTCGGTGCGTAGTCCAGATAGCGGTGCCCGGCCCGAGCGCGTAGCCTATTTCGTAACGCTTATGGCTTTGGATATGGCGCAAGAAGGTATTCGATCAGGTAGGGCAGACGCCTCTTGCGAGACGCCCGCATGCAACAGGCAATCAACCCTTTTCCGGAGTCTACAGTTAAGGATTAACGGACAGCGACGGAGCACCCACTCTCAGGGAGACCACGGTGCAGTTGCCGCTCAGCGACTGGTTCGCACTGCTGAGGGCTTTGGTAGCAGGATCCCAGTTAACTAGGATGGAGGTTGGACCGCAGCTAGTGGTCGGGATCATCGATGTGATCTTGTAGGTGACATTGGTCATAGTGAGCCCTGTGACGCCACTAGTAGCACTCAGCACCCATGGCGGGAAAATAACGATGGGCTGCAAGGAGCAAAGGCCGCTCCCGGTAGCGTTTGCGTAATAGATCGTGGCCACGCCACCGACAACTTTGCCAGTGAAGGTAAAACCGCAAGTCACCGCAGCACCGAAGGAGGAAGGTGATTTAACGATAATATAGCCAGGGTCAGTGGTGAAGGGACCTTCCGGGCTGATCGACGCTGCGCCGGCCATCGAAGCGGCGACAAAGCACGCAGCGAAAGAAGTTGCACAACCGAGGGTTTTCAAGCGATTCATTGTTTTTCCTCACATGTATGGCGAATGATATCGCCGGGCCGCGAGGCTATGATCGAGAGGTCACCGTGAAACTGCAGAATCTCCCTTTCCAGCCAAGTCTCAATTCATTTTCTACATGTTAGGCCATGTTAATTTTTTCGGCCGTAAATGTAGGTCAGTGCACCACAGCCCGGACATACGCCTGGCACGCCCGCAGCGCAATCACTGCGTTATCCCCTGTGGCCTTATCCGCTTTAGCAGCCGAAAGGCCGCGTTTAGCTACGCGTTGTCGCGGTTACTGAGCGTAATGGTTCGAAAATTCATAACCCTGATTTACTCCCGGATCCAGTTTGCATGCAGGACAAGGGTAGTCAAGCATCCTCCCAGACTTTGTAGGATCAAGCTCAATATCTGATTGATAAATCCTACACAGATATAAGACCAATCCGAATCGGCCCCTTCGCCATTTTATCGGTTGGAAGACCGGATTAAGATTTATCTCGAGCAAGGTACAAGTGTGTTTTGTTGTGATGCTCTCAAACCGAATCTGGGCTCCATGATTGATCTCAGCAAATTGACCAAATTTTCTCCGGCAGAACTGCAGTGGATGGTCTGTCCTTTTGCGCCAAGGCGGGTGACGTGGTCGTTGTTTTAGGTTCCAAATAAATACTGAGATTGGTAGTTTTGATGATAGCATTTCATGGTTTTTTATTGCGCATTTGGCATAACAGTATTCGCCTCACAATTCTGATGATAGCGCCGGCGGTATATGCCCCATTGAGTTTTGCTGATTGCAATACGGATACAACATATATTTCGCCGACGATCAATCAACTACAGGGCGCAGCGACAGCTGCAAAAAAAGGTGGGATGCTATCAAGCGCGTGGCACGAAACTTCGAAGCTGTTTTCCTGTAAAAACATGACAACCGGCCAATTTTGGACTCTTTTCGACCTCTGGTATAACCCTGTAGATACAGTGATTTTTGAGGGAGAAACATATGGGCTTTTTCCTACCAACGTTGCCGATGTATTCATGATAGTTTCCTTAGCTGGGCCAAGTGGACGCTTTAATCCTGTACGGTATATTCGAACTGAACTTTATGGCTATGTCGCGGGGAGTGACGGCAATATGAAGGGGACTATCGGTGTGCGTGTCAGGTATTTCTCTAGGAGTTCGACTATGGCCCCCGGAATCAGAACATTCCCACGGGTACAATTAAGTCAGCGCATTAATATGCAGATATATAATGTTGTGTGCCGTCGCGAATGCAGCGCACCTCTCGAAAATATTAATATAAATGCATTTTCGTTTAATGTAAATGGCATTTCATGCAAGCTTGTTGCGCCAGGGCAGGTGAAGTTGAGGTCTGTTAATCTGGCACTTTTGTCTTCTGCGGGCGCAACAGTTGAAGGGGCCTCCCTTCAAATGGGGGTTTCTTGCAACAAGGCTTATTCGGCGTACAACATTCGCTATAGCATGATCGATGTTAATGACTTGAGCAACACCTCAAGTAGCTTGCAAATATCCAAGTCACCGGAACAGGCGTCTGGTATTTCTTTACAAGTGCTGGATAATGGGGACCCAATAAAATTCGGTATCACGTACGATCCCGGAAAAGGCTTAATCGGTAATATGCCGGCTGCAGGAGGTGTCCTTAACAAGACGCTGAGTGTGCGCTATGTTCGCACCGGGGGCACTCTTACACCAGGAAAGGTGAATGCAGGAGTGACAGTTACCTTATCCTACGAATAAATATTGCCACGGCTTTCATGAACGATTGCTATTGGCGCTGAACTAGATAGTCATCATCAATGAGCATCTCCTGATGCTGCATAGATTCGGCACTATTCTGCAAGTTTGTTTTTGTGACTTATTAACTACGGTGCTGGACGGGCACTTCATCTAACCAGATTTTGGCGAGCACAACGCGATTAGTAACACTCACTAGTGGCTGACAGCAATACACGCTCATATGCGATTCGCTGCCGTCGCTCTGCCAAAAGTGCTCGTACTTTTATCTCTAAGCTATCAGTTTTTTTAAGCCCGACAGCAGCCCATGGCGGGGCAGCCACTGCCTGTATCTTGCACGGAACCAGTACCGGCACTTCTACCCGCACTGTTCGCACCTCGTGCGCCCTCCCCGCGCATCCGACCAGCACCAGGGCCAGCGTCACCACCAGAAATCTCATAACCCCAACTCCTGATCGATGATCGACGCGGCAGCCTGGGCAGGGTCGCCGCCGGTTCGCTCCCGCAATAGCCGATTGGCTGCAGCGTAATCTGGCTGGGCCTCCAGGGCGGCTTTCTCCTGTGCCAGAGCGGCATTCCGCTCCCGCAGCTCACCAGCTTGTACCAACTCACCGAGCTTCCTGCCCTGCTCGCCAGCCAGTGCCTCCAGGTTGTTTTGCGCCGACTTCGCGTTGGCCAGGTCGGTGTTCGCAGCATCGAGCAGCGGACGATAATGCCGGGCTGCCAGCCAAACTCCGCCACCAGCACCCAGCAAGAGCAAAGGGATTGCAAGTAGTACCAGGAGGAACAGCTTTTGCACCATGGTCATGGAAACACCTTCAGCGCCCTGTCGTACAACGACTGGCGGTCATCCTGCCCATTGAGCCCACCATTGATGCGACGGGTGATCTTCACGAAATCACCCTGATCCGCCAGCGTGTTAAGGCCTTTCGTAAACCAGAACCACGCCGCCGACATCGCGGCATACTGCGGCTGCTCCAGCAGCGTGGGTTGATTGATCAAGTCCAAGCCCAGAACATCACCGCACGCCTTGTAGTTCGCCCGGCCGGTGATCTGGATCAGTCCACGACCACGGTACCTGGAACCGTCGCCCGCGGCGGTGTTACCCAGATCAGCGCGCCCCTCGTAGCGGGCCTGCGCCGCCGTCGCCCCCCCAAATCTCGCGCACGTAACACAGTTGGCCAGACTCGTGCCCTACCTGGGCAATGAACGCAGCTATCCGCAAGCGGTTCACGATCCCGTACTTGCCCATGGCGGTATTCAACACAGGAACAAAAACGCCGGCTTGGCGGCCGGCGTTCGGTAGGATCTGCAGCAACTGCTGCTCTGTGATCGGCATACTTTTTTCCAGGCGAAAAAACCGGCTCATTGGCCGGGTGAGAAATTGCTTTTTAGTATCGTCACTGACACAGACTGGCGTTCGCTTGTAGAATCCGCCCCGTTATCAATTTGCCCCCGGTCACCCGGAGAAAGGGAAGTCATGCAAGTTAAAATTCAAGCCTACAGGCCAGACATTGACGGCCTTCGCGCCATCGCTGTGCTGCTGGTCGTCCTCTACCATGCAAAGTTTCCCGTACTAGGCGGTTTCGTCGGCGTGGACGTGTTCTTTGTCATTTCCGGCTACCTGATTACGTCGATTCTGCGCCGGGAAATACTGGCTGATAAATTTTCGTTCAAGTCGTTTTATGTCCGCCGTATCAAGCGCTTGTTGCCAGCCTATGCGTTCATGATGTTCTGCCTGGCTATCTACTGCTACAACTACCTCATGCCGGACGATTTGATATCGTTTGCAAAAAGCGCCGTTTACTCGCTAGTCGCCGTCAGCAACATCTATTTCTTTTCAGGGACAGGCTACTTTGGGTCGGCCAGCACCGAACCTTTGCTGCATACCTGGTCAATTGCAGTCGAGGAACAATTCTATATTGTTTGGCCGATTGTCTTGCTGGGCCTGGCCTGGATCAGCAACAACAAAATAGCTCGCTACGTCATCGCGGGCCTGTTCGTTGTGTCGCTGGTTGCATCCGAGTATTACGCGGTAAACCATAAAAACGCTGCTTACCTGCTGCTGCCGTTCCGGTTCTTCGAGCTAATGATTGGCTGCATCCTGGCTCTGTACCAGCATCGCATCACCCGACACGTCAAGTTGCCAGGCACCATGTCCGTGACGGGTATCGCGCTCATCATCGGCAGCGCCTTGTTGCTCGATGAATCGTTTGCCTTCCCCGGCCTGAATGCACTGCCGGTCTGCCTAGGCACAGCCCTGGTAATCGCCGCAGGCTTCCGTTCTCAGTCCGGAATAGGAACCAAGATACTGGGCTTTGCCCCTGTTCGCTACGTGGGCAAGGTGTCCTATTCCTTTTATCTGTGGCACTGGCCGGTACTGGTGTTGGCAGCGTATCGCGGAATAGAACTGACCCACGCTAACGCTGCGATCTTGATGGTTCTCGCCTTTGCTGCGTCGGCGATCAGCTACCACCTCGTGGAAACTCCGTTTCGCAATGTTCGGCAAAAGCGTTTTGCTCCTATCTTCGCCAGCATGTACCTGGCGCCGCTCGCCGTTATTGCTGTCTTCACATATGTGGTCATCGAGAACGACGGCTATCGCGCCCAGTCTGGTGCATTGGTAGCTGAACTAGATGAAGCCAACACATCGCACGTACAGCGCTCGCAGTGCATCAGCTTGATGCTAGTGGGCAACGTTGAGGACTGCCACCTTGGTGTTGATAAGCCCTCAATGGATGGCATGTTGGTGGGTGACTCCTTTGCTAACGCCTACGCCCCGTTCGTTGGTGAGCTGGCCAAAGATGCCGGCTTGATGATCCACGACACTACGGCAGGATCGACCCCCGCCATACCCGGCGTTTTCATGATGGACATGCAAAACAAGCCGTCTACCGAAGAAGCAATGAAGATTGCCAACTACAACACCGCACGATTTGAGCTGGCGAAAAAGCAAAAAATTGTGATCCTTTCCAACTTCTGGAACAACTATGCAAGCTGGCAAGTCAGGTTCAGAATCCACAATGAGAAAATGGAAGACGTCACGAACGAAGCCGACAGCCTGCAAATGCAAACAGTCAAAGCGTATCTTGATGCGGGTGTAAAGGTGGTGGTGATCGTTCAGCCATTTGCTGAAATTGGCAGAACCACAGTCAGCAAATTACGCGGTATGAAGTTGAGGCACGCAGACGCATCAGAGGTAACACTGCCGCCAGTAGAAAAAAATGCAGATCGTATTGAATACAAAATAAAAGAGGCTTACCCGCAAGTTGTGCTAATTGATCCCAATGACGTGATTTGCAACGAGACGTGCACCTCAGTGGTGGACGGGAAAATAATATTTAGGCTTGATGGTTCTCACCTAAACGCGCCTGGCGCCGCAGCCCTTGGTGATGAGTACATAAAGCTCAAAGGAAACCCCCTAAAAACCCTGTAATGAAAGGGGCGTGCGATGCACGCCCCTCCCAGTTAATCCCTAATCCAGCCAGTGAAGGTGCTGGTTTCTACGTACTTAAGTCTTACTCCCTGCCATGCAGTAAGCCGTATCGCAGATGCAGATCCCTCTACGGTTGTGCCTTGCGGGATGCCGAACTGTTCCCCAGTTCCAACAACGTCGCTGGCGGCAAGATCAACTTCGGAGAATATGCCCAGCTCTGGCTGGATAGCCGGGAAGTAGTGGGCGGTACGAAGGCAAACTATAAGGGGCACTGAACAGGTACTGGATGCCGGGCCTGGTGAGGATAGGCCTCATCACCACCACCCTGCTCCGCCGAGTCATGGCTGCCAGCGAATGGAAGTCGCCTGGGGTTAAACGCAACGCGATCTCGAAGCTATCGACGATCCTGAACTCGGCGGTTTCAGAGGAGCTGATCCCGAAGAACCCGGCGGCGATCCTTGAGCTGCCGAAATGCTGCAAAAAGGAAATTGACCCGCTCACTCTGGATGAGGCGAACCAAATCATCGCCAAGATGTACGAGCACGGTCACTGGCCTAGTACGATCTATGCAGCATTTTTTGAGTTTGTGTTTTTTACAGGTTTGCGTCTGTCCGAAGCCCTGGCCTTACGGTGGGATGCGGTTGACGAAGAGGCCCACGTCTGTCGCGGGATCGCCTTGGGGGAAGTGGTGGAGCGCACGAAAACGGGCAAGGGGAAGGTGCTGGAAACGCCCTTCATTTTCCCGCCGTCGAAGAACTCAGAGTACGTGAAACAGACTTCCGATCTGCACAAGCAGTGGATTCCGACGTTGAAGGCATTGAACATCCGTCGTCGGCCGCCATACAACTGTCGTCACACCTATGCGACAATATGCATTATGTCTGGCATGAACCCCGCCTTCATCTCCCAGCAGCTCGGCCATAGCGTGCAGATGCTGCTCTCGACTTATGCGCGTTGGATCAACTCAAGCTCGGACTGGAGCGAAATGGAAAAGCTCCAGATTGGTCCCAAATTGGTCCCAGTTCAAATAAGCGCACCCTAAGCTATTGATAGGTAAAGTAATTGATCTCCACAGCTAACATCACCATGCAGTTCGGCGCCAAGCCGCTCTTCGAGAACGTCTCGGTCAAATTCGGCGCCGGCAACCGTTATGGTTTGATCGGTGCCAACGGTTGCGGCAAGTCGACCTTCATGAAAATCCTGGGTGGCGACCTCGATCCATCCGGTGGCCAGGTCATGCTGGAGCCGAACGTGCGCCTGGGCAAACTGCGCCAGGACCAGTTCGCCTACGAAGAATTCACCGTGCTCGACACCGTGATCATGGGTCACGAGGAACTGTGGAAGGTCAAGGCCGAGCGCGACCGCATCTACTCGCTGCCGGAAATGAGCGAAGAAGACGGCATGGCCGTGGCCGAGCTGGAAACCGAGTTCGCCGAGATGGACGGCTACACCGCCGAATCCCGTGCCGGTGAATTGCTGCTGGGCCTGGGTATTCCCCTGGAGCAGCATTTCGGCCCGATGAGCGAAGTGTCCCCAGGATGGAAACTGCGTGTCTTGCTGGCCCAGGCATTGTTCTCCGATCCTGAAGTGCTGTTGCTCGACGAACCGACCAACCACTTGGACATCAACACCATCCGCTGGCTGGAAAACATCCTGACCCAGCGTTCGAGCCTGATGATCATCATCTCTCACGACCGTCACTTCCTGAACAGCGTGTGCACCCACATGGCTGACCTGGACTACGGCGAGCTGCGCCTGTTCCCGGGCAACTACGACGAGTACATGACCGTGGCGACCCAGTCCCGCGAGCAACTGCTGTCGGACAACGCCAAGAAGAAGGCGCAGATTTCCGAACTGCAATCCTTCGTCAGCCGCTTCTCGGCCAACGCCTCGAAAGCCAAGCAGGCCACTTCCCGCGCCAAGGCGATCGACAAGATCCAACTGGCCGAGGTCAAGCCTTCGAGCCGTGTGAGCCCGTTCATCCGTTTCGAGCAGAACAAAAAACTGCACCGCCAGGCGGTCATCGTCGAGCGTATGGCCAAAGGTTTCGACGGCAAGCCGCTGTTCAAGGACTTCAGCTTCCAGGTTGAAGCCGGCGAGCGCGTAGCGATCATCGGCCCGAACGGTATCGGCAAGACCACCCTGCTGCGCACCCTGGTCAACGAACTGACCCCGGACGCCGGCAGCATCAAGTGGACCGACGCGGCGGAACTGGGCTACTACGCCCAGGACCACGCCCATGACTTTGAAGACGACGTCACGCTGTTCGACTGGATGGGCCAGTGGACTCAAGGCGAGCAAATGATCCGTGGCACCCTGGGTCGCATGCTGTTCTCCAACGACGAAATCCAGAAATCGGTCAAGGTGATTTCCGGTGGTGAGCAAGGCCGCATGCTGTTCGGCAAACTGATCCTGCAAAAGCCGAACGTGCTGATCATGGACGAACCGACCAACCACTTGGACATGGAATCCATCGAAGCGCTGAACCTGGCGCTGGAGAACTACCCGGGCACCTTGATCTTCGTCAGCCACGACCGTGAATTCGTATCGTCTCTGGCCACCCGCATCATCGAGTTGAGCGCCACCGGCGTGATCGACTTCAGCGGCACCTATGACGACTACCTGCGCAGCCAAGGCGTCGTGTTCTAAGTTGTAGTGAGCGGGCTTGCCCTGCATTGGGTGGCGAAGTCGCCCAACGCGGGGCAAGCCCGCTCATTACAAACCGAAAATAGATAGCCTGCTTTCTTTTCCATCAAGCCCTTGCCATGATGCCGTCACCGCCCGCCCGCGAACGAGTCATCATGCCTGCCACCACCCCCAGCTCACTGTCGATCACCCTGCAGATCGTCTCCATCGTTTTCTACACCTTTATCGCGTTTATCTGCATCGGCCTGCCGATTGCGGTAATTCCAGGCTATGTGCATGAACAGCTGGGTTTTAGCGCGGTCGTCGCTGGCATCACCATCGGCTCACAATACCTGGCCACCCTGCTCAGCCGCCCCATGGCCGGGCGCATGTCGGACAACGTCGGCACCAAGCGCGCGATAGTGCTGGGCCTGGCCGGCATCTTCATCAGTGGCGTATTGACGTTTTTCGCGACGTTGGTGGAGAGCATGCCGGCCTTGAGCCTGGGCATTTTGATCACCGGTCGACTGTTGCTCGGCGTCGCTCAGGGCCTGATCGGCGTGGGCACCATCAGTTGGTGCATGGGCGCAGTCGGTGCTGAGCATACGGCACGCTCGATCTCCTGGAACGGCATTGCTTCCTACGGTGCGATTGCCATTGGTGCGCCGTTGGGCGTAGTGATGGTCGCCGATTATGGCTATACCAGCCTGGGCATCGCCTTGTCGGTGTTGGCTGCCCTTGGCCTATTGCTGATTCGCAATAAACCGTCAGTACCCGTCGTGCGTGGCGAGCGCTTGCCGTTTTGGGCGGCGTTCGGGCGCATCGCACCGTTTGGCGCCAGTTTGTGCCTGGCGTCCATTGGCTACGGCACGCTCACCACCTTTATCACCCTGTATTACCTTAATCGCGGCTGGGCTGGCGCGGCCTACTGCCTCACGGTATTTGGTGTGTGTTTTATCCTGTCGCGCTTGGTGTTTATCTCCGCCATCAGCCGCTTCGGCGGTTTTCGGGCGGCGATTGCCTGCATGACCATCGAGACCCTGGGGCTGACACTGCTGTGGCTGGCGCCCTCCACCGCTATCGCCTTGATCGGTGCGGGACTGACCGGTTTTGGTTTGTCGTTGGTGTACCCGGCGCTGGGCGTGGAAGCGATCAAGCAAGTGCCCAACAGCAGCCGAGGTGCTGGCTTGAGTGCGTATGCCGTGTTTTTTGACCTGGCCCTGGCGATTGCCGGTCCATTGATGGGGGCCGTGGCACTGAATCTCGGCTATGGCTGGATCTTCTTTTGCGCGGCGTTGCTGTCGGTCACGGCATTGGGCTTGACCTTGCAACTCAAGCGCCGCGCTTACTGATCAGCGGTTTGCAAACCGGCGCGGCTTGACTGGCCAAGGGTACGAGTAAAAAAGCGCCCGGCCTCGGAAATCAGATCGCGGTGAATACCTTCACGGTCAACACCATCCGCATCGGTGCAGATTGCTGGCATGGCCATCAGTTGATCACTGTCGCACGGTGCCATGAACACGAAGTGCCCTGCCCCGGCCAGCAGTTTGAAATTCGGAGGTTCCGGCAGTTTGCGCGCCAGGGCGGCGGCGTTCTTGTCCACGGCCACCAGCTTGTCACCATCGCCGCTGTAGAGCAGCACCGGTACATGCACATCCGACAGGGTGTGGCGGCCAAACATCAGACTCAGCGGCGCCATCAGCATTAATGCGTGAATACGCGGGTCGGCCTGGGGTTGCAGGTCCTCACGGTCCACCACCAGTTCACCTTTGGTGGTGCAGGCATCATGGTCTTCCGGGCGCTCCTGGCAGTAGCGGCGCAGACGGTCGAAGTCGGGCTTGGCACCGGCCAGGATCAACGCGGTCTCGCCACCCGCCGAATAACCAATGACCCCCACCTGATCGACGTTAACGTACGGTGAAAGCATCGGGTCACTCAGCGTGGCCGTGATCGCCGCAGAAATCTGGATCGGCCGACCATACAAATTACTCACGGTGCCCAGGCGGCTGTGATCCTTATAGTTGTCGCCGGGATGCAGCACCGCCACCACCACAAAGCCTTTGCGGGCCAGGGAGGTGGCAAGGTCGTGCAGGGCCAGCGGCGTACCGGTATTGCCATGGGACAACATCAACATGGGGAAGCGGCCAATGGCGACCCTGGAGTCTTCGGTGGCAGCGACGTGATAAGGGCCTAGCTGGGTAGCGTGCTCAAGACCGATAGAGGGGCCGGTGGACGGATAGAACGCGATAGCCTTCATCGGCTGCGAATCCAGCGGGTCGAGAAAAGTCATGCGATGGAAGCCCACACTCCAATGCGGGTGCGGTGCAGGCGCGGCGTGCACTGAAACCAGGCCGCCAAGCAGGGAAAGAACCAAAACAGCACAAAGACGCATCATGGGGATGTCCACCTTTGCTGCGTGATAACCGACATGTCGAATTGAAAGTCCAGGTGATAAACCCATGCTTGCATAACCTGGGCCACATTGAAGACAGCGGCAAAACGAGAAAACTCCGTGCCCTGATCGTTGTAAGGCGATCAGAGTACAGAGTTTAGGCGCCCGGGTTCAGAATGAAACCGAGGAAGGGCGAAATTTACACAAGTCTTACGCAGCGGCGAACAACTGTTCGTTGATGAGTACGTTAGCGTCGCTCAGGGACTTGGTGCGGACCTCGTCACCGTAGGCCAGGCCGTGGGCACGGACGAATTCGATGTCGGTGATGCCCAGGAAGCCCAGCAGCACTTTCAGATAGTCTTCGTGAGCAACGCCAGTGGCTTGGCCAACATGCAGGCCACCCGAGGTGGACACGATGATGACTTTCTTGTTGCCGCACAGGCCTTCCGGGCCGGCTTCGGTGTAGCGGAAAGTTTGGCCGGCCACCGCGATGCGGTCGATCCAGGCTTTCAACTGGGTCGGAATGGTGAAGTTGTACATCGGCGCCGCCAGGACGATGGCATCCGCCGCCAGGAATTCGGCCAGGGTGTTGGCGCTCAGTTCAGCTTCTTGCTTCTGTGCCGCATCACGCGACTCGGCAGGCGTGCCCAGTGCGCCCAGCGTGGCGCCGGAAAAGTGGTTGATGCCTTCGCTGGCCAGATCGCGGTAGGTCACTACCACACCTGGCTCGGCCGCTTGCCAGGCTTTGACAACACCTGCGCTGAGCTGACGGGAAGCCGAGTTGTCGCCGAGGATGCTGGAATCGATGTGCAACAGTTTCATGGTGGATCTCCGATGTGGGATCGACAATAGCGATCTGATGGTGGTCATGCTACCCATGAAACGAATAGTCGATAAGCCGCTTAAAATGCGATAGTTTGTCCTACTGACAGGACAATAGGCTTCCCCATGCAAGACCTCAACGACCTCTACTATTTCGCCAAAGTCGTCGAAGCCGGCGGCTTTGCAGCGGCTGGACGGCTGCTCGGTATTCCCAAGTCGCGCTTGTCGCGCCGCATTGCCGAACTGGAAGAACGCCTGGGCGCTCGCCTGCTGCAGCGCACTACTCGACAACTGACCCTCACCGCCGTCGGCGAGCGCTACTTGCGCCATTGCCAGGCAATGCTGCTGGAAGCGGAAATGGCCGATGAGGCCGTGGCCAGTATGTCCAGCGAACCCCGTGGACGCCTGCGGGTCAGTTGCCCGGTGGGCATGGCCCAGTACATGCTGCCGGATATGGTCGCTGGATTCCTCGCGGCCTATCCCCAGGTACAACTGGAAATGACCCTGGTCAACCGCCGTGTAGACCTGGTGGCCGAAGGCATCGACGTCGCCCTGCGCGTGCGCGAGCATGGCGACGAAGACCCGCTGCTGGTCACCAAGCGCCTGCGCCAGGCCCAGACGGCACTGGTGGCCAGCCCCGCCTTCGTGCACGGCAAGCAGATCAACACCCTCGAAGACCTCAAGCAGCTGCCGATTCTGGGCGCACTGGAGGCGGATCGCATGGTGCATCAACGCATTCTCGACCCCCAGGGCCACCCCCACGAACTGGTGATGGAGGCCCGCCTGGGCATTGACGATTTCATCGTGCGCAAGGCCAGTGCAATCATGGGCCTGGGTTTTACCGTGCTGCCGATGATGTATTGCGAAGAGGAATTGGCCAGCGGTCGCCTGGTGCGACTGTTGCCTGAGTGGTCGCTGCCGGGAGGCTGGCTGCAGGCGGTGTACCCACATCGACGTGGCGTGCTGCCCGCCATTCGAGCCTGGATCGACTACATTGAAGAAGGTTTCAAAGGATGCGGAGACCGCCAGTTATGAAGATGACCGAAGCACAAGTCGCCGCGTTTTGCCTGGGCCTGCCCGGGGCACGGGAGGACTACAAATGGGGCGGCGTCCGGGTGTTCTCGATTGCCGGCAACAAGATGTTCGCCGTGCAGAATTTGCGCGGTGACTCGTTGGCCTTCAAGGTCGACAAGGAGTTGTTCCTGGGCCACGTGGATCGCCCAGGTATCCATCCGGCGCCGTACCTGGCGCGGGCGCAGTGGATCATCATGAATACGCCCTACCCGCTGGGCGCTGATGAACTGCGTGGCTTGTTGCAGCGTTCCCACCAGTTGGTGGTCAGCAAACTGCCCAAGCGCACGCAGGTCGGGCTGCTGCTAGAGGACTGACAACAGGGTACCGCCCAGAAACAGCTGATCCAGCCAGAACACCTGGTGCAGCAACACGATCAGCCAGAACAGCACCTGATACGACACCTTGCGTGTCTTGTGGCGAAACACCTGCTGGGCGATCAACGCCCCCGGCCAACCGCCTGCCAGCTCGACAGCGTGCAGGATGTTCTCCGGGATACGGCGGTCGTCCGTCTGCGCCTTGCGCTTGTCGCTCCAGTACAGGAAAAACGCCACCACGCTGACCACGCCATAGGCCACCAGGGGGATCAGCGTCTCGCCGCGATACCACAATAACGCCGACCCGATCAGCGGCGCGGCGCACAGCAATACAAAGATCGCCGCTTTCAAGCGTGGGTGCTGGATGCTCATGGCTTGACCGCAGACCAGTCGATCCAACCGAACTGCCACGTCGCCAGGATCACCAGGCCGAACGCGATCCGATACCAGGCAAACGCCGCATAGCTATGGCTGGCGATGAACTTGAGCAACGCCTTGACCGCGATCATCGCGAAGATGAACGAGGTAACGAAACCAATGGCGAACACCGGCAGGTCGTCCGGCTGGAACAGGTGACGGTATTTGTAGCCCGAATACACTGCCGCACCGACCATGGTTGGCATGGCCAGGAAGAACGAGAACTCGGTGGCGGTTTTACGCGACAGGCCGAACAACAGGCCGCCGATGATGGTCGCGCCGGAACGCGAAGTGCCGGGAATCATCGCCAGGCACTGGGCCAGGCCGACCTTGAGCGCTTCTTTCCAAGTGATGTCATCCACGGTGTGCGCGTGCACGGCATGCTGGCGGCGCTCGGCCCACAACATGATCACACCGCCGATCACCAGCGCAGTCGCCACGGTGATCGGGTTGAACAGGTAGTGCTTGATCAGGTCGGCGAAAATCACCCCCAACACCACGGCCGGCAGCACCGCGATGATCAGGTTGACGGTAAAGCGCTGGGCATTGCGTTGTGTCGGCAAACCGATCACAACGTCGAGGATCTTTCGCCGGAATTCCCACACCACCGCCAGGATCGCACCCAACTGAATGATGATATTGAACGCTTCAAAACGCTCGCCGCCGAAACCGATCAGGTCGGCCACGATGATCTGGTGACCGGTGCTGGAGATCGGCAGGAACTCCGTCAAGCCCTCCACCACGCCAAGTATCAATGCCTGTATGGCGGTCCAAAAATCCATATTTCCCCCAAAGGTCATGCCCGAGGCACGCCCCGTTAGTCTTTTCTAGTGGTTCACTGATGATGAGTGCGCTGAAGGCCAGGCGTTGGATCATCCACGCCGGACTGCAAAAATTCCGTGAAAAATCAGGCAGTACTCAGGTTTTACGATTACAGGCCGAAAGCCTATCAGACACGCCGGAAATGTCGAAGCAGCACCACAACTATAAAAAGCATGGAGTGACAGGACGATGAACAGTTTGCGCAGCATGTCGATCAGCCGCCGTCTCTGGCTGATCCTGATAGTCGCCGTGTTGATGCTGCTGACGTTGGGCTTACTGATGCTCAAGCAGATCCATGGCGATCTCTACCAGGCCAAGCGCCAACAGACCCAACATGTGGTCCAGACCGCCAGCGGCGTGCTGGCTTATTACCAGAACCTCGAGAAAACCGGCGTGCTGACCCGGGAAGCGGCCCAACAGCAGGCCTTGAGCGCGGTGCGCGGGTTACGCTATGACCACGATGATTATTTCTGGATCAACGACCTCACGCCCGTGATGATCATGCACGCCGCCAATCCCAAGCTGGACGGCCAGAACCTTTCGGCGATTCGCGACCCGGACGGGTTTGCGGTGTTCAATGAATTCGTGATCCTGGCCAAGGCCAAAGGCGCCGGCATCGTCAACTATCGCTGGCCGAAACCAGGGGCCGAAGCACCCGTGGAAAAAACCTCGTATATCCAACTGTTCGAGCCATGGGGCTGGATCATCGGCTCCGGCGTGTACGTGGATGATGTCCAAGCCGAATTCAAGGTGCAGGTGTGGAAAGCCTCGTTCATCGGCTTGACCATTGCCGTGCTGATGGCGCTGTTGGTGGTGCTGATTGCCCGCAGCATCGTGCACCCATTGCAACAGGCCGTGAATGCCATGGCCAATATCGCCAGTGGCGAAAGCGACCTGACCCGCAGCCTCGACACCCACGGGCGCGACGAAGTCACCCAACTGTCCCAGCACTTCAACGCCTTCACCACCAAGCTGCGCCAAGTAGTCAGCCAGTTGCAGACATGCGCCAATGCCCTGGGCCAGTCGTCCACGGAGCTGGGCACCAACGCCAGCCAGGCCTATGACCGCAGCCAGCAGCAGTCGCAGCAAATGGAGTTGGTCGCCACCGCCATCAATGAAGTCACCTATGGCGTGCAGGACGTGGCGAAAAACGCCGAGCACGCCGCGAGCGAGATGCGCGACGCCCAGGCCCAGGCACAACAGGGCCAGGTGAATATCGACGGCAGCTTGCAACAGATTGACCAGCTCTCCGGCACCATCAACCAGGCCGTTGAGGTGATCCGCATCCTGTCCAGCGAAAGCACCCAGATCGGTAGCGTGCTCGAAGTGATCCGCTCCATCGCCGACCAGACCAACCTGCTGGCCCTCAACGCTGCGATTGAAGCCGCACGTGCCGGTGAGCAAGGTCGTGGTTTTGCCGTAGTGGCCGATGAGGTGCGCCTGCTGGCCCAGCGCACGCAAAAATCCACCGCGGAAATCCAGGTGATGATCGAGCGCCTGCAAGGCCACTCCGAAGCGGCGGTCAAAGTCATCAGCGACAGCCACAGCGCCTCACAACTGACCATAGAACAAGCCGGCCAGGCCGGTGCGAGCCTGAATGCCATCGGCCAGGCGCTACGCAACCTCAACGGGCTAAACGCCTCGATTGCCAGCGCCACCTTGCAACAGGCCCATGTGGTGGAAGACATCAACCAGAACGTCACCCAAGCGGCCGGGTTGTCCCACAGCACAGCGCTGGCGGCAGAACAATCCAGCGTGGCCAGCGCGCATTTGCGCGGTCTGAGCGAACAACTCGACGGGCTCCTGCGCCAATTCAAGGTCTAGCTCGTTTCAGCCTGTGGGAGGGGGCTGCCCCCTCCCACATTGGTCCTTCCACATTTTGAAGTTACAATCACCGCCCTTTTCGACTCTCCCAAGGAACCGCCATGTCCGGACTTGAACTGTTCGCCGCCGCCCTGGGGGTGATCGCTGTCTGGCTGACGGTCAAACAAAACCCCTGGTGCTGGCCCATCGGCCTGGTGATGGTGTTGCTCTACACCTGGGTGTTCTTCGACGTAAAGCTCTATTCCGACATGCTGCTGCAGGTGGTCTACGCCGGCCTGCAGCTCTACGGTTGGTGGCAGTGGACCCGCGCCGGCGAGGTCAAGCAAGGCCGTAGGGTCACCAGCCTGGGCTGGCCTGCGATCATGACCAGCCTGGCCGTCGGCGCGGTATTCAGCCTGTTGCTCGGCGCCGCCATGGCCCATTGGACCGACGCCGCCCAACCCTGGCTCGACGCTGCCCTCACCGGTTTCAGCCTGGTGGCACAAATGTGGATGGCGCAAAAGCGCGTGCAGTGCTGGCCGTTGTGGATCGCCGTGGACGTGATCTTCGTCGGGCTGTTCCTCTACAAAGGGTTGTACCTGACCGCCGCGCTCTATGCGCTGTTCACCGTGATCGCCGTGCAAGGCTGGCGTGAATGGCGCGCCGACCCGGCGTTGCACGCATGAAGGTGGTGGTACTGGCAGGCCCGGAGTCCAGCGGCAAAAGCTGGCTGGCCACAGAATTGCAAACGCACTTCGGCGGGCTGATGGTCGGCGAATACGTGCGCTATTTCATCGACCACCACCAACGCGACACCACCCTGGCCGACATTCCGGCTATCGCCCGTGGCCAACTGGCCTGGGAGGACGCCGCCCGCGCAGAACAGCCCAACCTGTTGATCCTCGACACCCACCTGCTGACCAACAAGCTGTGGAGTCAGACCCTCTTTGGCGACTACCCGGCGTGGCTCGACAGCGAACTGCTGGCCCGTCACTACGACCTGCACCTGCTGTTGTCGCCGGAAGATGTGGAGTGGACTGCCGACGGTCAGCGTTGCCAACCGGAGCTGGCGGATCGTCAGGCGTTTTTCCAGGACAGCCTGGAGTGGATGCAGCAGCATCGGCAGCCGGTGGTGGTGATTCGAGGGGGTTGGGACGAGCGCAGGCGGGCAGCGTTTACAGCAGTGGAACAGCTGCTTCTGCCGTAACCCGTCACTCCTTGTGGGAGCGGGCTTGCCCGCGATGGCAGTATGTCAGCCAACTAATAGGGTGCTGATACACCGTCTTCGCGGGCAAGCCCGCTCCCACATTTTTGAGCGCGCCAGGCTTTAGTAGCCCAGCGACAGACCGGTATTGCGACGCGGATCATTCGCGCCATAGAAGCGGTTGTTGCCGACCGGCTTGCCACCCAGGGATGGTGCGCCTACCAGGATCGCGGCCAAGTGGTTGGCGTCCTGGGGACCGGCAAACTTATGGCCCCAGCTTTCCAGGATTTTCTGGGTATCCGGGCTCACCGCGAAGGTCTCAAGGTTAGTGGTCTCAGGCATCCACTGCTGGTGGAAACGCGGCGCGTCCACGGCTTCCTGGATGTTCATCTTGTAGTCGATGACATTGAGGATGGTCAGCAAGGTGGCCGTGATGATGCGACTGCCACCGGGTGTCCCCACCACCATCACCGCCTTGCCATCCTTGGTCACGATGGTCGGGCTCATCGATGACAGCGGCGCCTTGCCCGGCGCGATGGCGTTGGCTTCACCCTGGACCAGGCCGTACATGTTCGGCACACCGACCTTGACGGTGAAGTCGTCCATTTCGTCGTTGAGGATCACTCCTGTCTTGCTCGCCATCACCCCGGCACCGAACCAGTCGTTGAGGGTGTAGGTCACCGAGACGGCGTTGCCCCACTTGTCGACGATGGAATAGTGCGTGGTGTTATTGCCTTCATGAGGCGACACGCCCGGCTTGATCGCCTGGGAGTCGCCGGCTTTCTGCGGTTCGATGGCGGCACGCAGCTTGGCGGCGTAGTCCTTGTCCAGCAGATGAGCGATCGGGTTCTTCACGAAATCCGGGTCGCCAAGGTAGCTGTTACGGTCCACGTAGGCGTGGCGCATCGCTTCGATCTGGTAGTGCAGGCCCTGGGCCGAGTGATAGCCGAGGTCGGCCATCGGGTAGCCTTCGAGGATGTTCATGATCTGGCAGATCACCACACCACCTGAGCTAGGAGGCGGCGCCGAGACCACGTGATAGCCCCGGTAATCGCACTCGATGGGCGCCAGCTCGCGGGTCTTGTACTTGTCTAGGTCAGCCTGGGTGATGATGCCCTTGCCGGCCTGGCTGGAGTCCACCAGGGCCTTGGCGACCCAACCTTTATAGAAACCGTCGGTGCCCTTGGCGGAAATTTCCTTGAGGGTCTTGGCCAGGTCTTTCTGCACCAGCTTCTGGCCGACCTGCATCGGTTGGCCGTTGTGCAGGAAAATCCCGCGCATATCCTTATCTTTTTCGAACTCACCGGTGGCGGTGTGCAGCAGATCAATATCGCCTTGCTCCAGTTCGAAGCCGTTTTCCGCCAGCTTGATCGCCGGAGCAATCACCTGGTCGCGCTTGAGGGTGCCGTATTTGCTCAACGCCAGTTCCATGCCGGACACGGTGCCGGGCACACCGACCGCCAGGTGGCCCTTGGCGCTGAGGCCGTCGATGACCTTGCCGTCTTTGTCCAGATACATGTCGGCGGTGGCCGCCAGCGGGGCTTTTTCACGGAAGTCGAGGAAGGTCTTGCGCCCGTCGGCCAGTTGTACGGTCATGAACCCGCCACCGCCCAGGTTACCGGCGGCCGGGTACACCACCGCCAGCGCATAGCCGACCGCAACGGCCGCATCCACCGCATTGCCGCCAGCCTTGAGTACATCCACACCCACATGAGTGGCCAAATGCTGGGCGGTCACCACCATGCCATTTTCACCGGCCACCGGAGCCTGTGAAGCGGCCTGCACACCGCTGACCGTCAACACCAGCGCAGTGGCAATCAAAGTACGGCTGAAGGGTTGGTATTTCATCCATGGCTACTCTAGTTATTGAGACGCACCAAAATAGCCCCTCCCTGTTTTAATCCCCAGTGCAATGGCGTTTTTATTACAGAACTTGTCGGTCACAGAACGATAACGCCTCAATCACACGGCGTAGCCGCACAGCCAGCTCAGCGGCGTGCTGTTGCGTGGCGACGTTGGTAAACCCCATCAACAAGCCCTGCTCCCGATGAGCCCCCATCGTCCACCCTGACAGCGCCTGTATCGCCAAACCCGCCGCGTTCGCCGCTTCGGCCACAGCGTGGTCCGATACCGCCACCTCTAGCCGCGCCAGCAGATTAATCCCCCCCGCTTGCTCATCCACCCGCAAAAAACCCGCGCAATGTGTTCCCAACGCGTTGACCAGCCATCCATGGCGCTGCGCATACAGCTGGCGCATCTTCTTCAGATGCCGGGTGAAGTGCCCCTGCTCCAGAAAATCCACAGTGGTCAGTTGCAGCAGTTGCGGACTGCGTTGCTGCAATGCCTCGGCACTGCGTTCAAAGGCCGCCACCAGCGACGTGGGCACCACCAGGTAGCCCAGGCGCAACCCCGGAAACAACATCTTGCTGAAGCTCCCGGCATGGATCACCCGGTCATCGCCATCCTGGCTTTTGAGCGCCGCCAGGGGCTGGCCCCGGTAGCGGAACTCACTGTCGTAATCATCCTCGACCACCCAACCGCCCTGCTCCCGGGCCCACGTCAACAAGGCCAGCCGCCGCTCCCGGCTCAAGGCTACGCCCAGCGGGCTTTGATGTGCCGGTGTCACCACTGCCAACCGCGCCTGCGCGCCGAGTCGAATACCTTGCGCCACGTCCAGCCCGTCACGGTCCACGGGCACCGGCACCAGCTCCACGCCGTGGTGGCTCAACAACTGGCGACCGTACAAATACCCGGGGTCTTCAAACCAGCAACGTTGCCCTGCCATCTGCAGCGCATCGCACAGCAGCGTCAGGCACCCGGCATAGCCCGCACACACGAAGACCTGTTGTGGCGTGCACTCCACGCCGCGGTACAGCGCCAGGTAGCTGGCGATTGCCACACGCAGGGCCTGGGCGCCGCGTACGTCGCCCATCGCCAGGCTGTCGGCGTCAGTGCGGCGGACTTGCTGAGTCACCAAGCGCGACCATAGCTTGCGTGGGAATGCATCCAGGGCCGGCAAGCCCATTTGCAGCGCCAAGGGGCCACGTGCGGCAGGCTCAACCATCGGCAACGGCTTGACGGACACCTGCGGCAGCGACGGCGCAATCACTGTCCCGGCCTGGCCACGCGCCTCAAAAAAGCCTTCGCTGACCAGCAATTGATACGCAGCCTCCACCGTGCCCCGCGCCACCTTGAGTTCCAACGCCAGGCTGCGCACGGACGGCACGCGATCACCGGGGGCCAATTGGCCCTGGTCAATGGCCAGGCGAAAGCGCCGATAAATTTCCTGGTACTTGGGCAGTGCTGGCATCACGGATGGGCTCGACAGGGAAACAGGCCGAAGTCTGATCATGTCCCAACCCACTTGTCCAATCATGCCCCTGTCGAGCGACCCTTGTGCCACCGAAAATGGCGCATCGCTTAACGCATGTAAGGACCAACCATGAAACACCGCCTCGATTACGCCCAAGCCGCCCCGGCGGGCTACAGCGCCCTGGGTTCAGTGCACAGCTATATCCACGGCTGCGGCCTGGAGAAAGAATTGATCGACCTGGTGTACCTGCGGGTTTCCCAGCTCAATGGCTGTGCCTACTGCCTGGACTCCCACTCCCGTGACCTGCTCAAGCAAGGCGTCAGCCTGGAAAAACTGATGTTGGTCGCCGCCTGGCACGAAGCACTGCCGCTGTTCACGCCGCGCGAATCCGCCGCCCTGGCCTGGGCCGAGGTGGTCACCCAGGTAGCCCAGACTCAAGTACCGGACGCCGAATACGCCAAGATCACGGCCCTGTTCAATGAAAAACAAGTGGCCGACTTGACCCTGGCGATTGCCCTGATGAACGCCCTGAACCGCGTCGCCATCAGCTTTCGCAAAGTGCCAGCCGCCGTCAAAGCCCACTTGGTGAATCAAGACCATGAATGAGCACGTCGAATTTGCGCCGATATACACTGAAGCCGATTGCATCGCCAGCTTTGCGGTGATGCAGCAACTGCGCCCGCACTTGACCGATGCCGTTGCCTTCGCCGAGCAAGTCCAACGCCAGCGGCAGAACGGCTACCAACTGCTGGCCGCCCGTGAACAGGGCAAAGTGATCGGCCTGGTCGGTTATCGGCTGACGGAAAATACCCTGTATGGCCGCTTCATCTACGTCGATGACCTGGTAGTGGATGCCGCCTTGCAGCGTCGCCGCCTGGGCGAGCAGTTGCTTGAGCGCGTGCGCGAAGAAACCCGGGCCCGTGGCTATCGTTACCTGGTGTTGGACACCGGCATGCACATGGCCCTGGCCCAACGCTTCTATTTCCGCCAAGGGCTGTTGCCACTTGGCATGCACTTTTCCCAGGATTTGAACCCATGACCCGTGCCCTGTTGCTCAGTTTCAGCCCCCATGGCAAAGCCGCACAAACCTTCAAGCTGGCCCGTGCACTGCTGCGCGACCTGGTGCCGGACGCCGACATCATCGAACGCGACTACGGCGGCCAGGCGCTCCCGCCGTTGACCCGGGAATATGCCAACGCCTTGACCACACCGGGCGGCCTGAGTGGCAGCGCAACGGCGCTGTCAGAGCAGTTGATCGTGGAACTGGAAGCCTGCGACCTGCTGATCCTGTGCACCCCGGTACACAATTTCACCGTGCCCGCGACACTCAAGGCCTGGATCGACCATGTGGTGCGTATCCATCGCAGCTTCACGGTCAACCCGCAGTTCGAAAAGGTCGGCCTGCTGCAAGACCGGCGCACCTTTGTACTCGTCAGTTCCGGCAATGCGCGCAAGGGCCACGAGCCGGACTTTCTCACGCCTTATCTGACGGTGATTCTGGCGACTGTCGGGATTCGCTCAGTGGAGTTTGCCTACCTGCCGGCCATGGTACGCGGGGAAGAAGCGGTCAATCGCGCGCTGGAACAGGCCCACCAACAACTGTCTGCGGCAATCAGCACTGGCCTATAAAATTAATGGCGCTAGAATCGGCGCCATTCTTTGCCCGCCTCCCTGATACGAGTCGCCCATGAGCTTTGATTTCGACACGATCCACCCACGCCTCGGCACCGGCAGCACCAAGTGGAGCCGCTACCCGCAAGACGTGTTGCCGATGTGGATCGCCGATATGGACATCGCCGCCCCGCCCGCGGTGCTGCAAGCCCTGCACCAGCGTCTGGAGCAGCAGATTCTCGGCTATAGCGTGGCCGGCCCGGAGGTGCGCGAAGCCATCGTGGCCGACCTGTGGGCCAAGTACGCCTGGCGTGTACAGCCCGAAGAGTTGCTGTTCCTGCCCGGCGTCGAGCCCGGCTTCAACATGGCGCTGCACGCCTTTGTGCAACCGGGCCAGCCGGTGGTGCTGCAAACCCCGAACTATCGCCCGATTCGCCTGGCGCCCGGCCACTGGAACCTGCCGCGCATCGAAGTGCCGTTTGAATGGGTTGGAGGTGAGTACGTCACGCCGCTGACAGCCATGCAACAAGCACTGACCGGCGCCGGCGCGCTGTTGTTGAGCAACCCGCATAACCCCATCGGCAAGGTGTTCCCCCGCGAAGAGTTGCTGGCCGTGGCCAATGCCTGCTTGGAAAACGGTGCGCTGATCATCAGCGATGAAATCCACGCTGAATTGTGCTTCGACGGCCGCCGCCACATCCCCACCGCCAGCCTCAGCCCCGAGATTGCCCAACGCACCATTACCTTGATGTCGGCGAGCAAAGCCTACAACGTGGCCGGCCTGAAGACCTGCTTTGCCGTGGTGCAAAACGCCGAGATTCGCGAGCGCTTCAATAACGCCCGCTGCGGCATGGTCGACAGTGTCAGCCCCCTGGGGCTGGAAGCCACCCGCGCCGCCTACAGCCAATGCGGCGAATGGCTCAAGGCGCTGGTCAAGTACCTGCAAGCCAACCGTGACTACTTGCTCAATGCCGTGCAAACCCGCCTGCCCGGCGTGGTGATGCACGCTCCGCAAGGCACGTTCCTGGCCTGGCTCGATTGCAGTGCCCTTGGCCTGGATGACCCACAGCAATTTTTCCTGGAACAGGCCAAGGTCGGCCTGAGTGCGGGCATTGAATTCGGTGATGACAGCCAACAGTTCGTACGCCTGAACTTCGGCTGCCCACGGGCGATGCTGGAAGAAGGCGTGCAGCGCATGGAGCGCGCCCTGCGTCACCGCTGAGACGCACCCACCAGGCAGCAGGATCTGAAATACGGGAGGGTGCTTGTTCCCTCCCGTGTTGGCTTGGACTCACAACTTTGCAATCGACACTTCAGTCGATTTCACAAAGGCAATCACTTCACTGCCCACTTTCAACTCCAGGTCGCGCACTGAACGGGTGGTAATCACCGAAGTGACAATGCCAGACGCGGTCTGCACGTCGATTTCAGACACCACTTCCCCCAGCAGTATTTCCTTGATCACGCCCTTGAACTGGTTGCGCACGTTGATCGCTTTGATGGTCATGTCGGCTTTCCTTTTGGCTGTTGGGTCAATCCGCACGAATGCGCAGGCCCTCAAGATGCAGCAGCAGAGAAAAACATAAAAGGAATATATAAGTCTTTAACTATACGATAAAGCTATATACCTGCTGTTGTCCCGACAACAGCGGTTCAACAATCTGCCCCTCCCGCCACAGCGCTAATCCTGCCAAACCCCGCAAATACGCCTCCGAACCAGCTGGCACAGAGACTGCATATTCCTGAAAGGCATGATGGAACATGCCGACTAATTTTCTGAATATAAGAAAAGCCTCCTCTCAACGCCTTCCGGAGCTGCTCCATGAAACCCATTACCCAACGCTTACTGGGTGTCTTCGCCCTCGCCCTGTGCCTGCAACCGCAGGCCTTTGCCGCCGAGACAGATCCCGCCCAAGTCAACCTCGACTACGCCTACTATTCGCCCGTAAGCCTGGTGCTCAAGCACTTCGGCTGGCTGGAGCAGGCCTTGCCAAACGCCAAGATCGGCTGGGTCTTGAGCCAGGGCAGCAGCCGGTCTCTGGAGTACCTCAATAGCGGCGGCGTCGACTTCGCGTCTTCCGCCAGCCTGTCTGCGGTATTGAGCCGCGCCAATGGCAGCCCGATCAAATCGGTGTACGTATACAGTCGCGCCGAGTGGACTGCCCTGGTGGTGCGCAAGGACTCGCCGCTCAAAAGTCTCACCGACCTCAAGGGCAAGAAAATCGCCGCCACCAAAGGTACCGACCCGTACCTGTTCACCCTGCGCAGCCTGCAAAAGGCCGGGCTGAAAAAGGACGATGTGGAATTGGTGCACCTGCAACACCCGGATGGCCGCATCGCCCTGGAGAAAGGCGATGTAGACGCCTGGGCCGGTCTCGATCCGCATATGGCCGCCAGTGAAATCCAGGCCGGTTCGCGCTTGCTCTATCGCAACAAGGACTTCAACAGTTATGGCGTGGTCAGCGTCACCGAGAAGTTCGCCAAGGAGCATCCACAGACCATCACCAAAGTGCTCGGCGCCTACGAAAAAGCCCGTGACTGGGCGGTGAAGCACCCGGATGAGTTCGCCAAGCTGCTGGCCGACGAGTCGGGCCTGCCGTTGGAAGTGGCCAAGCTGCAACTGTCGCGCACCGACTTGAGCACACCGTTCTTGAGCCGCAAGGATGTCGTGTCGTCCAAGGCCGCGGCGCCGATCCTGGTATCTGAGGAACTGGTGCGTCGCGGGGTGAATGTGGACCAGGTGATCGACCAGTTGATCGACACCTCGTTCAGTCAATAAGGGGCGCGTGATGACCAGTAAAACCCAAGCTTTGCCCCTGGCGGCGCCGCAGGTGATCAACCGCAGCGCCTGGCCACGCAGGCTCAAGGGCCTGGTGTTGCCGGTGCTGATCCTGCTGATCCTGGAAGGGGTGGTGCGGGTGGGTTGGTTGCCGTCATACCAGATGCCGGCGCCCAGCGAAATTGCCGTGACCCTGACGCAACTGGCTGAGGGCGCGCTATGGAAGCACATCAGTGCCAGCCTCGGCCGGGTGCTGCTGGGCTTTGCCATCGGCGCCAGCCTGGCCCTGGTATTTGCCGCCTGGGTAGGGTTGAGCCGTGAGGCCGAGGCTTACCTGGAGCCGACGTTCGCCGGGTTGCGTTCGATCCCGAGCTTGGCTTGGGTACCGCTGTTGCTGTTGTGGCTCGGGATCGATGAAACCTCGAAGATCGTACTGATCGCGATTGGCGCGTTCTTCCCGGTGTACCTCAATGGCGTCGCGGCCATCCGTGATATCGATCGCAAGCTGGTGGAAGTCGGGCAAATGTATGGCTTTAGTCGACGCCGATTGGTACACCGCATTCTCCTGCCCGCCGCCCTCCCCGGTTTGTTTACCGGATTGCGCAGCGGCTTGAGCCTGGCGTGGATGTTCTTGGTAGCGGCTGAGCTGATTGCAGCCACCAAGGGTTTGGGCTACCTGCTCAGCGATGGGCGCGAAACCTCACGGCCGGACATCGTGCTGGCGGCGATCATCGTATTGGCGCTGTTGGGGAAGGTCAGCGATGGCCTGCTCGCGGCACTGGAAAAACGCTGCCTGGCGTGGCGCGATACCTTCAACGGTCAAGGGGCGGAGCAGTGACTACATCGCCGTTATTGGATATTCGAGTGGAGCGAAAGCGCTTCACCGACACCTTAGTGTTGAAAGACGTGAGACTGGCCTTGCAACCTCGCGAAACCGTGAGTCTGTTGGGGCCAAGCGGCTGTGGCAAAAGTACGCTGTTGCGTATCGTCGCCGGGCTGGAAAAGGACTATCAGGGTGAACTGCACAGCCCGGATGGCGAAGTCGCATTTGTGTTCCAGGAACCCCGTCTGATGCCCTGGCTTACGGTGGAGCAGAACATCGGTTTCAGCGACGACAACCACTACGATAAGGCCTGGGTCACGCAATTGATCGAGGAAGTCGGCCTCAAGGGCTTTGCCCAGGCGCTGCCCAAGGCATTGTCCGGGGGCATGGCGCAACGGGTGGCCATCGCCCGTGGCCTGTATTCGCGACCGCAGGTCTTGCTGTTGGATGAGCCGTTCAGCGCAGTGGATGCATTTACCCGCATGAAGCTGCAGGACTTGCTGCTGCAATTGGCCGAGCATCACGCCATCGCGTTGCTGTTGGTGACCCACGATGTGGACGAGGCGCTGTACTTGAGTGATCGGGTGCTGGTGATGGGCAACCGACCCAGCAGCATTCGCCAGGCATTGGCGGTGGACCTGCCGCACCCGAGGGACCGCCGTGATCCACTGCTGGCGCAGCTGAAAGCGTTGTCCCTGACAGAATTGCAGCGAGCGCACGTGATCTGATCCAGTAATGGGCGGGCTTGCCCTAATGCCAGTCAGTTAAGAAAATCTGCCGCGACCAAACTCTTGTAGTGAGCGGGCTTGCCC
Organism: Pseudomonas sp. GW821-FHT03A09; assembly: GCF_059421065.1. NCBI lineage: Bacteria > Pseudomonadati > Pseudomonadota > Gammaproteobacteria > Pseudomonadales > Pseudomonadaceae > Pseudomonas > Pseudomonas sp. GW821-FHT03A09. Next base: position 21,532 of record NZ_JBWKUX010000011.1, on the reverse strand, counting down.
CGCGCTGGGCGGCAAAGCCGCCCTAACAAGGACGCCGCGGTGTTTCAGAAAGACCAAAGTGCCTGGGTTTGGGACGGCTTCGCCGCCCAGCGCGGGGCAAGCCCGCTCACTACAGAGGCTGCGCTCGTCACCCCACCGTTTAACTGACTGGGATTAGAGCTTGTCCCGGTACAAACCGGGGACATGGTTTACAGGTTAATACGCATGATCAGGAAGTCACTGATCAAGCCCTGGAACCCAATGCAGTATCGGTACACCTTGATCTTTTCAACGCTGCGCTTACTGGGATGCCTCAGCGTCGTACACCTCCCCACGTCCAACCACACTGTTAGGCTTGAACACCGCACCCGGTGCCAATACCGCATTGGCGCCGATCCGGCACTGGTCACCCAGCAATGCGCCGAACTTGTCGCAGCCGGTGCGCTGCAACACCCCCTCTACGCGCACCTGGATTTCCTTGTCGTCCCGCTCATTGCGGTAATTGGCGACGATGCTCCCAGCCTCCAGGTTAATCCCATGCCCCAACACCGAATCGCCGACAAAGTTGAAGTGCGCCAGTTTGCTGCCACTGAAGACAAACGAAGTTTTCAATTCAGCGCCAGGCCCGACGATGCACTGCGCATCCACCCAGCAACCACCGCGCAGCAGCGCACCACTGGCGATAAAGCAATGCGCACCGATGATCAAAGGCGGCTTGAGCAAGGCGCCGGGCTCGACGATGGCAGTGCGGTGGATGGCTACTTCATTGTCGATGGCGTATTCGGTGGCCGGCAGTTCGGCCAATAGCTGGCGAACGATGGCTGGCGCCTGGGTAACCAGTGCCCAGGGTGCTAATTCAGCCCAAGGTGCCAATGGCGACAAAGGGAGACCGGCGATGAAATCAGCGAGTCGGATCACTATCAAGCCCTCACCCGTTCAGAGAAGCCCAGACGCTAACACCCAGATCGTCACACGTCGACCTGGGCCCATCGCTGTCAGAAAGCCCTCAAGCATCCTGCAAAATCAGATCCGCGCCCTTCTCCGCCACCATCAACACCGCCGCATGGGTGTTGCCCGAGGTCACGTTCGGGAAGATCGACGCATCGACAATGCGCAACCCGTCCAGCCCATGCACCTTCAAGCGCTTGTCCACCACCGACACCTGCGTGTCCGAGCCCATGGCGCAGGAGCCGCACAGGTGGTAGATAGAGCCGCTATTTTCGCGAAAATATTGCAGCATCTGCTCGTCGGTCTGCACCGCCGCCCCCGGCAAAACCTCGGCCACGGTGATGCCCTTGAGCGCAGGGGCCTGCATGATCTTGCGCATCAACCGACTGCCCTGGATCACCTCATCAATGTCCTTTTGGGTGCTCAGGTAGTTGGGGTCGATCAGCGCCGCGTCCCGTGGGTTTTTCGAAGCAATGCGGATGGTGCCGCGGCTGGTCGGCCGGCACGGGTTGAAGCACAGCAGGAAACCGGAATACGGCTCGGGCTTGAGGCTGGCCTTGTTGTTTTTCGGGATCTGGTACGACAGCGGGTTGAAGTACAGCTGCAGGTTCGGATCACTCTGCTCGTCGTTGCCGCGAAAAAAACCACCGGCCTGGTTGACGCTCATGGCCAGCGCACCCTTGCGAGTAAACAGGTACTTGAGGCCCAGTTTCAGTTGGCCGAACAGTGAGCTGAGTTCATCGTTCAGGGTCGGGATATTGGCCTTGTAGTAGTAGCTGGCACACAGGTGGTCCTGCAGGTTCTGCCCTACGGCCGGCAGGTGCTTGACCAGCGGGATGTTGTGCTCGGCCAGCAACTGCTGGTCAGCCACGCCGGACAATTGCAGGATCTTCGGCGTGTCTACCGCGCCGGCACACAGGATCACTTCCTTGCGAGCCGTAAAGGTACGTGCCACGCCGTGCTGGGTGACGGCAATGCCGGTGGCGCGCTGCTGGTCGTCGAACAACACACGGTCGACCAGCGCATGCAGCTCTACGGTCAGGTTCGGACGACTGAGAGCCGGATGCAGATGCGCAAAGCTGCTGGAGCAGCGTTCGCCATTGCGCGTATTGACGTCATACAGGCCCGCGCCTTCGAAATTCGGCCCGTTGAAGTCATCACTCAGGTCATAGCCGAGCTGTTCGCAGCCCTTGAGAAACACATCGCAGATGGGATGTGTCTGGCCCTTCATCGGCGTGATGCTGATGGGGCCGCTGCCGCCGTGGTATTCGGTGTCACCCAACGGGTGATTTTCCAGTTTGCGGAAATACGGCAGCACGTCGTTGAAGCCCCAGCCATCGTTGCCGTTGGCCGCCCAATCATTGAAATCATGGGCCTGGCCGCGCACGTAGATCATCGCGTTGATCGAGCCCGAGCCGCCCTGCACCTTGCCCCGTGGCGCGTAGATTTCACGCCCGGCCAGTTGCTTTTGCGGCTGGCTGTAGTACATCCAGTTGAAGGTCGGGTTGTAATACATCTTGGCGAAACCGACCGGGATCTTGAACCACCAGGAACTGTCCTTGCCGCCAGCTTCCAGCAGCAACACGGAGTATTGGCCCGAGGCAGACAACCGGTTGGCCAGGACGCAGCCTGCGGCGCCAGCCCCGGCGATGATGTAGTCATATGTCATTCACAGTTACCGCGTAAGTCGTTTTTTAGCCCTTGGCGGGCGAAGTGTCTTTGACGTCAGCCGGGGTCGGCGCCATCTGCAAATGCAGGCGTTCGCCGGTATACGGCGTGTGCTTGCGCACCACGTCCATATTCAGCTCCACACCCAGCCCTGGCTCGGTGGACGGGATGATGTAGCCGTCCTCCCATTGCAGTGGCTTGGTCAGCACTTCGGCGTGGAAACCGCCCCAGGTCATGATGCTTTCCTGGATCAGGAAGTTCGGCGTGCAAGTCGCCAACTGGAAGCTCGCCGCCGCGCCAATCGGCCCGTTGTACAGGTGCGGGGCGATCTGTGCGTAGTAGGCTTCGGCCATGCTCGCGATCTTCTTGGCCTCCAGCAGCCCGCCGCAGCGCGCCACATTCATCTGCAGGATCGACGCACCGCCAGCTTGCAGCAGCTTGAAGAATTCGTACTTGGTGGTCAGCCGCTCACCGGTAGCAATCGGGATGCTGGTCTTGGCCGCGACCTGGGCCATGGCCTCTTCCTGGCCTGGCGGCACCGGCTCTTCGAACCACAGTGGGTCGTATTTCTCCAGGCGCTTGGCCAGGCGGATCGCTGACGAAGGCACCATCTGCCCGTGAGTGCCGAACAGCAGGTCACACTTGTCGCCCACCGCTTCGCGGATCTTGCGGCAGAACGTCTCGCAGCGTTCCAACACTTCCAGGGAGATCTGGTGGCCGGAGTACGCGGTGTACGGCCCGGCCGGGTCGAATTTCACCGCCGTGAAGCCCTTTTTCATGTTCTCGATGGCGCACTCGGCGGCCAGGTCCGGGTCGTCGTAGTCGTACTCGCCCTTGCTGTTGACCGGGTACAAGTAGGTGTAGGAACGCAGGCGCTCGTTGACCTTGCCGCCGAGCAACTCGTAGACCGGCTTGTTGGCCGCCTTGCCGATGATGTCCCAGCAGGCCATTTCCAGGCCACTGACCACGCCCATCATGGTCAGGTCCGGGCGCTGGGTGAAACCGCTGGAATAGGCCTGGCGGAAGAAGCGCTCGATATGGTGCGGGTCGTGGTTGAGCAGGTAGCGCTCAAACACATCCTCGATGATCGGTAGCATGGCCTTGGGGCCGAACGTAGCGGCGTAGATCTCGCCGACGCCTTCGATGCCGCAGTCGGTCTTGAGTTTGACGAACAGCCAGTACATGCCGCCGATATGCGGCGGTGGAACAGCAACGATATGGGTTTCAAGGGCGACGATTTTCATCTCAGGCACCTGTCTGGTTGAATTTTTTACGGTTGATTCGGGCGCGCAGGGTCAAGGCCGCGAGGGTGCCAAGCACGCCGATGAAGGCGATGTAGCCGAAATACAGGTTGTAGCCGGCCTTGCCTGGGTAGGTTTCCGTCAGGTAGCCATTGATCAGCGGGATAAACGTGTCCGGCAAGTAGCCCACCACCGAGACAATGCCGATGGCCAGGCCGGTGATGCGCAGCGGGATGTCGCAGCTGTCGAGGATCGCCCAGTACAGGCCACGGATCGCGTAGGTCATCAGGCCGATGAAGATCACCGTGCCGATCAGCAGGCCCAGGCTGTTGAACGCCGGGAACAGGATCAGCCCGACCATCGCCAGGGTCACCAGTGCCAGTGCGACGATCAGTACCGAGATGTTCGAGAACTTGTCCCCCAGCCAACCGCCACCGATGCCGCCGATGGGACGCATCCACAGCTTGATGGTGGTGATAGTGCCGGCCATCACGGCGGTCATACCGCTGCCTTGCAGGTAGTCGGAGAAGCTGTAGGTGGCCCAGAACATGTGATAACCGCAGAACACGATAGCGGTCACCAGCCACAGCTCGGGGATTTTCACCAGGGTGGTCAGGTCGGCGATCAGGTTGAACTTGCCCTTCTCCACCGCTGCGGTTTCTGCCAGAGACTTGGGGTCTTTGAGCAGTACCAGCACGCAGCCGATAGCGATGCACACGAAGGAATACAGGTAGACCACGTGCTTGAAGCCTTCGGCCGCTGTCTGGCTACGGGTTTCAGTGGCGTAGGCAAACATGCCGAGGGCCACGGTGGCCAACAGCGCTTCAACCAGGCCGCGACCGCCGTCGAGGATGCCAAAGAAACGGCCCTGCTCGCTTTGGTGGGCAATCATCTTCACGCGCTTGAGCACCGAGGCCCAGAAGGTCAGGCCGGTGGTCAGGCCCCAGCAGCCGAAGATGATCATCAGGCCGGTCATCGACGGCACCGTCGAGTACCAAATTCCCAACGCGCCGGTGGCGACCAGTGAGAAGAAAATCAAGAAGCGCGGCGGCAAACGGTCCGCCAGCCAGCCGCTGGGCAGGTAGCTGAGCAAAAAGATCGTGCCGAGCATGGAGTACAGGTAACCCAGCTCGCTGTGGTTGATGTGAAACACGTCGAGCATGGTGGTCTGGTAGACCTGGCGCAGGTAGAGGATCGGGTAGATCGCCCCAGCGGCCAATACCAGCAACAGCAATTGGAAGTAGCGACTGGCTTTGTCGCTGTTCGCCGCGGACACGGCAACGGAAACCTGGGCAACGGGTGCAGGCTTGGACATCGTGTGGACCTCAGGCACCCGATGTGCGGGTGCCCTGATAATTGTTTTTATTAAAGGTGCAGCAGGTGTGTGTGTGGATCAGTACTTCATGACCACCAAGCGGGTCTGGGTGAACTCAAGCATCCCGTGCTTACCGTCATCGCCGCCCAGCCCTGAGCGTTTCCAACCGGCGTGGAACCCCTGATACGGGTCGGCCGGGGTGCGATTGACGTACAACTCGCCGGCCTCGATGGCATTCGCCACTTTCATCGCCGTGCGGTAGTTCTCGGTGTACAGCACCGAGGACAGGCCGAACTGATGGTCGTTGGCCATGCTCAGCGCTTCGTCGATGTCGCGGTACTTGAGCACTGGCAGTACCGGGCCGAAGATTTCTTCCTGGATGATTTCCATGCCCTGCCGGCAGTTGCTGAGCAAGGTCGGCGGGTAGAAATGCCCCGGCCCCTCGGGCAGCACGCCGCCTGTTTCCAGTACAGCACCGTCGGCGATGGCACGCTCGACCATGGCGTGGATGTTCTTCCGGGAACTGGCGTTGACCAGCGGCCCCATCAGGCTTTCATCCTTGGCGCGGTCGCCGAACTTCACGGCGCTGATCTTGGTTTTCAGCAGTGCGAGGAACGTGTCGTACACGCTTTCATGCACATATACGCGCTCCACCGCCGTGCACAGCTGGCCGCAGTGCGTGGTCTTGGACGCGACGATGGCGCTGGCGGCTTTTTCCAGGTCGGCATCGGCCTCGATGATCGCTGGCGTCTTGCCGCCCAGTTCCAGGGACGGCTTGGCGATGTTGGCCTTGCAGTAATCCAGCACGATACGCCCGGCGTTCACGCTGCCGGTGAGTGTGATCAGGCCGACGGCCTTGTGGGTGCAGACACTGGCGGCGGTCGCATGGTCCATGGTCAGGATATTGATCACACCGGCGGGAATCCCCGCGGCGACTACCGCCTTGGCGATTTCAAACGCCGACAGCGGCGTGTTGTTGCTCGGCCGCACCACCACGGTGTTACCGGCAATCAGCGCCGGGGCGATCTTGCGCAGCAAGGTGTACACCGGGTAGTTGAACGGAATCAGGCAAGCCACCACACCAATCGGCTCGCGTTGCAGGAACAGGTTCTCGTCCGGGGTGTCGCTGGGGATGATCTCGCCTTCGATACGGCGTGCCCATTCGGCGTGGTAACGGGTGATCTGCGCGGCATAACGGGCTTCGTTGCTGGCATCACTGACACTCTTGCCGGACTCGCTCGCCAGGGCCATGCCGATGGCTACGGCGCAGCTGTCCAGGGCATCGGCAAACGCGCGAAGGTGCTCGGCACGCTCAATGCTGGTGAGCTTGCCCCAGGTTTTCTGGGCGATGGCGGCAGCGTCGACGGCGGCGATGGCTTCATCGGCGGTGGCCGCACTGACGTGGCCTACGAGGGTTTCATCGGCAGGGTTGTAGACGGCGATCAGGGCATCGCTGGCCGGTTCCACGAACTGGCCGTTGTAGAAATTGCGCTCGAATTGCATGTGGTTTGCCCAACGTTGTTGTTTTGCGAGTGACATGCAGTTTTGTCGTTGTTAGGGGGGCGGGCAAACGACTTATTGGGTGGGGTAACGTGAGAAAAATGAAGGTTAGGTGAGATTGGAGCGGAGTACATATCCATTATTTAGGCGACGGCCACTTAGGGTTCCGCTCTTACAGCGGGTCACTTTTGGAAAAGAGCCCCAAAAGTAACCAAAAGGGCTCTTGCCCCAACACTCGGCACCTCGCTCATGCTCGGTGTGCCCGGAATCCGACATGGATTTGGGGGGCCGCCGCCACGCGCCATCCATGGCGCGGGGCGGCTAAACCGGCATCCCTGCCGGTTTACCCCCCCCAAATCCATGCCGAATTCCGGCCAGCGTGTTTGACGGGGCGCTTCAGATCACAATCAAAAGCAAAACAAGGCGGCCTGATCTATAAAGCCGAATGGGGTCAACATGTGGGAGCTGGCTTGCCTGCGATGCAGGCAACTCGGTAAATCAGGCACACCCAGTCGATGCCATCGCAGGCAAGCCAGCTCCCACAGCAAAGTGACGTGAACACCCATCCATTCCACAATGCGAAGCGAGTAGCTCTTGATCTTGCTTTTGATCTGAGGCGCCCCGTTAAACACGCTGGCCGAACGCAGGCTTTGGAGCGTGGGTAACCCGGCAGGACGCCGGGTTAGCCGCACTGGGCCAGGGATGGCCCATTGCGGCGGCCCACGCTCCAAAGCCGGAGTGAGGGCACACCGAGCCTAGGCGAGGTGCCGAGTGTTGGGGCGAAGGCCTTTTAGTTACTTTTGGGCCTTTCCAAAAGTGACCCGCTGTAAGAGCGGAACCCTAAGCCGCCGTTACCTAAATAACGGATATACCCCCTATCAAAAACCCAATCAACCCGCCGCCGTAGACGGCTCCAACTGCCGCTGCGCCAACCAGATTTCCTCCTGCAACCATCGCCCGAACACCTGTAACTGCGGCGAATCCGTCTGCTCCGGCCGGGTCACCAGCCAATAGGACTGATGCCCCTCCACGTGCACATTCAATACCTGCGTCAACTGCCCGCTGGCCAGTTCCGCTGCGACCATATGCCAATCCGCAATGGTAATCCCCAACCCATCCGTCGCCGCCCGAATCGCCAGGTCCAGCAGGTCGAATTCATAGCCGCCCTGCGTATCCACCCCATGAATCCGTGCCGCGTCCAGCCAGTGCTTCCACGTCAGGTAACGCTGATCCTCACTGGCCAACACATGCAACAAAGTCATCCGATTCAGGTCCACGCCATCACTGCATTCCCGGGCATACAGCGACGGCGCGCACACCGCGATGTGCCGCTCCTGGATCAGCAAGGAACTGTCCAGGCCATCCCACTCGCCATTGCCGAAACGAATGGCGCAATCAAGCGTGCTGGTCTGCGCCAGGCTGTCTTGCAGGCACGTGGTGATGCTCAATTCCAATTCCGGATGGGCCTCACGCAAACGCCCCAAACGCGGCATCAACCAGCGGCTGGTGAAGGTCGGCGGTGCGTTGACGTGCAGGCGGTTGGAGTGGGTTTTCTGCTGGATGCTGCGCACCGTCAGTTCGATCTTGTCGAAGGACTGGTTCAACGCCCGCAGCAAAACGCGCCCGGCGCTGGTGAGTTCGAGGTGGTGATGGCGCCGCTCCAGCAGGTTCTCCCCCAACTGTTCTTCAAGCTGGCGTACTTGGCGACTGACCGCACTCTGGGTCACGTTCAACAGCTCCGCAGCCCGGGTAAAGCTGCCAGTACTGCCGGCGACTTCGAAGGCTTTGAGGGCATTGAGACCGGGCATTTTGCGTTTCATGAAGGGCACTCGAAAACGGCTGACGAGGTGCCAAGCATCCCACGCCATGTAGGAAACCTCCTAGCCAACATGATTTTTTGTATCTACCGGCCCGTCTATCTCAACGATTTGCCTTCGTCTAGCCGACTAACATGCATTTAACGAACGTTTGGCCGCCGATTTAATCGTTTGTCGATCGCAGCACTGATGACAAAACTGCGGGCATCTCTAATAAAAACAACATGAGAGCAGCCCCATGTCCGATTCCAAAGAATTAGCGACCCTGGCCGGCACCACGCCGCACCCTGCCATCGAAGCCCTGTGCAATCAGGTGCAGAGCGGTGAGATCAATCGCCGCCAGTTCCTGCGCACCGCCACCCTCCTCGGCATCACCCTCGCCAGCGCCTCAAGCTTCATCGGCTCGGCCCTGCTCGGCAACGACGCCCGGGCTGCCGAGGCCACGCCCGCACGCCAAGGCGGCAGCCTGCGCTTTGCCTGTGCGATCCAGGAAATCCAGGACCCGATGCTGATCACCTGGATCGAAGCGTCGAACCTGTTGCGCAATGCCTTGGAATACCTGACCTGGGTTGACGCCGACAACATCACGCACCCTTACCTCGCCGAAAGCTGGAGCCCGTCCGACGACCTCACCACCTGGACCTTCAACCTGCGCCAGGACGTGCAGTGGAGTAACGGCGACCGCTTCAACGTCGACGATGTGCAACACAACATCGAACGCTGGATCGCCGCCGATTCCAAGTCGGTCAACCGCACGGCGTTCCAGGACATCAAGGCCTTCGAAAAAGTCAGCGATTACCAATTCCGCCTGCAACTCAAGCGGCCGATGCTGGCGATCCCGGAGATGCTCAACGCCTTCACCTGCGCCATCGTGCACCGCAGTTTCAAGGCCGGTGACGATTGGGCGAAAAACCCATTGGCCACCGGGCCATTCAAGCTGGTGTCATTCGCAGTGAACAAGCAGGCGACCTTCGCCAAGCGTGCCGATTACTGGGGCAAGCCCGCCAACCTCGACGAACTGCGCTACATCGACATGGGCACCGACGTGTCCACCCACCTCGCCGCCCTGCAGGCCGGTCAAGTCGACGTGCTGTACCGGGTGACCGTGGCCGAGCTGGACCTGGCCAAGCGCCTGCCCGGCGCGCAGTTGCTCAGTTGCAAATCCGCACAGACCGTGGTGATGCGCATGGCCTGCGACCAGAAGCCGTTCACCGACCTGCGCATCCGCAAAGCCGTGGTGTTGTGTGCCGACAATGCGCAGATGCTCAAGATCGCCTATCGCGGCATGGGCACCCTGGGTGAAGACCACCATGTGGCTCCCTCCCACCCTGAATATTTCCCACTGCCCAAGCGCAACCGCGACGTGGCGGCGGCGAAAAAACTGCTGGCCGAGGCCGGCTTCCCCAATGGCCTGGACATCGACCTGATCGTGGGCAACACCCAGGGCCGCTATGAGCAGGACTGCGCGCAGATCCTGCAACAGAACTGCCTGGAAGCCGGGATTCGCATCAACCTCAAAGTGGTGCCTGCCGCACAGTACTGGCCGATCTGGGACAAGGCCGCGTTCAGCCTCACTTACTGGGCCCATCGCCCGCTCGGGGTGATGTCCCTGGAGCTGGCCTATCGCGGCGGCGGCGCCTGGAACGAAAGCCACTACAGCGACCCCGACTTCGACGCCGCGCTGGACAAGGCCATGGGCATCATCGATCCCAAGCAACGCGCCGTGGCCATGCAAAGCGTCGAGCAGATCCTGCAGGACGCGTGCGTGATCGTGCAGCCGTTCTGGGGCGACAAGTTCACTGCCGTGAGCAAAAAGGTGCAGGGCTTTGAGGTACACCCTTCCGACTTCTACCCCATGGGCAATGTGTGGCTGAGCGCCTGATTCAAAGGCGTAACCCTCCTTCCCATCTTCTGTCGGAGCATGCACCTGATGGCTCATTTTCTATTGCGCAAACTGCTGATGCTGTTGGCGACTCTGTTGTCGGTGTCATTGATCGTGTTCCTGGCCCTGGAACTGAACATCGATGACGTCGCCATCAACGTCCTTGGCCCCTACTCGGCCGCCGACCAGCGCGCCGCGTGGCTGGTGGAGCATGGCTACAACCAACCCTTTGTGTGGCGCTACCTGGTGTGGCTCAAGGACTTTGTCAGCGGCGACTGGGGTACCTCGGTGTACTTCCGTGAATCGGTGCTCAAGTTGTTGCTGCCGAACCTGATACAAACCCTGACCCTCGCCGGGCTGGCGTTGCTGGTGATGGTTCCCGTGGCGTTGACCCTGGGGATTCTCGCCGGCATCCGCCAAGGCTCGCTGCTCGACCGACTGGTGTCGTGCTTGTCGATCGTCACGACCTCGATTCCCGACTTCGCCAGCGCGGTGTTCGTCTCGGCGATCTTCGTGTTCTGGCTCAACTGGCTGCCGGGCGTGAGCAGCATGAGTGACGGTTTCAGCGCCGTGCAATTGGTGCTGCCGTTGATGGTGCTGTGCCTGTTCGGCATCGGCTACCTGGCGCGCATCACTCGAGCGTCGATGGTCGAAGTGATGCAGTCGCCCTACATCCGCACGGCACGGCTCAAAGGCGCCTCCACCACGCGCATCGTGGTGCGCCACGCCCTGCGCAATGTGCTGATCGCCCCTATCACGGTGATCATGCTGTACATCCCGTGGTTGCTGTCCAACGTGATCGTGGTCGAGGTGTTCTTTGCCTACAAGGGCTTCGGCTCGCTGCTGTACACCGCGTCGCTGAACCATGACGTGTACCTGATCGAAGCCTGCGCCATGGTCAGTGCGGTCGTCGTCGGCATCACCAAGATCTTCTCGGACCTGGCCTATACCTGGCTCAACCCGCGCATCACCCTGCGCAGTCTCGGCGGAGGTGCCCAATGAGCCGTCTGCACGCCTTCAAACATCCATTGGCCTTGCTCGGCTTGCTGCTGGTGGGAGGCTGGGCGGTGATTGCGCTGCTGGCCCCGTGGCTGGCACCCCATGATCCGTTGGAAAGCTTCACCCCACTGCTCACACCGATGACCGCTGGAGACAACGGCCAGAGCTTCCTGCTGGGCACCGACATGATCGGCCGCGACATTCTCTCGCGGTTGATCTGGGGAACGCGCACGGTGTTGTTCTGGTCGATCCTCGCCACGCTCACCGCGTTTGCCGTGGGCATCGCCATGGGCCTGTGCGCCGGTTACTTCAATGGCTGGGTCGACGCGCTGCTGTCGTATGTGGCCGACACCGTGCTGTCGTTCCCGGTACTGGTGTTGTACATCGTGATCATCATTGCCCTCGGCGCCTCGGCCCTGAACATTCTGATTGCGGTGACCTTTACCAGTGCGCCGGCGATCTTCCGCATCATGCGGGCGCTGACCATCGACATCCGCTCCCGCGACTACGTGCTCAGCGCCATCACCCAGGGTGAAGGTTCGTTGCGCATCATGCTGGTGGAGATCCTGCCCAACTGCGGTGGGCCGTTGATCGTCGATTTCTGCCTGCGCATCGGCTACACCGCGATCATGATCGGCGCCTTGGGCTTCCTCGGCCTCGGCCTGCCGCCGCCCACGCCTGACTGGGGCGGCATGATCAACGACGGCCGTGCCATGGCCATCGCGTTCCCGCACCTGGTGATCTTCCCGTGCATCGCGATCTCTACCCTGATGCTGGGCTTGAGCCTGCTGGCAGATGGCCTGGATGAAAACGCCCAGCAAGGCGCAAGGAATTGAGCATGAACCCAGAACCCGTTTTGCGTGTGCAAGACCTGTCGATTGAACTGCCCCCTGGCGCCGACCGCAGCCACGCCGTGCACGGCATCAGCCTGGACGTGCGCAAGGGCGAAATCCTGTGCGTGATCGGCGAGTCCGGCTCGGGTAAATCGGTGCTGTCGGCGGCGATCATGGGCGATTACGCCAAGGGCCTGCGCCATGCCGGTGGGGTCATCGACTTCCTCGGCGACGACATCTGTACCCTGGACGAGGCACGCCTGCGCCAACTGCGCGGCAACCGTATCGCAATGATTTTCCAGGAGCCGATGGCGGCGTTGAACCCGGCGATTCGCATCGGCAAGCAGGTCGAGGAAATCTTCGCTATCCATGCGCCGCAGATGCCCCGGCACGAACGCCGCGAACGCACGCTCGTGCTACTTGAATCCACCCAGTTGCCCGACCCGCCGCGCATCGCCAACAGTTTTCCCCACCAACTGTCGGGCGGCCAATGCCAGCGCGTGGTTATCGCCATGGCTTTGGCGATGAACCCGGATTTGTTGATCGCCGACGAACCGACCACCGCCCTCGACGTGACCACTCAAGCCCAAGTACTGAAGCTGGTGCGCGACCTGCGTGGGCGCGGCCAGCATGGCATTCTGTTTATCACCCACGACTTTGGCGTGGTGGCACAGATTGCCGACCGCATTGCGGTGATGGAAGGCGGCTGCCTGGTGGAAATCGGCGAACGCCATCAGGTCTTGAATGCTCCGGCCCATGCCTATACACGCAAGCTGATTGCGGCGGTGCCGGCGCTGCATCCCGAACTGCATGCGCCTTGCGCCGATGGCGAAATGGCGTTGCGCATCGAGCATCTGACCAAAACCTACAACGTCGGCGGCAGTGCCGTGGCGGCGCTACGCAATGTGTCGCTGAACCTGCCACGGGGCAAGACGCTGGCGATTGTCGGTGAGTCCGGCTCGGGCAAAAGCACCCTGGTCAAGGCCGCGATTCGCTTGGTCGACAGCGACAGCGGTCATGTGTGGGTCGGCGATACCGACTTCCTGGCCTTGCACGGCTCGGCCCTGGCGGCCAACCGGCGGCGTATCCAAATGATCTTCCAAGACCCGTATGGCTCGCTCAACCCACGCCACCGCGTCGGCGACATCATTGCCCGTGCCGCGCAACTGCGTGGGTTATCCGCCAAGGACGCCTGGGCCGAGGCCGGTGATTTGCTCGAACAGGTAGGTCTCAAGCGCGACGCCCTCAAGCGCAAGCCCCGGCAGTTTTCCGGTGGTCAGCGCCAACGCATCGGCATTGCCCGTGCCTTGGCCATGCGCCCGGAAGTGCTGATCGCCGATGAAAGCGTGTCGGCGCTGGACGTGTCGGTGCAAAAACAGGTGCTGGAACTGCTGGCGGACCTGCAGAAGCAGTTGAACCTGAGCATCCTGTTTATCACCCATGACTTGCGCGTGGCGGCGCAGATCAGCGACCACATCGCGGTGATGCGCCAAGGCGAAGTGGTCGAATACGGCACGGCCGAACAGGTCCTGCTCAGACCACAAAACAGCTACACCCAGGCTCTACTCGCCGCGGCTCCGGGGGCTAGCCAGCTACCGGCAGCTGGGCCGCCGCTGCGACTGATCCGCCCCTCCGCGCACTGAGTTCCAACCCTTTCCCGGCGTCGCAGCGACCGCTGCGGCAACGGGCTGCTGTCGCCCAAAATAACGAATAACGAGAGTAAAACCATGCGACCAACCTTACGCTACATCGCCCTGGCTCCCGTGCTCGGTGCCCTCGCGGCACCGGCCATGGCCTATCAGGTCACCGACAACCTCGACCTCGGCGGCGCCGTGCGTGCACGCTGGGACTATGACCCGGACCGCGACATCCAGAAGTTCGGCCTCGACACCGCCTTCCTCAGCGCCAAATACAACTCCGATACCTGGATCGGTGAGGCGCAGTACCGTTTCTATGGGCGTTCATACCCTTACCAGTACACCAAGAACTACGGCGACATCCAGTTCGCCAAGTTCGCCTGGGTGGGCTACAAGTTCAACCCGAACCAACAAGTGCAAGTGGGCCTGAACACCGTGCCGTTCGGCCTGCAACCGTATTTCGGCAGCACCTTCTATGAAACCCTGGGCAACGTGATCGGCCTGGAAGACGTGCAACAGGTCGGCACCAAGTACATCCAGCAAAGCGGCGACTGGAACATCCAGGCCGGTTACTACTTGCGTCCTGCCTGGCAAGGTAAAGGGACCAGCAAGGGCGTGACCTATTCCAGTGTGATCTCCGAAGCCGACAGCTACGTGGCCGACGGCAGCAATAACCAGGAACGCAACACCGTGGTGGTGCGCGTGGCCAAGGCCATGGACCTGGGCGCCTGGAAATCCGAAGTCGGCCTGTCTGGCCTGACCTCCACACTGGAAAACAAAGACACCGGCAATGACGGCCGACGTAACGCCGTGGCCATCCACTACCTGGGCAAGAACGGCCCATGGGGCCTGCAACTACAGGCGGCGCGCCAACAGATGTCGCCGCGCAACGAAGGCACCAATGGTGTGGTGACGCTGGGTGGCTACGACGGCACCTTCAACGTCGCCAGCCGTGGCAACTTGTATGTCGCGGACTTGAGCTACGACGTGGGTGGCAAGTACCTGTTCGATCAGATCAGCGGAGTGAAGCTGTATGCCAACTACAGCTCGTTCGACAAATCCGACAATGAATTCAAGACTTCACAGCGGGTGATCCTCGGTACGTCGTTCTCGTTCAGCAAATTGTGGATTGCCACGGAATGGTTGATCGGCAAGAACGACCCGTACATCGGCGGCAGCAGCTATACCCAGAGTTTGGGGGCTGGGGGTAGTAATCAGTGGGAGAACCAGCTGTACATGAACATCGGTTACTACTTCTAATAGGCGGCGTCAGCACTGACGCCATCGGGGGCAAGCCCCCTCCCACATTTGATCGGCGGCGCGGTCAAAAATGTGGGAGCTGGCTTGCCTGCGATGAGGCCAGTGAAAACACTATAAAAACAATGTGTGGAACCCGAACCATGCGCCACCTCCCTGCCCTCAACATGCTCCGCGTCTTCGAAGAAGTCGCTCGCCACCGAAGCTTCAGCCAGGCCGCCGTGGGCCTTAATGTCACCCAAGGCGCAGTCAGCCGCCAGATCAAGCAGCTGGAAGACTACCTGGGCGTAGCCCTGTTCATCCGCACGCCCCAGGGCCTGTCCTTGACCGAGGCCGGCTTCGCCTTGTCGCCACACCTGAGCGATGCCTTCGACCATATCGAACGCGCCCTGCAAGCCGTGCGCGTGCCCAACCTGCGCCAGCGCCTGCGTATCGTTGCCCCGCCGACCTGGGCCACACGCTGGCTGTCCGCGCACTTGCGGCGTTTCTGTGAGCGCTACCCGGACATCAACCTCAGCGTCACCCACCAAAGCCACCACGACAGCCTCACCGAAATCGACTGCCGGATTCGCTTCGGACTCGAAGCCGACACTCATTGCAGCAGTGAGTTATTGGTGATGGAACGCCATATCGCCGTGGCCAGCCCGGAGCTGTTCGTCGACGGGCAACCACCCGACCTGCGGCGTTTCCCGTTGCTGCATATCCTGCACGACGGCAAACGCTTGAAGGTATGGGAAAACTGGCTCGCGGCCATGGGCCGAGACGATATCGATGCAGACCAAGGCCTGGAATTCAGCACCCTGGACCAAGTGATCCACACCGCCCTGGCTGGTGGCGGGCTGGCGGTCATCGACCGGCAGATGATCGAGCGCGAATTGGCCAATGGCAGTCTGTTGCCGATCACCCCGGTGGAGGTGATCGGGCCGTATGGCTATTGGCTGGATGTGGCGACGGACAAACAGGGGTTATCCAAGGTTCGGTTGTTTACGCAGTGGTTGGGCCAGGTCAGCAATCCCTGACACCGGTAGCGCCTCGGCTTTGCACGCCTGACTCAAGGTCAGCGCCTTGGTTTCCGGCGCCCAGGCCCACGAGATGATTGCACCGAACACCAGAATCGCCGCCAGGATGCCCATGGTCGGGCTCAAGCCGATCCCGGCCACGCTGACCGGCAACAGGAAGGTACTGATCGCCGAACCCAAGCGACTCACCGCCGTCGCCAAACCAATGCCACTGGCGCGTACTTCAGTGGGAAAGCTTTCTGCCGGAAATACCCCAACCAGATTACTCACCGCCGACAGCACCAGCGTGAACACACCAAAGGTCAACACCATCAACCACGCCATGCTCCCCGGCAACACCGCCAGCAGGAACAACGCCGCCGCAAGGATGATGAACGCATTGATCAGGAACCCTCGACGCGAAAACTTCACGGTGCACCAAATCCCCATCAACGCACCGACAATCAGCAGCAGGTTGAGCAGCAGTTCCGTGCCAAACCCCTGGGACAAGCCCATCTTCTGCAGGATCGACGGCAAAAACGTGTAGATCGCAAAATACGGCATCACGATGCACACAAAGAACAGGCAGTTGAACGCCGTGCGCTTGCGATATTCACGGCTGAACAGCACGCCGTAGCCGGAGCGGGTTTGCGCCGACGGCTCCTCATCCAGCACGACATGCTCACCCAAGTGCTTTTTGACGATGGCGCGGGCCTCGGCGATGCGCCCACGATTGACCAGCCAGCGCGGCGATTCCGGGGTGCCGATGCGGGCGATCAGGATCAGCCCGGCAGGGATCGCCGAAGACGCCAGCATCCAGCGCCAGGCGTCGTCGCCCAAGCTGAGCATGGCGGTGCCGACAAAAGTGGCGGCCACGTAGCCGAAGGTCCAGATCACGCTGAACGAGCCGAGCAGCACACCGCGATGTTTCTTCGGCGAGAACTCGGCGAGCATGGCGTGTCCCACGCTGAAATCTCCGCCCAGGCCAATGCCGATGAGGATGCGGCACAGCAACAGGCCCATGGCCGTTTCAGCGTAGAACTGCATCACCGAGGCGACGGTGATCAGTACAAAACTGACCAGGAAGATTTTCTGCCGGCCAAGGGTGTCGGAGATCCAACCGAAAAACAGGCTGCCCAGGAACAGGCCAATCAGGGCCGAAGCACCGATCAAGCCTTGCCAGAAGGCATCGAGCTGCATCTGAGGGCTGAGAAGCGTGAACGCGATACCGATCAGGCCAAGGATATAACCATCGGTGAAATGCGCACCGAAGGTCAGGCCGGCGATTTTCAGATGAAAGCGGCCGATCGGCAGGTCGTCGATCTTGACGGGTTGAGGGGTCATGGTGTTCTCCATATTGTTGTTCTTGACGGAGTAACAGCGGGCTTGCGCTTTGTATTTGCTCTGGGTGGGAGCTGGCTTGCCTGCGATAGCGGTGGGTCAGGTAAAACTGGGTAGCTGGCAGACCGCTATCGCAGGCAAGCCAGCTCCCACATGTTGTCCTGCGGCGTTTTACAAACCGCCCATCAACAGGTATTTGATCTCCAGGTAATCCTCCAGCCCGTATTTGGAGCCCTCGCGGCCCAGGCCCGATTCCTTGATACCGCCGAACGGCGCGACTTCGGTGGAGATGATCCCTTCGTTGATACCGACCATGCCCGCTTCCAGCCCTTCGGCCATGCGCCACACGCGGCCGATGTCGCGGCTGTAGAAATAGGCCGACAACCCAAATGGCGTGTCATTGGCGCGTTCCAGCACCTCGGCCTCATCCTTGAAGCGGAAGCACGCGGCCACCGGACCGAAGGTTTCTTCCTGGGCGATCAGCATGTCGCCGCTGGCTTCGGTAAGAATGGTCGGTTCGAAGAAGGTGCCGCCCAGTGCATGGCGACGGCCGCCGCATAGCAGCTTGGCGCCCTTCTCCAGCGCATCGCCGACATGCGCTTCAACCTTGGCCAGTGCCGCAGAATTGATCAGCGGGCCTTGCTCGGTTTCGCCTTCCAACGCACTGCCGACGCGCATGACGCTGACCGCTTCAGCCAGTTTTCGAGTGAACGCGTCGTACACGCCGTTCTGGATAAAGAAGCGGTTGACGCACACGCAGGTCTGCCCGGTGTTGCGGAACTTGGAGGCCATGGCGCCTTTGACGGCGGCGTCCAGGTCAGCATCGTCGAACACGATAAAGGGCGCGTTGCCACCCAGCTCCAACGAGACTTTCTTCAGGGTATCGGCGGCCTGGCGCATCAACAGTTTGCCGGTACGGGTGGAGCCGGTGAACGACAGTTTGCGCACGACGCTGGAAGCCTGCAGCGCACCGCCAATCGCCACGGCATCGCCGGACACAATGTTGAATACACCGGACGGAATACCGGCCTGTTCAGCCAGTACCGCCAGGGCGAACGCCGACAAAGGCGTCTCTTCCGACGGTTTGAGGATCATCGTGCAACCGGCTGCCAGGGCTGGCCCGACCTTGCGCGTGACCATCGCCAAGGGGAAGTTCCACGGCGTGATCGCGGCCACCACGCCAATCGCTTCCTTGGTCACGATGATGCGTGCATCGGCCTTGTGCGTAGGGATCACGTCACCATAGGCGCGCTTGGCTTCTTCCGCGAACCATTCCAGGAAGCTCGCGGCGTAGACCACTTCGCCCATGGCTTCGGCCAGGGGCTTGCCCTGTTCCAGGCTGAGCAGATGGGCGAGGTCTTTCTGGTTGCTCAGCATCAGCTCGCTCCAACGCTTGAGGCGCTGGCTGCGCTCCTTGGCGGTGAGCTTGCGCCAGCCCGGCAAGGCACGGTTGGCAGCGTCGATGGCGAGGTGGGTTTCTTCGGCGGCGGCACGCTGCACATCGACGATCAACGCACCATTGGCCGGGTTGAGCACCGGGTAGGTCGCGCCACCGCTGGACCATTGGCCATCAATGTAGTTGCCAGTACGGATCAGCGGGTTCATGCCACGGCCTCGGTCAGGTTGAAACGGTCCAGGCCCGGGCGGGCCTCACGCAGGATGCGCTTGCCGGCGGTGTAGTCGTTGATCACGTCGCACGGGGTGTAGTTGCGTTCCAGTTCGTGCAGTTCTTCGGCATCCAGTTGGGTGTCGAGGGCGGCCAGCGCACTGTCGAATTGCGCGGTGGTGTCCGCGCCGACCAGCATCACGTCGACGCCCGGATGGTTGGCGACCCACGCCTGGGCGATCTGTGCGTTGGACACACCACGGGCACGGGCCACACGTTGTACCGAGTGGGCAATGTCGAACGACGCCTGGTCGCTGTACATCTGCTGGGTGAAGAAGTCGGTCTGGTTACGTGTCGACTGCACTTCACCGGTGAGCAAACCACGGGCCAGCGGGCTGAACACCGAGACGCCCAGGCCCTGGTCGCGGCAGAACGGGATCATCTCGCGCTCTTCTTCGCGGTAGGCGCAGTTCAGTTGCAGTTGCATGTTGATCGGTTTGACCCAGCCATTGCGCTCGCAGGCCATCAGTATTTTTGCAAGCTGCCCCGTGAGCATGGTCGATACGCCAATGTAGCGGGCCTTGCCGGAGCGCACGATGTCGTTAAGGGCGCACATCGTTTCTTCGACCGGGGTGTTCACGTCGAAGTAATGCAGCATGAACACGTCGACGTAATCCATCCCCAAGCGACTCAGGGACGCGTCGATGCTGTCCATGATGTGCTTGCGCGAGTGGCCGCTGGCGTTGATGCCGCTGCGGGTGCCGTAGCCGACCTTGGTGGTGACCACGATGTCGTCACGCCGGGCGACGCGCTTGAGGATGCGCCCCACCACTTCTTCGCCGACACCGGCTGAATAGAAGTCGGCCAGGTCGATGAAGTTGACGCCATTGGCCAGGGCATGGGCGACGATGGGCTCGCTTTGTTTTTCGTCGAAGATCCACGGCTTCCAGTCCGGGGTTCCCATGTTCATGGTGCCCAGGCACAGGCGCGAGACTTGCAGGCCGGAGTTGCCCAATCGTGTGTATTGCATGGCAGGCTCCTCAGGCTTTTGGCGTGTAGAAAGGGTTGCTGATGTGGTTGACCACATCGGCCAGTTGCGCGGTGTACGGCGTGCCGTTCAGGGCGGCGCGGATCGCAGTGCGGCAGGCGTTGTAGTTGTTGAGGTAGACGGCGTCCAGATCATCGCAGCCCGGGTTGACCCAGTTGGCGGTGACGATGGCCCACTCGTCTTCAGCTTCAGGCGGCAAGGTGCCGTCGAGCAGGGCTTCCAGGACGGCCTTGGCGATCCCGGCCTGGGACGCGCCCCAGGTGGCATTGCCATGCAGGTCGCTGCCGATGGCAGCCTTGTTGACGTAGAGGGTCATGGGTTTGACCGGAATGTTCGGCTGGGCAATCACCATGAACGGGCAATGGCCTTGGCTTGGGGACGCCAGGCTATTGGCAAAGGCTTGTCCGGCCGGCCCGTTGCGTGGGCCGATGAGGATGTTGATGTGGGCAGCATTGACGCCCGGGCCTTCGAAGCCTTCGCCGATATACAGATCAAGTGCTTTCATTTTCGCAAACGCTCGTTGTTGTTATGGAGAGCTGGTTGGCGAATTTTTAGCACTAGCCTTTGAGGCGGCTGTAACCATTAAAAGTCATAGGGGTGTGAGTTTTCCTCATGGCCCCTACAGATCGAGTTCCATCTTGATAATTTCGATGGAAACCGGGCTGTTGCCACGGCTGAACGTACCCACGCCGACCTTGCGAAAGCCGAAGGCGGCATAGAACTTTTCAGCTGTGAGGGTGGCTTCCAGGTACGCACTGGGATGGCCGGCGATTTTTATCCGCTGCAAGGCTTCATTCAACAGGCGCGCACCAATGCCCTGCCCGGCCGCATCACCGCGGATAAACAATTTGCTGACTTCATGGCCGTCGATCTCGACGAAACCCTGCAAGGTGTCGGTGTACGCCAACCACAGGTTGCCAGCGGCAATGGCCTCGCGATAGGTCGAGGGCGAGCGACCGTCGAGCCACATGGCAATCTGATCGGGGGCATAATCGCCACCGCAGAGGCTTTCGACGGAGTTTTTATGCACCTCGAAGATGCTTTGCGCGTCTTCCAGCAGGGCGGCTCGGATCAGTAGTTTTTTCATTCCCTTGAAATTCCACTGGTAGTCAATGAACCCAGGCTTTATAGCTCAATAGTGCTGCGCCAGCGACTCAAGACCGCACATGTTGTGCGTTGACCTACTTTGTTACACACCATATAGTGTGCCCACAAACACGAATGACCACTACATAGTGTGCAGCATCGGTATTTACCGACCACACTCTGCGCAGTATTTCAATGCCTTGAAGCCTGCAAGACACCTATTTTTCGAGTACCAGGAAGGAGTATTTCAATGCTGAGTTGGGATGAAGTCGATAACGAAGACACCGGTGCAGCGGTGATCAAAGGCGCCAACGCCGGCCACGCCACCGAAGCCAACATGGACCGCCTCGACGGTGCCGGCGCTGCGGCTGCCGTCG
>NZ_JBWKUX010000010.1:128800-274787 GCF_059421065.1 Pseudomonas sp. GW821-FHT03A09 | reverse complement strand
GAGTACCCAGGGACGACTAACCCGTTCCCGTGGATGAGCGAGATCATGGACTTGAAGAAAGAGAAGAACTTCTTCGAAACCCGCGTGATCGAGTACCAGACTGGCGGCGCGTTGAGCTGGGACTAATCAACCACACAGTTCCAGTGTGGGAGCGGGCTTGCTCGCGAATGCGGTCTATCAGTAATAGATTCAGTGACTGACACACCGCGTTCGCGAGCAAGCCCGCTCCCACATTGGTTTTGCGGTGTTCTCTGGATTTTGCAATCAAGCCTTTATGCCCAATCAAACCATCAAGACACCCTGCGTAGGCCTGTGTTCCACCGTTTACGGTGACCTGGTCTGCCGGGGCTGCAAGCGCTATCACCATGAAGTGATCCAGTGGAACGGCTACAGCGCCGAGGAAAAGCAGGCTGTGTGGCTGCGCTTGGAACAGTTGCTGGTGCAGGTGATGGCGAGCAAGCTGGAAGTGTTCGACGCGCACCTGTTACGTGAGCAACTGGAAACCCGCAAGATCCGCTTTGTACCGCACCAGTCCCCGTACTGCTGGGCATACCAGTTGATTGCCCGGGGCGCGCGGGTGATTTCGAAGTTGGAGGCGTATGGCCTGGCGTTATTGCCGGAGTTTCGTGAGCGCAACCTCACGGACCTGCGGGATGCGATTGACCGCGAGTTTTTCCTGCTTTCCGAAGCGCATTACGAGCGTTACATCGCCCCGGGTTTCCTGAAGGAAGCATTCGGACCAGCCCTGATCGCCACTCTCTAAGCCACACAACAAAACCGGGTGGGAGCTGGCTTGCCTGCGATCGCAGAGTGCCATTCAGCCATTTTTTATCTGATACACCGCTATCGCAGGCAAGCCAGCTCCCACATTTGATCTGTGTCGATCAGCAGATCCAGGACGCGTCGCGCTCCGTATTTATCCCGTATCGCTCGATTGCTTCCTGGCACACCTCCCGCTTCAAACTCCCCTGCTCCACCAACGCCGTCAGCGCCGCCAACACGAGGTGATGCCGATCCACCTCGAAAAAGTCCCGCAATGCCACCCGCGTATCACTGCGCCCAAAACCATCGGTGCCGAGTACGGTGTAGCTGGAATCCAGATACGAACCCAGCATTTGCGGCACGGCTCGCACATAGTCAGACACGGCGATCACCGGCGTACCTTCAGGTAAGCATTCAGCCAGATGACTGACACGCTTGACGTCCAGCGGATGCAAGCGGTTCCATCGCTCCACTTCCCGCGCCTCCCGCGCCAGCTCGCTGTAACTGGTGACGCTGAATACCTCGCTCGCCACCTGCCAATCGTCCGCCAGCAATTGCGCCGCTGCCTGCGCCTCGCGCAGCAACGTGCCGGAGCCGAGCAGGCGCACCTGGGCGTCGGCAGCGCCTTCCAGGCGATACATGCCCTTGATAATCGCCGCAGCCACGCCAGCCGGCAGGCTTGGCTGCGGGTAGTTTTCGTTCATCAGGGTCACGTAGTAGAACTCGTCCACATCGTGCTCAAGCATCTGGCGCATGCCATGGTCGAGAATCACCGCAAACTCGCCGGCAAATGCCGGATCGTAGGCTCGGCAATTGGGCACCGTGGCGGCGCTGAGGTGGCTGCTGCCGTCCTGATGCTGCAAGCCTTCGCCGCCCAAGGTGGTACGTCCGGCCGTAGCACCGAGCAAGAAACCTCGGGCGCGCTGGTCAGCGGCGGCCCAGATCAGGTCGCCGACGCGCTGGAAGCCGAACATCGAATAATAGATGTAGAACGGCAGCATGCGCAGGCCATGCACCGAATAGCTGGTGGCCGCCGCCACCCACGAGCTGATGGCGCTGGCTTCGCTGATGCCTTCCTCGAGGATTTGCCCGTCGGTGGCTTCGCGGTAGCTGAGGATCGAGCCGATGTCTTCCGGCTCGTAACGCTGGCCGACACTGGAATAGATACCGATCTGCTTGAACAGGTTGGCCATGCCGAAGGTACGCGCCTCGTCTGCCACGATGGGCACGATGCGCGGGCCGAGGGCCTTGTCCTTGAGCAGGTTGGTGAGCATGCGCACAAAGGCCATGGTGGTGGACATCTCCTTGCCCGCGGCCTCTGTGGCGAAGCCGGCGTAACCCGCCAGCGCTGGCACGCTGACCGGCGCCGCCTGCTGCCCGCGGCTTGGCACATAACCACCCAGGGCCGTGCGGCGCTGGTGCAAGTAGCGCATTTCCAGGCTATCGTCGCCCGGTTTGTAGAAACTCAAGGATTCGGCCTGCTCATCCGACAGCGGCAAGCGGAAGCGATCACGGAAGGCAATCAACGCCTCGCGGTCGAGCTTTTTCTGCTGGTGGGTGGTCATCTTGCCCTGCCCCGCCTCACCCATGCCGAAACCCTTTTTGGTCTGGGCCAGGATCACCGTGGGCTTGCCTTTGACCCGGCGCGCGGCATGGTAGGCCGCGTGGATCTTGACCATGTCGTGGCCACCGCGCTTGAGGCGGTCGATCTGCTCATCGCTCATGCCCTCGACCAACTTGGCCATGGCCGCGCTTTGACCGAAGAAGTGCTCGCGGTTGTAGGCACCATCCTTGGCGGCGAACGTCTGGAATTGGCCGTCGACGGTATTCGACAAGGTGTTGACCAGCGAGCCGTCGGTGTCCTTGGCGAGCAAGACGTCCCAGTCCGAGCCCCATACCAGCTTGATCACGTTCCACCCGGCACCGGCAAACAAGGCTTCCAGTTCGTCGATGATCCGCCCATTGCCGCGCACCGGGCCATCGAGGCGTTGCAGATTGCAGTTGACCACCCAGGTCAGGTTGTCCAGGCCCTCGCGGGCGGCCAAGGTCAGGGCCGACATGCTTTCTGGCTCGTCCATCTCGCCGTCACCGAACACGCCCCACACATGCCGCTCGGTGGTGTCCAGCAGGCCGCGATGCTGCAGGTAACGCATGAACCGCGCCTGGAAAATCGAGCTGATAGGGCCGATGCCCATGGAACCGGTGGGGAACTGCCAGAAGTCCGGCATCAGCCAGGGATGAGGGTAGCTGGAGAGTCCACGTGCGCCGTTTTTGGGGCCGCCGATTTCCTGGCGATAGTGAGCCAGGTCGTTTTCACTCAACCGGCCTTCAAGGAACGCCCGGGCATAAATGCCAGGCGCGGAATGGGGTTGGTAGAACACCAGGTCACCGCCAAAACGGTCGTTGCGCGCGCGAAAAAAATGGTTGAAGCCCACTTCGAACAAATCCGCCGCACTGGCATAGCTGGCGATATGCCCCCCGAGTTCTCCGTAGGCCTGGTTGGCGCGCACCACCATCGCCAATGCATTCCAACGCACCCACGAAGCCAGGCGCTCTTCGGTCGCCAGGTCGCCGGGAAAGGCCGGTTGCTGCCCGACGCTGATGCTATTGATATACGGCGTGCCGTGGCGCGGTTTCCAGTCGATGGGCGGTGCGCTGCCTTCCCGCGCCAGCAGATCGAGGATCTGCCGCGCACGCGCAGGCCCGGCGTTGGTCACTAGTGAAGCCAGGGCGTCGCGCCACTCGTCCAGCTCTTGCTGATCCAACGTCGTGTGATTGACTGCACTCGCGAAACCGTTCATGGGCACCTCCGGGCTTTTTTTCCAGTTTATGTCGGTGCCCGAGGATTTTTTGCCTGTTATCAGGCGCAGTTTTCAGCCGTTTGAGCATGAATCACTGCCAATCGGCTTTTTATCAGCACGTTGTGCTCAAGCCCCCCGAAACAACCCAACTGTGTTTAAAATGCCGCCCGCTCAATGACCGACGCTCAACGATGAACCCAGACGCACTCGCCACCCTGCACGCCCACCTGCTTACCGCCCTGACTAGCCCGCCGTCGGAAACCCGCCGCCTGTTCCACGGCCGTGGCCGCTGCTGGCCGGGGCTGGAGCAACTGACCGTGGATTGGTTGCAAGGCGTGGTGCTGGTCGCGTTGTTCAAGGAGCCGGAACCCGCCCAGCTGGAAGCCTTGAAACAGTTGCTGCAGACGCACCTGAGTGCTTACACCGTGGCCCTGCAGCACCGCTACTTGCCGCAAAGCACCACCGAATGGTTGGTGGGCGAGGCAGTGGATGAGCTGACCATTACCGAAGGTGGCCTGCGCTACCTGATCGATCTGGGTAAAAAACAGAACAGTGGGCTGTTCCTCGACATGCGTTATGGCCGCAACTGGGTGCGCGAACAGGCCAAGGGTCAGCGGGTGCTCAACCTGTTTGCCTATACCTGTGGTTTCTCCGTGGCCGCCATCGAAGGCGGCGCCGACCATGTGGTGAACCTGGACATGGCCCGTGGTGCCCTGAGCCGTGGCCGCGACAACCATCGCCTGAATGGCCACGACCTGAGCAAGGTCACGTTCCTGGGCCACGATCTGTTCAAGTCCTGGGCCAAGGTCACCCACAGCGGCCCTTATGACTTGGTGATTATCGACCCGCCATCGTTCCAGAAAGGCAGCTTCTTGCTGACCAAGGACTACCAGCGCGTACTGCGCCGCCTGCCGGATTTGCTCACGTCCCAGGGTACGGTGCTGGCGTGCATGAACGACCCGGCCTTCGGCGAAGACTTCCTGATTGATGGCGTCACCCGTGAAGCACCGGGCCTGCGTTTTGTGGAGCGCTTGGAAAACCCTCCGGAATTCCCGGACATCGACCCACAAAGTGGCTTGAAGGCGCTGGTGTTCCGTCAAGGCTGATGCCGAAACGTCTTACGCTTGCTACGCTGAGTGATACACCGGGTGGTGAACCTTATCCCCCCCTTCCCGGTCGATACCTGCAATCCCTGGCCAGACCCGATGGCGTCACGTTGTCGGCTGCCCCGTTTCACCTTTTGGAGAACCGCCCGTGATATCGACCCTGCATGTAGCCAGACTCAAAGCCTGGGGCGCCCACGGCTTTACCGCCACCGGCGTGGTGCTGGCCTTCCTGGCCACCCTGGCCTTGCTGGAAAATTCCCCCAAGGCTTGCCTGCTGTGGCTGGGCCTGGCGCTGGTGGTCGATGGCGTGGACGGTTCGCTGGCGCGGCGAGTCAATGTGAGCACGGTGTTGCCCAGCTTTGACGGCTCGGTGCTGGACTTGGTGATTGATTACCTGACCTATGTGTTCATTCCGGCGTTGTTCATCTACCGCTACATCGACCTGCCGGACTTTACCCATCTGTTTACGGTGTCGGTGATCCTGGTGTCCTCGCTGTTCTGCTTCTGCAATGTGAACATGAAGAGCAAGGACAACTACTTTGTCGGTTTCCCCGCGGCGTGGAACGTGGTGGCGTTGTGCGTGTACATCATCCAGCCTGAAGCCTGGGTCACGCTGCTGACCGTGATCGGCCTGGCACTGCTGACCGTGACGCCGATGAAGTTCCTGCATCCGTTCCGGGTAAAGCGTTTTATGCCGATCAACATTGCCGTGACCACGATCTGGTTGCTGTGCAGCTTCTTGATGGTCGTGGACTACCCGAATACCAACCCGTGGACATTTGGGTTGTGGTCGCTGATGTCGGCGTATTTCCTGGGAATCTGCGTGTGGCGCACGGCGCTGGAATGGCTGGAAAAGCGTCACGGCTGATCGCGGTTAACGTGTGGGAGCTGGCTTGCCTGCCCCCACATTTGGATCTGTGTACATCTGGCAGTAAGATGGCGGCCGCCCTGCCAATAATAAGCCCCTGCCCATGCCCTTCGAACTCAGCGTTGACCTCACCACCCTCGCCATTCTCGCCCTCGTGGCCTTTATCGCCGGTTTCATCGACGCCATCGCCGGCGGCGGCGGCCTGCTCACCACGCCGGCCCTGCTCACCGCCGGCATGCCGCCGCACCTGGTACTGGGCACCAACAAACTCAGCTCGACCTTTGGCTCGGCCACCGCGAGTTTCACGTTCTACCGACGCAAGCTGTTTCACCCGCGCCAGTGGGTGCACGCCATTGTGGGCACACTGGTCGGCGCGTTGACCGGCGCGGTGGTCGCCCATTACCTGCCGGCCGAAACCCTGAACAAAATGCTCCCGGTGATCGTGTTCGCCTGTGGTGTGTACCTGCTGTTCGGCGGCACACCCAAGGCGCCGTTGGATGCCGACGCGCCGATCAAGAAGAAATGGCAAGCCACCCAAGGTTTCGGCCTGGGCTTCTACGACGGCGTGGCCGGACCCGGCACGGGTGCGTTCTGGACGGTGAGCACCATGCTGCTGCACCCGATCGACCTGGTGAAAGCCAGCGGCGTGGCACGCAGCATGAACTTCGTCAGCAACGCGGCGGCGCTGACGGTGTTCATCATCAATGGCTCGGTGGACTGGATCGTCGGCCTGGCCATGGGCCTTTCGGTGATGTGTGGCGCGTTCTTTGGCGCACGCAGCGCGATCAGCGGCGGCGCCAAGTTCATTCGGCCGGTGTTTATCACCGTGGTCCTCGGCCTGACAGTGCGCCTAGCCTGGCAGCACTGGTTCAGCGTGGCCTAGACGGCGCGCCAGATAGAGGTCGATGAGGTAACGCGCAATCGAGCGTGACGCCGGCAATGGCGGCAGGTCGTGGATACTGAACCACTGCGCGTCTTCGATCTCGTCGGCCTGGGGCACGATATCGCCCCCGGCGTACTCGGCGTGGAACCCCAGCATCATCGAATGGGGGAACGGCCAGCACTGGCTGCCCACATACTGGATGTTCTTGACCTCCACCTGCACTTCTTCGCGTACCTCGCGAACCAGACAGTCTTCGGCCGACTCTCCCGGCTCGGCAAACCCGGCCAGTGTGCTGTAGACGCCCGTGACAAAACGCGGCGAACGCGCCAGCAGGATCTCATCGCCACGGGTCACCAGCACGATCATGCTCGGCGAAATCCGCGGGTAGCTGCGCAGGTCGCAGGCCTGGCAGTACATCGCCCGCTCCCGTGGCACCTGGACCATAGCCTGGCCGCAACTGCCGCAAAACCGATGCTCCCGCGCCCAGGTACCAATCTGCGCGGCGTAACCCAGCACCTTGTACAGGGTGTGGTCGCCTTGCAACATGAAGCCGCGCAAGCCCTGCCAACTGCAACCCGGCACTTCAGCCGCCGCATTGAGTTCCAGCAAATACACCGGCTCACCGTCAAGGTGGCCGATGCCGTGTTCGGCGAACACCGACAGCTCCTGGCGCTTGAGCCATTCCCGGGGGAACAGCGGGCCATTGGTATCGTGCAAAAAGCCGTCGCGGCTACGGGCAACAGCCCAGCCACCCGGCGTTTCGTTGTCGAGCAGGGTTGTGGTAATCCAGCCTGGGGTCATGTCAGTCAATCCACGAATTCGGGTTTCTGCTTACTCATATGGGCCGCGATGGCCACACGCAGGTCGTTGGATTGCAACATAGCCGAGTTCCAGGTGGCAACGTATTCCAAGCCATCATTGACCGTATGGTCACGCATGTAGCTGATCATGGCTTTTGTGCCGGTCACGGCAATCGGTGACTTGGCGGCGATTTCATGGGCAATGTCCAACACACCGGCCAGCAGGCTTTCCTGATCGGCATACACGCGGTTGACCAAGCCGATGCTGCGCGCTTCCTCGGCGCCGAACTGACGCCCGGTATAAGCCAGTTCACGCAGCATGCCGTCGCCGATAATGCGCGGCAGGCGTTGCAAGGTGCCGACGTCGGCGGCCATGCCGATGTCGATTTCCTTGATGGAAAATTGCGCCCCTTCGGCCGCGTAGCGCATATCGCAGGCGCTGATCAGGTCGATGGCGCCGCCGATGCAGTAACCCTGGATCGCCGCCAGCACCGGCTTGCGGCAGTTGTCGACGGCATTGAACGAGGCTTGCAGTTCGAGGATCTTGCGGCGCAGCAGACGTGCGTTGCGGCCCACGTCCTTGCCAAACTCGTTGGCCACCGATGCAAGCATCATCAAGTCGATGCCAGACGAGAAATGCTTGCCGGCACCGCTGAGCACCACGGCACGTACGGCGTCGGTCTCTTCGACCCATTGGAAGATATCGATGATCTCGGTCCAGAACGCGGCATTCATCGCGTTGATCTTTTCCGGGCGGTTGATCTGCACATGGGCAACGTTGCCGATGAGTTCGACGACGAAAGCTTGGTATTCGGACATGGCAGTGATCCCTGACTGGCGAGTGATAAGGCCCGAACTATAACAAGGGTGTGTGACGGCGCATCGGCCAAAAACGGGACTGGCAAAAGTAATGGAATGTTGTGGGCACGCTGTTCATGCAGCAGCGATACATTTCACCCCGGAGGCCCGGCTTATCGGCTATACAATCAGGGCCCTTGCCTGGAGCCGCCTATGCCGTCCACGTTTCGTTCATCGCTGATTCTGGCCCTGGTGGTCGTACTGACCGGCATTGGCGCGGGCCTGGGCGGGATGCTCCTGGCCTTGCTGCTGCACGGCATTCAACACCTGGCGTACGGTTACAGCCTCGACAGCCTGGTCAGCCATGAAACCTTTTTGTTGGGCGTGACCGCCGCCGCGCCGGAACGCCGTTTGCTGGTGCTGATGGTGTGCGGTGCAGTCGCCGGGTTGGGCTGGTGGACGATCTATCGCTACGGCCGTCCATTGGTGAGCATCAAGCAAGCGGTATCGGAAAAGATGCCAATCATGCCGCCCAAAACCACCCTCGCCCATGCGCTCTTGCAGATCATCACGGTGGCCCTCGGTTCCCCCTTGGGCCGTGAGGTGGCGCCTCGCGAGGTCGGCGCGCTGGCCGCCACATGGTTGTCCCAACGGGCGCGACTTGAGCCGCGCATGCACCGACTGATCATTGCTTGTGGTGCGGGTGCCGGGCTGGCGGCGGTCTATAACGTGCCGCTGGGCGGCGCAGTGTTTGTGCTGGAAGTGCTGGTGGGTGCCTTCAGTTGGCCAGCGGCGCTGATGGCGTTGGCCACTTCGGCGATTGGTGCGGCGGTGGCGTGGATCGGGCTGGGCGCGGAGGCGCAGTACGTGGTGCCGAATTTTGTGCTGAGCCCGGCACTGATCGCCTGGGCCGTGGTGTGCGGACCGGTGTTCGGCGTGGCCGCCTATGGTTTTACCCGCTTTACCGGCGCCGCCAGGGCCAATGCGGCACGCGGCTGGCGCCTGCCGGTGCTGGCGTTGATCAACTTCACCCTTATTGGTGTATTGGCCATGTGGCTACCGCAGATCCTTGGCAATGGCAAAGGCCCGGCGCAGTTGGGCTTCGATAATGAACTGACCATCGGCCTGGCCGCCCTTCTGTTGGTGGCCAAGGTGCTGGTCACTGCCGCCAGCCTGCGCGCCGGCGCCGAGGGGGGCCTGCTGACGCCGGGCCTGGCCATTGGTGCCTTATTGGCAATCATCCTCGGCGGCGCCTGGAGCCTGGTAATCCCGGGCGTACCGTTAGGCGCCTTTGCAATCATCGGCGCGGCCGCCTTCCTGGCCGCCAGCATGAGCATGCCACTCACGGCGATTGTGCTGGTGGCGGAGTTCACCCGTATCGAGCATGACTTTCTGGTGCCGATCATCCTGGCCGTGGTGGGTTCGATGTGCGTGAGCAAGCTGTGCCAACACTGGGAAAACGCTGGAAAAAAGCCGGCCTAAGCGCCATCCTTCGCGCTTTAAGCTGCCCATCAGCAGCGCACGACGTTTAAAGGATATGCCCATGCACGCCCAACCCTTGGCCCCTGCCGATTTCGAATTCATCGAAGACACCCTGCTCAAGTACGGCGACGATCATTCGGTGCTGAACCTGGCCGAACTCGACGGTTACTTCACCGCGCTGGTCTCCAGCCCCGCACAAGTGGAAGTCGGCGAATGGTTCCCGGCGATCTGGGGTGGGCAGAACCCGGACTGGGAAAGCGTGGACGAAGCCCAGCGCTTCCTGGAACTGTGCGTACGCCACATGAATACCCTGGCGGCGCAATTGGCGACCGATGCCCAAGCGTTCAAGGCGCGTTTCGATGACGCCGAACATCAGGGCCAGGTCGTCACGCTGGCCGAAGAATGGTGCTTTGGTTACATCCGCGGTGCGGCCATTGGCAACTGGCCGGAACTGCCCGCCGAACAGGCCGCACAGTTGGAAAAGATTTCCTGGTGCGCCGAGCAGGACAACTTCGAATTGCCGGCAGACCTGGATGTAGGCGCCCATCAACAGCGGGTCCGTGACATCGAACCCGCTGCACGGGCGCTACATGATTACTGGTTGGCCAAGCGTTAACCGGGCTTACTTGAAGTCCAGGTCAAACGCCTGGTAGAACGCATTGCCGGTGTTGGCGACGATCCACATCAGTACCACCACGTGCCGGCCTTTCTTGCCCTTGGGCAGCGTCACCTGATGCTCGACCTTGGCTTTCAGTTCGTCGGCATGCTGGTAGTACGGCACTTGGGTGTAGAAGTCCTCAAAGAACGGCTTGGCTTCCAACTGAGCGCGGCTGATGCGCTGTTTCGGGTCCCAGCCATCCTTGGTGATAAGCCAGCGATAGCCACGGGTGACGTGGGCGGCGGTGTATTCCCACTGCACCTTGAAGGCCTGACCGGCCTCGACATTCAACAGTGGCCAGGTAAACGGCGTGTTGAGCTTCTTGCTCATCTCTTCGTCGGTGAAGTTGATGCAGTCGCGCGCGTCGGTTTTGCCGCCGCTGAGGATGTGCCCATCGGCAGGCGGCGTGACGCTTTGGTCATCGGTCTGATAAGGCGCGGGGAACGGCCCGGCGGTGAGTGCAGGAAAGTTTTTACCGCCTTCCATTTCATTGACTTGCCAGTTGCCCAGCAGCCCGCGTTCCACGGCGACCGAGCCACGGCTGGCCGGGGTCACGACGCGACCATGTCTGAGTTGAGTCTGGGGTTTGTTCATTTCAGTCACTCCTTGATTGAAAACACCCCGGAATGGGGTGCGGCCTGAACTTACCCCATCACCCCATCTTGTCCAGCGAGCCGCTGCGTAGGAAAACTTACACACCTCCTGCATTTCATTGAGCGCACGCATTTGTCCTGCCCCTGGTTTGGACGTACGCCTACCTTGCCAGGGGCAATCCACCTACAGGTATTGTCCTGCAACGGCAGCTAGCTGTTGAGGATCATCTCGAACCCACCATAAATCATGCGTTGCCCGTCAAAGGGCATCGGATTGGCCCCGTTTTGCATGCGCGGGTCTTCCATCACCTTGCGCATGCCGACATCCCGTACCTGGCGCGAGGGCCAGACGATCCAGGAAAACACCACGGTCTCGTCGTCCTTGAGTTTCACGGCCATGGGCAGTGACGTCACCTTGCCTTCGGGCACGTCATCGCCCCAGCACTCGACGACATTCAGCGCACCGTGCGCCTTGAACACCACGGCGGCCGCCTTGGCATGCTGGATAAATGCTTCACGCTTGGCGGTCGGCACCGCGATCACACAACCATCGACGTAAGACATGTTCACTCTCCTCATGGGAATAGACTGGGTAGGTACCGCTACCGATAGTCGAATGAACCCACCGAGAATCGACAACCCTGCGCAAATTACCGACCGGCGGCGTTCCCCGCTCGACAAGCACGGCGTCTATGCCCGATTATTCGGGTCCGCCCGTCGGCCACTCCGTGCCACCTTGTCTTGATCAGGAGCCTCGTACCTTGAGTTCGCAGAAAACCGTGACCGTAACACCGCCCAACTTCCCCCTGAACGGCAAGGTCGCGCCCCCCGGCTCCAAATCCATTACCAACCGCGCCCTGTTGCTGGCGGCCCTGGCCAAAGGCACCAGCCGCCTGAGCGGCGCCTTGAAGAGTGATGACACTCGCCACATGTCGGTGGCCCTGCGCCAGATGGGCGTGACCATTGATGAGCCGGATGACACCACTTTTGTGGTCACCAGCTCCGGCAAGCTGCAACTGCCCGAGCAACCCCTGTTCCTCGGCAATGCCGGCACCGCCATGCGTTTTCTCACCGCTGCCGTAGCCACCGTGCAAGGCACCGTGGTGCTGACCGGCGACGACTACATGCAAAAGCGCCCCATCGGCCCGCTGCTGGCGACCCTGGGCCAGAACGGTATCCGCGTCGACAGCCCCACCGGCTGCCCGCCAGTCACCGTGCGCGGCGTGGGCAAGGTGCAGGCCAAGCGTTTCGAGATCGATGGCGGTTTGTCCAGCCAGTACGTATCGGCCCTGCTGATGCTCGCGGCCTGCGGTGCAGCACCGATTGAAGTGGCGTTGACCGGCAAGGACATCGGCGCCCGCGGCTACGTTGACCTGACCCTGGACTGCATGCGCGCCTTCGGTGCACAGGTCGAAGCGGTCGACGACACCACCTGGCGAGTGGCCCCGACCGGCTATACCGCCCATGACTACCTGATCGAACCCGACGCCTCTGCCGCCACCTACTTGTGGGCCGCTGAGGTGTTGACCGGTGGCCGCATCGACATCGGCGTGGCGGCGCAGGACTTCACCCAGCCGGACGCCAAGGCCCAGGCCGTAATTGCACAGTTCCCGAACATGCAGGCTACGGTTGTCGGCTCGCAGATGCAGGACGCGATCCCGACTCTCGCGGTCCTTGCTGCGTTCAACAACACGCCGGTGCGCTTCACGGAGCTGGCCAACCTGCGCGTGAAAGAATGCGACCGCGTGCAGGCCCTGCACGATGGCCTCAACGAAATCCGTCCGGGCCTGGCAACCATCGAAGGCGATGACCTGCTCGTTGCCAGCGACCCGGCATTGGCCGGTACATCGTGCAATGCACTGATCGACACCCACGCCGACCACCGCATCGCCATGTGCTTTGCCCTGGCCGGGTTGAAAGTCTCGGGGATCCGCATTCAAGACCCGGACTGCGTGGCCAAGACCTATCCTGAATACTGGAAGGCCCTGGGCAGTCTTGGGGTTGCGCTGAGCTACTGAGCACAGAGCGTCGGAATGGGGAGGCCAAGCACATGACAATCCGCCAACCCTGCCCACCCGGCGCCTGCGTCTGCGATCGCGAACAATTGCTCGAGGTGCCCGGTGCCGACCTGCGCATCCTGCACCTCACGCGCCAGGAAGAAAAACGCCTGATCGAGCGCCTCGAAGACCTCAAGAGCCTGCAAGACCTGGAACACATGCAACAGCGGATGTACGCGCTATTGGGCATTCGCGTGCACATCGCGCCGGGTCACACCGAGGTCAAGAGCATGCGCGGGATACAGATCGTCATCGACGAACTGCCGGGCATGTGTCGCAAGACACGGCAGGCGATTCCGGCGGCGATCCGCCGTGGCATGGAGAAGCACCCGGAAATTGCCTACCGCTTGCTGGATGCCCACGACCTGTTTCGCGAAGGCTGAATCAACCAGCGACCGCCTCACCCTGGAACAACCCTTGCCCGATGGCCTTCGCCGTCTGCAAATGCACCTGTGCCGTGCCGCTTTCCGACTCCAGCAGCAGCTGCGACGTCACCACCTGTGCCCCGCAGTAATCGAAGATGCCGTAGTCGATTTGCGTGCGCATGGCCTTGGCGTAGCCGTGTCGATCAAACGCGCTTTCATCCGCCGCCCCCACCGCCAGCAGGTGCACCTGCAAGTGGCGCAGTTTTTTCACCACCGGCAGGTCCGGGCCGTAATCGATGGCCCAACCATTGACGAACACGCGGTCAACCCACCCTTTGAGCAAGCCCGGCAGCGACCACCAGTAGATGGGAAACGCCAGCACCAGCGCGTCGGCGCGGTCGATACGGGCTTGTTCGACGAGCACGTCAGCCGGAGGCTTGGCGCGGGTGCGGTGCACAAGGTGATCGGCGGCGGTGTAACGCGGGTCGAAGCCTTCGCCCGCGAGGTCGGCGATCTCATAAGTATGGCCGGATGCGGTCAGGCCCGCGGCAACCTGTGCGGCCAGGCTATGGGTGAGGGATTTCGGGTCGTGATGAGCAACAACGATCACAGCGTGCATGACAATGACTCCCTTTCGGTTTAGGCTGAACCTAAACTACTTTTAGTAAGTTAACTCCAATAAGTTACGTTTGGTATATAAGCATGTCAACCCACCAATCCCCTGCCCCGCGTCGACGCTTATCCCGTGAAGATCGCTTTCGCCAATTGCTCGACGTGGCCTGGCAACTGGTGCGCGAAGAAGGTACCGATGCCTTGACCCTGGGCCGCCTGGCCGAACTGGCGGGCGTCACCAAGCCGGTGGTGTACGACCACTTCGTCACACGGGCGGGGTTATTGGCGGCGCTGTATGAGGATTTTGACGGACGGCAGAATCAGCAGTTTGCCGAGGCTATCGAGGCCAGCGCCGCGACTCTGGAGGGTCGGGCTTGGGTGATCGCTGCGTGTTATGTCGATTGCGTATTGCTGCAGGGCCGGGAAATTCCAGGGGTGATCGCGGCGCTCAGCAGCTCGCCGGAACTGGAAGCGCTCAAGCGTCGATATGAAGCGATCTTCCTCGATAAATGCCGTGAGGCACTGTCGCCATTTGCGCCCGAGGGGCGTGTTTCCCAGGCCGGTCTACGGGCCATGCTGGGGGCGGCGGAAGCATTGTCCCAGGCGGCCGCCAGCGATGAGATCAGCCGTGAAGAGGCTCAGCAGGAATTGCTGGCGACCATCCTGGCAATGGTCACTCGCCGCTCACATGTGGGAGATGTCGAGCCCCCACAAGGGACCGGGGTTTAACCGCGAGACTGTAGAAACGATTGCACCTTGCGCGCCAACTGGTCCAGATGGCGGTCACGCTGTTTTTCGGCATCCACCATGGCGCGCTTGCCGTGTTTTTGCAGCAAGTAGGTGTGAATCTGCCGCACCTCCAGCGAACGATAGATCGCCGCCACATCCAACACGCCCATCAAACCGTCGGTGCTGTAGTCGCGGGTGTTCATCAGCACCTGCGTCCCCCGCGCGCCGCGGACTTGAAAGCCCATGGCTTCGAAGGCTGGCACTTTTTCCACGGCACACGCCAGCTCGGCGTGGGGGTAATGGGCCAGTACGTCCTGCAACATCGCACGTGCAACGCCCTGGCGCCGATGCCCGATTTGCACGGCCATGAAGGCGATACCACAGGCCTGCGGATCATCCTTCACCGGCAGATACAGGCAAAAACCAACCACCTGCTCCTCTTCCATGGCCACCACCAGCTCGACCGCAATGCCCTTCGCCCCGTCCAAGGCTTCCAGGTACAGGTGCACTTCAAAGCCGATGGCGTATTGGTAGATGTTGTAGAGCAAGTTGCTCGGCGGCAGCGCGACACTGCTGATGTCGGTGAGGTTGTCCACCACCATCTGCAAGATCTGCGCATTGATGGGCTCGGGGCATGGTGCGGTGTAGCGAGTAAGGCTGAACATGCAAATTCCTGGGGTTTCGCGTCAAGGCAGCGGCGATTGTACCGGTTGCTGACACACCTCGCGCAAACAGCTGCGCAGCCAGCGGTGAGCCAGGTCGGCATCCTGGCGCGGGTGCCAGAGCATCGCCACGGTGAAGGTCGGTAGCGCAACCGGCAAGGCAAACCGGAACAAACCTTCGCGCTGATTGGCGGTGTAGCGTTCAGGCACGCTGGCGATCAGGTCGCTGTCACGGGCCAGGGCGATGGCGGTCGAAAACCCTGTGACGAGGGTGCTGATCTGCCGGCTCAGGCCCAACGCTTCAAGCGCATCGTCGATCTGGCCACGGTCCTGGCCGCGCCGGGAAACATACACATGGCGGCCTTGCGCAAAACGCTGGGCGCTGACGTCACCCTGGCTGAGCGGATGGCCGCTGTGCACCACGCCGATCAGGCGATCGCGAAACAGCGCCTGGGTTAGCACTTCGGGGCTGGCGTTGGCATCGACCACGCCGGTTTCCAGGTCGACGCTGCCGTCACGCAACAAGGCGTTGTCCTTGTCGGTTTTATTGACGAAACGCAGACGCACGCCGGGCGCCTCCTGGGCGATGCGGGCCAGCAGGGGCGGACCGAAGCTTTCGACGAACTCTTCGCTGGTACGCAGGGTGAAAGTGCGCTCAACGTGGCCCATGTCCAGGGATTGTGCCGGGCGCAGCACGCCGTGAGCGTCCTGCACCAGGCGCCCGACCTGTTCGCGTAATGCCTGGGCACGCGGCGTGGGCACCAGGCTACGACCGGCGCGCACCAGCAGCGGGTCTCCGGTGGTCTCGCGCAAACGGGCGAGTGCTCGGCTCATGGCCGAAGCACTTAGGCCCAGGCGCTTGGCGGCACCTGCAACGCTGCCTTCGCTCAACAAGACGTCCAGGGTGATCAACAGATTGAGATCGGGCATTGGCACTCCTAATGAGGCGTTTGATGCACGCATTAACTGCAAGTCGTGCGTCTTCCGCCATGGTAGTCGACACCGTAGATTTGGGACAGCCGCCTTCATTCAAGGAATTCCCCATGCAGACCTCCGCCCGAGGCGCTCTGTTGAGCCTGTCTTTATCCCTGTTGCTCGCCTCGCTCGGCACCAGCATCGCCAATGTCGGCTTGCCCGCATTGGCTCAAGTGTTCGACACCTCCTTTCATGCCGTGCAGTGGGTGGTACTGGCCTACTTGCTGGCGATCACGACGGTGATTGTCAGTGCCGGCAGCCTCGGTGATCGCCTCGGGCGCCGACGCTTGTTGTTGAGCGGGCTGCTGTTGTTTGCCCTGGCGTGCGGGTTGTGCGCGGCCGCGCCGTCCCTGCCGTGGCTGGTGGGTGCTCGAGTACTGCAAGGCCTGGGCGCGGCGATCATGATGGCGATGACCTTGGGGCTGGTCAGCGACACTGTCAGCAAAGAGCGCACCGGCCGCGTCATGGGCTTGCTCGGTACGATGTCGGCGGTCGGTACCGCCATGGGGCCGAGCATTGGCGGCTTGCTGCTCAGCCTGTGGGGCTGGCGCGCGCTGTTTCTGGTCGGCCTGCCCCTGGGATTGCTGGCGGCTGCCCTCGCCTACCGTTATCTGCCGGTTGATCGCATGGGCACAGCTGGTTCCACCGGTTTGGATTGGCGGGCCGCCTGGGAGGACGCACCCTTGCGCGCCGGCTTGGCGATGAGTGCGTTGATTGCCGCCGTGATCATGGCCACTTTTGTCGTGGGACCGTTTTATTTGTCCCGCGGCCTGGGCCTCGATGCGGCCTGGATGGGCTTGGCCATGGCCGTCGGCCCCTGTGTGGCGGCCATCACCGGCGTACCGGCAGGCCGGCTCACCGACCGCTTCGGCAGCCCGCGCATGACCCTCGCCGGCCTGGGGCTGTTGTGCTGTGGCGCCCTGCTGTTGTCATTCGCCAACGGATTGGTCGCCTACCTGGCCGCGCTGATGATTCTGACCACCGGATACAGCCTGTTCCAGGCGGCCAACAACACCGCAGTGATGAGCGATGTACCCACGACACGCCGGGGCACGGTCTCCGGCCTGTTGAACCTGTCACGCAACCTGGGCCTGATTATCGGCGCTTCGGCCCTCGGTGCGGTATTCGCCTGGGCGACGCCGGACGTCACGCACGCCACCCCGCAATCTGTCGCCTACGGCCTGCACACGACCTTCGCCGTGGCGCTGGGTCTGATCCTGCTGGCGGTCGCAATACGACACAAATATTGACAAGATAAAATCGTAACGACTATTGTCTGACAACCTGATCAACAAGGCTGTCCCATGCTTGAGCTCCAACGCCCCGATTCGCTCGTCGCAAGGGTTGTCAGCGCCATTCGCGCAGAAATCGACTCTGGCCAACTGCCGCCCGAGTCACGCATGCCGACCGAACAGCAGTTGGCCGAGCAGCTCAACGTCAGCCGTTCCGTGGTGCGCGAAGCCATCGCCCAGCTCAAGGCCGATGGCGTGATCACCGCGCGCCGGGGCCTGGGCTCGTTCATTTCGCAGACGCCAGCGGGCACGGTGTTTCGTTTTCCGCAACAAGATGGTCGCCGTCCCGACCTGGCGCAGATGTTCGAAGTGCGTCTGTGGATCGAAACCCAAGCCGCCTCGATCGCTGCCCAGCGCCGCGATGAGGATGACCTGCAACGCATGAAAAGCGCCTTGCAGGCCATGCAGGACAACCGCGACAACTTCGAAGCCGCCGCCATTGCCGATGTGGAATTTCATCGCGCCATTGCCGACGCCAGCAAGAACGACTACTTCGTGGCGTTCCACGACTTCCTGCGCAGCCAACTGGCCAGCGCGCGCAAAACGGCCTGGGAAAACTCGGCATCGCGGTTTGCGACCGGCTCCGCCGATGCCACCCAGGAACACCAATTGCTGTACCAGGCCATCGCCGACGGTGACGCTCAACGCGCCGCGGGCAGCGCCGAAGCGCACTTGCGCGCTGCAGCCCGGCGCTTGAACCTGGAGCTGCCCGCCACCCACTGATCCTTCAAGTAGCGTGTCTGCGGACACGCCGTTTTTTTAACAAAACCATTAGTCTGACAACCTGATAAGCAGACCAAAATGTGTAATGGGTAGGTATCTCACGCAATGATTCACGACTTTTGCATTATCGGTGGCGGCATTGTCGGCCTGGCTACCGCGATGGAGCTGCTCAAGCGCCAGCCAGGCGCGTCGGTGGTGATCCTGGAAAAAGAGCCGGTGCTGGCCAAGCACCAGACCGGGCATAACAGCGGCGTGATCCACGCCGGCATCTACTACGCGCCGGGCAGCCTCAAGGCCGACCTGTGCAAACGCGGCGCCGAAGCCACCAAGCAGTTTTGCACCGAGCACGGCATCAAGTTCGAGGTCTGCGGCAAGATGCTGGTGGCCTCAAGCCCTCTTGAAATGCAGCGGATGGACGCGCTGTATGCCCGCGCCCAGCTCAACGGCATGCGGGTCGAGCGCCTGGACGCCGACCAACTGCGCCAGCGTGAACCGAACATCGTCGGCCTGGGCGCACTGTTTCTCGACGCCACCGGCATCGTCGATTATCGCCAGGTCTGCGAAACCATGGCCCAGGTGATCCGCCGCAGCGGTGGCGAGATCTGCCTGGAACGCACTGTCACTGCCATTCACGAAGACACCGACAAAGTGACCGTCAGCACTCGCGGCGAAACCTGGCAGGCTCGGCACCTAGTGGTATGCGCCGGTTTGCAGTCGGATCGGCTGGCGACCTTGGCCGGGGTGAAGATCGACCATCAGATCATCCCGTTTCGCGGCGAGTACTTCCGCCTCCCCCCGTCGAAAAACTCCATCGTCAACCACCTGATCTACCCGATTCCCGACCCGGAGCTGCCGTTCCTCGGCGTACACCTGACCCGCATGATCGACGGCAGCGTAACCGTCGGCCCGAACGCCGTACTGGGCCTTGGCCGTGAAAACTATCGCAAGTTCTCGGTGAACTGGCGCGACGTGGCGCAGTACGCCAGCTTCCCCGGCTTCTGGAAAACCATTTGG
This sequence comes from Pseudomonas sp. GW821-FHT03A09, assembly GCF_059421065.1. NCBI lineage: Bacteria > Pseudomonadati > Pseudomonadota > Gammaproteobacteria > Pseudomonadales > Pseudomonadaceae > Pseudomonas > Pseudomonas sp. GW821-FHT03A09. Next base: position 255,607 of record NZ_JBWKUX010000010.1, on the reverse strand, counting down.
CAAAACCTCGGCTCGGGCACCACCGAGATGAAGAACTCGTTGTTCAAGTCCGGCTACCTGGAACAGTGCCGCAAATACTGCCCATCGCTGACCCTCGACGACCTGCTGCCCTACGAGGCCGGCATCCGTGCCCAGGCGGTGATGCGCGACGGCAGCCTGGTGCACGACTTCCTGTTCGCCCAGACCTCAAGAATGCTCCACGTGTGCAACGCGCCCTCACCGGCCGCCACCTCGGCCATGCCCATCGGCGCGATGATCGCCGACCGCCTGTTCAACCCCCAATAACACCCGGCACTACGCGTCCATTTGACAATAACTATAAAGACTCAGAAGGAAGTACAGCATGACGGCAACCGTCTCCATCCCCACCACTGAAACGCCCGAGCAAACCCGCAAGCGCCTGCGCAAAGTCGCCGCCGCGACCATCTTTGGCTCGATGCTGGAGTGGTACGACTTTTACCTGTACGCCACTATGGCTGCCATTGTGTTCTCGAAGATCTTCTTCGATAACAGCGACCCCAAGACCGCCTCGCTGATGGCCTTCTCCACCTTTGCCATCGGTTTCATTGCCCGCCCATTCGGCGGCATTCTGTTTGGCTACCTGGGCGACAAATTCGGGCGCAAGCAAGTGCTGGTGCTGACCTTCTGCCTGATGGGCGTATGCACCACGCTCATCGGCCTGATTCCCAGCTACGCCTCCATCGGCATCTGGGCGCCGATCGTGCTGGTGTTTATCCGCATCATCCAGGGCCTGGGCGCCGGTGCGGAGTTGTCCGGAGCGGCAGTCACTTCCTATGAGCACGCCTCCCAAGGCAAACGCGGCAGCCAGGGTGCGTGGCCGGCGCTGGGCCTGAACCTGGGCCTGTTGTTGTCGTCGCTCACCGTGTACCTGCTCACCATCAACGGCAATGAGTTCCTGCTGGCCGGTGGCTGGCGCATTCCGTTCGTGTGCAGCATCGTGCTGGTGGGGGTCGGCCTGTGGGTGCGCAACAGCATTCCGGAAACCCCGCAGTTCAACGAACTCAGCAAGGAAGCCGCCAAGGCCAAGGCCTCGCCGCTCAAAGCCTTGTTCAAGAACGACTTGAAAGGCTTGGCCGTGGTGTTCTTTGTGGCCATTGGCTATAACGCCCTGAGCTACATTTTCAAGACCTTCTCCCTGGCCTACCTGACCCAGTTCAAAGGTGTGGATGTGCACGTCACCTCCTTGTCGGTGACCATCGCCAGCCTGATCGCCATCGTCGCCGTGCCCTGCTTCGGCTGGCTGTGCGACAAGTGGAGCAGCAAGACCGTGTTGATGCTCGGCGGCGTGTTGTCGCTGCTGTTCGCCTATCCGTTCCTGGCCCTGCTCAACAGCGGTGAAAGCCTGATGATCTACCTCGCCATCGGCGTGGGCACCGGCATCCTCGCGCCGATGATGTTTGCCCCGCAGGGTTCGTTCCTGAGCCGCCAATTCCCCACCCAGACCCGCTCTTCGGGCTTCGGCACCGGCCGTGAAATCGGCACCGCTATCGCTGGCGGCCTGGCGCCGTTGGGTGCGTTGTCGATGGTGGCGGCGTCGGCCACCCACTCCACCGATGGCGTGGTGATCATCCTCGCCATTTCAGCCTTGTTGGTGGTGGTGTTCGCGTTGTGCGACCAGGGTCGCAAACACTCGACCTTCAAGAACTGAGGCAAAAAGTTCGGATCAAAGGGTGCATGGATGCACCCGGATCGCGCATCATGGGCACTTTCAAGCTCAAGGGTAACGTCCATGCGCGTGCTGTCATTGATGATGGGCCTTACGACGCTGGCCGCCACTACGGTGTTCTGCGCCAGCGCGATGGCGAATGAAGAAAGTCAGTTGGTACAACAGATCAACCAGTACCGCAGCCAGGTGCAACGCTGCGGTGACCAGGGTTCCCAGGAGCTGCCACCGCTGACCAGCGACACACGGCTGGTGCTGCCGGCCACCAATGTCGGCGATTTGCAGCAAGCGCTGGCGCGGGCCGCGTACCCGATGGTCAACGTGCAGGCCATCAGTTTGTCCGGACCCAAGGATGCGCAGGCAGCGATGAAAGCCGTGCGCGAAAGCTTTTGCCGGGTGGTGCTGGACCCGCAGTTCGTCGATATCGGTGTGAGCAACAGCGGCCAGGACTGGCGCATCGTGCTGGCCCGCCCGCTGCTGACCAGTGGCTTGGGCGACTGGCAGACCGAAGGCAAGCAACTGCTCAACCTGATCAACGCCGCCCGCGCCCAACCACGCCAGTGCGGTACCCAGGCATTTGCCGCCACCACGCCGCTGTCATGGAACGACGACCTGGCCGGCGCCGCCAACAGCCACACGCGCAACATGGCCAACGGCAACTTCTTCGACCACTTGGACCATGACGGTCGCACGCCGGGCGATCGTGCCGAGTTGGCTGGGTACATTGCAAAGAACATCGGCGAAAACATCGCCGCTGGCCTCGATACACCACGTAAAGTGCTGGACGGTTGGCTCGCCAGCCCTGGCCATTGCGCCAACCTGATGAACCCGCAATTCCGGGAGCTGGGTGCGGCTTACGCGATGGACCCGAAGAGTGATGCAGGGATCTATTGGACCTCGGATTTCGGCACACAGCAGTAGATGTGCAATGGCCCAGGGAGCTGGGCTTTTGCCGATTCAAATGAACGAGACATCAAATTGCCATCTCCTGGATAATCGTGCTGAACTGGCAGCGCTGATTTCGGTCTGTTGCTTGCTAGCCTGACCTCCAGGCACCGACAGTCCGTGGCAAACAAGGTGTACCCGCAATGATGAATTGGCTGCAAAGCAGCAGCGACATGGCCGAACAGGTACGCCTGCATGATTGGGCCAGTACCCCGCTGGGGCCGCTGGAGCAATGGCCAGATGTGCTCAAGATCACCGTTGCGCTGTGCTTTGCTTCAAGCTTCCCCCAAGCCATTGTCTGGGGGCCGTCCCTGACGACACTCTACAACGACGCGTTTGTGCCGATCCTGGGCAACAAGCCTTATGCCCTTGGGCGCCCGTTCAGTGAAGTGTGGCAGGAAGCCTGGGACGACATCCGCCCTATCGCCGACGCGGCTTATCAAGGCCATGCCACCTATATTGAAAACCATCCCTTGGTGATCGAACGGGGTTGTGGCCCTGAGCAGGCCTACTTCACCTTTTGCTACAGCCCGATCCGCGACCCGCAAGGCAAGGTCGTGGGCATGCTCGACACCGTCACCGAAACCACCGCCACCGTCTACCTTGCCCGCAGGCTTACAGCGCTGGACGCCATCGGCCATGCCGTGGCCAGTGCCACCGACGCCGAAGCCATCATGACCCTCACCACGCGCCTGCTGGCCGAGCATCTGCAGGTGTCCAACTGCGCCTATGCCGACATGGACGCCGATGAAGACGGTTTCACTATTCGCGGCAACTGGGCGGCACCCGGCTCGCCCAGCATTATCGGGCGCTACCGCCTGGCGTCGTTCGGCGCGCGAGCGGTCCGCCAACTGACCGCGGGCGAACCCTTGGTGATTCGCGACAATCGCCTGGAGTTCACGCCCGAGGAATCCGCCCGCTACCAGGCCCTGGGTGCCACGGCGACAGTGTGTTTCCCGCTGATCAAGGACGGTCGCCTGACGGCGCTGATGGCGGTGCATGACAAAGACATGCGCGCCTGGTCGCCGTATGACCTGGCGCTGGTGGGTGAAGTCACCGAGCGTTCCTGGGCGCATATCGAGCGCGTGCGTGCCGACGCCGCCGTGCGCGAGGGGCTGGCCGCCATCACTGAACTGAACGCCACCCTGGAGCAACGGGTGCAAGAACGCACCTTCGCACTGACCCAGGCCGAAGCCGCGCTGCACCAGTCACAAAAGCTGGAAGCCATCGGCCAACTGACCGGCGGCGTGGCCCACGACTTCAACAACTTGCTCACAATCATTCGTTCATCGGTGGATTTTCTGCGCCAGCCAGGGCTGTCGGAAGAGCGCCGCCAGCGCTACATGGGCGCCGTCTCCGATACGGTCGAACGGGCCAGCAAGCTCACCAGCCAGTTGCTCGCGTTCGCCCGCCGCCAGCCGCTGAATCCGGAAGTCTTCGACGTGGGCGAGCGCGTGCGCAACATCGGCGAGATGCTCGAAAGCGTCACCGGCTCGCGCATTCATGTACGGGTCGAACTGCCCGGGCAGCCTTGTCATGTCTGTGTCGACGCGAGCCAGTTCGAAACCGCGCTGATCAACATTGCCCTCAACGCACGCGATGCCATGAACGGCCAGGGCACCCTGACCCTGCGCGTGGCCCACGTATCGGCGCTGCCACGCATCCGAGGCGATGCGCCGGCGCACCAGCCGTTTGTGACCGTGTCCCTCGCGGACACAGGCGTGGGCATCTCGTGTGAGACGTTCGAGCATATTTTCGAGCCGTTCTTTACCACCAAGCCGGTGGGCAAAGGCACCGGCCTGGGTTTATCCCAAGTGTTCGGGTTTGCCAAGCAGTCCGGCGGCAACATCGACGTGGCCAGCACCCTGGGCCAAGGCACGGTGTTTACCCTTTACCTGCCCGAGGTGGAGGCGCCGGCGGCCCTGCACACACCGTCAGGACAGGATCACAGCCCGCTGCGGGACATGGCCATGGGTCACATCCTGATCGTCGAGGACAACCTTGAAGTCGGCCGTTTCGCCAACCAGATCCTTCAGGACCTGGGCTACCGCACCACCTGGGCCACCGATGCCGAACAGGCGCTGGTGCTGGCCGGTGCGGACGTCATGGCGTTCGATGGGATTTTCTCGGATGTGGTGATGCCAGGCATGACCGGTGTCGCCATGGCCAAACAGCTACGCCAGCGACGGCCGGACCTGCCAGTGGTGCTCACATCCGGCTACAGCGAGGAACTGGCTGAAAGTGGCTACGAAGGGTTCGAGTTTATCGCCAAGCCCTACTCCGCCGACCAGGTGGCGTGGGCACTGGCCAAATCGATGCGCAAGGACTGAGCCCTACTCCGCCACAACGACCTGGTTACGCCCCATGGCCTTGGCGCGGTACAGCGCCTTGTCGGCGGAGTTCATCAGGCTGTGCAGGTCCTGATCGAGGCTGCGCACCACGGCCACACCCAGGCTGGCGGTCAGGCCCTGCACCGGTTCGGCGGCCAGGTCGGAAACCGACTTGACCAGTTGTTCGGCAATGTCCAGCGCGGTCTCCAGCGAAGTGTTGGGCAGCAACACCGCAAACTCTTCGCCACCCAGGCGGCCATACACATCCGTCTGGCGAAACGAGGCCGTGATCACGCCGCCTATCTGCCGCAACACCTGATCGCCCGCCTGGTGGCCATAGGTATCGTTGATGTCCTTGAAGTGGTCCATGTCCATCATCAACGCACACAGCGGCTGCTGGTTATGACGGCATTGCGCATACAGCAATTGGGCATGTTCAAAGAACGCGCGACGGTTCATCAACCCAGTCAATTCGTCTGTCTGGGCGGCACGTGTGGAGATGTTATGGGCGCGCTCCATTTGCCGGGTGAGGCGAAAGGCTTTTTCCAGGGCATCGGACAATTTACGCGTGGCGCTGACCACAAAAGAGGAAAACACCAGCACCGCAATCGCCACGCCCACTTGCATCGGCGCCGGCTGAAACAGCAGCCACAACGTACACGGCAGCAGCACCAGGGCCATGGAGCCCAGCGTCATGTAGCGATAGGCCGAGTAACACGAGACCGCACTGACCGACATGCCCACGGTGAACAGCATCACCAGCACCTGTGACACGCGGTCGTCATGGGGCATGACCGCCAATGCGCCAATGCCCCAGATCCCGGCCGACAACATCAGCGTGACCCAATAATGCCGTTCCCAACGTGCAGGCGTGCGTTCGGCGTCAGGGCAGCGAAACCAGTCCACGAACATTTTCAGGCGCAACAGTGACGAACCTGCCAGCAGCACCAGCCAGACCAGCATGACCTTGTGGTCGAAACGGTCCCAGCACAGCCAGCACAGCATGGCAGCGCCCAGGTAACTGCCGAAAACCGCAGCGAACGACTGGCGAAACAGCTGGTGCAAACGATCGGTTCGCACCTGCTCTTCGATCACGCAATCCGGGTCCAGCCCATGCCCAAGGTTGCTCATGAAATCCGCCTGATTCGACCGCCATTATAAAGCCAGCATTGTGGCACCATGCCAGCAGTCGGGACAACCGTATCCCCCATGGCAGAGCCCTCAATGCTCTTGCGGCCGCAGAATCAACACGCCCAGCGGCGGCAGATTCAACGACAACGACACCGGTTGCCCATGACGAGGTTCTGCCTGGGTAAACACCTCTCCCCCATTACCATAATTGGAGCCGGCGTAGGTGTCGGCGTCACTGTTGATCACCTCGCTCCAGCGCCCGGCAAACGGTACGCCGACGGCGTACGCTTCACGTGGCACTGGGGTGAAGTTGGCCACCACCAGCACCGGCTTACCGTTCTTGCTCCAGCGCAGCCAGGCGTAGACGCTGTTAATGGCGTCATCGCCGATCAGCCATTGGAAACCCTGGGGCGCATCATCCTGTTCGTGCAGCGCCGGCTCCTCGCGGTACAGGCGGTTCAAGTCGCCCACCAGTTTTTGCACACCTTTGTGTTCCGCGTATTGCAGCAGGTACCAGTCCAGTTGCTGGTCGTGGTTCCATTCGCGCCATTGGCCGAATTCGCAGCCCATGAACAGCAGCTTCTTGCCCGGATGCATCCACATGAAACTCAGGTAGGCCCGCAGGTTGGCGAACTTCTGCCAGCGATCGCCGGGCATCTTGTCGATCAACGAGTGTTTGCCGTGCACCACTTCATCGTGGGAAATCGGCAGGATAAAGCGCTCGGACCAGGCATACACCAGGCCGAAACTCAGCTCATTGTGATGATGGGCGCGGTACACCGGGTCTTGCTGGATGTAATGCAGCGAGTCGTGCATCCAGCCCATGTTCCATTTGTAGCTGAAACCCAGGCCGCCCTGCTGGGTCGGCTGGCTGACGCCGGGCCAGGCGGTGGACTCCTCGGCGATCACCAGCGCACCCGGTGCTTCAAGGGCCACCACGTCATTCAAGTGACGCAGGAAGTCGATGGCTTCCAGGTTCTCCCGGCCGCCGTGGCGATTGGGCACCCATTCACCGGCCTTGCGCGAATAGTCGCGGTACAGCATCGACGCCACCGCATCCACCCGCAGGCCATCGACATGGAAGTGCTTGAGCCAGTGCAGTGCCGAAGCCAGCATGAAGCCATGTACTTCAGTGCGGCCCAGGTTGTAGATCAGGGTGTCCCAATCCTGGTGAAAGCCCTCCAGTGGGTTGGCGTATTCGTACAGCGCCGTACCGTCGAACTGCGCCAGGCCGTGGGTATCAGTGGGAAAATGCGCTGGCACCCAGTCGAGGATCACCCCGATGTCGGCCTGGTGCAGAGCGTTGACGAAATAGCCGAAATCTTCCGGCGAGCCGAATCGAGCGCTGGGCGCGAACTGCGACAACGCCTGATACCCCCAGGAACCACCGAACGGGTGCTCCATGATCGGCATCAACTCGATATGGGTGAAACCCAATTGCTGCACATAGGGAATCAGCCGATCTGCCAGCTCACGCCAGCCATATTGGCGGGCCACTTCGCCCACCTCGTCCAATTCGCATTGCCAGGAGCCCACGTGCAGCTCGTAGATCGACAGCGGCGCACTGGCCTTCTGTCGCTCGCTGCGCGATTGCATCCACGCATCGTCCTGCCAGTCCACCTGCAAGGGTGCGGCGACTTTGGACGCAGTGTCCGGCGGCAATTGGGTGGCCAGGGCCATGGGGTCGGCCTTGAGCGGCAGAATCCCGTGGGCACCGAGTATTTCGTATTTATACGCCGCGCCCGGTAGCAGGCGTGGAATAAAGATCTCCCACACGCCGGACGGATGGCGCAGGCGCATCGGATGGCGGCGACCATCCCAGATATTGAAGTCGCCCACCACCGAAACCCGTCGGGCATTCGGTGCCCACACGGCAAAACGCACGCCCTGCACGCCATCCACCGTGGTCACTTGGGCGCCCAGGCAACTGCTCAAGTCACGATGATTGCCTTCGGCAAACAGGTACAGGTCCATTTCCCCAAGAAGCAATTGGCTGAAGCTGTAAGGGTCTTCGGTGATCTGCTCACCACCGGCCCACTGGATCTTCAGCAAGTACGCCTGGCGCGTGCCGAACTGCCCGATAAACAAGCCGGGCACCTGGGTCGCCTCCAGGCTGCCGATCGGCTCACCGCTGTCACGGCTCAGTACCTGAACGCTCAGGGCTTCCGGCAAATAGGCGCGGATAAATTGCCCGTTCTGCTCGTCCTCGTGTGGCCCCAGGATCGAGAACGGGTCCGGGTGTTCGGCGCGTACCAGCGCTTCGACGTCCTTGGACGCCGGCATTGCAGTCAATGTTGGCTGCAGCGGTTCTTTGTGCGTAAAACTCATGACGTCTCCCCACCGCGTGCAGTTTTCGATACAGGTAAAAGCCCACTGAGCAAGCGGTGCAGGCCCTGCAAGGGCACCGGCAACCAGCTCGGGCGGTTTTCCGCTTCGTAGGCCACTTCGTACGCGGCCTTCTCCAGGCTGAACAACGTCAGCGCTGCGTCTTGGCCGCTGGCATCCTGCCAGTCATGCGCCAGTGTAGACGTCGCCGCTTGATAAGCCCGGGTGAATGCTTGCCGCGCCTCCTTGAGGTAACGATCCGTCACGCGCTTGCGCGCACTGTCGGCCTCTGGCGAGTGATCCGCTCCTTGTCCCTGCACATTCAAGGCCATCGCCGCCGCGTAATCGAAGGAGCGCAGTACGCCACTCACATCCTTGTAGGGGCTGTGCTTGCCACGCCGTTCATGCAGTGGCCGCGCCGGTTCTCCTTCAAAATCGATCAGGTAGGCATCGCCCTTGACCACCAATACCTGACCCAGGTGCAAATCACCATGCACCCGAATCCGCAGCCCGCCCAGCGTAGCTTTCGCCAGGGCCTGGACATGCCCGCCAATGACCTTTTCCTGCCCCAGCAATTCACCGACCAACGCCTGATCGGCGGGGTTCAACTGAGTTTGATGAAGCTTGAGTAATTGCAGGGCGCGCTCGATTTGTGCGCCGACATCCTTGGCCCAGGCCCGGGCGTGCTTGACCGTAGTGACTTCTGGCTTGAAGTCCGGGTTGGCCGTCGGCTCGGCCAAGACCCGATGCATCTCGCCCAGGCGTTGCCCCAGCAAACCGGCGAAATCCTTGAGTTCGCCGAGGGCGTTGTAATGCTGCTCCTGTTCGGACACAGCCTGTGCCAGCGCGTCGCGAATCGCCCGTTCCAGGTTGTTTTGCGTCCAGGCCCAGGCGTCGCCCTGATTGCTCAAATACCCTTGAGCGATCATCAACAAGTTGTCCTGGCCTTGGCTGTCGCGGCGGATCACCGAGCCCAGCAGCGGCGAGATATTGGGATAGCCGGCGGCGGTCAGGTAAGCGCTCATTTCCAGTTCCGGATGCACGCCGCCGCTGACCTTGCGGATCAGTTTGAGCACCAGACTTTCAGCCACCACCACCGAGCTGTTGGATTGCTCGGCCGACAGGTAGCGCACTTCAGCACAATCCGTCAGTGCCAAGTGGCCCAGCTGGGAGGTGGCCTCGAAATGCAGATCCCCTTCAGCGGTATTCAGTACGGCCCCTTCCTGTAATCCGTGGATCACGGCGCGAATAAAGTGCTCCAGGCTGAACGCATCGGTCACCAGACCGACCTGCCGCGCCCGGCGCACACGGGCCAAGGCCAGTTGCTGCGGCAAGGCGCTGGTGAACTGGTCTTCGGCGAGAAAACCGAACGGCAGTTGGTAACGGCTGACCTGGCCGGCGCTGGTCACGTCGACTTCGCTAAGCAGCACCGGATGTGCAGGGTCGCCGAAACGCACGCCGTAGGCGATATGCACGCCGTCGATAGCGGCGTCCTTGCCGGCGAACCAACGCCGCTTGGGCAGCCAGTTCGGCAGCGAGGTGTGTTCCAGAATGGTGCGGCACGGTGCGTCGAGTAATTCTTCCATGCGTTTTTTCAGGACCAGTGTGGTGAAGTCCGGCATGCTCTGCGCCGGTTCCACATGCCAGCTGGGCATCTGGTTCTCCGCCGCCAGCACGAACCAGTAAAAGCCGTACGGGGCCAAGGTCAACAGAAAATTCAGCTGGCCGATGGGCGGGAACGCATTACCGCCGAGCATCTCCACCGGCACCATGCCAGCGAACGCCGACAGGTCCAACTCGGCGGCCTGGGCACTGCGCGATACGTTGGCCACACACAGGATGATTTCGGTACGCCCATCTTCGCCTGCGTATTCACGGGTGTACGCGAGGATGCGGCGGTTACTCGGCGAGAGCATTTTCAGGCTGCCCCGGCCAAACGCCTTGGACTGCTTGCGCACCACCAACATGCGTCGGGTCCAGTTCAGCAACGAGTGCGGGTCCTGGGTCTGGGTTTCGACGTTGACCGACGGGTAGCCATATTGCGCGTCCATGATCGGTGGCAACACCAGGCTGGCCGGGTCGGCACGGGAGAACCCGCCGTTACGGTCGATGGACCACTGCATGGGGGTACGTACGCCGTCGCGGTCACCCAGGTAGATATTGTCGCCCATGCCGATTTCATCGCCGTAATACAGGGTCGGCGTGCCGGGCATCGACAGCAGCAGGCTGTTGAGCAACTCGATTCGACGGCGGTCACGCTCCATCAGCGGCGCCAGGCGTCGGCGTATTCCCAGGTTGATCCGCGCGCGACGGTCAGCGGCGTAGTAGTTCCACAGGTAGTCACGCTCTTTGTCCGTGACCATTTCCAGGGTCAGTTCATCGTGGTTACGCAGGAAGATTGCCCACTGGCAGTTGGCGGGGATTTCCGGGGTCTGGCGCAGAATATCGGTGATGGGAAAACGGTCTTCCTGGGCCAGCGCCATGTACATGCGTGGCATCAACGGGAAGTGAAACGCCATGTGGCATTCATCGCCGTCGTCACCGGTTTTGTCGCCGAAATACAACTGGGTGTCCTCCGGCCACTGGTTGGCCTCGGCCAGCAGCATGCGATCGGGGTAACGGGCGTCGATCTCGGCGCGAATCCGCTTGAGCACTTCGTGGGTTTCGGGAAGGTTCTCGTTGTGGGTGCCATCGCGCTCGATCAGGTAGGGAATGGCGTCCAGCCGCAGCCCATCGATGCCCATGTCGAGCCAATAGCGCATCACCGACAGCACGGCCTTCATGACTTGCGGATTGTCGAAGTTCAGGTCGGGCTGGTGAGAGTAGAAGCGGTGCCAGAAGTACTGGCCGGCGACTGGGTCCCAGGTCCAATTGGACTTTTCGGTGTCGAGGAAAATGATACGGGTGCCGTCGTACTTCTGATCGTCATCGGACCACACATAGAAGTCCCGCGCTGCCGAGCCCGGCTTGGCTTTGCGCGCACGCTGGAACCACGGATGCTGGTCGGAGGTGTGGTTGATCACCAGTTCAGTGATGACCCGCAACCCACGTTTATGGGCTTCGGCGATGAAGCGCTTGGCGTCGGCCATCGTGCCGTAGTCGCTGTGTACGCCCCGGTATTCGGCGATGTCGTAGCCGTCATCGCGGCGTGGCGAGGGGTAGAACGGCAGCAGCCATATCGTGTTGACGCCCAGGTTGGCGATGTAGTCGAGCTTGGCAATCAGCCCGGCAAAGTCGCCGATACCGTCGTTATTGGCGTCGAAAAAGGATTTTACGTGAACCTGGTAGATCACCGCGTCCTTGTACCAGAGCGGATCCTGGGTGAAGGTGGTCGGTGAGGGTTTCTTCGCCATTGGAAACTCCTGGAATACTGAAAACCGCCTGAATGAACGCGGTCTAATGTGGGAGCTGGCTTGCCTGCGATAGCGGTGCATCCGCTAACACTTGCGGTGCTGATATACCGCGATCGCAGGCAAGCCAGCTCCCACAGTTGATCTTCACTCGACTCAGGAAGCGGTGATACGCCAAATGCCAAACGGCATCTGCGGCTCCAGGCGCGTCCACTGGGTCTTGCCGTACCACGTCCAGCGGTGCCCGCTCATCAAGTCTTCACCTTGGGTCTGCGCGTCGTCCGGCAGGCCCATCTCCCACAGCGGCAGTTCGAAATGCGCTTCCTGGGCGTTGTAGGGGTCGAGGTTGACCGCCACGAGGATAAAGTTGCCGCCGTCCTCACTGCGCTTGCCGAAATACAGGATGTTGTCGTTCCAGGCGTTGTACAGCTTCAAGCCCAAGTGGCTGTGCAGCGCCGGGTTCTGGCGGCGGATGCGGTTGAGCTGGGCAATTTCGGCAATGATGTTGCCGGCCGCACTGAAATCCCGTGGGCGGATCTCGTACTTCTCCGAGTCCAGGTACTCTTCCTTGCCCGGTATGGGCGCGGCCTCACACAGTTCGAAGCCCGAATACATACCCCATAACCCGGAGCCCATGGTCGCCAGCGCGGCGCGGATCAAGAAACCCGGGCGTCCGGACTCGTGCAGGTAGCCGGGGTTGATGTCCGGCGTGTTGACGAAAAAGTTCGGCCGAAAGCATTCGCGCCACGGCGACGTATTCAACTGTGTGAAGTATTCGCTCAGTTCAGCCTTGGTGTTGCGCCAGGTGAAATAGGTGTAGCTCTGGGAGTAACCCACCTTGCCCAGGCGCGCCATCATCGCGGGTGTGGTGAAGGCTTCAGCCAGGAAGATCACTTCGGTATACTTGCCGCGCACATCGCTGATCAACCATTGCCAGAACGGCAGTGGCTTGGTGTGCGGGTTGTCGACACGAAAGGTCTTCACGCCCTCTTCCACCCAGCCCACCACGATGTCACGCAGCTCGGTCCACAGGCTTGGAATCGCATCGGCGGCGTAGAAGTCGACGTTGACGATGTCCTGGTATTTTTTCGGTGGGTTCTCGGCGTATTTGATCGTGCCGTCCGGGCGCCAGTTGAACCAGCCCGGATGCTGCTTGAGCCACGGGTGGTCCTGGGAACACTGGATGGCGAAGTCCAGGGCGATTTCCAGGCCATGGTCGGCGGCGGCCTTGACCAGGCGGCGGAAGTCGTCGCGGCTGCCCAACTGCGGGTGGATTGCCTCGTGTCCGCCCTCCTCGCTGCCAATCGCGTAAGGGCTGCCGGGATCATCGGGGCCTGCGGTGAGCGCATTGTTCTTGCCCTTGCGATGACTGCGGCCAATCGGGTGAATCGGCGGGAAGTACAGCACGTCGAAGCCCATGTCGTGGATCATCGACAGCCGGGCGTGCACGTCATTGAAGGTGCCGTGGCGCATTGGGTTATCAGTGATCGACCTGGGAAACAGCTCGTACCAACTGGCGAACTGTGCGCCTTCGCGTTCCACATCGATGGGGTACACGGTGCTGATGCTCAGGTACGCACGGTGGTCGGCCTGGGCCATCAGGTGTGCACTGTCTTCGTGCAGAAATTGCGTAACCTGCTCGGTTTCCAGCAGGCCGGAGAGTTCATGATGCAACCGCATCAGACGGTCGCGCAGCTCATTGTCACTGCGTTCGGCGGCTTGCAACACCAGGCTGCGGCCTTCCTGGAGCTCAAGGCTGACCGGCACCCCGGCCTCATGTTTTTTGCGCAACTCGTAGCAGAAGCTGGCAAAGGTATCGATCCAGGCTTCGACGCAGAACTCATGGGGGCCTTGGGCCGTGACGGTAAACGCACCTTCCCAGCCGTTATTGCCGACATCCGTCATGACCACGCTGTGCCAACTTTCTTCATGCAACGCGCGCCAGCGAATCAGCACCGCGAGCTGGTCGTGGCCGTCAGCGAATACCTTGCTGGTGACATTGACCCGTTGCCCGACCACGGCTTTCACGGCGAACTCGCCGCCGTCGACCACAGGTGTGGTGCTTTCGATCGCGATCCTGGGCAGCAACAAGGCCTGGGACAGCGGCAATCGGGCGTCGTCTGGAACCCGTGTTTCAGCAGTCATCGAGCATCTTCCCCTTACGCCCTGTGGACGCTCTTTGCTTGATCCGAATTCTGATACGGCAGTGCTCTTCCTGAGCCGGGCCGTCATAGGTCCGAGCCCGAGCCTGGGTTAAAAGTTCAGGTGGATAGGCCGCCATCGGGCGGGGAATCAATTCGCCGCAATGGCTACCCACCGATAGAGCAAAGCACAAAGGAGGCCACACCGATGAATATCCCGTTGCGGGTGCAACCGATGGATGCCAGTACCAGAAGGTCCCAGAGCCTGGTTCGGCGATTCGGTTGATCTGTATCAGCACACCCCAGATTTAGCTGCACCCCAGGCGCCACGGGGTGCAGCACATTGTCGCAGTCACGGCGTCAAAACCCATCTGATCCGCTTTTTATCGCCATAGCTGAGTCTGTTATGCAAACAGACCGACGCTCATAGTTGCTCTGCCTGATGGAGGCTGATGAGCGAACGACCATGAGCGAACGAATCCCAACCGTGGAAACCTTTGAGCCGATACACCCAAAGAAGGTGAAGGCCAAATCCAGCGACAACCTGATCCATACCCGTAGCTTTACCGGCCTGTTCCGCACCTTGCGTGTGACGGGTGCTGGCTTTCTGTTCCTGGCGTTTTTCGGCACCGTGTGGCTGAACTGGGGTGGGCGCCAGGCCGTGCTATGGGATCTGGCCGAAAGCAAATTCCATATTTTTGGCGCGACCTTCTGGCCCCAGGATTTCATCCTGCTGTCGGCGCTGCTGATCATCTGCGCCTTTGGCCTGTTTGCGATTACCGTGTTTGCCGGTCGCGTGTGGTGTGGCTACACCTGCCCGCAAAGCTCGTTTACCTGGCTGTTCATGTGGTGCGAAAAGGTCACCGAAGGCGAACGCAACCAACGCATCAAACTGCAAGCAGCGCCCTGGACCCTGAATAAACTGGCGCGACGCTCGGCCAAGCACACCTTGTGGCTGGGCATCAGTGTGTTGACCGGGTTGACCTTTGTCGGTTACTTCACGCCGATTCGTCCTCTGGCCGCCGAACTGCTGACCTGGCAAATGGGCGGCGTGAGTTTGTTCTGGGTGCTGTTCTTTACCGGCGCGACCTACATCAACGCCGGCTGGTTGCGCGAAGCCGTGTGCATGCACATGTGCCCGTATGCGCGCTTCCAGAGCGTGATGTTCGATAAAGACACCCTGACCATTTCCTACGATGTGGCCCGTGGCGAACACCGTGGCCCGCGCAAACGCGAGGTGAAACCCGCCGAGGTCGGCCTGGGTGACTGCATCGACTGCCAACTGTGCGTGCAGGTCTGCCCTACCGGCATCGATATCCGCGACGGCCTGCAAATGGAATGCATCGGCTGCGCGGCGTGCATCGACGCCTGTGATTCGATCATGGACAAAATGGGTTATGCCCGCGGCCTGGTCAGCTACACCTCCGAACATCAATTGCAAGGCGGCAAAACCCACCTGCTCAGGCCACGCCTGATCGGCTACAGTGCCGTGCTGTTGGTGATGATCGCCGCGCTGGTGGTGGCCCTGGTGGGCCGGCCGATGGTGTCGCTGGACGTGACCAAGGACCGCGGCATGTTCCGCGAGAACAGCCAGGGCTTGATCGAAAACATCTACAGCCTCAAGGTCATCAACAAGACCCAGCAACGCCAGGACTACCGCCTGGAACTGGAAGACGCCGCAGGCTTCCAGCTACAAGGCAAGACCGAGATCAGCCTGGCGCCGGGGGAAATCAGCGATATACCGGTGTCGGTGGTGCTGCTGGCGGAGAAACCGGCCAGCAGTTCCCAGACCTTGCGTTTCAAGGTGACGGATGTGGATGAGCCGTGGGTCTACAGCGCCGCCGACAGCCGTTTTGTAGCACCGCTGAACCGCTAAGAATTGCCATTGCGAAAACACTGGAGATCTACTGTGGGAGGGGGCAAGCCCCCTCCCACATTTTCAACCGTGTTCAGACCAAAGAATTTGTTTAAGGCCCCAATGAAACGCTACGAAAAATTCGCTGATGACATTGCAGAACTGATCCGCTCCGGCGTCCTCGGCCCCGGCCAGCGGGTGCCGTCGGTACGCTATGCCAGCCAGGCCTATGGCGTCAGCCCGTCCACGGTGTTCCAGGCGTATTACCTGTTGGAACGTCGAGGGCTGATCCGCGCACGGCCACGCTCGGGCTACTTCGTCAACACCCATGCCCCCAGCCCGTTTTCCGAGCCGGTGGTGAGCGAGCAGGTGCACGAGTCCACCGAAGTGGATGTGAGCGAACTGGTGTTTTCGGTACTCGACTCCATCAAGGACCCGAACACCGTGCCCTTCGGCTCGGCGTTCCCCAGCCCCATGCTGTTCCCGCTGCCACGTCTGGCCCGCTCCCTGGCCAGCGCCGGCCGCGAAATGGACCCGCGCCTGGTGGTCACCGACATGTCGCCGGGCAACCCGCAACTGCGCCGGCAGATTGCCCTGCGTTATATGGTTGGCGGGCTGATGCTGCCCATGGAAGAACTGCTGATCACCAACGGCGCCCTCGAAGCCCTGAACCTGTGCCTGCAAGCCGTGACCGAACCCGGCGACCTGGTGGCTATCGAAGCCCCGGCGTTCTATGCCTGCCTGCAAGTGCTGGAGCGCCTCAAGCTCAAGGCCGTGGAAATTCCCGTGCACCCGCGTGATGGCATCGACCTCAATGCCTTGTCACAAAGCCTGGAACGCTACCCGATCAAAGCGTGCTGGACTATGACCAGCTTCCAGAACCCCATGGGCGCTACGCTGCCGGAAGCCAAGAAACAGGCGCTGGTGGAACTGCTGCGCAGCCACCAGGTGCCATTGATCGAGGACGATGTGTACGCCGAGTTGTACTACGGGCAACAGGCGCCAAAACCGGCAAAGGCCTTCGACACCGAAGGGCTGGTGATGCATTGCGGTTCGTTTGCCAAGAGCCTGGCGCCGGGCTACCGCGTCGGCTGGGTGGCAGCCGGGCGCTTTGCGCAGAAGGTCGAGCGCTTGAAGCTGATGACATCATTGTGCCCGTCCATGCCGGCACAGGCGGCAATTGCCGACTACCTGCAACATGGCGGCTATGATCGGCACCTGCGCAAACTGCGCTATGCCCTGGAAGAACAACAGAGCGCCATGCTCGCTGCCATCGCCCGTTACTTCCCTGCACAGACGCGGGTCAGCCAGCCGGCCGGTGGGTATTTCCTGTGGCTGGAACTGCCGGAGCAGACTGACTCGCTCAAGCTGTTCCAGATGGCCTTGGCCCAAGGCATCAGCATCGCGCCAGGGCCGATTTTCTCGGCAACCCAGCGCTTCAGGAATTGCATTCGCTTGAATTACGGCAGCCCGTGGACCGAAGCATCGGAGCGAGCCATGGAGACATTGGGGCGGATTGTGCGCTCGTTTTAAATGACTGAGTCGCCCCCTCTGGCGCTTTCGCGGGCAAGCCCGCTCCCACATTTAAAATGCATTCCAATGTGGGAGCGGGCTTGCCCGCGAAGGCGTTAACGACCACCGCCCAAATCGAGGAACGTACCGGTGGTGTAGGAAGCCTTGTCCGACAACAACCAGATTATCGCTTCCGCCACTTCATCCGGGCGGCCACCACGGGCCATCGGAATACCGGACTCCAGCTTGCTGACCCGGTCCGGATCGCCGCTCAGGGCATGGAAGTCAGTGAAGATATAACCGGGACGCACCGCGTTGACGCGAATCCCCTCGCCCGCCACTTCTTTTGACAAACCAATGGTGAAGGTATCCAGGGCGCCTTTGGACGCTGCGTAGTCGACATATTCGCCCGGCGAGCCCAGCCGCGCCGCCACCGACGACACGTTGACAATGCTGCCGCCCTGCCCGCCGTGCCTTGGCGACATGCGCAACAGCGCATGCTTGGCACACAGGATGGGGCCCAACACGTTGGTTTTCATGATTTTCAGGATACGGAACTCGGACATCTCATCGACCCGCGATTTGTGCCCCACGGTGCCGGCGTTATTGACCAACGCCGTGACACGGCCCAGCTCGGTATCCACGCGGTGAAACAGCGCGATCACTTCATCCTCGATGCTGACATCCGCCCGTACGGCGATAGCCTGTGCACCCAATGCACGCACCTGCTCCAGCACGCGCTGGGCCGCCTCTTCATCCGACTGATAGTTGATGCAGATGCGATAGCCCTGCCGGGCAGCCAACAGTGCCGTCTCGGCGCCGATCCCACGGCTACCTCCGGTGATGATGACGACTTTATCCATGGGTGCTGCCTCCTGAATCAACCAAACGTTTAGGGTTGAGTCCAAGAATACCCGTCACACGTCGTTTTTGTCAGGCGCTGCTGCGTCTTCGGCACGCTGGATATCGGCCATGAAGCCATCCGCCGGCAAAGGGTGGCCCAACAAGTAGCCCTGCAGGGAGTTGCACCCCAGGCGTGTGAGAAAACTTTGCTGGACGTCGGTCTCCACCCCTTCGGCAACGATGCGCAGCCCAAGGGCCTGGCCCAGCGCAACAATGGCCGACACGATGGCCGCGTCGTCACTGTCGTGCTCCAGGTCGCGCACGAAACCGCGGTCGATTTTCAACTCGTTGGCCGGCAGGCGCTTGAGGTACATCAGGCTGGAGTAGCCGGTGCCGAAGTCATCGATGGACAGGTCCACGCCCATGTCCGAGAGCTGCTGCAATACCGTCATGCTGGCATCGGCATCGCTCATGGCGG
The DNA here is from genome assembly GCF_059421065.1 of Pseudomonas sp. GW821-FHT03A09. NCBI lineage: Bacteria > Pseudomonadati > Pseudomonadota > Gammaproteobacteria > Pseudomonadales > Pseudomonadaceae > Pseudomonas > Pseudomonas sp. GW821-FHT03A09. The sequence goes on along the minus strand of NZ_JBWKUX010000010.1, from coordinate 237,013 downwards.
TGGTCTCGGTGATTTCCAGGGTCAGGCTGTTGGCCGGCAACTGGTGGCTGGCCAGGGCTGCCGCGACACTTTTGACCAATCCGGCATGACAGAATTGTAACGCCGACAGGTTCACCGCGATCCGCCAGTTTTTGTAGCCCTGGGCATACCAAATGGCCATCTGGCGACAGGCTTCATTGAGCACCCACTCACCGATGGGAATGATCAAGCCGGTCTTTTCCGCCAATTCGATAAACGTGACAGGCAACAACAAGCCCTGTTGCGGGTGCTCCCAACGCAGCAACGCTTCAGCACCCACCGCGCGGCCACTGATGGCATCGAATTTGGGTTGGTAATGCAGGCAGAACTGCTGATGTTCGAGGGCGTTGCGCAAGTCCTGTAACAACTGCAACTGTTTGCGCGCATTGGTATTCATCGACACATCGAAGAAGCTGTAGCCATTCTTGCCCATGCTCTTGGCGTGATACATGGCGGCATCGGCGTTCATCAGCAGTTCTTCGGGGTTATTGCCATTGCCCGGGAACAGGGCAATACCGATACTGGCGGAGATCTTCAGCTCATGCTCGGCCACTGTAAACATGCGGTTGATCAGGCCGACCTGACGTTCAGCCAGGCCCATGGCGTCGTCCGGCTGCATCAGTTGCACCAGCAGCACGAACTCATCGCCACCGATACGGGCCAGGGTGTCCTGGCTGCGCAAGTCCTCGCGCAGGCGCAATCCCACTTCACGCAACAACTGATCACCCATGTGATGACCGAAGGCATCGTTGACCGGTTTGAAACCGTCCAGGTCAATAAACATCAAAGCGAAGCAGCTACCCTGCTCCGTCACCGCCTGCATCGCTTGCTGGATACGGTCGGAAAGCAACGTGCGATTGGGCAGGCCGGTGAGCATGTCGTGTAAAGCCAGGTGGGTCAGTTCCTGGTTGGCCAGGGTCAGGGAGTCTGCAAGCACGGCGGTGCGCGCCTCCAAGCGGGCATCCAGCAAGGAGGTCAACAGGGCAATGATCAGCACCGAGAGGCTGGTCACCAGTACCAGATAGTCCAAGCCCTTGCCACTCAACCCCGACAAGGCAGCGCCACAAAAACTATCGTCGGCAAACTGAGCGGCCGCCATGCCGGTGTAGTGCATGCCGACGATCGCCACGCCCATGACCACGGCCGCGCCCGCACGTGTGAAGCGCACATAAGGCGTGCTGCGTCGCAGGTTGAAAGCAATCCACAACGCAGCGCCGGAGGCCACCACCGCAATCAGCAACGACGCACCAAACAGCGCAGGGTCGTAGTCAATGCCCGGCGTCATGCGCATGGCCGCCATGCCGGTGTAGTGCATGCTGCTGATGCCAGCGCCCATCACCAACGCGCCGAAGGCCAGTTGCCACAGGGGTAGACGTTGCTGGCTGACCAGCCATAACGCAAAGCCGCTGGACAATATCGCGATCAGCAACGACAACGCGGTGATGCCTACGTCGAACCCCAGCGCAAACGGCAGGCGCAACGCCAACATCCCGATGAAGTGCATGGACCACACCCCCACGCCCATCGCCAATGCGCCGCCGGCAATCCACAAATAAACCGCACGGCCCTTGGTGGTCGCGATGCGGCCTGCCAGGTCCAACGCGGTATAGGATGCCAGGATCGCCACGAACAGGGAGATCACGACCAAAGAGGGGGAATAACTACCGATAAGCATGGGGTTTCTCAGAACCGACGGGCCTGAAACGCCCGTACCAGATGGCAAAGTGGGCGATTGTAGCGAGAATAATTATGGTGGGGTTGATTAATTATCAGAAAGCCATTATAGGCATTTTGACGTCAATCTACCGGCTTGCAAGGGTGTTTTTTGGCTCCGCCCTGACGGAGATCCTGGAGGCAGAACTCGATCAAAAATGTGGGAGCGGGCTTGCCCGCGATGGCGGTATGTCAGTCACCGAATACTTGGCTGAACCACCGTATTCGCGGGCAAGCCCGCTCCCACATTTTGATCTCCTTGCATCAGGGAGATAGCAATCGGCTCTGGTGCTGCTTGAAACCCCAATCAGTCCTTGTCCGCTACCGACGTGTGCCCATCCCATCCCCCACCCAGCGCCGCGATCAACTGCACACTCGCCACCAACCGCGTCTGCAACAGCGTCAACACGGTACGCTCATTGCTGAGGGCCGTGGCCTGTACCGTGACCACATCCAGATACGCAATCAACCCCGCCTTGTACTGGTTCTCGGTCAGCCGCAACGATTCACGCGCCGATGCCAACGCTTCATTGCTGACTACCGCCTCGTCCTCCAGCACCTTCAACTGCACCATGTAGTTTTCCACTTCACGGAAACCATCGAGCACAGTCTGGCGGTACTTGGCCACGGTCTCATCATAAGTGGCCACGGTACGGTCGACTTCCGCCGAACGCTGCCCGCCGTCGAACAAGGTCATGGCCAGTTTTGGCCCCACCGACCAGAACCGGTTCGGCAGGCTGATCCAGTCGGCGTAGGTGCTGCTGGAATAGCCACCCGCCAGGCTCAAGGTCAGATCCGGGTAATAAGCGGCTTTCGCCACCCCGATATTGGCATTGGCGGCAATCACCGAACGTTCGGCAGAGGCGATGTCCGGACGGCGCTCAAGCAACTGCGATGGCACGCTGACTGGAACCTGCGGCAATGTGGGAATGGTCTTGCTCACAGCCAGGTTGAAATTGGCCGGGGCCTCGCCGATCAATACGGCGATGGCGTTTTCCAGCTGGGCGCGCTGCCAGATCAGATCAATCAGGCTGGCCTGGGTGGTCTTGAGCTGGGTTTGCGCCTGGGCGATGGCCGCCTTGTCCGACACACCGGCGCGGTATTGGTTTTCGGTCATTTTCAACGAGCGCTGGTAAGTGTCCAGCGTGGCTTGCAACAGGCGGGTCTGTTCATCCATGACGCGCAGTTGCAGGTAGTCCTGCACCAGTTCCGATTGCTGGCTCAAACGCATTGCCGCCAAGTCCGCCGAACTGGCCTCGGCGGTCGCTTCGTTGGCTTCCAGGCCACGGCGCAGCTTGCCCCAGACATCCGCCTCCCAACTCACGCCCAACTGGGTATTGAGGGTGTCGCGGATACCACTGCTGGAGCTGCTGAGGCTGGCGTTGCTGCTGCCGGTGCCTTGGCTGGCGCGGGTTTTCCCGGCACTCAGGTCCACCGTCGGGAAAAACGCCCCCCGGGCACTGCGTACCTGGGCCTGGGCCTGGCGAAAGCGCGCTTCGGCCTGGGCCACGGTCTGGTTGGAGTTGTTCAGGCGTTCGACCAATTCATTCAGCTGGCGATCACCGTACAGCTCCCACCACGCGCCACGGGCCAGGGAGTCGCTCGGCGTGGCCTGGCGCCAGCCCTGGGCTTGCTTGAATTGTGCAGGTTCGGCCACTTCCGGGCGTTTGTAGTCGGGGCCGATGGCGCAAGCGCTGAGCAAGGCACCACACAGCACCAAGCTGGCCACGCGGGAACCACGGGGCATGCTAATGGCCAATTTGGCAAACGTTGAATCGGTCATAGCGCAGTGTCCAAGGCAGCATCGGTACGCACGCCGCGCCAGGCGTTGAAACGATGGCGCGCGCGGTCGAGATAGAGGTAGACCACCGGGGTGGTGTAAAGGGTCAGGATCTGGCTGAACACCAGGCCGCCAATGATGGTCAGGCCCAACGGCTGGCGCATTTCCGCACCATCGCCGGCGCCGAGCAGCAACGGCAAGGCGCCAAGGATGGCCGCGAGCGTGGTCATCAGGATCGGCCGCAGACGCAACAGGCAGGCGCTGCGAATCGATTCCAACGGGCTCATGCCGTCATGGCGCTCCAGTTGCAAGGCCAGGTCGATCATCAGGATCGCGTTTTTCTTCACCACGCCAATCAGCAGGAACAACCCCAACAAAGAGATCAGGCTGAACTCGCCGCCCAGCAGGTAGATGGAGAGCAATGCGCCCACACCCGCCGACGGCAAGGTCGAAAGGATGGTCAACGGGTGAATGTAGCTTTCATACAGAATACCCAGCACCAGATACACCGCCACCAGCGCACCGAGGATCATGAACGGCTGTCCCTTCTGGGTCGCCGCGAAGGCATCGGCGGTGCCGGCCATCTTGGCGATCACGTCCTCAGGCAAACCGAGCTTGGCAATCGCCCGCTCGATAGCGGCAGTGCCCTGCTCCACCGTCACCCCAGGTGCCATGTCGAACGCAATGCTTTCCGAGGCGAACTGGCCTTCATGGCTGACGCGATCATTCGCCAGGCTGTTCTCATAGTGTGCGATGGTCGACAACGGCACCCGCGCGCCCGTGGAGGTGATCACCTGCATCTGGTTCAGGGTGATCGGGTCCTGGGCGTATTTCGGGTTGACCTCCATCACCACCTGATACTGGTTGAGGCTGTCGTAGATGGTGGAAATCTGCCGCTGGCTGTAGGCGTTGTTCAACACCGCCGTGACCATGTTCATGTCGATGCCCAGGCGCTTGGCCTGATCGCGATCGACCACCAGTGTCACCTGGGCGGCGCCACGGCCTTCACGGGCGTCGATGGCGGTCAGCTCCGGCAGCTCGCGAAAGGCGGCAACCACTTTCGGGTACCACAGGCGCAACGCCGCCAAGTCTCCGCTTTGCAGGATGTAGGAGTACTGCGCACTGGACTGGTCGCGGCTGCCGCCGAATTGCAGGTCCTGATCGGCCATCAGGAACAGCCGTCCACCCGGCACCAGCGGTACCTCCTTGCGGATACGCTCGATCACCGCCTGGGCCGAGATCTTGCGTTCAGCGATGGGCTTGAGGCGCACCAGCATCACCGCGTTGTTGGTGCCGTTGTTGCCGCCGATGAAACCGGCCACGCTGAGCACGGCCGGGTCCTTGAGGACGGCCTTGCGAAAGGTTTCCATCTTTGGCTGCATCACGCCGAACGACAGCCCGTCGTCACCGCGCACAAAGCCGATCAACTGGCCGGTGTCCTGCTGCGGCATGAAGGTCTTCGGTACCACCACATACAGCGCGATGTTCACCCCCACGGTGATGAACAGGCTTAGCAGGGTCAGGCGACGATGACGCAACACCCAGTCCAGGCTAGTGGCATACACCGCGACCATCCGGTCGTTGACCTTATGGCTCCAGCGCTGCAAACCAGTCATGTGGCCTTTGACATGGGGCTTGAGCCAGCGCGCGCAGAGCATCGGGGTCAACGTCAGCGACACCACCAGCGACACGATGATCGCCGCCGACAAGGTCACGGAAAACTCGCGGAACAGGTTGGTGACGATGCCGCCCATGAACAGGATGGACAGGAACACCGCCACCAGCGACACGTTCATCGAGAGCAAGGTAAAACCGACCTCCTTGGCCCCCAGGTACGCCGCCTTCATCGGCGGCACGCCGTCGTCGATGTGCCGGGAAATGTTCTCCAGCACCACGATGGCGTCGTCTACCACCAACCCTGTGGCGAGGATCAAGGCCATCAGCGAGAAATTGTTCAAGGAGAAGCCGTACAGGTACATCACCGCGAAGGTGCCCACCAACGACACCGGCACCGCCAGGGTCGGGATCAACGAGGCGCGGAAGTTACCCAGGAACAAGTACACCACCAGCACTACCAGGGCCACCGCAATCAGCAACGTCATCTCGGCTTCATGCAAGGTCGCGGTGATCACCGGTGAGCGGTCCATGGCCAGGTTGAGCTTGACGCTGGACGGCAGCACCGCCTGCAACGCTGGCAGTTGGGCCTTGATCTGCCGGACCGTTTCGATGATGTTGGCGTCGGACTGACGGTTGATCACCAACAACACCGCCGCATCGTTGTTGAAGAAGCCGCTGTTGTAGCGGTCCTCCACACCGTCACTGATCTTTGCCACATCCCCCAGGCGCAGGGCGGCGCCGTTCTGGTAGCGAATCAGCAGCGGTTCGTAGTCCTTGGCCTTTTCCAACTGGTCGTTGGCCTGGATCTGCCAATTGCGCTCACTGTCTTCCAGGGAACCCTTGGGACGCCGCTGGTTGGCATTGGCGATGGTGTTGCGCACATCGTCCAACGCCACGCCGTACTGGTCGAGCGCCTTGGGCTCCAGTTCAATGCGTACCGCCGGCAGGGAGCTGCCACCGATCTGCACTTCACCGACCCCTGGCACCTGGGACAGGCTTTGGGAAAGGATGGTGGAAGCCAGGTCGTAGAGTTCCCCCTTCTTCAACACGTCCGACGTCAACGACAGCACCATGATCGGTGCCTGGGACGGATTGACCTTCTTATAGGTGGGCATGCTGCGCATGCCACTGGGCAACAAGTTGCGCGAAGCGTTGATGGCCGCCTGCACCTCTCGCGCCGCGCCATTGATGTCCCGGTCGGAATCGAACGCCAGGATCACCCGCGTGGAACCCTGGCTGGAGTTGCTGCTCATGGTCGTGATGCCGGCAATCGAGCCGAATGAGCGCTCCAACGGTGTCGCTACCGTAGACGCCATTACCTCGGGACTCGCGCCGGGCAGGCTGGCCGACACCACGATCACGGGGAAATTGATCTGTGGCAACGGCGACACCGGCAACAGATTGAAACTCACGCCGCCGAGCAACAGGATCGCCAGGCTCAGCAGCATGGTAGCGACCGGCCGGCGAATGAAAGGTCCGGACAGGTTCATGACTCAACCGGCTCCAGGCTTTGCGGCTCTTTGCGCCAGCGACGGCCAAGACGGTCGAAGTACAGGTAGATCACGGGTGTGGTGAACAAGGTCAAGACCTGGCTTACCAGCAAACCGCCGACCATCACCAGCCCGAGCGGCTGACGCAGTTCTGCACCGGACCCGGTAGCCAGCATCAGCGGCACCGCGCCGAACAGCGCGGCCAGAGTGGTCATCAGGATCGGCCGGAAGCGCAACAGCGCCGCCTGGTAGATGGCGGTCTGCGGGTCCAGGCCTTGGTTACGCTCGGCGTCAAGGGCGAAGTCGATCATCATGATCGCGTTCTTTTTCACGATACCGATCAGCAGGATGATGCCGATGATTGCGATCATGCCCAGGTCATTGCCGCTGAGCAGCAACGCCAACAACGCCCCTACCGCCGCCGACGGCAAAGTCGACAGGATGGTGATCGGGTGAATGTAGCTCTCGTACAGCACGCCCAGCACGATGTACATGGTGACCACCGCTGCCAGGATCAGCAGCAAGGTGCTCGACAGCGAAGCTTCGAAAGCCTGTGCCGCACCCTGGAACTGGGTCTGCACGCCCACCGGCATGCCAATGTCTTTCTGGGTCTGGTTGATCAGCTCGACACCTTTGCCCAGCGCCACGCCAGGGGCCAGGTTGAACGACATCATCACCGCCGGGAACTGGCCGATATGGGCAATCGCCAGTTGGGCCTGGCGCTGCTCCACATGGGCCAGGCTCGACAGCCGCACCTGGCCACCGTCGGTGGTTTTCACGTGGATCTGGTTCAGGGCCGCAGGGCCGAGGCTTTCACCGGATTGCGCCTGCAGCACCACGCGGTATTGGCTGGCCTGGGTGTAGATGGTGGAAATCTGCCGCTGACCAAAGGCGTCGTACAACGCATCGGTGATGGTCGAGACGCTGACGCCCAGGCGCGAGGCTGCATCGCGGTCGATCACCAGAAATACTTGCAGGCCCTTGTCCTGCAGGTCGCTGGCGACGTCGGTGAGCTCCGGCAACTGGCTGAGGGCGTGCACCAGTTTGTCACTCCACAGCGCCAGCAGCTCGGCGTCCGGCGAGGACATGCTGAACTGGTACTGGGTGCGGCTGACGCGATCTTCGATGGTCAGGTCCTGCACCGGCTGCATGAACAGGCGAATGCCCACCAGCTTGTCGATTTCCGGTTGCAGCCGGGTGATCACCTGGGCCGCGCTCAGATCACGCTTCCCGTGGGGCTTGAGGTTGATCAGCAGACGGCCGCTGTTGAGGGTGGCGTTATCACCATCCACACCAATGTAGGACGACAGGCTTTCCACCGCAGGATCGGCCAGGATGATCTTGGCCAACTCCTGTTGACGCTGGCTCATGGCCGCAAAGGAAATCGACTGCGGCGCCTCGGAAATGCCCTGGATCACCCCGGTGTCCTGCACGGGGAAAAAGCCCTTGGGCACCACGAGATACAGAAATACCGTCAAGCCCAAGGTGGCGATGGCCACCAATAAAGTCAGCGGTTGGTGCTTGAGCACCCACTGCAACTTGCGGCCATAGGCTTCGATCAACCAGTCGATCCAGGCGCCGCTGGCCTTGTAGAAACGGCCCTGCTCTTCTTCCTTGGGTTCGCGCTTGAGCAACCGCGCGCACATCATCGGCGTGAGCGTCAGGGAGACGACCAGGGAAATCAGGATCGCCACCGCCAGGGTGATGGCGAACTCGCGGAACAATCGCCCGACCACATCGGCCATGAACAGTAGCGGAATCAGTACCGCAATCAGCGACAGGGTCAGGGACACCAGGGTGAAGCCGATCTGCTTGGCGCCCTTGAGCGCTGCGGCCAGCGGCGTCTCGCCTTCCTCGATATAACGCGAGATGTTCTCCAGCATCACGATGGCATCGTCCACCACAAAACCGGTGGCGATGGTCAGGGCCATCAGTGTCAGGTTATTGATGGAGAAACCTGCCAGGTACATCACGCCGAAGGTGCCGACCAACGACAGCGGCACGGCGATGGACGGAATGATCGTGGCGCTGAAGCGGCGCAGGAACAGGAACGTCACCATCACGACCAAGGCAATGGCAATCAGCAATTCGTGTTGTACGTCAGTAACGGAAGCACGGATGGTCTGGGTACGGTCGGTGAGCACTGTCACATCGAGACCGGCCGGCAGGTTATCGGTGATGCTCGGCAGCAACGCCTTGATGCGGTCCACCACTTCGATCACGTTGGCACCGGGCTGGCGCTGGACATTCAGCAACACGGCCTGGTTTTCATTGGCCCAGGCGGCGAGACGTTCGTTCTCGGCACCGTCGACGATCTGCGCCACGTCTTTAAGACGCAGCGGCGCGCCGTTGTTGTAGGCCAGGATCAGCTCGGCGTACTGCTGGGGCGAGACCAACTGGTCGTTGGCGTCGAGCATCGACACCCGGGTCGGCCCGTCAAAATTACCCTTGGGCTGGTTGACGTTCGACGCGGCGATCAGGGTGCGCACGTCCGACAGGTTCAAGCCATTGGCCGCCAGGGCCTCGGGGTTGACCTTGATACGCACGGCCTGACGCTGACCACCGGCGATGCTGACCATGCCGACGCCGCTGATCTGGGCGATTTTCTGCGCCATGCGCGTATCGACCAGGTCATTGAGCTTGGGTAGCAACATGGTCTTGGAGGTGATTGCCAGGGTCAGCACCGGGGTGTCCGCGGGGTTGACCTTGTTGTACACCGGCGGCGCCGGCAGGTCCTTGGGCAGCAGGTTGGTGGCGGCGTTGATCGCGGCCTGCACCTGCTGCTCGGCGACATCCATGTTGATGTCGAGGTTGAAGCGCAGGGTCAGCACCGACGCACCGCCGGAGCTGGTAGACGCCATCTGGGTCAGCCCGGGCATCTGGCCGAACTGGCGCTCAAGGGGCGCGGTGACCGCGCTGGTCATCACGTCCGGGCTCGCGCCAGGGTACAGGGTCATCACCCGGATGGTCGGGTAATCCACCTGGGGCAGCGCCGATACCGGCAACAACCGATAAGCAATAATGCCGGCCAAGACAATGGCCAGCATGCTCAGGGTGGTGGCAACCGGGCGAAGGATAAACAGCCGCGACAGGTTCATGAACCGACCTTTTGCGCCTTGCCGGCGTCAGCGCCGGTCTGCTCTTTTGCCGCAGGCTTGCCTTGCAAGTGCTCGGTCGGGGTCGTCAAGACTTCGCTGCTGTCGTTGACCACTTCGATTTCGCTGCCGTCCTTCAGGCGGTCGGTGCCTTCCAGTACCACGCGGTCACCGGCTAACAGGCCTTCCTTGATGACCGTGTTGTCGCCATCGGAATCGCCGACCACCAAGGGCTGCATCTTGACCTTCTTGTCACCGTCGAGCTTGTAGACGAAGGTTCCGTTATTGCCGAACTGGATCGCGGCGGACGGTGCCAGCACCACGTTGTGCAGGGTGTCGGCCAGCAGGTGCACGTTGACAAACTGGTTGGGGAACAGCGCCTGGTCCTTGTTATCGAAACGCCCCTTGAATTTCAGGGTGCCAGTGGTGACGTCGATCTGGTTGTCCAGGCTCTGCAAGACACCGACCGCCTGCTTTTTCACATCGCCACGGTCCCAGGCTTCCACGGGCAGCTTGTTACCGGCGTGGTAACGGGCCAGGACGGTGTCGAGGGTGTTTTCCGGCAAGGTGAAGACCACGCTGATCGGCTGGGTCTGGGTGATCACCGCGAGGAAGGTGGTGTCATTGGCCGCCACCAGATTGCCCACGTCGACCTGACGCAAGCCTACCCGGCCACTGATGGGTGCACGGATCTTGGTGAATTCGAGGTTGAGCTTGGCGTCGTCCACCGCGCCCTGGTTGGTCTTGACCGTGCCCTGGTATTGCAGCACCAGCGCTTCCGCGGTGTCCAGGGTCTGCTTGGCGATACTGTCCTGGGCATACAGGTCACGATAACGCTGCACATCGACCTGGGCGTTTTTCAGCTGGGCCTGATTCTGCAACAACGTGCCCTGGGCCTGGAGCAAGGCGTTCTGGTAGCTGCGCGGGTCGATTTCCGCCAGCAGGTCACCGGCCTTGACCATCTGTCCTTCTTCGAAGGCGATCTTCACCAGCTCACCACCCACCCGGCTGCGTACATTAATGGTATTGAGCGCAGTCACCGTGCCCAATGCCTTGTAGTACACCGGGAATTCCCCCTGCACCGCCGGCGCCACACGCACCGGGATCGGGCCGGTGGAGCCACCGAAGCCCGGGCGCATCATCCCCGACTTGCCGGCACGGCCTTCCGGCTTTTGTGCCGCGGCGTCCTTGTGGCTGCCAGGCCAGAATTTCCAGCACAGGCCGGCGATAACCAGCAGCACAAGCAGGCCGAACAGCCAGCGGCGGGACTTACGGGGGGAGGATTGCATGGATTGATCAACCATTGGGCGCGAGAGCTTCTTCTTTGGGAGGCTGAAAGATAAGCACTGGGGCACATTAAGAAAAGCGCCTTTACCGGCTATTTACCTTGGACTTACAACTTTTAACTTCTGATCTTAGTCTGCTCGCTATTTCGCTAAGCATTTGAGGCACAAATAAAAACGGCCTGGACTAGGCCAGGCCGCAAGCATGCATCACGCGTGTTACTGCAAAACGACAGTAATACGCAGAAACAGTTACTTCAAAACAGCCAGGGCTGCTTCGTAGTTCGGCTCTTGGCCGATTTCTGGAACCAGTTCGCTGTGCAGCACTTTGTCATTTTCATCCAGCACCACGACGGCGCGGGCGGTCAGGCTGCGCAGTGGGCCATCAACGATGTTCACGCCGTAGTCTTCGGAGAACGCCGCGCTGCGGAAGTCCGACAGGTTCTTCACGTTTTCCAGGCCTTCGGAACCGCAGAAGCGCGCCTGGGCAAATGGCAGGTCCGAAGAGATGCACAGTACAACGGTGTTGGCCACATCGTTGGCCTGGGCATTGAACTTGCGCACCGACGTGGCACAGGTCGGGGTGTCGACGCTTGGGAAGATGTTCAGCACTTTGCGCTTGCCGGCAAAGGTCGCCAAGGTAGCGTCAGACAGGTCACCGGCAGTCAGGGTGAAGTCTGGAGCCTGGGAGCCGACTTGTGGCAATTCGCCTTCAACTTGGACAGGGTTACCGCGAAGGGTGACTTGAGCCATGAACAGAATCCTTATGCTGGGTTTGATTAAACGAATTCGAGAGGCAGGAGTTAACCACAAAGTGCCGTCGCTACCTACCGCCGAACACAAATTGTCATGCCACGCGGTTGTGGTTTAATTGCGCGCTTTTTGCCCGCACCTCAAGGAAGCCGTTGTTGATGAATCAACCCGCCACCAAAGTCCTGGTCATTGGTTACGTCTGGCCGGAACCCCGTTCCTCGGCCGCAGGCGGGCATATGATGCAAATTCTCGAGAGCTTTCTTACACAAGGTTGGGACATTACCTTCAGCAGCCCAGCGACCATCGGCGAGCACAAGGCCGACTTGCCCGCCTTAGGCATCAGCGAATGCGCCATCGAGTTGAATAACAGCAGTTTCGATGACTTTATCCGCGAGCTTGCCCCGGATATCGTCCTGTTCGACCGCTTTATGATGGAGGAACAGTTCGGCTGGCGCGTCGAGAAATGCTGCCCAGATGCTCTGCGTGTCCTGGAAACCTCCGACCTGCAAAGCCTGCGCGATGCACGCCATCAACGCCTCAAGGACTGCCTCAAGGCCAATCCCGACAGTGATGACTTCAGCGCGCTCTTTACCCCTGCCCTCCAGCAGGAATTCGAACTAATGGCCGACACTGACCTGGCCAAGCGTGAAATCGCCGCGATTTACCGGTGCGACATCAGCCTGATGATTTCCGACGTGGAAATCCGCCTGCTCACCGAACAGTTCAAGGTGCCGCCTGCCCTGCTCCACTGGTGCCCTTTAATGATGGAGCCGCCCACCGAACCTTTTGCGCCCTTTGAAGACCGTGCACACTTCCTCAGCATCGGCAACTTCCGTCACGCGCCGAACTGGGATGCGGTGCTATGGATGAAAAACAGTCTCTGGCCGTTGATCCGCCAGCAACTGCCCGGCGCCCAGCTGCATATCTACGGCGCCTACACCCCGCCCAAGGCCACGGCCTTGCACAACCCGGCGCAAGGCTTCCATGTGATGAACTGGGCCGAAGATGCCCTGCAAGTGATGACCGCGGCGCGCATCTGCCTGGCGCCATTGCGGTTCGGCGCCGGGATCAAAGGCAAGTTGGCGGATGCCATGCTCTGCGGCACACCGAATGTCACGACGCCCATCGGCGCCGAAGCCATGGGCGACGAACAGCCATGGCCCGGCATGATCGAACACAACGCTCCCGCCCTGGCAGCGGCGGCCGTGGCGTTGTACCAGGATCGCGAGCGCTGGACCCAGGCCCAGGAAAACGGTCGCCAACTGCTGGCCCGGCGTTACGACCAGGACGTTCACGGGCCGGCATTGGTGGCGTGCCTCGAGCACTGCCGCAGCCGCCTTGCCGAGCATCGCCGCGACAACTTCACCGGCAGCATGCTGCGTCATCATGCCCACAAAAGTACTCAGTACATGTCCCAGTGGATCGAGGCGAAAAACCGCGTGCTTTAAACGCCGACGCTGGCGAGGTTGCACGCAAGGGGGCATTATCCTACGCAGCAACCACAATAAAGCGACGGCAGCATGACCCGAGCAACGCGCATCACCGACCCTTCCTACGAGCTGATGGACGACCACAACGGCCTGTCCATCATCTATCGCCAGCATGGCTTCCCCTGCCCGCTGGTGCGCTGGCACTTCCACAAGGAGTACGAGCTGCACCTGATCGTCGCCAGTTCCGGCAAGGTGTTTATCGGCGATTACATCGGCAACTTCTACCCGGAAAGCCTATTCCTCACCGGCCCCAACCTGCCCCACAACTGGATCAGCCAGGTGGAAGAAGATGAAGTGGTCCCCAAGCGCGACATGCTGGTTAATTTCACCGACGAATTGCTTGAGGGTGGCAGCCAGGTTTTTACCGAACTCAAGAGCCTGGCGCCGCTGTTGGAACGGGCGCAGTACGGCATCGAATTCCGCTGCAAAAAGACCATCGCCCAGGCCGTGACCTTGATGCAACGCATCGAAGACGCCCAAGGCATGGCGCGGCTTGGGCATTTCTTTATCCTGCTCGAAGCGCTGAGTGCCTGCGAGGACTACCAATTGCTATCGGGCGCAACTACGCCGCAATTGGCGGACGAACATAGCATCGACCGTACCAACCGCGCGGTGGACTATATCTTTGCCCATTACGCACGGGAGCTGCCGCTGGAGGAAGTTGCAGAATACCTGGGCATGAAACCGACGTATTTCTCGCGGGTGTTTAAACAGGCCACCGGACGCACCTTTATCGAATTCGTCAATCGGCTGCGCATCAGTAAGTCCTGCGAACTGTTGGCCGACGGGGATAAAGCCGTAACGGATGTGTGCTTTGAGTCGGGCTTCAACAACATCTCAAACTTCAACCGGCGCTTCCAGCAACTCAAGGGCATGACCCCTTCCCACTACCGCCGCCTGGCGGTGCAGCGGCTGACTGAGCAGAACCTGGCTTAAAGGTTTCAGGCGCCTTGTTGCCGAGTGCAAAAAAGTATCAGTGCCAGTGCGCCCAAGGATTTGTCACAACCTTATTTCAAGGCTGTAATCAACGCACACTCTTCCTGACCGCTCGTAGGAAGACACAACAACAATAACTGTCCTTCTGTAGCCCCCTGGGCACGGAGATGGAGTGCGCGATGAAGTTCACAGCAAAAGCCCTGCTTGCTTGCACCTGCATGACCCTCAGCGCCGTCAGCCTAGGCGCGCAAACCCTGACCATTGCCACCGTCAATAACAGCGACATGATCCGTATGCAGAAGCTCTCGAAAACCTTCGAGACCGAGCATCCGGAGATCAAGCTGAACTGGGTGGTGCTCGAAGAGAACGTACTGCGCCAACGCCTGACCACCGACATCGCCACCCAGGGTGGGCAGTTCGACGTGCTGACCATTGGCATGTACGAAGCTGCACTGTGGGGTGGCAAAGGCTGGCTGGAGCCGATGACCGATCTGCCAGCGTCCTACGACCTCGACGACGTGTTCCCTTCGGTACGTGATGGCCTCTCGGTCAAAGGCTCGCTATACGCCCTGCCGTTCTACGCCGAAAGCTCGATCACCTATTACCGCACCGATTTGTTCAAGAACGCCGGGCTGACCATGCCCGAACATCCGACCTGGAACCAGATCGGCGAATTCGCCGCCAAACTCACCGACAAGACCAAAGAACAATACGGCCTGTGCCTGCGCGGCAAAGCCGGTTGGGGCGAGAACATGGCGCTGATCACCACCCTGGCCAACGGCTACGGCGCGCGCTGGTTCGACGAGAAATGGCAGCCGGAATTCAACGGCCCTGAATGGAAGGACGCGCTGAACTTCTACGTCGACAACATGAAGAAATCCGGCCCGCCGGGCGCTTCCAGCAACGGTTTCAACGAAAACCTCGCACTGTTCAACAGCGGCAAGTGTGCAATCTGGGTGGATGCCAGCGTGGCCGGTTCGTTCGTCACCGACAAGACCCAAAGCAAGGTAGCTGAACATGTCGGTTTCACCTTTGCCCCCCACGAAAAGACCGACAAAGGGACTTCGTGGTTGTACTCCTGGAGCCTGGCGATCCCGACCAGTTCCAAAGCCAAGGACGCCGCCAAGGTGTTCACCAGTTGGGCGACCTCCAAGGAATACAGCCAACTGGTGGCCAAGACCGACGGCATCGCCAACGTACCGCCAGGCACTCGTACGTCGACCTACAGCGACGAGTACATGAAGGCCGCGCCGTTCGCCAAGGTCACCCTGGAATCGCTGAAAGTCGCCGACCCGACCAAACCGACGCTCAAGCCGGTGCCGTATGTGGGTATCCAATTGGTGACCATTCCTGAGTTCCAGGCGATTGGTACCCAGGTCGGCAAGTTCTTCTCCGGCGCGCTGACGGGTCAACAAACGGTGGATCAAGCCTTGACCGCCGCGCAGACCACCACCGAGCGTGAGATGAAGCGGGCCGGTTATCCCAAATAAGGTGAGCCTTCCACTGTAAATGTGGGAACCCGCTTTATGTGGAAGCCGGGCTTGCCCGCGATAGCGGTGTGTCAGTTGATGAATCTGTTTCTTGACACACCGCTATCGCAGGCAAGCCAGCTCCCACATTGATCGCACTCCGATTCTTGCTCTGTACTGGCCTTGATTACCATGAATACACCACCCAAAAACCGCCTGGCCAACCCCGGCTGGTTCCTCGTCAGCCCCTCGGTAGCCTTGTTGCTGCTGTGGATGATCGTGCCATTGGGCATGACCCTGTACTTTTCGCTGATCCGCTACAACCTGCTCTACCCCGGTGAAAACCAGTTCGTGGGGTTGGAGAACTTCACCTACTTCATCACCGACTCGGGCTTCCTCCCCGGCGCTACCAACACCCTGTTGCTGGTCGGCAGCGTGCTGCTGATCAGCGTGGTGTTCGGCGTATTGATCAGCGCGCTGCTAGAGGCCAGTGAGTTCTTCGGTCGCGGCCTGGTGCGGGTGTTGTTGATTTCGCCGTTTTTCATCATGCCCACCGTCGGTGCACTGATCTGGAAGAACCTGATTTTTCACCCGGTGTCCGGTGTTCTCGCCGCCGTGTGGAAGCTGTTCGGAGCCGAGCCGGTGGATTGGCTGGCGCACTACCCACTGCTCTCGATCATCATCATCGTGTCATGGCAATGGCTGCCCTTCGCCATCCTGTTGTTGATGACCGCCATGCAGTCCCTCGACCAGGAGCAAAAGGAAGCCGCGCGCCTGGACGGTGCCGGCGCCATCGCGATCTTCTGGCACCTGACCCTGCCCCACCTGGCCCGCCCGATTGCCGTGGTGGTGATGATCGAAACCATCTTCCTGCTCTCGGTGTTCGCCGAAATTTTCACCACCACCAACGGTGGCCCCGGCTATGCGTCGACCAACCTCGCCTACCTGATCTACAACCAGGCGCTGGTGCAGTTCGACGTGGGCATGGCCTCGGCCGGCGGCTTGATTGCCGTGGTCATCGCCAATATCGCGGCGATCATCCTGGTGCGGATGATCGGCAAAAACCTGACTGACAAGCCTTGAGGGCCGCGCCATG
Organism: Pseudomonas sp. GW821-FHT03A09; assembly: GCF_059421065.1. Lineage (NCBI taxonomy): Bacteria > Pseudomonadati > Pseudomonadota > Gammaproteobacteria > Pseudomonadales > Pseudomonadaceae > Pseudomonas > Pseudomonas sp. GW821-FHT03A09. Next base: position 220,273 of record NZ_JBWKUX010000010.1, on the reverse strand, counting down.
ACGCTTCAACAATCCCGCCGCCTGCAAAGCCTGTTGCTCGGCACGTTGGCCTGGGCCATCGCGATCCTGATCTTCTTCCCGATCTTCTGGATGGTGCTGACCAGTTTCAAGACCGAAATCGACGCGTTCGCCACGCCACCGCAGTTCATCTTCACGCCAACGCTGGAGAATTACCTGCACATCAATGAGCGCAGCAACTACTTCGCGTATGCCTGGAACTCCGTGGTGATTTCCTTCAGCGCCACCGCCTTGTGCCTGCTGATTTCGGTGCCGGCCGCCTACTCGATGGCGTTCTACGAAACCCAGCGTACCAAAGGCACGCTGCTGTGGATGCTGTCGACCAAGATGTTGCCGCCAGTGGGCGTATTGATGCCGATCTACCTGTTGGCCAAGAGCTTTGGCCTGCTGGATACGCGCATTGCGCTGATCATCATCTACACCCTGATCAACCTGCCGATTGTGGTCTGGATGGTTTACACCTACTTCAAGGACATCCCCAAGGACATCCTCGAAGCCGCCCGCCTGGATGGCGCCACCCTGTGGCAGGAAATGGTCCGGGTGCTGCTGCCGATCGCCAAGGGCGGCCTGGCCTCTACTGTGTTGCTGTCGCTGATCCTGTGCTGGAACGAGGCGTTCTGGTCATTGAACCTGACCTCGTCCAACGCCGCGCCGCTGACCGCGCTGATCGCCTCCTACTCCAGCCCCGAAGGGTTGTTCTGGGCCAAATTGTCCGCCGTGTCGACGCTGGCCTGTGCGCCGATCCTGATTTTTGGCTGGATCAGCCAGAAACAGCTGGTACGCGGTTTGTCCTTCGGCGCCGTGAAATAACGGCTTCCTAATAAAAAAATTTGAATGCGGAGGCCCATCATGGCCAACCTGAAAATCAAGAATCTGCAAAAAGGCTTCGAAGGCTTTTCCATCATCAAGGGCATCGACCTGGAAGTGAACGACAAGGAGTTCGTGGTGTTCGTCGGCCCATCGGGCTGCGGTAAATCCACCCTGCTACGCCTGATCGCCGGCCTCGAAGAAGTCACCGAAGGCACCATCGAACTGGATGGTCGTGACATCACCGAAGTGACCCCGGCCAAGCGCGACCTGGCGATGGTGTTCCAGACCTACGCGCTGTACCCGCACATGAGCGTGCGCAAGAACATGTCATTTGCCTTGGACCTGGCAGGCGTGGACAAGCAGCTGGTGGAAAGCAAAGTCAGCGAAGCCGCACGCATCCTGGAACTGGGCCCGCTGCTGGAGCGCAAGCCCAAGCAGTTGTCCGGCGGTCAGCGCCAGCGGGTGGCGATTGGGCGTGCGATTGTGCGCAACCCGAAAATCTTCCTGTTCGACGAACCGCTGTCCAACCTCGACGCCGCCCTGCGCGTGCAGATGCGCCTGGAACTGGCGCGCCTGCATAAAGAGCTGCAGGCGACCATGATCTACGTGACCCACGACCAGGTGGAAGCCATGACCCTGGCCGACAAAGTCGTGGTGCTCAACAGTGGCCGCATCGAACAGGTCGGTTCGCCCCTGGAGCTGTATCACCAGCCGGCCAACCTGTTTGTAGCAGGCTTCCTGGGTACACCGAAAATGGGCTTCCTCAAGGGCAAGGTCACCCGTGTCGAAAGCCAGGGCTGTGAAGTGCAACTGGACGCCGGCACCTTGATCAGCCTGCCGTTGAGCGGTGCCAGCTTGAGCGTGGGCAGTGCAGTGACCCTGGGGATTCGTCCGGAGCACCTGGAAATCGCTGCGCCCGGCCAAACCAGCCTCACCGTCACCGCCGATGTGGGCGAACGCCTGGGCAGCGACACGTTCTGCCATGTCATCACCGCCAATGGCGAGCCGCTGACCATGCGGATTCGCGGCGACATGGCCAGCCAATACGGCGAAACACTGCACCTGCACCTCGACCCGGCGCACTGCCATCTGTTCGACACCGACGGTGTAGCCGTGGCCCGCCCACTGCGCGCTGCCGCCTGATTTCGCGAGACCTGTGATGAAACTGAATAAACAAAATCTCACTCAGTTGGCACCCGAAGTACAGCTGCCGACTTACACCCACACCTCCCAGGGCATTGCCCATATCGGCGTCGGCGGTTTTCACCGTGCGCATCAGGCGTATTACACCGATGCGCTGATGAATAAGGGCGTGGGCCTTGATTGGAGTATCTGCGGCGTCGGCCTGCGTGCCGAGGACCGCAAGGCCCGCGACGACCTGGCCGGCCAGGACTACCTGTTCACCCTGTATGAACTGGGTGACACCGACGACACCGAAGTGCGGGTGATCAGCTCGATCAGCGACATGCTGCTGGCCGAGGACAGTGCCGAGGCACTGATCGACAAACTGGCCAGCCCCGAGATTCGCATTGTCTCGCTGACCATCACCGAAGGCGGCTACTGCATCGACGACAGCAACGGCGAGTTCATGGCCCACCTGCCGCAGATCCAGCACGACCTGGCGCACCCGAACGCGCCGAAAACCGTGTTCGGTTTTATCTGCGCGGCGCTGACTAAACGCCGTGCGGCGGGTATTGCGGCATTCACCGTCATGTCTTGCGATAACCTGCCGCACAATGGCGCGGTCACCCGCAAGGCGCTGCTGGCGTTTGCCGCCTTGCACAACGCCGAACTGCATGACTGGATCAAGGCCAACGTGAGCTTTCCCAACGCCATGGTCGACCGCATCACGCCCATGACCAGCACCGCCCACCGCCTGCAACTGCATGATGAACATGGCATCGACGATGCCTGGCCGGTGGTGTGCGAACCCTTTGTGCAGTGGGTGCTGGAAGATAAGTTCGTCAACGGACGCCCGGCGTGGGAGAAGGTCGGCGTGCAGTTCACCGACGACGTGACGCCCTATGAAGAAATGAAAATCGGCCTGCTCAACGGCAGCCATCTGGCGCTGACTTACCTGGGTTTCCTCAAGGGTTATCGGTTTGTACACGAGACCATGAACGACCCGGTATTTGTCGCCTACATGCGTGCGTACATGGACCTGGACGTCACGCCGAACCTGGCTCCCGTACCGGGCATCGACCTGACCGACTACAAGCAGACCCTGGTGGATCGTTTTTCCAACCAGGCGATTGCCGACCAATTGGAGCGCGTGTGTTCCGACGGCTCGTCGAAGTTTCCCAAGTTCACCGTGCCGACCATCAATCGCTTGATTGCCGATGGCCGCGAGACTGAGCGTGCAGCGCTGGTGGTTGCAGCCTGGGCCTTCTATTTGAAAGGCGTGGATGAGAACGGCGTGAGCTACAGGATTCCCGACCCACGGGCGGAATTCTGCCAGGGGCTGGTGAGTGATGACGCGCTGATCGGCCAACGGTTGCTGGGCGTGGAGGAGATTTTCGGCACCGCCATTCCCAATTCGCCTGAGTTTGTGGCAGCGTTTGAGCGGTGTTTTGTGAGTTTGCGCGATAACGGCGTCACCCAAACACTGCAAAACCTGCTGAAGAAACTGGCTTAAACCTGTGGGAGGGGGCTTGCCCCCGATAGCGGCGCATCAGTCAATACATTCTTATCTGACCCACTGCTATCGGGGGCAAGCCCCCTCCCACATTTGACTGCATTGCCAATTCAAACAATAAAACTGCTGAGCACCCCACTATGACCCAGCAAAACCTGTTCCTCGGCATCGACTGCGGCACCCAGGGCACCAAGGCCATCGTCCTCGATGCCTCCAGCGGTAAGGTGCTGGGCCTGGGCGCCGCTGCACACACGTTGCTCAGCGGCACCAATGGCCGTCGCGAGCAGCACGCCCAGGAATGGCTGGATGCCTTTACCGAAGCGACCCATCGCGCCCTGCAACAAGCCGGCGTGGACGGCCAGGACATTCTCGGCATCGGCGTCTCCGGCCAGCAGCATGGCCTGGTATTGCTCGATGAACAGGACCAGGTGCTGCGCCCGGCCAAGCTGTGGTGCGACACCGAAACCACGCCTGAGAACGACCGCCTGCTGGCGTATCTGGGCGGCGAACATGGCTCACTGGAACGCCTCGGCGTGGCGATTGCACCGGGTTACACCGTGTCGAAACTGCTATGGACCCGCGAACAACACCCAGACCTGTTCGCGCGCATCGCCCATGTCCTGCTGCCCCATGACTACCTCAACTACTGGCTCACCGGCCACGCTGTCGCGGAATACGGTGACGCCTCGGGCACCGGCTATTTCAATGTGCGCACCCGTGAGTGGGATGTGGAACTGCTCAGGCATATCGACCCCAGCGGTCGCCTGGAAGCTGCACTGCCGGCGTTGGTCGAGGCGAATCAAAGTGTGGGCACGATTTTGCCCGCCATCGCCGAACGCCTGGGCATCAACCCCCATGCAGTGGTCTCCAGCGGCGGCGGCGACAATATGATGGGCGCCATCGGCACCGGCAATATCGCCCCTGGCGTGATCACCATGAGCCTGGGTTCATCGGGCACCGTCTACGCATTTGCCGACCAGCCGAACGTGAGCCCACAGGCAGCGGTCGCGACGTTCTGCTCATCGAGTGGCGGTTGGTTGCCCTTGATCTGCACCATGAACCTGACCAACGCGACCGGTGTGATTCGCGAGTTGTTCGACCTCGACTTGCCGGCGTTCAACGCCCTGGTCGCCCAAGCCCCCATCGGCGCCGACGGCGTGAGCATGCTGCCGTTCCTCAACGGCGAACGCGTGCCCGCCCTGCCCCATGCCACCGGCAGCCTGCATGGCCTGAACATGACCAACCTGACCCGCGCCAACCTGTGCCGGGCCGTGGTGGAAGGCACCACCTTCGGCTTGCGTTATGGCCTGGACCTGCTGCGCCAGACTGGTCTGCAAAGCCAAAGCATCCGCTTGATCGGCGGCGGCTCGAAAAGCCCGGTGTGGCGGCAGATGGTCGCCGATATCATGAACACCGAAGTGGTCTGTACCGAACAAAGCGAAGCGGCGGCGCTGGGTGCGGCGATCCAGGCGGCGTGGAGCCAGTCCGGCGAATCCCTGGCCAGCCTGTGCGACAAATGTGTGAGCATCGACCCGGCCAGCCGCACGCAGCCGTCAGCCGACCGTGTGAGCGCCTATCAACACGCCTACGAGCGCTATCAACAACTCGTGGCAACCCTTTAAGAGCGAACGACTATGTATCTGGTATGTGGCGAAGCGCTGTTCGATTTTTTCAGCGAAGAAGAGGCCAGCGGGCAGGCGTCCAAGGTCAACTACAAGGCGATTGCCGGTGGCTCGCCGTTCAACGTGGCGGTGGGCCTGCGCCGTCTCGGCATCGAGGCGGGGCTGTTCGGCGGGTTGTCGACCGACTTCCTCGGGCGCCGCTTGTTGCAGGTACTCAAGGACGAAGGCGTACGCGAGGACTTCCTGGTGGAATTCGCCGCGCCCACCACCCTGTCGATGGTTGCCGTGGGCGCCAACGGCTCACCGCAGTACAACTTTCGCGGTGAAGGCTGTGCCGACCGGTTGCTGGAAATGGCCCACCTGCCCGCGCTGAGCGCTGATATTCGCGGGCTGCACATCGGTTCGTTCTCGCTGGTGGTACAACCCATCGGCGATACCCTGCTGAGCCTGGTCAAACGCGAAAGCGGCAAGCGCCTGATCAGCCTCGACCCCAACGTGCGGCTCAACCCGCAGCCGGATATCCAGCTGTGGCGCGACCGCGTGGCTGAGCTGGTCAAGCATGCCGACCTGATCAAGGTCAGCGACGAAGACCTGCACCTGCTCTACCCCGACCAGTCGCCGGAAAGCGTGCTGCAGGGCTGGCTGCAACATCGTTGCCAGTTGGTGTTCCTCACCCGTGGTGGTAACGGCGCCAGTGTGTTCAGCCGCCAGCACGGCAGTTGGTCGCAACCGGCCGTCAAGGTGGTGATGGCTGATACGGTGGGTGCTGGAGATACCTTCCAGGCGGCGTTGATTGCCTGGTTGACCGAGCAGCAATTGGATTCGGTGGAAGGCCTGCAACAGCTGACCCGCCCACAGATCGACAGCATGCTCGGTTTTGCCATCCGCGCCGCTGCCCTGACGTGCAGCAAGACCGGGCCGGACCTGCCCTACCGCCACCAATTGGATTCATGAAGGTTTTGTCAGCCAGGGAAAAATTAATCGATGGTTAATCGCGTCGGTCGACAGTGAAGTCGAACCCTTTGCGGAGCACCATCATGAAACTTCGTAGCTTATTACTCACCGGCACACTGGCCTTGGCAGCTTTCTCAGGTCTGGCACAAGCCGATACCCAACAGGCGGCAACCAAACCCGTGCCTTATCAATACGGAATGCCGTTGAACATCGACAAAGTGATCGCAATGCACGAAACCGACACCAACGAGTGCAAGGTCATCAACGCGGATATCAAGTTCGTGGACAAGGCCGGCAAAGTGCAAGACGTCGGCTACCGGAAAATGTCCGAAGCCTGCGATTTCCAGAATTGAACCGTTGGGAGATATTGGGCCTGGCGCTCATCCAGGCCCACAGGTCTTCAGTGACACAACCTCAGGCGTCAACCTAGTAATAGCCGCGTCCACCTGCGCGTTGCAGCGCGGGTGCGTGGGAGTGCTTGAGGTCTTCGCGCAATCCGCTGATCAGGTTGCAAATGGCTCGACTGCTGTCGAGCTTGTCCGCGTTTATCCCTTTGACTTCCAAATCCACCCGGTCACGGTCGCGGTCGTCAAAGACTTTGATCGTCAGCGAAGCATCTTCGGCTTTGGTGCACTCGCACCGTTTGGGCAGGAAACTTCCTTCAATAATGCTGCGAAGTTCTAATTCCGAAAGCATGGTCAACCTCTCCTTTTATGAGACTGCCAACAGGTTATTGTGTGTCTGGCAGGCGCGTGCCTGCCACGTCTTGCCGACCCTGGAAGACGCTTACCCTCATGAGCCTACTCGGCAAATTCCAGTCTCGTTGTAACCTTTCCTCATAAGTACTCCAGTGAGTTATATAAGTTAGGCGGCCTTGCGCTTACGTCGTGTAAATCATCGGCGAAATGCGCCGATTAAACGTTTAATTATGGTTATTTTATTAAACGGCACCTTGTGCAGCGACTCTTTCAGCAACATGTCGCAAACTATCAAAGTTGATATTCGCCCCTGAATTCACCGCCACCAGGGTTTGTTCGCGCACGCCACGCTGCAGGACGTATCGACGGATACCGGCCACCGCCAACGCACCGGAAGGTTCGGTGATGGAACGGGTGTCGTCGTAGATCAGCTTGATGGCACTGCACAGTTCATCATTACTCACGGTGATGACCTCATCCACCCAATCCCGGCAGATCTCAAACCCATATGCGCCGATTTGTGCCACTGCGGTGCCATCGGCAAACCCGTCGACGCCGGGTAGCACCACCCGCTCACCTGCACGCAGGGCTGCCAACAGGCAACTGGAGCCTTCGGGCTCGACCCCGACGATACGCACATCAGGCCGCAGGTATTTCACGTACGCCGCGATGCCGGCGATCAAGCCACCGCCGCCCACCGGCACGAAAATCGCGTCCAAAGGGCCCTGCTGCTGACGCAATATTTCCATACCGACCGTGCCTTGGCCGGCGATCACATCGGGGTCATCAAAGGGCGACACGAACGTGCTACCCGACATCTCGGCCAGTTGCAGCGCATGGGCCAGGGCAAACGGGAAACTCTCCCCGTGCAACACCGCTTCGGCGCCTCGGGAGCGCACACCCAGCACCTTCAACTCCGGCGTGGTGCACGGCATGACGATGCGCGCCTTGATCCCCAATTCCCGCGCTGCCAGCGCCACACCCTGGGCGTGGTTGCCCGCCGACGCGGTCACCACGCCCCGGGCTTTCTGTTCCGCCGTGAGTTGCATCAGCTTGTTGTAGGCACCCCGAATCTTGAAGGAAAACGTGGGTTGCAGGTCTTCGCGCTTGAGCAACACCTGGTTGCCCAGCAACGCCGACAGCGCCGGCGCGAGTTGCAAAGGCGTACGCACCGCTAGGTCATAGACCGGAGCCGCGAGGATCTTTTTCACGTAGTGCTCAAGCAGGCCCGTGTCGGTGTTTTGGGTACTCATGAGTGTCTCCTGGTGTTTTGCAGGGGCCCAGGAGTCGGAAAAACAAAACCCGCCTCTAGGGCGGGTTTGGGTGCAGCCGTGTGCTATCCCGCCAAATGAGGAATGGCGGTAATAATGCTCGGCTGGCTGCGAAAGGTTTGAAATGTCATGCGACGAAATTAACCGGCAGTTGCGGGGCAAGTCAATGGGGGTTTACTCATGACATACGAAACATATACGCTTTGTATATTAAATTCATACAGTGAACCCCATGGGCATCGTCAAGATCACCGACCAACTGCACGAATAACTGCGCCTGGCCAGCGCTGCGATGGACCGCTCCATCAACGCCCAGGCCGAATTCTGGATCAAGATCGGCCTGCTCGCCGAACTCAACCCCCACCTGCCCTACAACGAGTTGATCAACAAACTGTTGCTGGACAAGCCCGACCTGATCCGAGGGCACAGTTGATGATCAAGACTGCCGCACAACTGGCCGTGATGCGTGAATCCGGGCGCCTGCTGGCCCAGGTCTTCACCATGCTCGACGGTTTTGTCACCGTCGGCCGTTCCACCCTGGAACTGGACGCCGCCGTCGAAGCCTTCATCCGTAACGACCTCAAGGCCCGCCCCGCCAGCCTGGGCCAATACGACTACCCCTTTTGCATCAACACCTCGATCAACGAGGTGGTGTGCCATGGCATGCCCAGCGCCAAGGAGATCCTCAAGGACGGCGACATCATTAATATCGACATCACCCTGGAGAAAGGCGGCTTTATTGCCGACTCCAGCAAGATGTACATGATTGGCACCGTCGCCCCCAAGGCCCAGCGCCTGGTCGAAAAAACCTTCGAAGCCATGTGGGCCGGCATCCGCCAGGTCAAGCCCGGCGCACGCCTGGGCGATATTGGCCATGCTATCCAAAGCCATGCGCAAGCCAACGGCTACAGCGTGGTACGCGAGTATTGCGGCCACGGCATCGGCCGACAGATGCATGAAGAACCGCAGGTCCTGCACTTCGGCCGCCCCGGCACCGGGCTGGAATTGCGTGAGGGCATGGTGTTTACCATCGAGCCGATGCTCAACCAGGGCAGCTCGAAAGTACGCAGCCTGAAGGACGGCTGGACGGTAGTGACCAAGGACAACAGCCTGTCGGCGCAGTGGGAACATACCGTGGCGGTGACGGCGGATGGTTTTGAGGTGTTGACACTGCAACCGTCCACCTGAGCGACGCAAGCCCGCTCCCACAGGTGATCCGTGTTCACACGACATTCGAGCCGCCGGCTATTCGCTTGAGGCCCAACACCATCAATCCCCCACCCAGCCCTATCGCCGCCAGAAACAACGGGTACGACACCCACCACGGTGTCCCCGCCGTCATCATGCTGAACTCCGACATGCCGCCAATGCTCGCAATCAGGTTGAGCGGCAGGAACACCACGTTGATCAAGGTGAGTTTGCGCAACAGGTTGTTCATGCTGTTGTTCATCAGGTTGCCGCGTGCGTCGATCAACCCGGAAAACACGTTGGAATAGATCTCGGCCTGCTTGTAGCACTGATGGTTCTCAATGATCAGGTCGTCGATCAGCGCCAGGCTCTGCGCGCTGAAATGCTCCTTCTGCGCGTGGTTGCGCAACCGCGACAGCACAGCGCCGTTGCTGTGCAGCGCGTTGATGTAATAGATCAGGCTTTCGCTGAGGCTGAACATCTGCATCAGGTGGTGGTTGCTCATGGACGCGTTGAACTGCTGCTGCAATTCCCGTGCGACCAACTTGATCACCTTCAGGTGGCCCAAGTAGTGGTGGATGTTGTTGAGCAACAGGTCGAGCAGCACATCCAGCGGCGTGTGCAATGGGTGCCGCTTGCCAAGCCCCGTCAGAGGGGTTTCGTCGGTAGCGATCACCAACAAGCGACTGGGCGAAAACAGCAGGCCGCAAGAAGACACCTCAAACACCAGATTGCCGCCGCCGGAGTAGTTTTCAGGACGCTTCCAGATCAGGAACAAGTTGTCGGGGTGAAACTCGATGCGCGAGACCTCGTCGGGGTCCAGCGCCGAGGCCAGGGCGTGTTCGTCCAGCTTGTGGTGGTCACGCAGCCACTCTCGTTCGGCCAGGTCAGGGTTGTTGAACAGCATGATCGGGGCATCGTCATGTTCCCCACTGTGCAGCTTTCCATCGATCAGATCGAAACGCTGGATCATCGACGGATCACCAGACCTGGCCCTGGCGCTTCAACTCCAGGCGCCGCACGAACTCCTCCAGTACCAGTCCATAGAGGTCGTCCTGCAGATAGGCATCTTCGATGCCTGCGTCCAGGTTGGGGTTGTCATTCACTTCAATCACCACCACCTTGTCGCCGGACTGCTTGAGGTCGACGCCGTAGAGGCCATCGCCGATCAGGTTGGCGGTCTTCACGGCCAGCTCCACCACAGCCTTGGGCGCTTCGTGGACCGCCAGGGTGCGGCATTCGCCGTTGATGTCCTGGCCGATGGCCTTGTGGTTGTAGATTTGCCAATGCCCTTTGGACATGAAGTACTGGCAGGCAAAGATCGGCTTGCGGTTGAGCACGCCGATGCGCCAGTCGTACTCGGTGTAGAAGAATTCCTGGGCCAGCAACAGCACCGAATGTTCGAACAGCTCGGCAGTAGCCTTGAGCAGCGCTTCCTGGCTTTCCACCTTGATCACCCCACGGGAGAAACAGCCGTCGGGAATTTTCAGTACCAGCGGAAAGCCCAGGCGCTCGCCGACGCGTTCGAAATCTTCCGGTCGTTCCTTATAGAGAATCTCGGTGGCGGGCATGCCCAGTTGGTGGCTGTTGAGCAGGTCGGTGAGGTAGACCTTGTTGGTGCAACGCAGGATCGACGCCGGGTCGTCCATCACCACCAGGCCCTCGCTTTCGGCTTTCTTGGCGAAGCGGTAGGTGTGGTTGTCGACGCTGGTGGTCTCGCGGATCAGCAAGGCGTCGTACTCGGCCAAGCGCGAATAGTCCTTGCGTTCGATCAACTCCACATCAATGCCCAGGCCTTTGCCGACACGGATGAAATTATCCAGGGCCTTGGCGTTGGACGGCGGCAATTGCTCCAGGGGATCGTGCAGGATGGCCAGGTCATAACGGGCCAGGCGACGTGAACGCGGCTGGCGCCAGATCTTGCGGCTGAAGTTGTCCAGGGCGTGGGCGAATTGATCTTCCTGGTCATCGCGCAACTTGTGCAACACGCCCGACTTAACGCCTTCGATATGCCAACCGTTATTCTTTTTGAAATCAACTAACAGAATCGGACACGGGAAGGTTTCAAACAATTGGCGGGCCAGATCCTGCAACGGCTCTATATTGGTCCGGCCAAAGTAAAGGGTCAGGGTAAAACCTTCAGTATTGCTGTAAAGGTGGTGACTCAAGGCTTTATCGAGGGTTTTATCCAGGTCGTCCAGAGCCAGGCCGTACAGCGACTTTCTTGTCAGCTCGCTGATGGTGCGCACCGACGGAATCACCTTGTGCCCACGGGCTTCGGCCAGCAGCGAGCAGTAGTAGCCGTGCCCCAGGTACTTGTAGCTGCGGCACAGGTTGATCACCTGCACGCGCTTGCCACTCTCGTTTTCCCGGGTCTGCTCCAGGTATTCCTGGGCGGTGACGATGTCTTCGCTGGGGAAGTAAGAGGCCCAATCTTCCTTGCGCTCGACAATGATCACAACTTGACTGGTGGCTTTTGGCGGCGCGGAAAAATAACCTTTATTAGTGATTGTCGCCGCAAGAGTTTGCTCGGATACTTCACGCCAATGACTTTGTACCGCCGACATAATATTTGATCCGCTTTAGAGAACTCGACCTTTTCTATTAAGCACGATCTTTTAGAGAAGTCCCGTTTCGTTACGACACTTTTACGGCGGTCATATGGCTCTTTCCTTTCGCGTTGCAACCCCCGCTGATGTGCCCGAACTGATGGCACTGGAACAGCACTGTTTCAACACCGACCGGCTCTCGCCGCGCAGTTTCCAATGGATGGTCAGCCACGCCCATGGCCAGTTGCTGGTGGCGGAGAATGAGCAGCAATTGCTGGGTTATGCGCTGGTGCTGTTTCGCCGTGGCACCTCGCTGGCGCGGCTGTACTCCATCGCCATCGCCGAGCACGCACGGGGCATAGGCCTGGGTAAACAGCTATTGGCGCGTATCGAGGCCTGCGCCCTGGAACATGAATGTGCCCGCCTGCGCCTGGAAGTACGCACCGACAACCCCGGCGCCCTCGCCCTGTACGAACACAACGGCTACCGACGTTTTGCCCTGATCACCGACTATTACCAAGACCACACCCCTGCCCTGCGCCTAGAGAAATATCTGTAGTGAGCGGGCTTGCCCCGCTCACTACAGATCAGGTTAAGCCACCTGCTTGATCGCCGCCTTGGCTTCCAGTTCGCGTACCAGCGGCAGCACACGTTTGCCGAAGTACTCGACTTCTTCCTGGAAGTGCAGGAAACCCGCCAGCACCAAGTCCACGCCTACGGCCTTGAGCGCCACGATGCGCTCGGCAATCTGCTGTGGCGTGCCGATGAGGTTGGTCTTGAAGCCGTCGTTGTACTGCACCAGGTCCTCGAAACTGGATTTGGCCCAGTTGCCCTCGCCTTCAGGTGAAGCCTTACCCGCCTGTTTGGCCGCATCGCCAAAGGCATTCACCGCTTCCGGATCGGCTTTGTCGATGATCTCCGCCAGCACGGCGCGGGCTTCTTCTTCGGTGTCACGGGCGATCACGAAGGCGTTGACGCCGACTTTCACCGAATGATGATTGGCGGCGGCCTTGGCGCGGATGTCGTCGACCTGAGCCTTGATGCCTTCCGGGGTATTGCCGTTGGTGAAGTACCAGTCCGACACCCGCGCCGCCATGTCCCGTGCGGCCCGCGAGCTGCCGCCCTGGAACACTTCCGGCTGGCCCAGGGGCTTGGGTTTGAGGGTGTAATTGTTGAAGCGGTAGAAATCGCCTTTGAAGGTGAAATCGTCCTGGGTCCAGATGCCTTTCAAGGCACGGATAAACTCCTCCGAGCGACGATAGCGTTCATCGTGCTCCAACCAGTGTTCGCCGATGGCCTGAAACTCCCCCTTGAACCAACCGCTGACGATATTGACCGCGATACGGCCATTGGTGAGCTGGTCGATGGTCGCCAATTGCTTGGCCGCCAGCGCCGGTTGCCAGGGGCCAGGCAAGATCGCCGCAATCACCTTGAGCTTGGTCGTCGCGGCAAGCAGCGCATGGCTGAATGCCACGGATTCATGCTGATTCTCGGCGCCGTAACCGGCGGTAAAGCGAATCTGCGTGAGGCCATATTCAAAACCGGCCGCTTCGGCCAGTTGCGCGAGTTTGCGGTTGTAGTCGATACCCCAATGGGTGCGCTGCTCGATCTTGCTCACCACCAATCCACCGCTGACGTTGGGCACCCAATAGGCAAATTTCACGGCTTGCTGACTCATCTGGCTGTACCTCGCACAAAAGGATGTACATAGGCTTGAGCAGCAAGCATGCCAGGCTGGACCAAAGGCCCGCGCTACAGGCATTACGGCGCAAAACACAGGGTTGGGATGCGTGGCCGCTAATGTGAGGGATCACGTCGATTTGCGGATCTGCTGTTGCTGGAGCAACAGCGAGCCGCCACCCCTGCCCCGTAAACACGGGCCAAAAGGCACGGCACGGACTGTGCATTCCCCTCAAGACTTGATCACTGCCAAGGAGCCGTTCCCCATGACTGAGCAACACGTCATCAACCCGCTGTCCATCGGCGTCGACTACCCCACATTGGCCGCACGTTTCCGGCCGATTTTCCAGCGTATCGCCGAGGGCTCGGTTGAGCGCGAACACACCCGCGCCCTGCCCTATGAGCCGATCCAGTGGCTCAAGCAAGCCGGCTTTGGCGCCGTGCGGGTGCCGGTGGAATACGGTGGTGGCGGCGCTTCGTTACCCCAGCTGTTTGAACTGCTGATTGAACTGGCCGCTGCCGATTCGAACGTGCCGCAAGCCTTGCGCGGGCATTTCGCCTTTGCCGAGGATCGCCTGAATGCCGCGCCGAGCGCCGGGCGCGACCTATGGTTCAAGCGCTTTGTCGACGGCGATATCGTCGGCTGCGCCTGGACCGAAATCGGCAATGTGGCCATTGGCGATGTGGTCACCCAGGTCAGCCCCGACGGCGACCAGTGGAAGCTCAACGGTGAAAAGTTCTACAGCACCGGCAGCCTGTTCTCGGACTGGATCGACGTGTACGCCCAGCGCAGCGATACCGGCGCCGATGTGATCGCCGCTACCCGCACCCACCAACCTGGCGTGGTGCAAAGCGATGACTGGGACGGCTTTGGCCAACGCACCACCGGCAGCGGCACCACGCGCTTTACCGATGCCGTGGTGGAAGCCGAGAACATCATCGACTTTTCCACCCGTTTCAAATACCAGACCGCGTTCTACCAGTTGGTGCTGCTGGCGAGCCTGGCCGGGATCGGCCGAGCGGCGCTCAATGACGTGGCCCAGCAGGTGCGCAACCGCAAGCGAATCTATAGCCATGGCAACGCGGCCCATGTGAGCCAGGATGCGCAGGTCCAGCAAGTGGTGGGTGACGTCGCAGCGCTGGTGTATGCCGCCGAAGCCAGCGCCTTGAAAGCCGCCGTACCAGCGCAACGGGCCTACCTGGCGCGCTTTGCGGGAGATGAAGTGGCGGAGCGGGAAGCCAATGTGGCGGCGGAGATTGAATCGGCGACGGCCCAGGTGGTGGTGTCGGCATTGATCCAGCGTGCCACCACCGAACTGTTCAACGCGCTGGGCGCGTCGGATGTGCGCCAAGGCAAGGCCCTTGACCGGCATTGGCGCAACGCTCGCACGGTGTCGTCCCACAACCCGGTGATCTACAAGGCACGGATTGTCGGTGATTGGGTGATCAATGGCACGGAGCCGCCGTTTGTGTGGCAGATCGGCAACGGCCCGGTCAAGGCTTAGAAGGCCAGCTTGTAACCGATGGTCATCAACATGATCGCCAGGCACGGACGCAGCACGCCATCCGGGACTTTGCCGGTCATGTGGCTGCCGAGGTAAATACCTGGCAACGAGCCCATCAGCAGGAAGCCCAGCAGGTGCCAGTCCATGTTGCCCATGCTGGCGTGGCCCAGGCCCGCCACCAGGGTCAGGGGCACGGCGTGGGCAATCTCGGTGCCGACCAGTCGGCGCGTGGCCAGGAAGGGATAGAGGATGAACAGCGCCACGGTACCGAGGGCACCGGCGCCGATGGAGGTCAGGGCCACCATGGTGCCGAGGATCGCGCCGGTGACCACCGTCAGTACGTTCAGGTTGCGCGGGCTCATGTGATAGTCATCACCCGCATGGCGCTGGGCGAAGGCCAGCAGGCTTTTCTTGAACAGAATCGCCAGGGCGGTCAGCAGCAACACCACGCCGAGGGCTTGTTTGATCACCACGTTCATCGCGCTGGGGTCGGTGTGCAGGCTGGCGAGGAACCACAAGGTCATCAACACGGCCGGAACGCTGCCCAGGGTGAGCCAGCCGGTGATGGTCCAGTCGATGTTCTTGTTCTTGCTGTGTACCAGCACGCCGCCGGATTTGGTGATGGCGGCGTACAACAGGTCGGTGCCTACGGCGGTCGCCGGGTTGATGCCGAACCACAGCAGGATCGGCGTCATCAAAGAACCGCCGCCGACACCGGTCATGCCGACGATAAAACCTACGATCAGGCCAGCCACCACAAAACCAAAATTACCCACATCCATTACAACTACCTGCGGCCTTATAAATTTCTGGCGGCAGGATAGCGATTTTTCTTATAACGACTTATACCAATATCATCTGAGTTTATGCCTTTTGGTTGGAACCATGCACTCGGTCATGCCCCGGCCGCCGGTAACCACAACCGGAACCGCGCGCCGCCCAACGGTGACGCCAGCGCAGTCAGCGTACCGCCTTGGGCTTCGACTGCGCGACGGCTGATGGCCAACCCCAGGCCGAAACCACCGGTGGCACGGTCACGGCTGCGGTCCAGGCGGTAGAACGGCTCGAAAATGCGCTCGCGCTGGTCCACCGGAATACCGATGCCATCGTCATCCACGCAGATTTCACAGCCCTTGGGGCACACCTTCACCCCAACCTGAATGCGTTTGTCGCAATAGCGCGTGGCGTTGCGCAGCAAGTTCTGCAAAGCGCGGGCGGTGAGCCGTGGGTCGAGGGTGAAGCGCTCGACGGCGCAGTCAAGCGCCACGTCGATGACAATCTCGGGGTTTTCCAACTCGTCGTCGACGCTGCCCAATACACTGTCGACAAACTCATCGAGCACGACGTCCACCTGCTCGGGCAATTGCGCCGGGTTCTGCAGGCGACTGTAGGAGAGTAATTCCAGCACCAGTTCGTCCAGCTCGCGAATGTGCGCCACCAGGCTTTGCAGGCGCTCGCGACTGGCCTGGGGCAAGTCTTCGGACAAGGCCAGCGCCAGGCCGAAATCCAGGCGCGTGAGCGGCGTGCGCAACTCGTGGGAGACCGCATTGAGCAGGTCGCGTTGCTGGTTGAGCAAGTGTTCGACATCGTCGGCCATGGTGTCGAACACAGCGCCCAGGCTGCCAATGCTGGAGCTGGCCGGGATGCGCGTACGCTCGCTCAGGTTGCCCTTGCCCAACTGCGCGGCAGTGGTTTTCAGGCGTTCCAGGTCACGCCAGTGCGGGCGCAGCCACACCAGCAGGCAGGCCAACAATGCGCCGACGATCAACACATTCATCGACCAGTACAGCAGGTTCATGTCCAGCGGGTCGGGCGGTACGCTCAACTTGACCACGAACTGCTGGTTGATCGGTGAACTGATGTCTTCCATCCAGCCCCACTCCCCCAGGCGGATCACTGGCTTGCCCTGCTCCAGCAGCTTCTCCTCTTCGGGCGTATAGCTGGCGTCCTGGCGTAGCAGCAATTGCACCTTGAGCGGAGCAAAGTCGCGGTTCAGTTGTTCGGTGACCTGGGACCAACGCTCCACCGGCGCCCGTAGGTACTGTTTGACTATCAGCTTCTGCTGGCCACGGGTCTGTTCGACGTTGTAGTTCGTATAGCGGTGTTCGAACAGTTGGATCACCAGCTTGGGAATCAGGAAGATCGCCGCGCTGTAGGTGATGATGGTGATCAGGTAGAGACGAATCAGCACACGAAACATGAATCAGCATTCCCACTCGGAACGGCTGAACAGGTAACCCTTGCCCCACACCGTCTTGATCTTGCGGGCCTCACCGGCATGGTCATCGAATTTACGGCGCAACTTGGAGATGGCCACGTCCACCGAGCGGTCGGTGCCATTGAACTCGATACCGCGCAGGCGTTGCAGGATCTGGTCTCGGCTGAGTACTTCCCCGGCATGTCGAGCCAGTACCACCAGCAGGTTGTATTCACCGCTGGACAACTCCACCGGCTGCTCGCGCCAGGTCACCGTGCGTTCAGACAGGTCAATGCACAGGTTGCCCATGATGATCTGGTCGTTGGCCACCTGAGGCTCGGACAAGCTGCTACGACGCAGCAAGGTGCGCACGCGGGCGAGCAGCACACGTGGCTCGCAGGGCTTGGTCACGTAGTCGTCGGCGCCCATCTCCAGGCCCAGCACTTGGTCGTGGCTGTCATCGCGGGCAGTGAGCATCAGGATTGGCAGGCCTGCCGAGTCGGCACGCAACAGACGGCATACTTGCAGGCCGTCAAGGCCAGGCAACATCAGGTCGAGGATCACCAGGTCCGGCGGATTGAGGCGTGCACGCTCACGCACGTGGTCGCCACGGCTGAGCACGCTGACGTGGTAGCCATTGCGTTCCAGGTAGCTGGCAATCAGCTCGGAAAGGGCGGCGTCGTCTTCCACCAGGAGGATGTTGGGCATAAAAGGTGTTTCCAGAAAATACAGTTATTGGTCGTACACAAATCCCATGTGGGAGGGGGCTTGCCCCCGATAGCGGTGGGTCAGTGAAGCGTGTTTCAACTGATATACCGCCATCGGGGGCAAGCCCCCTCCCACATTGGATCTCCAGTGTCTGCAAGGTTGTGCAAGGATATACGCCCTCGGCGCCCAGCGCGCCGCACCTTACATTTCTTCACAGACGAGCTACACAGCTTCACAGCACCAGGGTGCAGGTGTCTTTAGGATGCACCAGTCATTATTGGGATATGAGCATGTCGAAGAATCTGTTTGCGCCGTTTTGCCTGCTGGCCCTGACGCTGGCCCTGAGCGCTTGCGGCAAATCGGCCGACGAAGCGCCGGAAATGCCCCTGGCCAAAGTCCGCATCGAAACCCTTGAGGCCAAGCCCCTTTCCATCACCAGCGAGCTGAGCGGGCGTATTGCCGCGCCGCGTATCGCCGAAGTGCGTGCACGGGTGGCCGGTGTTGTGATGCAACGGGTGTTCAAGGAAGGTCACGACGTCAAGCAAGGCGATGTGCTGTTCCGCATCGATCCGGCGCCTTTCAAGGCCGATCTGGACAGCGCCCAGGCCAACCTGAGCAAAGCCGAAGCCAATGCGTTCCAGGCGCGCCTGCAAGAGCAACGCTACAGCCAACTGGTTGAGGGCAACGCCATCAGCGCCCAGGACTACGACAACGCCCGCGCCAACCTGCGCCAGACCAACGCCGAAGTCGCCGCCAACAAGGCCGCCGTCGAACGCGCCAAGCTGAACCTGGGCTATGCCACCGTCACTGCGCCGATTTCCGGGCGTATTGGCCGCGCCTTGGTGACCGAGGGCGCACTGGTCGGGCAGAACGAAGCCACGCCACTGGCGATCATCCAGCAGTTGGACCCGATCCACGCGGACCTGACCCAATCGACCCGCGAGCTGAATGACCTGCGTCGCGCTTTCCGCGCCGGCAGCTTGAAGCAGGTCGGCCAGGACCAGGCCAAGGCCACGCTGATCCAGGACGACGGCAGCCTGTACCCGCTGCCGGGCAAATTGCTGTTTGCCGAAATCAGCGTCGACCCGGGCACCGGGCAGATCATCCTGCGCAGCGAGTTCCCCAACCCGGACCTCGACCTGTTGCCCGGCAGCTTTGTGCGGGTGCGCCTGGAACAGGCCGTCGACAAGCAAGGCATCAGCGTGCCGCAACGCGCCATTACCCGCGACAGTGCCGGTGTACCGATGGTGCTGCTGTTGGATGCCGAACAGACTGTCAGCCAGCAACCGGTGGAGCTGGGTGCCGTGGTCGAAGACCGCTGGATCGTCAGCAGTGGCCTCAAGCCCGGCGATCGCATCGTCGTCGAAGGGCTGCAACACGCGCGCCCCGGTGAAAAAGTCGAAGTGGATGACAGCCCTGCCTCGGGCCATCTCGTAAAGGAATAACCCGCCATGCCGCAGTTCTTTATTGACCGCCCGATCTTTGCCTGGGTGGTCGCCCTGTTCATCCTGCTGGCCGGCGCCCTCGCCATCCCGCAGTTGCCGGTGGCGCAGTACCCCAACGTCGCCCCGCCGAAGGTGGAAATCTACGCGGTGTACCCGGGCGCCTCGGCCCAGACCCTGGACGAAAGTGTGGTCAGCCTGATCGAGCAGGAGCTTAACGGTGCCGATCACCTGCTGTATTTCGAATCCCAGAGCAGCCTCGGCTCGGCCACCATCACCGCGACCTTCCAGCCGGGCACCAACCCGGAAATGGCCCAGGTGGACGTGCAAAACCGTCTCAAGGCGGTGGAACCACGCCTGCCCCAGGCGGTGACCCAGCAAGGCTTGCAGGTGGAGAAAGTCTCCGCCGGCTTCCTGTTGCTGGTGACCCTGACGTCCAACGACGGCAAGCTCGATGACGTGGCACTCAGCGACTACCTGGCGCGCAACGTGATGAACGAACTCAAGCGCCTGGACGGTGTGGGCAAGGCCCAGCTGTACGGCGCCGAGCGCGCCATGCGCATCTGGATCGACCCACAGAAGCTGATCGGTTTCAACCTCACCCCGGCCGACGTCAACGCCGCGATCAGCGCGCAGAACGCCCAGGTCTCGGCGGGCAGCATCGGTGATTTGCCCGGCACCAAGACCCAGGAAATCACCGCGGCGATCCTGGTCAAGGGCCAACTGTCGACGCCGGCGGAATTCGCTGACATCGTGCTCAAAGCCAACCCGGATGGCTCCACCGTGCGCATCGGTGATGTGGCACGGGTAGAAGTCGGCAGCCAGGAATACCAGTTTTCCACGCGCCTGAACGGCAAGCCGTCCACCGCCGTCAGCGTGCAACTGTCGCCGGGGGCCAACGCGCTGAACACCGCGACCCTGGTGCGGGCGAAGATGGACGAGCTGTCGCGCTACTTCCCGGCCAACGTGGAATACAAGATCCCGTACGACACCTCGCCGTTCGTCAAGGTCTCGATCACCAAGGTGGTCTATACCCTGCTGGAAGCGATGGCGCTGGTGTTTGCGGTGATGTTCCTGTTCCTGCAGAACGTGCGCTACACCTTGATCCCGACGCTGGTGGTGCCGATTGCCTTGATGGGCACCTTCGCCACCATGCTGTTGCTGGGCTTCTCGATCAACGTGCTGACCATGTTCGGCATGGTGTTGGCCATCGGTATCCTGGTGGACGATGCGATTGTGGTGGTGGAGAACGTCGAGCGCATCATGGCCACCGAAGGCCTGTCGCCCAAGGACGCAACCAAGAAAGCCATGGGCCAGATCACTGGGGCCATTGTGGGTATCACGTTGGTGCTGGTGGCGGTGTTCCTGCCGATGGCGTTCATGCCAGGCTCGGTGGGAGTGATCTACCAACAGTTCTCGTTGTCGATGGCCACGTCGATCCTGTTCTCGGCGTTTCTCGCCCTGACCTTGACCCCGGCCCTGTGCGCCACGTTGCTCAAGCCGATTGCCAAGGGCGAACACCATGCCAAGGGCGGTTTCTTCGGCTGGTTCAACCGGCGCTTTGAAAGCCTCACCAATCGCTATGAAGGCTGGGTGGCCTATGCCCTCAAGCGCAGCGGCCGGTACCTGTTGATCTATCTGGTATTGCTGGTGGGCCTGGGATGGATGTTCAGCCGCCTGCCCTCCTCGTTCCTGCCAGTGGAAGACCAGGGCTATACCATCACCGATATCCAGCTGCCACCGGGTGCGAGCAAGAACCGCACGGTGCAGGTGGCCGAGCAGATCGAAGCGCACAACGCCGAGGAGCCTGGCGTGGGTGATACCACCATGATCATGGGCTTCAGCTTCTCCGGTTCCGGGCAGAACGCGGCACTGGCATTTACCACGCTCAAGGACTGGTCGGAACGGGGCAGCGATGACTCGGCGGCGTCGATCGCCGACCGCGCCAACATGGCCTTCACCGAGCTCAAGGACGCCGTTGCCTATGCGATCCTGCCGCCACCGGTAGACGGCCTGGGCACCTCCAGCGGCTTCGAATTCCGTCTGCAGGACCGTGGTGGTGTCGGTCATGCTGCGTTGATGGCAGCACGTACAGAATTGCTGGCAGCCGCCGCGAAAAGCCCGATCCTGGCCAACGTGCGCGAAAGTGCCCTGGCCGAAGCGCCCCAAGTGCAGCTGCAGGTGGATCGCAAGCAAGCCAACGCCCTGGGAGTATCCTTTGCGGACGTTGGCAACGTGCTGTCCTCAGCCATCGGTTCGGCTTACATCAACGACTTCCCCAACCAGGGACGCATGCAGCGCGTGGTGGTGCAGGCTGAAGGTGACCAGCGCAGCCAAGTGGCGGACTTGATGAAAATCAACGTGCGCAACAACGCCGGGAAGATGGTGCCACTGTCGGCCTTTGTCGAAGCCAAGTGGACCCAAGGGCCGGCCCAACTGACGCGCTACAACGGCTACCCGGCCATCGCCATTTCCGGCGAAGCGGCGCCCGGCCACAGTACCGGCGAGGCGATGGAAGAAATCCAGCGCCTGGTCAGCCAACTGCCCGCCGGCCTGGGCCAGGAATGGACCGGCCTGTCACTGCAGGAGCGCTTGTCCGGCTCCCAGGCACCGCTGCTACTCGGCCTGTCGCTGCTGATCGTGTTCCTGTGCCTGGCGGCGCTGTATGAAAGCTGGTCGATCCCGACCTCGGTCTTGCTGGTAGTGCCGCTGGGCGTGCTCGGCGCGGTGCTGGCAGTGGCCTTGCGCGGTATGCCCAACGATGTGTTTTTCAAGGTGGGCCTGATCACCATCATCGGCCTGTCGGCGAAGAATGCGATTCTGATCATCGAGTTCGCCAAGGATCTGTACCAGCAAGGGGACGACCTGATCGACGCCACCTTGAAAGCTGCACGGTTGCGCCTGCGCCCCATCATCATGACGTCGCTGGCCTTCATTCTCGGCGTGGTGCCGTTGGCGATTGCCACCGGTGCCAGTTCGGCGAGCCAGCAGGCGATTGGTACAGGGGTGATTGGCGGAATGATCACGGCCACACTGGCGGTGGTGTTTGTGCCGGTGTTCTTTGTGGTGGTCATGAAGCTGGTGAAGAAACGCTCCCGCTAAACCCCTTCTTGAGGGGTATACAGTCAAAAATGTGGGAGCTGGCTTGTGTGGGAGCTGGGCTTGTCGAATCGTCGCACCGCTGCGATGGCATCACCGCGGTGTGACTAACACACCGAGGTGCCTGCATCGCGGCGGTGCGACGATTCGACAAGCCCGGCTCCCACACAAGCTCACTTCCACCAGGGTTATTGATCGCGTCCATGATCAGGTAGAGTCTGCTGACACATCGTCAGCCGTGAGCACCTATGCCCTTCTTCACCCGCACCCACCCTCGCCTCTCCACCGCCGCTGCGCTGGGCATTACCGTCGGCATCCTGGTACCGGCCGACACTCTTCTGAGCAAGATCCTCATCGGCTGGAACGCTGGCGTGTGGACCTATCTGGTTTTGATGCTGTGGCTGACCATCCGCGCCAAAGCCCCGGACGTACAACGCATCGCTGAAATCGAGGATGAAAACGCCGGCCTGGTGCTGTTCATGGTGTGCATCGCCGCCATCGCCAGCCTCGCCGCCATCACCTTCGAGCTGATCGGCAGCAAAGACCTAGCGAGCACCGAGCGCCTATTGCACTACGGCTTTACCGGGTTGACGGTGATTGGTTCGTGGCTGCTGATCGGGGTGATTTTCAGCGTGCATTACGCGCGCCTTTATTACACCTGGGATGGCAAGGAACCGGCGCTGCGCTTTGCCGAAGGCCTGCTCACGCCGAACTATTGGGACTTCCTGTACTTCTCGTTCACCATCGGCGTGGCGGTGCAGACTTCGGATGTGGGTGTGGCCACGCGAAGCATGCGCAAGGTGGTGCTGGGGCAGTCGTTGATCGGGTTTCTGTTCAATACAGCAATCCTGGGATTCTCGATCAATATTGCGGCAGGGCTCTTCGGCTAAGCGATACCCCCTCGTGCCGAGCACTTGCTTAAGCCTAAAAGAAATAAAGAACCGACCTATTGAACTGTCATATCTGACAGTAGATTTATTCAAGAAAACGCGTCTAATTGAAACCAAGGTACGTTGGCTGATTCGAGGACAGTTGTCGATAAAGCCAGGCACCGTTCCATGTTGTTGACCTATTCATCAAAGATGGAGACGCAATCATGCCAGCACAAACTGCAACGCTGACTCCCCACCAACAGAGCGTATTGTTCCCCCGGGCACGTGAGGCAGAGGGAACCTTCTCTGTGTTCCTGGATAACCAGGTCATCGACATCCAAACCATCACTATTGTGAATGACCCCTCCCAACGCATTCTGGGTATTACCGGGCGCAACACCGAGGGCCAGGATACAGTGCGGGAAATCTACATTCAGTTTCCGGATCGCACGCCGGCCGGCACGACGATCGATTTGGCGCAGAGTGAATTCACCTCCACCAGAATTTGGCTATCGGTCAAGACAGCGACCGAAGCCTATGCTGTTCGCGGCATTACCGGCACCTTGTCCATTCAACAAATCTCCCCGCAGCTTATCAAGGTACAAGGCTCCGCCGTTGCTACCACCGATACCGACCCGAACGGACAGGTACACGCCTTGGTCATTAACTTCGACATTCACACCTGAAGCAAACAAAAAAAGCCCGTATCTAGCGATACGGGCTTTTTCCTAATCGAGATTTACCAGGTGTAACGAACACCCACGTTGGCACCCCAAGGCTGTTCAACTGTGCCGCCGCTGCTGTGTTCAAGGTCAGCATGCAGTTGCAGGTTCTTCGACAGCTTCACCGCCACACCCGCACCAAACTCGGCACGCGAGCCGGACAGATCATTGTTGAACACATTGTTGTTCACCGACACCTTATTGTTGTTGGCAAACTCGTGCACCATTGCCGCGCGCAGGTAAGGCTGGACCACACTGCCACTGTCGAGCTGGATGTCACGCCCAACCGTAGCACCGGCCTTGGCCATGATGGAGCGTGTACGCTCGCCCTTGGCTTGCAGGCCATTGTCCAGGTTGTAATTGGCACCCTGGATCACCACGGTCGACATCTGGGCATACGGCTCAACAAAGAAGCCGTCATCGAGCTTGATGTTGCGACCGAACTCGGCCGACAAACCACCACCGGTGTTGTTGTACTTGCCTTTCGACGTGGTGCCGTCGCTCAAACCGACCTTGGACTCGTTGTGGAACCGGTTGACCTTGGCGACCGCATCGAAATACAGGCCACTCTCCTCGTCCAGCCAGGTGGCATACGCGCCCAGGTAGTAGCTTTTCACGTTACCGGACGTACCGCGTTTGAGATTCAGATCCGATGTACTGTGACCGGCCATCACACCGACCAGCCATTGGCTATCGGCCAGCGGTGCGTCGGCACCCAGGGTAAAGCCCTGTTGGTTCTGGCTGTAGCCTACACCCGTGCTGTCGGACACCTTGTATTTGTTGCCATAACCACGAATCCAAACGCCTGCCTGGCCTGGTTCAAATCGCAATTCACCCATACGCGTACGCAATGAGGTTGCCTCGCCGTACCATACGGTGGGTGCGGTGTTGAACAGTGCCAGCACGGAGCGGGTGCCTGGGCTGATTACACGGTTGTTCGGGTCAAGGAACCAGTCGGTGCCTTCCTTTTTCAGGCCGTAGGAGTAAGCACCCACATCGACCACATCGCCTACCAGGGAGAAGTTAGCGTCGCCACCACCGGTGTGCACGATGCGGATTTCTTCAGGGTTGATCGGTTCAACACCGCTGGCCGCAAGCAACAGGCTGTGATTGCCCTTGGCTTCGCCTTCAATGTTCAGGAAGTCCGTGACGCCACGGGCAAAATCGGTGCCCATGACAAACGTGCCATTACCTTCCAGGGTGTCCAAGTCCAACCGATAGAACGCATCAGTATCACCAAATTTCACCGTACCACCAGCCAGGCTCAAGGCGCCTACCTGGCTGTCGCCAGTCAATTCCCAGAAAGAGGCGCCGCCCACGTTGAGGCTAGTGATAAGGCCGGCATTGTTTTGCAGGCTCAAATGCGCAGTGCTGCCATCCTCGACAACAACGTTGCCATTCAAGCGGCTGTTGTCGACATTCATGTTCGCCGTTGCGCCGCTGTTGACTTCGAGCAACGTGCCGTTGCCACCGGTCAGGGTCGAACCATTGCGAACATCGATCTCGACGGTCGGAACTCGACCCGGCCGGCCTTCCACAAGAATCGCGGACCCCGTGCGACCAGCGACATGCGAGTTATCCAGCACCAGCTTGCCGGCTTCGGTGCTGTTCAACTGGTTGGTCATGACCACACCGTTCTTGCCACCGATCAGGGTGCTTTGGCTGGCGGTCACGAGTGCCCCACTGTCCACCCGAACACCCGCACTGTCGGCACCGGTGCCTTCCACCCAGGAATTTTGGTTGAAATGCAACTCGCTGTTGCCCTGCGCAACCGCTCCTGCAGCCACACCTTGGATTACACTGTTGAATACTTCGGCAACGCCACCTTTGGAGGAGCCCACGCTCTGGAACGCCTGCAAGCCAAAATTGGTATGACTGATCAGGGTGCTGCCGGTGATGGTTGCAGTACTGTCATCCAGACGCAAAGCGCCGAACGTCGGGTTGCTCGACTCCACATGTGCGCCAGTGAGGCTGACGCTCGAACCTTGCGTTGCACGGATGTCATTGACTCGACTTCCAGTGTTCACAATCAAGGCCGAATCATTGGCCAGGATACTCTGAGCCCTGGCGCCGTTAAGGGTCAGTTCGGACTTCTGATCCAGTTGCCAGTCTTTGGACGATTCCGAGGAATCAATGGTCCTGCCTTCGCCAATCAGCTGATCGGCGTGGGCAGCACCATGAACCGCTGCAAACATAAGCAGGGTCATGGTCGGGACTTTCATCATCGCGCTCAGGGGCTTGAGCTTGAAGTTGGCTGGTACATACATGGTCGATCACTCTCTGGGGGTAGAGCCTCTGAAAACGGTTTGGCTCGTTCCCAAGGAATGGAGCCTTACCTGTGCGGCGCAGAGAGTACGGATCAAACATCCCAAGCTCTGTAGGACTTATCTTATTGATGTGGGTGAACCGACAGCGGTCAGGGCGGGGGAAAATACTTGCGCAAAGAAAAGGGGAGCTGCGCTCCCCTTTTCTGTTTCAAGCTTGGTCAAGGTGAGGGAGGAACGGTCCCATCGCAGTAGGTATGAGGATTGGACATCTGAACACGTACGTCCGACAGCTCCCCGTGTCCAGTCACACCATTTTGCAAGACCGTCGAGTAAGTCGCCTCGCAATTGCCCGTCGGCGCCTGTGCCAGATAGGGCATGTAATCGACCTCAAACGTAATCCCGTTCGCGATGTCAGCTGCGCTCAAGCTTGGATGAGTCAGCGTCAAGGGGAACGGTCCTGGTGGACGACCAGCCAGTGTATTGGTAAGGCTCAGCGTCAACGTCAGCGGCACGCCAACTGCCATCATCGGGTCGCCTGGCACATACACTTCGCCAAACAGCACAGGTGGAGTGCCCGGTGTCCGGGTTTTCAACGACCCACATCCCCACCGGGTCCCGACCAGATTCAAATACTGCGCTTTCGCCAGCTCCACTGTGACAGCATTCTGCACATCAACCGTGGTAGATGGCGACTCGTTTTCGTTGGTTGTCGCCGGGTCGAGGACCAGATACTTGATGGTCTTCAAGTCGTTGCCATGACGAGCAACGACGTCCCAGTCGATATTGAACGAGAAGGTGCTGCCACCCGCCGCAGTACCGATAGGAAACGGTCCGACTCGTTCATCCTCCCAAAGGAAGATGATCGACAACCCCACATGCGGTGCCACTGCAACGGTCCACAGTACGATGTCCACACGTACCGGTAGGTTCGCATGAGCCGGCAGCAGCACATCCGGAGTCGTCGAACCATCACCGAATACGTGAGCCTCGTTGAGGTTAATGTTGGGTGTACCCGGCAAACCAGGGTTGATTGCCCCCCCTACCGACAAATCGAGCAGGATGGTTTTATCGAAGGAAGGGAACAGCGTGCCGTTGCGGGAAATCCGATAGCGTACAGGCACCGACTGCGGCCCCACCGTGGTCTGGGTATAAGCTGCCCTGATTGCAGCCTGCATGCCGTTGAATACCTGCGGGAACGTCGTGAAAGGCATCCCCAATGGGCCATAAGGTTGCGTATCCCACTGCACCTCCAATCGATCAAGCAAGGAGGCATGATGGTTATAAGTCCTGACCCATACCTCAGGGTCCAACAGGTAATCTGCGATATCGATCAAGTTGTCTGTACTGCCGCTCTCGGGCGCAGGCGCCAGAGGTAGAAACGGGGTTCCGCGCTCTGGATCTTCGATCAAGGCAACACGCCGGGTTTCAACGAACGAAGGACGACTGACATTCCCCGCCCGGTCCGTAATGGTGTAGATCGCGTGGTAGTCCCCACTCACGTCAATCATTGCTGCTGGTAGGAAAAACGTATTGCCTGTCGGCAACATTGGAATCCCACCGGGAGGACTGACGATGTCCATTGGCCGTGGGAACATCACCGGGCTCCAGTAGAAAGTAATAAAGTCCCCAGGTGCCCACCTGCCAGGTACAGGCACAAAGTCGTTATCGGGAATACCGAACTGCACTCCGCCGTGCATGACCAAATAAGCATTGTCGATCACTGCACCTGCAGGAAGCGTTGTGGGCCACAGTACTGCATGAGGCTGATCACGAAAGCTGTGATCGCCATACGGTGGAATCAAGTCAACGGTAAAATTGCCAGGGTCCGAGATGTCCGCCGTCCCGCCCGGAAAACCACCAAAGTCGCGATATTGAAGGCTGCGCAACTGATAGAAGCCGTGCCGGAAACCGCCTGGAGGAGCCGCAATGGTGAGATCGAACTTGGCGGGGATGGGAATAGGCGTCGCACTCAACTGCCTCGGCCCTGCTACGCGAGTCCACACCAACAACGGTTGTGCGAGGTCCGCCATCTCGACTTCAAACCAGTCGTCGTAATCTGAAATATCGCCCGTTGTACATTCTGCGGTGATGGGGCCAGTCGCAAGAATGGCCGGAATCGTTCCGGTCGCATCATCGAGTGCCTCCGCAATAGTCACGGCGGCCGGGTTTGCCAAGGGTGCCAAGGGCACATTAGGATTGCTGCTCATTTTTGATGATCTCCACACTCGTTCACTGTAGGTTCCTGATAAAAAACACCCATCCGCCAGGCTGAATTCGGCAACCGTGCAATTGACCTCGTACCCATTTCCCGGCAACACACATCCCTGCCACTTGATTAGCGGCATAGCCAAAACTCGTATTACTTGAACTGAACGCGGCCTCGACGCACCCGATGCCGTGAACTGAGCCCTTACTCAGGGCTCGGGCGCATTGCCGTGAGTCCAGCAATACAGGGTGGGCGGACTCGAAGGCACTACACGGTCAAACCGTGCAAACCTGGAGGCCGATCGGCCTTGCAGTACACCTGCGCTGTACACCCTGTAACTCGCCTCCCCACCCGCACGCTCCTTGAGCGGGCGGATCAGACGTTCAACATCCTGAATCCAGAAGGAATAACCCGTGGCGTCCGCTACCGAGTCCCAGATGTGGCTTTGTGTATCGACGATGCCAGGCAGTGGGTCCACATCAGGGGCCTGGCGGTAGCCCTGAAAGTGCATCACAACCAACTCCCCATGCTGGATACCCGGGCCCGGTCCTGTATTCGGGTCAATACGAATTTCAACGCCGAACCAGATTCTGGGTGTACAGGCACACGTCATATATCGGTTCGGATTCAGTAGCGGCTCAGAGTCAGCCTGCGGAAAGCGCGGCCGTATGTACGTCGGAGTGGGCAGCCCCACCTGCAACGCAGCTTGCGCCACCAGGGAAAACTCCGGGTTTAGATTGCAGGCGCGATCGCGCAGGCGGTAGAAGCAAAAAATAAACGCGGCACCCGGGAAGTTCTGGAAAACCGTATTGGGAACATCGACGAATATTTGCCCGGTAGCACTCACCAGCGGCGGTGAGATCACAGTGGGCGCACCGGTCGGCAACGTGTTCATATCCGAAAAATACATCAGTATTTCATCACCGACCTCACGCCCCAGATAACCATTCGGGATTTCCATGGGCACCAGGGGCGTGTCGGCCAGGTAAGCGTCGGTGATCGGATCGACCGGATAAATCGCCGGTAGCAGCGGCCCGCCTGCCCCCGGAGCATCGCGTTTGATTCTGAGCAATGTCGCCTCAGAGGTATCAAAACTTGGAGAGGCGGGCGAGTCGACATGGATCCGAAAATAGAGATCGACAAACGCACTGTTCAACAGGAAAGCCTGAGGAATCGAAAAAGGGATGGGGAAGTCGGCCGGGGTCAGCGGGCCATCCAGTTGCAAGGGCGGTAGCACGTCGACAGGCGCAGCGCTGTGGTCATCCCAAACAAATACGACATAGTGAGTGTCGCCAATGCCGGGCAAAAAATTCCATGGCGTTACGATTTCCACTTCAAGGTCATTGAAATAGTACTGTGCAGGCACTAACCCATCTGGCAGTGCATGGATTACCCGGGGGCCATCTAAAGCCAGGACAGTCCCTGAACCAGAAGCAACACTACCCGCCTTGGCCTTTTTAGGCTTTGAGTTAATGGGCTTTAGTTTGCTCATGGCAACCTCCCGTAGATCCAATGTCCAACGCGTTTTAAGCCTGTGACGCGCTTTACCTATGGGCAATTGAACACCCTGACTGATCGCTCGGATACTGTCAGATCTGACAGGTAAGCTCGCCACCCGTCGGGGCAACCGGTATTAACACAGCATCAACCGACGAATATTTTCTTGACGACAGGCTCTGCCTGGTGTCTTCTGAAACCGGTTTCAGTGCAATCCGAATTCCAATAAGAAAGGCTCCACCGTGACTTCATTTTCCGCCGCCCAGCGCAGCCGTGTGACCATGCTCGACGTGGCCCAACACGCCGGTGTGTCCAAAGCCAGCGTTTCGCGTTTTATCGGCGATGACCGCGCCCTGCTCTCCGATGCCATTGCCTTGCGCATCGAACAAGCCATCGATGAACTCGGCTACCGCCCCAACCAGATGGCCCGCGGCCTCAAACGTGGCCGCACGCGCCTGATCGGCATGCTGGTGGCGGATATCCGCAACCCCTATTCCATTGCCGTGATGCACGGCGTGGAAACCGCCTGCCGCCAGCACGGCTACAGCCTGGTGGTGTGCAACACCGACCGCGATGATGAACAAGAGCGCCAGCATCTGGCGGCATTGCGCTCGTACAACATCGAAGGGTTGATCGTGAACACCCTCGGCCATCACCTCGACCAACTGCTGGAACTGCAACGGGAAATGCCCCTGGTACTGGTGGACCGCAAGGTCGAACCGCTGCACAGCGACCTGGTAGGGTTGGACAACCCGGCGGCGGTGCGCATGGCCATGGATCACCTGGAACAACAGGGTTATCGCGATGTGATGCTGGTGAGCGAAGCTACCGATGGCACCAGTTCGCGACTGGAACGTGTGACGAGTTTCGAGGCCGAGATTGCCAGCCGCCCTGGGTTGACCGGCGCCGTGCTGGCGTTGGATGACGAACTGCAAAGCGCTCTGCACACCTTCATTGCCAAACCCGGCCCCAAGGCGCTGTTCTGCGCCAACGGTGTTGCCGCGCTGGCCTGTACCCGCGCACTCAAGCGGCTGGGCTGCAACCTATTCGAGGATGTAGGGCTGATCGCCCTGGATGACCTGGATTGGTACCCGCTGGTGGGCACGGGCATCACCGCACTCGCCCAGCCTACCGACACCATTGGCGCCACCGCGTTCGACTGCCTGCTCAGGCGCTTGCGTGGCGATACCGAGCCAACGCGCACCCTGGATTTCCTGCCCGAACTGATCATCCGAGGCTCCACACAATCCCATGTGGGAGCTGGCTTGCCTGCGATGGCGGTGGATCAGTCAGCTGTGTATTGACTGAGAAACTGCTATCGCAGGCAAGCCAGCTCCCACAGATTTGATTTTCGCTTAAAAATGAAACCGGTTTCAGAGGTACACAACAATGCATAAATACCCCGTCTCCATCAGCCTATCCAGCTACGGCGCCGACCTGGTGCGCCAACAAGGCCAATTGAGTTTTGTCGAGCTACTCGCCGCTGCCGGTGCCCAGCGCATCGAATGGCGTGAAGAACTGTTGACCCACGAGCAACCAGTCGAACTCGCTCAAGCAGCGGCGCAACACCAGTTGGAATCGGTGTTCTCATCGCCCTTGGAACTCTGGGTCGCCGGACGCGCCCAGCCCAATGCAGAGCTGGCCGCCACCCTCGACCGCGCCCAGGCGTTTGGCTCGCAATGGCTCAAGGTATCGCTGGGCTACTTCACTGATACCAACGACCTGCAAAGCCTGCACGCCCTGCTCAACCGTCACTCGGTCAAGCTGCTGGTGGAAAACGACCAGACCCTGCACGGCGGGCGTATCGAGCCCATGCAGCGTTTCTTCACCGAAGTCGAGCGCCTGGGCCTGCCGGTCAAGATGACCTTCGACATCGGCAACTGGCAGTGGCAGGACCAGTCCGCCCTCACGGCGGCACGCCTGCTCGGACGACACGTGGACTACCTGCATTGCAAGGCCGTGGCCCGTCGTGCCGACGGCAAACTCGTCGCCCTGCCACCCGGCGTCACCGACCTGCATCTGTGGGAACAACTGCTCAAGCACATGACTCAAGGTATTACCCGGGCCGTGGAATTCCCGCTGCAAGGTGATGACCTGATCCAGGTCACCACGCAACAGGTCGCCGCCCTCGCCGTCCTTGGCCAGCCCCGCATGGAGAATGCCCATGTCTGAGATCGATATCCTGTCGTTTGGTGAAACCATGGCGATGTTCGTCGCCGAGCAGACCGGCGACCTGGCGCAAGTGGCGCAGTTTCACAAACGCATTGCCGGCGCCGACAGCAATGTGGCCATCGGCCTGTCACGCCTGGGCTTCAAGGTGGCCTGGCTGAGCCGGGTCGGCAATGATTCCCTGGGCCGCTTTGTGGTCGATACATTGAAAAAGGAAGGCCTGGACTGCCGCCACGTGACGGTCGATCCGCTGCACCCTACGGGCTTTCAGTTCAAGTCCCGTGAAGAGACGGGCGCCGATCCCCAGGTCGAGTACTTCCGCAAAGGTTCGGCCGCCAGCCACTTGTCCATCGCCGCCATCAGCCCCGCGTTACTGCAAGCGCGTCACCTGCACGCCACCGGCATTCCACCCGCGCTGTCCGACGTCACCCGTGAACTGTCCCACGAGCTGATGACGCAGATGCGCAAGGCCGGACGCAGCGTGTCGTTCGACCCCAACCTGCGCCCGTCGCTGTGGCCCAGCCAGTCGCAGATGATCCGCGAAATCAACGCCCTCGCCGCCCTGGCCGACTGGGTGTTGCCAGGTTTGAGTGAAGGCCGTTTGCTCACCGGCTTCGATGACCCGGCCGACATCGCGGCCTTTTACCTCGACCAAGGCGCCGAGGCCGTGGCGATCAAGCTCGGGGCGGATGGCGCTTACTACCGGACCCAGATGGACCAAGGTTTTATCGCCGCAGTCCCCGTGGAAAAAGTGGTGGATACCGTGGGCGCCGGCGATGGTTTTGCCGTGGGCATGGTCAGTGCCCTGCTGGAAAACCTCAGCTTTCCCGAAGCCGTGCAGCGCGGTAACTGGATCGGCAGCCGTGCCGTGCAGAGCCGTGGAGATATGGAAGGTTTGCCATTGAGGGAAGACCTGCCCTTGGTACAGAAAGCGGGCTAATCAAAGGGGCTGCTTCGCAGCCCAGCGCGGGGCAAGCCCGCTCACTACAACCTGTTGCCACAACTACAACAAGCTCAGGAGCAACCCCATGGACACCTTGAAACTCGCCACCCGCCGTTGGTGGTACATCATGCCCATCGTTTTTATCACCTACAGCCTGGCGTATCTGGACCGCGCCAACTACGGCTTCGCCGCCGCCTCCGGGATGGCCGAAGACCTGATGATCACCCCCGGCATGTCGTCGTTGCTGGGCGCGCTGTTTTTCCTCGGCTACTTTTTCTTCCAGGTGCCGGGGGCGATCTATGCGCAGAAGCGCAGCGTTAAAAAGCTGATCTTTGTCAGCCTGATCCTGTGGGGTGGCCTGGCGACCCTGACGGGTGTGGTGTCCAACGCCTACATGCTGATCGCCATCCGCTTCATGCTCGGCGTGGTGGAAGCGGCGGTGATGCCGGCGATGCTGGTGTACCTGTGCCACTGGTTCACCCGTGCCGAACGTTCCCGCGCCAATACGTTCCTGATCCTCGGCAACCCGGTAACCATGCTGTGGATGTCGGTGGTCTCGGGCTATCTGGTGCAGCACTTCAGCTGGCGCTGGATGTTCATCATCGAAGGCTTGCCGGCAGTGATCTGGGCGTTTATCTGGTGGAAGCTCGCCGACGAGCGCCCCAAGGATGCCAAATGGCTCAGCGACGGCGAGAAACAGGACCTAGAAAGCGCCCTGGCCGCCGAACAGGTGGGCATCAAGGCCGTGAAGAACTACGCCGAGGCCTTCCGCTCGCCCAAGGTGATCGTGCTAGCGCTGCAGTTCTTTTGCTGGAGCATCGGCGTGTACGGCTTTGTGCTGTGGTTGCCGTCGATTCTCAAGGCCGGATTGCAGATGGACATGGTCGAGGCCGGCTGGCTCTCTGCCCTGCCATACCTGGCGGCGGTGATCGGCATGCTCGTGGTGTCCTGGGGCTCGGACAAGCTGCAAAAGCGCAAGCGCTTCGTGTGGCCGCCGTTGCTGATTGCATCTATCGCGTTCTACGGTTCCTACGCGCTAGGTGCCGAACATTTCTGGTGGTCCTACACCCTGCTGGTGATTGCCGGGGCCTGCATGTATGCACCCTACGGTCCATTCTTCGCCATCGTCCCGGAAATCCTGCCGGCCAACGTCGCCGGTGGCGCCATGGCGCTGATCAACAGCATGGGCGCCCTGGGCTCGTTCGGCGGTTCGTACCTGGTGGGTTACCTCAATAGCAGCACCGGCTCGCCCGGCGCTTCGTACCTGCTGATGAGCGGTGCGCTGCTGCTGTCGGTGGTGTTGACGATTTTCCTCAAGCCCGGCGCCAGTGATCGCGTACGGATGCCAACCCTGGAGTTGAAGGTAAAAACCTCATGAAAAAGTCTGTCGTGTTGTACAAAAAACTCTCCGCGCCGCTGATGGCGCGCCTGCAGGAACAGGCCGATGTCACCTTGATCGAAGCCCTGGACGACACCGGCCTGGCCAAATTGCGCGACGCACTGCCCACTGCCCATGGCTTGCTCGGCGCCAGCCTGCGCCTGGACGCCAAGCTGCTGGACCTGGCGCCCAACCTGCAGGCCGTGGCCAGCGTCTCGGTAGGCGTCGACAACTACGACATCGACTACCTGACCCAGCGCGGCATTCTGCTCAGCAACACCCCGGATGTGCTCACCGAAACCACTGCCGACACCGGCTTTGCGTTAATCCTGGCCACCGCGCGCCGGGTAGTCGAACTGGCGGACATGGTACGCGCCGGTCAATGGAACAAGAACATCGGCCCTGCGCACTTCGGCACCGACGTGCATGGCAAGACCCTGGGTATCATCGGCATGGGCCGCATCGGCGAAGCCCTGGCCCAGCGCGGGCACTTCGGCTTCGGCATGCCGGTGATCTACCACAGCCATTCGCCCAAGCCAGCGGTGGAAGCACGCTTTGGCGCGCAATACCGCAGCTTGAATGACTTGCTGCAAGAGGCTGACTTTGTTTGCCTGACCCTGCCGCTGACGGCCGAAACCGAGAAGCTGATCGGTGCCGAGGCGTTTGCACGCATGGGCCCTGAGACGATCTTCATCAATATCTCGCGGGGCAAGGTGGTGGACGAAGCCGCGTTGGTGCAAGCGTTGCAGCAACGCACTATCCGGGCGGCCGGGCTGGACGTGTTCGAGCGTGAGCCGCTGAACCACGACTCACCGTTGCTGCGTTTGAACAACGTGGTGGCCACGCCGCACATCGGCTCTGCGACCCATGAGACACGGGAGGCGATGGCCAAGTGTGCGGTGGATAATCTGTTGCAGGCGTTGGCCGGGCAAAAGCCGAAAAACCTGGTGAACCCGCCCGCCTGGAAGCACTAACGCCTGACACTCCACACAACCAATGTGGGAGCTGGCTTGCCTGCGATAGCAATCTGTCAGTCAGTACATAATTGACTGATCCACCGCATCGCAGGCAAGCCAGCTCCCACCATTGACCTGCGCAGCTGGTTAGATCACGAACCGCGCCACCATCCCATTCAGATCCACCGCCAGGCGCGACAGCTCATGGCTGGCCGCGCTGGTCTGGTTGGCC
This sequence comes from Pseudomonas sp. GW821-FHT03A09, assembly GCF_059421065.1. Lineage (NCBI taxonomy): Bacteria > Pseudomonadati > Pseudomonadota > Gammaproteobacteria > Pseudomonadales > Pseudomonadaceae > Pseudomonas > Pseudomonas sp. GW821-FHT03A09. Next base: position 184,655 of record NZ_JBWKUX010000010.1, on the reverse strand, counting down.
CCCGCCGCCGATTGACTCGCCAGGTCGCGGATGTTGACCAGGTTGCGGTCCACCTCACGGGACACCTGGGCCTGTTCTTCCGAAGCGCTGGCGATCACCAGGTTGCGCTCGTTGATCAGGCTGATGGACTGGGTGATCTGCTCCAGGGCCACACCCGCGGCGCGCGCCATTTCCAGGGTGGCGTGGGTGCGCTGGTTGCTCTGCTGCATCGAATGCACGGCTTCACCGGTACCGCTCTGGATGCCGGCGACCATTTTTTCGATCTCTTGCGTCGACTGTGCCGTGCGGTGAGCCAGCGCCCGTACTTCGTCGGCCACCACCGCGAACCCGCGCCCGGCCTCACCGGCACGTGCGGCTTCAATGGCGGCGTTGAGGGCCAGCAGGTTGGTCTGCTCGGCAATCGCACGGATCACGTCGAGCACCTTGCCGATGTCCCGGCCCTGGGACGCCAGGCCTTCGATCAGTACGGCAGTACTTTGCACGTCCTGGGTCATGGTCTGGATGGCACCGACGGTTTCCACCACGCGGTCGCGGCCTTCCCGGGCGGCCTGGTTGGACTGGCCAGAAGCTTCGGAGGTGGACACCGCATTGCGCGCTACCTCTTCCACGGCGGCAGTCATTTCGTTGACCGCCGTGGCGGCCTGGTCGATTTCATCGTTTTGCTGCTGCAGGCCCCGGGACGCTTCCTCGGTGACGGCACTCAGTTCTTCGGCGGCAGAGGCCAGTTGTGTGGCCGAACCGGCGATATGGTGAATGGTCTGGCGCAGGTTGGCTTGCATGGCCGACAACGCGCCGAGCAGGCGCGCCGGTTCGTCCTTGCCGTCATCTTCGATGGTTTTGGTCAGGTTGCCACCGGCAATGGTTTCAGCCATGTCCACAGCTTTGCGCAGCGGCGTGACGATGCTGCGAGTGAGCAACCAGGCCAGCAGCACCGTCATCAGCGCCGCCACCACGGCGACGATGATGATTCCGGTCACCGCCATCTGATAACTGCTCTCGGCGTTACGCCCGGCCTGATCCGCGTCCGCACTGTTGATCGCAATCAATTTGTTCAACTGCTCCCCCATCAGGTCGGTGCCGTCCTTGATCCGGGTGTTGATCAGGCTGCGCATCTCCTCGACCTTGTTCTGCTGGGACAGCGACATCATTTCGACCTGTGCGCTGAGGTAACTGTCGAGGGTAGCGGCGAACGTCTTGTACAAGGCCGCCTCTTCCGTACCCGCCGGCATGGCGGCGTAGGCGCTCTGGGCTTGTTTGACCTTATCCACCAATACCGCCACACGGGTCTTGGCCTCATCCAGGGCCGTCGGCTCCCGATTGATCAAGATGCGGAACGAGAGAATGCGCAGGCGCAGTACGTTCTCGGTCATGTTGCCGAGGAACTTCACACTGGGCAGTTGGTTGGTGCCCATGTCCAGCGAGGCCTGGCGGATCTGGGTCATGCGGTTGACCGCAAACACCCCAAGAATCACGACAAGCAACGCAATGAACGCAAAACCGAGAAAAGCGCGAGGGGCAATATTCAGATTACGAAGGGACATAGGGGTGCTCTCGAGAAGTGGTGGTGGCGAGCGTCCATGCCGCGACACAATCAGTCGGCGTCAACGCGCCGCTCTGACCTTTGGGCACCACTGTTATCGTTGGAATGTGGGCCTTTCCAGGCTATCGGCAGCCTTGATGATTTAATGCAGGATGTTTCGAAATATTTTTACACACTTCTGACAGCCGGCACTTTCTGGCATCCTGCGCGCCCCTTTCCCTACCGGGCTCGTATTTTGTCTGACACTCAAACCCCTCGCCCCCGTTATAAATCCGACCTGATCTACGGCCTGGAAGACCGCCCGCACTTCACCGCAGCGATTTTTGCCGCGTTGCAGCACGTGCTCGCCAGCTTCGTCGGCATCATCACCCCTACCCTGATTGTCGGCGGCGTATTGGGCCTGGAAAGCGAAGTGCCGTACCTGGTGAGCATGGCGCTGTTCGTCTCGGGGCTGGGCACTTTTGTGCAGGCACGTAAATTCGGTCCAGTGGGTTCCGGGCTGCTGTGCCTGCAGGGCACCAGCTTTTCGTTTATCAGTGTGATCCTCAGCGCCGGCTTCATGGTCAAGGCCCGGGGCGGTGGCACCGATGAAATCCTTTCGACGATCTTCGGTATCTGTTTTTTCGCCGCCTTTATCGAAGTGGTGCTCAGCCAGTTCATCGGCAAGCTGCGCAAACTGATCACCCCGGTCGTAACCGGCACCATCATTACCCTGATGGGCCTGTCGCTGATCAAGGTAGCCGTCACCGACATGGCCGGTGGCTTTGGCTCCAGCGACCTGGGCGCCGCCGGCAACATGGGGCTGGCAGCACTGGTGCTGCTGACCATTGTGGTCCTCAACCGCTTCAGCAACCCGTTCCTGCGCCTGGGTTCGATCGTGATCGGCCTGACCCTGGGCTTTGTCGTCGCGTGGTGGATGGGCCGCGTCGACATGACCGCCCTGCCCCAGGTGCCGCTGATCAGCGTACCGGTGCCGTTCAAATATGGTTTCTCGTTCGACTGGGTGGCGTTTATCCCAGTGGCAGTGATCTTCCTGATTTCGCCCCTGGAAGCCGCTGGGGACCTGACCGCCAATTCGATGATTTCCCAACAGCCGGTCAAAGGTCCTCTGTACATCAAGCGCATCAAGTCCGGCCTGCTGGCCGACGGCCTCAACTCGGCCATGGCCGCCACCTTCAACAGCCTGCCCATGGTGACCTTCGCCCAGAACAACGGCGTGATCCAGCTCACCGGCGTGGCCAGCCGCTACGTGGCGTACTTTATCGCCGGCCTGCTGGTGTTGCTGGGGTTGTTCCCGATGATCGGTGCCGTGCTGCAACTGATGCCCAAGCCGGTGCTCGGTGGCGCGACCCTGATCATGTTCGGCACCGTGGCCGTGGCCGGGATCAAGATCCTTGCCGAAGCCGGTCTGCACCGCCGCAATGTGCTGATCGTGGCCATCTCGCTGGGCATGGGCCTGGGCGTAGCCGCGGTGCCGGAAGTGCTGCGCGACCTGCCCAAGGCGCTGCACAACATCTTCGAATCGCCGATCACCGTGGGTGCGTTTTGTGCGATCGTGCTGAACATTTTCCTGCCGGAAGAGTTCATAGAGCTGGAAGAAGACGAATTCGATCCGGAGTCTTCTACCCTCAAAGTCATGCAAGACCCGGACGTTACCAAATAGGAGCACCTTTCAGATGCGCAAGCTCATGGTTCTATCGTTACTGCTGCTGACCTTGAGCGCCTGCGCGCTGTTTCCCAACCGTGACCCGGTCAACATCACGGTGGTGGGCATCGAACCTCTGCAAAGCCAGGACCTGGAAGTACGGTTTGCCGTGAAGTTGCGGGTACAGAACCCCAATGAGACGACGATCGACTACAGCGGCATCGCCCTGGACCTAGACGTCAATGGCCGGCCGTTGGCGTCGGGTGTAAGTGATCAGGCAGGCTCCATCCCACGTTTTTCCGAGAAGGTGTTGATGGTGCCCGTGAGTGTTTCGGCATTTTCTGTGTTGCGCCAAACCCTGGGCCTGAGCCAGACCCAGAGCTTGAACAACCTGCCCTACGTGCTGCGGGGCAAACTGGCCGGTGGCCTGTTTGGCACGATGCGGTTTGTGGAGCGCGGTACACTGGACCTGCCGAGCACCGCCACCTGGTGAACACTATGCAACCGACGCTGTACACCGAACGACTGATTCTACGCCCACTGACCCTGGACGATGCCGAGGCCAGCCAGGAACTGTTTCCTCACTGGGAAGTGGTGCGCTACCTCACCGCCGAGGTGCCCTGGCCCTACCCGGCCGACGGTGCGCGCAGCTACCTGGAAAACGTGGCCTTGCCAGCCATGGCGCGGGGCGAGGAATGGCATTGGACGATCCGCCTCAAAAGCGCACCTGAAGTGATGATTGGCAACATCTGCCTGACGGACACCGTGGACGACAACCGTGGGTTCTGGCTGGGCCGGCAATGGCAGGGCCTGGGGCTGATGACCGAAGCCAGTGCGGCGGTCACCGACTACTGGTTTGGCGTACTCGAACGCCCGGTGCTGCGCGCGCCCAAGGCGGCACCCAACCTGGGGTCGCGGCGGATCTCCGAGCGTGAGGGCATGCGGTTGATCAGGACGGAGGTGGGCCAGTTTGTAGAGGGCACCTTTCCCCGGGAAATCTGGGAAATGACCCGCGAGCAATGGCTGAAATACAAACGCCTGAGCCAATGAAGATCCAAATGTGGGAGCGGGCTTGCCTGAGATAGCGATATGGCTGCCGACATTTATATTGGATGTGCCCCCATCATCGCGGGCAAGCCCGCTCCCACATTTTTTACCGCGTTTAGTCAGTGATGTAGCGCACGCCGGGCCTAGCGCGCTCATCCACGGTCAGCTCGAACACATCCGGCCGAGCGTAGTGGCCCACCACGTCGTAGTCATAACGCGCACGCACCAACTCGTCTGTATCGATCTGCGCCGTCAACAAGCCAGCTTCACCCCGCAACGGTCCGGCCAGGACATCACCCATCGGCCCGACAATCACACTGCCACCCGCAATCAACGGGCGCTCTGACGGCCAGTTGGCAACCTCCACACCCAAGGCCTCGGGCGATGCCTGCACCTGGCAGGCGCTCACCACAAAGCAGCGCCCTTCATGGGCCACATGGCGCATGCTCACTTGCCACATTTCGCGCTCATCCACGGTCGGCGCACACCACACTTCGACGCCCTTGGCGTACATCGCCGTACGCAATAGCGGCATCATGTTTTCCCAGCACACTGCGCCGCCGACGCGCCCCACCGCCGTGTCGATCACCGGCAAGGTGGAGCCATCGCCCTTGCCCCAGATCAGCCGCTCGGTACCAGTGGGCATTAGCTTGCGGTGCTTGGCTACTAGCCCGCCCGCTGGTTCGAAATACAGCACGGTGCAATACAGCGTGCTGCCACTGCGCTCGATCACACCGATAACCAGGCTGGCCCCGGTGCGGGCGGATAACCCGGCCAGCACGTCGGTCTCGGCCCCCGGCACATCCACCGCATTGGCAAAATAACGGGCGAACGCTTCACGCCCTTGCGGCAGGCGGTAGCCCAATTGTGTACCGAAGCTTTCGCCTTTGGGATAACCACCCAGCAAGGCCTCCGGCATCACCACCAGTTGCGCGCCGCTGCGCTTGATAGCGTCCTCATACGCCAGGATCTGCTCAAGGGTTTCAGCCTTGCCACTAGGCAGGGAACCAATTTGCAGGGCTGCCACTATCGAAACGGGCATCACGGTCACTCCAAGTCAGGGGGGTTGCCCATTCTCCCGCCAGCCTCGATCATGAATAAAGCCCACTTCAGTGCTGAATGATATGAGCCAAATGAATATCGACCTGAACCTGCTGAAAACCTTCGAGGCCCTGCACGACGAGTCCAGCGCCAGCCGCGCGGCGTTGCGCCTGGGCGTGACGCAATCGGCTATCAGCGCAGGCTTGCGGCGGCTGCGCGAGGTATACGGCGATCAATTGTTCGTGCGTACCGGGCGCGGACTCGCACCGACATTGCGCGCCAATCAATTGAAACCGGTGATCAGCGAAGCCCTTGATCGCTGCCGCCAGAGCCTGGCCATGGTTGACCCGGATAACCAGCACTATCAGGGACGTTCCGTGGTCGTGGGTTTGTCGGATGATTTCGAGATTGCCTATGGTCGTCGGCTGATGGAGGAACTCGCACAACGGGCACCGAAACTGCGGGTAATTTTCCGTCAGACCCACAGCCAGATCGTTGCAGCCGCGCTGCTCGATCGCACCCTGGACCTGGCGATCACGGCCGGAGGTTTTGCCCAAGGGCGACTAAGTCGCCAGGTATTGGGGGAAGGTGATTACCGCTGCCTGGTGGACTCGGACCAAGCCAGCATTGACCTGGATGAATTCGTCACACGGGAGCATGTATTGGTGTCGTCGGGCGGGTTTATCGGGATTACCGATGAAGGGTTGGCGGCACTGGGGTTGAGCCGCCAGGTGTGTGCATCCACCAGCCACTTTGCTGCACTACCGTATCTGCTCAAGGGCAGCCAGGCGGTGGCAACCATTCCCGGGCATGCCGCCGAAGCGATCGCGGATATGACGGGTTTGAGTGTGCTGCCCTGCCCGCTGGCCCTGCCGCGCTACCCGGTGGAGTTGGGCTGGCGCACCCAGGCACAGCTCGACCCGTTGCTTCTGAAGGTGCGCGAAGCGATTGTGGCGTGCTTTATTTAGCCGCTGCCATCAGCTTGTTGACTTCACTGCGCACCATGTTGGAAAACTCCGGCGGCGACATGCCGTCAAGCTCGGCACGGACCCATTCGGCCCACTTGCCCTTGCGCTTGGCGCGCTCGCCGAACAAACGCGCGGCTTCGCCCTTGGCTTTGCCCAGGTTGGTTTGCCACAGGTCATAGAGGCGCGACTTTTCATCTTCCAGCTCGGCACGTTCGGCGAGGGTCTTGTTGGCCAGATTGAAGCTCATGTTGAATTACCTGCTGCACAAATAGGTGACATCTTACACTGTAGGCCGAAACTTCCCGATCCGGATTTCACCCGCAATCGCCCCAGGCGCAAAAAAACTGCAACTTTTGCCGCTGCCCGATACTCCATTGTTCACTGTCACATTCACCTGCAAGGAGTCACCCAATGGCCCGCAAAACCACTGCCCAAGCCGTCGAAGATCAAATCAAGGACCAAGCCTTCAGCGAACTGACCGCGCTGATCGAAGAGTCGGACAAACTGCTCAAAAGCAGCGCGTCACTGGTAGGCGAAGAAGGTGAAACCCTGCGTGAGCAGGTCGCTGTCAAACTCAAGCAAGCCCTGGACTCGGTATCCAATGTGCGTGAGCGCAGCAAACCCGTGGTGGATGCCACCGAGACCTACATCGGCGGCCATCCATGGCAGACCGTGGCGATTTCCGCAGGTGTCGGCTTGGTTGTCGGCCTGCTGCTGGGTCGTCGTAACTGATCGATAGAAGGCTGCGCCCGATGGGGCGCAGCCTGTTTTACTGCCTGGCCAATTCCCGCAGCCGCGCCAACTCCTCAGCGTCAACCTCAATGCCCTGCTCGTCTGACTGCACCCGTGTGCGATGACGTCGATCCCCCGGCAACCGCCGCAGCCCTGCCGCATGCATCTGTCGCACTAACTCCTGACTACGCTCGGCAAAACTTTGCCCGGTGGTCTTGCTCGGGTCGATCACAATCAGCAGCTGCCCAGTCCACGGCGTGCGCGCCCCTGGATGGTCGGCCCAATTGAACTCGAAGGAAAAATTACCCCCGGTCAGGGCTGCCGCCAGCAACTCCACCATCATCGACAACGCCGAGCCCTTGTGCCCGCCAAAGGGCAACAACGCACCACCTTCCAGCACGGCCTTTGGATCTTCGGTCGGCTGACCCAGGCTGTCCACGCCCATGCCCGGTGGCAGGCGCTCCCCCTTGCGTGCGGCGATCTGCACATCGCCGTGGGCGATGGCGCTGGTGGCCAGGTCAAACACGATAGGCGGGCCATCGGCACGCGGTGCCGCGAAGGCGATCGGGTTGGTGCCGAACAATGGGCGGTCGGCGCCATGGGGCACCACGCACGTCATGCTGTTGACCACACTCAGAGCCACCAGGCCTTCTTCGGCGAAGGGCTCGACGTCAGGCCACAAGGCGGCAAAGTGATGGGAGTTATGAATGGCCAACAAGGCAATCCCGGCGCTGCGGGCTTTTTCTACCAGCAGTGGGCGGGCAGCCTCCAGCGCCGGCTGGGCAAACCCATTGCCAGCGTCCACGCGGATAAAGCCCGAGGCCACATCCGTGACGACGGGTTCGGCCTTGCCATTCACCCAGCCACTGGCCAGGGTACTGACATAGCCTGGTATACGGAAAATGCCGTGGCTATGGGCGCCATCGCGCTCGGCGCTGGCACAGTTGTGTGCCAAGGTCGCTGCGACCTGCGGCGATGTACCGTGCAGCACGAAGACCCGATGGAGCAACGCCACCAGTTCGGCGAAACCGATGCGGGCCAACGCCCGCTCATGGACCTGTGACATCTGAAGCTCCGATTTTATGATTGGAAGGGGCAACAAGACTGGGTATCCAGGCCGTCGATTAAACACCGTTGGGCAAGCCCACTGTCAACCTGCGTTTTCTTCTCTTGTGCTCCCCTGCGGCAGTTATCTACCTCTGTGACGGCTCGACGCCCTCCTACTCTGTGGTTTTATCCCGCCGGCTCAGGTCGGCAGCGACGGAGACCGATCATGGCACGGGTAACCCCCCCGTATTTTTTTGATGAATTCCTGCAACCGATCAAAAGGGTCAAGCCTTCGGACCGCGAGCGTGCGCTGGGCCTGACCATGAAGGACCTTGACTGGCTGCATACCCTTTACTACGCCACCGACGAAGCCCGGCAGAACTCAACGCTGCGGGAAGCCCCGATGGTGGTCGAAACACTGTTGATCAACTTGGCCCAACCACCCGCGATCCCCCTGGCGGGTGCGTTTTTGATGAGCCCCAGCCCGGATGAAAGCAAGGCCGTGCTCTATACGCCTTATGGTGGTCTTGAGGTGTTCGATAGCCGAGCCACCCTGCTGGAACAAGTGAGCGAACGCCTGAAGGACCCATTAGAACGGGTGGATCTACTGCGCTTCCTGTCCATATCCCAACGCGACCTAACGCCTCTAGAAGCCACGCTGACCGTAACAACCACACTGATCAGCGGCGCGGTAATGGCGGATCAGGAACGCATGCTCCAGGACGCGCAAATGCAAAATGTCCAGGCAATGCTGGAGCAATTGCGTAAAACGCCCGCCCTGCCGTGGATGCTCGATACCTTGCTGACGATCATGGGACGCTTGTATTTCCCGCAGCTGGATCAGCGCGATACACGAATGGACAGTTTATCGCTAGCCCGAATGCGGGCCTGGAGAAGCGCCTGGTGGCTTCAGTCCCCTTGAGTGAAGCGTTGCTGCAGTTTTATGCACAGCAAGCCTGGCCGGTCGAACAGACACGGCGCTTTCACAACCCACGTCAGGCTGCCGGCGATACACAACAAACACAGGCGCTCCTACAATGGGAAAGCCTGGTCAGCCAAACCGCCGGAGTTCTTTCAAAATTGCTCAATAGCCTGTTGTTGACCTATTGGAACGAGGACTTCAACAAAGGCCAATCCCGGCTGGAATTCTTCGCCCAGGTCATGAGCGACAAATTTCGCGTAGACCTGCTGCTCAAGCGCCAGGATGGGATCCTGTCCACTGCCGAGAGCCAAGCGTTGCTGGCCATGTTCCTCCCGGACCTGGCAGCTCGCACCGCCCATGCTGACACGCTGCGTATAGAGAAAGTACGCATCGAAGCGCCCTACCACCATTACGTAGACTTGGCTGGCACCTTGATGATCAGCGATAGCTCCGCCTACCTCTACACCCAGTCCCGAGGGCTGCAGGTGCTCAAGGATATGGACGACCTGACGAACACCTTGCGCGCCATGCTCAAAGCGCGCGGTCATGAAGATGAGCTGCTCAACTTCGTGTCGCTTGACGAACGCAGCACATTTATCGGCCTGGACCACGTACAGATCACTGGCCTGCCGATTGCCAGCGGCGTATTCGCGGAAATGGTCGAGGACATTATGACCAAGCAACTGAGCAACCTGGAGCATGCCTTGGGGTTGTACCGCCGTAGTGATGGCGCGGTCGACCTCGACGCCTTGCTGGATCAGGCGCTGGATGTGCGCTCTATGCTCGACAGCCGTTTGCTGGCGCTGGACTCTGACGGCCGCTGGACCCTACATCCGGTGAGCAGTGACAACGGGCGCCCTTCTACCGTACAAGCCGAGCACGCCAAACAGCGGCTACTGCAGTTGCAGGCCACCGACGCGGCACTGGCAATGGAGCGAAGCCGAGCGCCAACCCTGCGCCGCCTGGTGGCCCATGCATTGAATGCCGAGTTGGAAAAGCGTCAACTGGACCTCAAGGCAGACGACACCTACATCAACACCTATGACTCCCCAGCCCAACAGCGGGAAGAACGATTGGCCCAGACATCGTTGAATATGGTGGAGCACTTCATCGAGCGCCTGGCCAACCAGGCAGGACCGATAGCGGAATCGTCAAACATCGGTTTCTTCCAGAAGCGCGAGGCCGGCGCTGCCAACCAGTTCAATAACCTGGCTATCCGCACCTTCAACGCCATCATCGATCAAGTCATGTTGTCGTTCACCCAACATGACCTGCGTACATTGCCCCGTCTGTTCCTGGAAACCCAGCAAAGCCACTTGAGCCAAAGCCTGATGCTGGGACTGCGAAACGAAGCCGACCTCAGATTGCTCAACAAGAGCCTGGGGGCACGCGGTCAGGCCATACTCGACACTGTCTTGCGCCGTGACAGCCTGACACGCCTAACGCGACATGGCTTGAACGGTTTCTTGCCCGACGCTTTCGGCCTGACCCTCACGCTGGGAGCCGATCCCACGCCCCATGGCCTGGCCAACTGCTTCGTACTCACCGAGCGCGGGGGTGTGGACCCCCAACGGTCCGGGCAAGTGCAACTATGGACGCCTGGCAGCGGCCATGAAACCTTCCCCTCGGTGGAAGCCATGCGCGTGCAATTGCAGCGGCGCCTGGAGGATCCACTGGCCCGTCTGACGTTTCTGGAAAACCTCGACACCTCCAAGCGCCAGCCTCACCAGGCTTATCACCTGGGCCCCTTGCAGCGCATCGACGAAAACCTGTTGGACGACCGCCAGCAAACCTACAGGAACGCCCTGGTCGATGGCATTGACTACCTGCTGACGATGAACCTCAAAGCACGGCAGTTGCAGGACTGTCTGGATGCACTGATAAAGCGGCCCGCTCCGACCAACGTGCCTCGGGCCAGCGCCGTGGCGCGTGCAATCATTCTCCAGCAAGCATTACCGGTCTGGCTGGGCATGGCGACACCCGCCGAACAGATTTTGCAGGCCGAACTGCTGGAGCAAACCCGACTCAGTGCGCCGGACGACCGGGACTACCTTCACGATGTGCCGGCGTTGCGCGAACACGTGGTGACCCGCCTGACTGAACTGCTCGGCGTACGTTACCCGGACGCAAATGTGCTGCCCGACAACGTCCTGATCCCCCGGCGCCATGCCGTGGAAGGAGATATCCAGACCCTCACTGACTTTGCGCTCAGGCACCATCCCAACCTGCCGGGCGAAGATATTCGACCGCGCTCACGCACCGCCACGCCGTTACCAGCAGCGCTGAACGCCAGTGCAGTGATTCAGATGGTGCAGCAATTGGACCTGGCAAAAACTTACCAGGCCTGGGTGACGACGCATTTGGCTGCCGACACCGAGGATGCGCGCAGGCGCCGCGACCGGTTCTGTCGGCAACTGCCCTGGCAACTGTTACGCCATGCCCACGAAGAGAAACTTGAGGAACGGCTGTCTGCCACGGCCTGGAGCCTGGTCCAGCAAGTGTTAGACATGCCTGACGCGCTCGCTCGCAAGAGTGTCACGGGGGCCACGGCGATGATCCGCCCCCTTGAACTGATCGCCACCGAAGGAGCGACGCCGGCCCTGGTATCGGGAGTCTACGTGATCAGCTCGAGCACCAACGCCACTGGACCGCTGGTGTTGTATGCCCCTTACAGCCCGCGTCATACCCTCAAGGAATACCAACGCGAGGAAGACCTGATCCGCGATATCAGCACACCGGGACCTCTGCAAGACTGGGTACTCAGGTGCCAGCAAGATCCCCACCAGTCGACCTATCGCCACTTGCTCTCCCAGCAAGACCCGGCCAACGCCTCAGAAATACGCCTGGGCAATAGCCCAATACTGGGCAATATCCTGATGCGCCTGTTCAAGGACAACATTCACGCGTTGACCCGGATGTTTTCCAGTCAATTCGACAAGTCGGGGCACAGCGAGTGGGAAAGCCTGGCCAGCCTCCTGCATGCAGGTGCCTCAACCATCACGCAATTCATCCAAGGCAAACTCTACTTCCCACGGGAGGTATGGCGCAGCTATAAGCTGCTGGAAGTTGCAGCTGAACATCTCCAACAACAGCGCTTTGGCGAAGGGTTCAAAACCTTTATCAAGGGCCTCGCAAAGCTGGCTGCATTGCGCAAGGAGCTGGCCCTGCAACCAGAGCCGTCGCCGCCTTTGTCGGCTGACCGCACGCCGGAGTGGGACAGCAAGCCCCTGTCACCGGCAACCACCCTCACGTCTCTGGACATCACTGAGCCCCGTCGAACCCAGTTGCAGGTGCTTGAGCATCACGTCGTTGCCCTCACAGATCTAAGCCACCAGCCCAAGACCCATCTGTATCAGGACAAAACCTCGAATCGGCATTACGTGCCCCTGGCGGGCAAGGTGTACCCCGTGCGCAAGGCCGGTGAGCAGTGGCGCCTGTCCAATGGTGAGCAGCACGGGCCTTACGTACGCTGCAACGCCGCCAACCAATGGGTACTCGACCTGGATCGACACCACCCGCGCTACGGCAAGACCTTGTCGTGTCATAGAGCACGCTATCGGACTCGTACCGCCGAGCGCCAGGTCATGAATATCGAAGCCGTAGGGATGCAAGCGATTCGCGCCTTGTCCAGCTGGAGAGCCCAGGTCATCAATGAGGCGCTCAATGTTGCAACCTTCTACGCAGTCAATTGCAAGCGCAACATCCTCAACTTTACACAGATTCGTGACCCGAACAGTCGGATGGGACGGTTCTTCACCGAGTTGTTTGGCGCGCTCAGCCTGAGCCCGCAGCAACTGCGCAAGATCGAAGAGTGTGTGGATGAAGTGCTCAATGAACTGGTCAACCACACCCTGACCAGCCCGGATTCCATGCGTTTTGTATGCGGCACGGGTCATTCGGGGGAAGAACACAGCTTTGCCTTTACATTGCCCGATGATGCCGACCAGAAGATCTATCTACTCAATCCCTTTTTCGACCCACCTTTCGACATTTATGAAAACCGCTTGAATACACCGTTCAACATCGTGGCCCACGCACGTGCCGCCGTCCTGATCCATGAAATTTCACACCTCAAGTGCCTGACCGAAGACGTGGCCTACCTGGACAGCATGCGACCCTTTTCCGACCTGATAAACATGAGTACGCGCGGAGCACCACTGCTGAAGACTGAATTGGTGAATCTGCGTGACACGGCCTTGTCCATCCTCACTCCCGCCACCATTTTGTTCAAGACCTGGAACGAATGGGCATCGGCTTGGGAGGATTTCGGAACCTCCCGGGGGTCGGGGTCAGTCAAGCGCAAAATCCTGCAGATCACCGGCGCAAAGACGCTAGACGACGCTCGGCAGACATTCATGACGGACCCGGACAAACGCATCAGCACCATCCTGGCCAACGCGGACTCCATTACCTACCTGATTACGCAGGTGGGACGCGTGCTCGATATGGGGGCCTGAGCAAGCCTGAAAGGGAAAGCCCCGGTTTTTAAAGGCAGATGCCAAACGAGAATAGCTCCCAATTGATGCGCAATCGCCATGATGGATGTTCTCGCCGTCCCGCTGTGGAGGTTAGAATGTACGAAATCAGGATGAGTTAATGACCGAAAAGTCCCTTTCAGAAGCCGAATATGACGCTATCACCGACGCCGCGGCGCATTGGTGCATGCGTTTGCACGCCAGCGATTGCATGAGTGCTGAACGTGAGGCTTTTGCACAATGGCACGACTCCCACCCGCTGCACGCCTTCGAATACGCGGCGATGCTGGAGATCTGGGATGTCGCCGACCACCTGCCACGCAATGAACCCACCGCTGTCGTGGTGCCGTTCAAGCCTCGCAGCCGTTTGCGAACTTACGCAGTCGCGGCGGCTATCAGCCTGGTTGCGCTGCCCCTGGCGGCCTTTACCGGTTGGGAAGCAGGCTGGTTGCCAAGTGCTTATGAGCACTATGACGCCATCCACGGGTTGCGACAGGTCACTTTGAGCGATGGCAGCCAGGTGGAACTCAACCTCGGTACAGAGTTGGTCTACACCCACTACAAGGATCAGCGCCGGGTCACGCTGAAAAAAGGCGAGGCCTTCTTCAACGTCAGCCATGACAGCGCGCACTCATTTATCGTGCGTGCTGGCGAAGGCCAGGTGCGGGTCACCGGCACCCAATTCAATGTCTGGAAATATGAAGACCAGGTGCGAGTGATGCTGCTTGAGGGCTCGGTGCAGATTTCCAGCGACAAGGTACACGGCAGCGTGCCGCTTACACCCGGCATGCAGGCCAGCTACCAACAAGGTGACGCGACACCGCGCGTGCAGGCGATCACACCCAACGATACGGCCCTGGCCTGGCGCCAAGGCAAGTTGATCCTCGACAACCTCGCGCTCACCGACGCACTGCCGTTGATCAACCGCTACTTGAGCAAACCGGTGATGCTGGCAGACGCCAATACCGGGGCTATTCGCATTGGCGGCATCTACAACATCAATGAGGTCAACAACCTCATCCCTTCCCTGCCCAAAGTGCTGCCGGTCTACCTGACCCAGAACGTGGACGGAAACCCCGTACTCAATTCCATCCCGCGTAAAACCCCCAAGGGCTGAGTTTTCCTGCCAGGGCGGGTTTTCTTTCGCCCTCAGTGTCCATTTTTGAAACACCTCACTTGCCTGAACGAACCGCCTTACGCGGATTCACCGTTTAGTTCACCACCCTGTTTCATTGTTGAAACACCCCATCGGGGCGTCGGGCATGTGTGGGCGGGTCAACGCTGTTCCAACGATGAGACACAACGCTGTTCCTTCCATTACGTGCAAATCACAAGCTTTTGAATAACAACAAAAAATCAAAAGCGGCACGCCTTCTGCTCTTTCCCTGACAACGCTGTTTAGGGTCAGCGCGAAGAATAAGGAACACTGCCGTGGACACACACAATCCAGGCTCTCTGAGCCTCCTGCTTATCAGCTGCGTACTGAGTGCCAGTGCAAGCCTTCCCGTGTTTGCGGCCGATGATGGCGTGATTGTGATCCAGCGCACCGTCCAAGGCCACATGGCCGGCCGTTCACCCGGCGTCGACCCCAACCCCACCACCGTAAATGCCAACCCCTCGTCACAGGTACTGCGTGCTACCAGCGAACTGGGCGACAGTGATTTCGCCAGGGTCAGCAGCGGTGCCAGCATCACTCGTAGCATTTTGCCTGGAGGCAACCTCCCAGGTCTGAGCAACAACGGCGGCGGCATTGGCCTGGGCGCCGGTAGCGCGAGTGGCTCCGGCAGTGGCAGCAGCATTGCGGGAACGATCAATGGGGCGGTCTCCAGCGGCCTGGCCCCCTTGAATAACATCAGCGGCATGGTTGGGGGAGCGATGAAATGAAGCGCTCCTGGATGCTGCTCGCGGCGCTTGGTTGCACAGCGGCGATGGCCGACAGCAACAACAACGCCACCATCGATAACTCGGGCACTCAGTACAACGGCGTGGCCCTGGTCAACCAGGCCGCCGGCGACCAACAGCAATTGAGCAACAACATCGCCATTTCGACGGGCCACAACGCCCAGTCGAACATGACCATCACGCAAAAAATCAGCGGTGTTCCCAACGACCGCTCCCTGAACGCCAAAGCCGCGATCCAGGGCAACTCTTTCAGCAATGGCAACGGTGCACTGAGCGTGAATCAGTCGGCCGGTGCGCAGAACCAGATGATCAATGCCGTGCGGATCAGCGTGAATGCCGGGCCGCAAAGCATCGATGACAGCGTCATGTCGCAGCAGAACGTGACGTTGGCAACCGACTCAGGATTGACCTCTACCACTGGCAGCCGCCAGGTCGTGACCAGCGACCAGGCCTTCACCGGCAGCCGTGGAGTGGTACAGGTCAACCAGAGCGCCGGGGTGGGGAACCGAGTGGCTAACACCCTGAACTTACGACTCAACTGATGGAGCTGAGTCGATAGCTAGACCGTACCAACACTTAACCAACTAATAGAAGCAAGGAGTTACACCATGAAAACTTCAATGGCTCTCAAACCACTGGCTTTCGCTCTCGCAGCACTCATGGCTGTTGCAGCTCAAGCAGGCGGTTATCACGCACCTACCACAGCGGCGGCGACCACCCTGGATGGTCAAAGCAACCATGGCAACTTGGTGATCAATGACAAAACCAAGAATAACGCCTCGATCAATGACTCCAACAACCACAACAGCGGCGTGACCAACAGCAACTCCCTGAGTGGTGACAACAACCAAGGCAAAAACGACGTGGCCATCATTTCCGGCGATGCGGACTTCGTGTTCTCCAGCACCGGCACCGCACAATCCAACACCGGCAACGTGGTGGTCAACAACGGCACACGTAACAATGCCTCTCTCAACGACAGTGGCAACCACAACTCGGGTATCACTCAACTGAACGCTGCAGCGGGCACCTCCAACCAAGCCAG
This sequence comes from Pseudomonas sp. GW821-FHT03A09, assembly GCF_059421065.1. Classification (NCBI taxonomy): domain Bacteria; kingdom Pseudomonadati; phylum Pseudomonadota; class Gammaproteobacteria; order Pseudomonadales; family Pseudomonadaceae; genus Pseudomonas; species Pseudomonas sp. GW821-FHT03A09. The sequence goes on along the minus strand of NZ_JBWKUX010000010.1, from coordinate 168,291 downwards.
CAGCAGCGTTGCCATTGCCTCGGGTAATGGTGACGGCGGTGCCGCAACGGTCACCGGCGTGCAGGACGTGTCAGCCAACCTGACCTTCAACTCCAGCGGCCACGGCTGGAACAGCAAACCTGTCGTGAACAACGCCAGCATCAACAGCTCGATGAACTATGGCAGTGGGGTAATGAACTCCAACTCCCTGTCGGGCAGCAACAACCAAGGTCAGAACAACGTAGCAATCACTCGCTTCTGATCCAGATAGGGCCTTGGCAACAAGGCCCTTTTTATTTCCAGTGTCCAACAGGTCATACGATCATGCGCCTCGTTGCCTTCCTCCTTCTGCTGACACTCACCGGCCCGACCTGGGCGGGGCAAATGGCTGTGGTCATGCCCAATGGCGCAGTGATCTACAAGAATGTCGAAAGCATCCGCGAGCGCAAATTCGCCAACCTGGTGGAACAAAAAACCGATTTCAGCTGTGGCGCCGCCGCCCTGGCAACCATCCTGCGCCAGGCCTACTGGAAAGATGTGGATGAAGAGCATGTGATCAAAGGCATGCTGATCAACGCCGACCAGGATCTGGTTCGCACTCAGGGTTTCTCGATGCTGGACATGAAGCGTTACCTGGAAAGCATTGGTATGCGTGCCAGGGGCTATCGGATCAATGGCGAGACGCTGCTCACGGTAAAAGTACCCGTGATCGTGCTGCTGGACATCCGTGGCTACAAGCACTTCGTGGTGATGCAACGGGCCGATAAGGACTGGGTGTACATCGGCGACTCCGTCCTGGGCAACAAGCGTTATACACGAGACGACTTCATCAAAGGCTGGAACGGCATCGTGTTCGCCGTCCTCGGCGAAGGCTACGACAAGGGCAATGCCCTGCTCACCCCACCTACGCCCCTGACCGCCAAAAACAAGCTGAACGAGTTCGCCCCAGTCCGGGACAGTGAATTGATGGACTTCGGTTTCATACAAAGCGACTTCTTCTAGAAGCGCATACGGAGCAGGACGCTCCAGGAGCACACAATGAACACCTACCGTTGGCTGACGGTCATGTGCCTGGCAGCCTCAATGCCCGCTCATGCAGCATCGGCGTTCAAGCCGATCGAGCTTAAGGATGCGGAACTGGCCGATTTGCGCGGGCGCTTTGTGATGCCGGGGCGGATTATCAGTTTTGGCTTGGTCATGAGCACCACGTGGACCAACTCCACCGGCGCAACTGTCACGGGCACCGCCAGCATGCAGATCAACTCATCCACGATTACCCCGCAGTTTTACGTACAAGTCACCGGTCATGACGGCACCGGTATCTCGAAACAGCCCAACGGCACCGGAACGGTCATCGGTGGCAGCGGCCTGGGTACCGGCCAGGGCGTGACCCAAAGCGTGCGCGCCGCCGGTGACGGTAATACGGCCAATAACGGCGTGGACATCAATGTCACGCAAAACGGCCTGTCACCGGCCAATATTGTGCAGTCAGGCCAGGCATTGGTCGCAGGTCAACCGATTACCGGTGGCACAGCCGCAGGCCAGGTGACGGTATCGGCCGTCAATGGCGGGTTGCAACTGGCGCTCTTGGCTAACAACAACCAGGGTAATGCACTACAGCAAATTGGCGGAGGCAACGTGTTGCAAGGCACGGTTATTCAAGGCAACAGCAACTTCATTAACAACATGACTCAGCTCAATGTTGTCCTTGGAAATCCTGCCTTGAACAACTTGGCGCAGAATCTCAACCTTAATCAACTCAAGGGACTACGCACTCCAGGTTCTTGAACTACGCTGAGCCTCGACACTTACGCTTTAAGAAAGGGACGGCTTATTTCATGCATCGATCGTTATCGTTACGTGCCGTAATTTGTTTGAGTACGCTCCTGCCAGCATCCGTGCTGTATGCCGCGCCGGACGCCGATATAGACACATTGAAAAAGGAACTGCTGGAGCTCAAGCAACGTTACGAAGTGCAGCAAAAAGCACTGGCGGTGCTGGAACAACGCGTAAGGCAAGTGGAAGACCAACCGGCGACGCCAGCACCCAAGCGCCTGGCCAAATCGCCGGCCGACTTCCAGAAAGGCGGCACGACGGTCGCAGGCAATACACCTGGTGTGGGCGCCGCTGCTGCTTCGGGTGGGGCTGCGGGCGGGGCCTCTTATGGCCAGTCATTGAAGGACGATTCGGCTCCCGCACAAAGCGTGAGCAACTTGTACAACGAGGCCAGTGGCTTCTTCGGTAACGGCAAGTTCAGCTTTGAGACCGGTGTCACTTACTCTCGCTACGATGCGCGCCAGCTAACGCTGAACGGCTTCTTGGCACTGGACTCGATCTTCCTCGGCAACATCAACCTGGACCGGATCAAGTCAGATAACTGGACGGTCGACCTTACCGGCCGCTACAACCTCGACAATCGCTGGCAGTTCGATGTGAACGTACCGGTTGTCTATCGAGAATCGACCTATCAGTCCGGTGGCGCCAACGGTGGCAGCGGTACGGCAACCTCTGAACAGTCAGTCACGCGCAACCCGACGATCGGTGACGTCAACTTCGGGATTGCCTATAAGTTCCTCGACGAGAGCATCAACCTGCCGGATGCGGTGGTGTCGGTACGGGTCAAGGCGCCAACCGGCGAAGACCCGTTTGGTATCAAGCTGGTCCAATCCCCCAACAACACCAACCTTTTCGTACCGGAAAACCTGCCTACGGGTAATGGTGTCTGGTCGATCACACCGGGCATCTCCCTGGTCAAGACGTTCGACCCGGCCGTGCTGTTCGGCTCGCTGTCTTACACCCATAACCTGGAAGAATCTTTCAGTGACATCAGCGCCAACGTCGGCCAGAAGGTGCCTGGCAAGGTACAACTGGGGGATAGTTTCCAGATAGGTGCCGGCGTAGCCTTTGCCTTGAACGAGAAAATGAGTATGTCGTTCTCGGTGTCCGACCTGGTGCAACGTAAAAGCAGGCTCAAGCCTGATGGGCAGGATTGGCAGTCGGTGGTTTCCAGTGATGCCAATGCCGGTTACTTCAACGTCGGCATGACCATCGCGGCCAGCGACAATCTGACCATCGTGCCGAACCTGGCCATTGGCATAACTCCTGACGCACCATCGTTCAGCTTCAGCCTGAAGTTCCCGTACTACTTCTAAAAGCCGCGCAAGGAAAAGCCCCGCAACGATAAGGGTCGTTGCGGGGCTTTTCGGTTTACCCGCCCTAGCGGATCTGGTGTTTGTGCAGCAACCGGTAGAACGTCGGCCGGGACACGCCCAGCACGCGGGCGGCGACACTCAGGTTGTCGCTGTGCCGGTTGAGCACATCGCACAGCGCCTGGCGTTCGGCACGGTGCTTGTAATCTTCCAGTGTAGCCATCACTGGCGCGATTGCCTGCCGGCTTTGCAAGCCCAAATCGGCGGCTTCAATCTGTCGCCCTTCCGCCAGCACCAGGCCGCGCCGCACGCGGTTGGCCAACTCCCGCACATTGCCCGGCCACTGGTGCTCGCCCATGGCCACCAACGCATCCTCACTGAAACTGCGAGGGCGACGGCCGGTTTCCTGGCTGTAGAAGTGGGAAAAATGGTTGGCCAGCATCCCTACATCGCCGTGACGCTCACGTAACGGCGCGGTCACCACCTGCAAGACGTTGAGCCGGTAATACAGGTCTTCACGGAAAGTGCCCTTGGCCACAGCGGCTTCCAGGTCAACGTGCGTCGCGGCCAGCACTCGCACATCCACCGGAATGGGCTGGCTGCCCCCTACCCGCTCTATCTGCTTCTCTTGCAGGAAGCGCAACAGGTTGGCTTGCAGTTCCATGGGCAAGTCGCCGATCTCGTCGAGGAACAGCGTGCCGCCATGGGCGGCTTCGATCCGCCCGACCTTACGCTGGTGAGCACCGGTAAACGCGCCCTTCTCGTGGCCGAACAGTTCGGACTGGATCAGGTGTTCGGGAATAGCGCCGCAATTGATCGCGACAAAGGGCTTGGCATGGCGCTGGGACTGGCGATGCAGGGTCTTGGCCGCCAGCTCCTTACCGGTGCCGCTGTCACCGCGGATCAATACCGGAGACTCAGTAGGCGCCAGTTTGGCCAGCAGCTTGCGCAGCTCTCGGATCGGACGGCTATCGCCGAGCAGTTCATGCTCAGGTTCGTCGACCCGCGCATGGCATTTACCACGTAAGCGCGCCATGCCAAAGGCACGGCCCAGAGTGACTTGCACCCTGGAGACATCGAACGGCAAGGTGTGAAAGTCAAAAAACCATTCGCAGACAAAATCACCGACGTTTTGCAGGCGCAGCACATCCTGACTGAGCACGGCGATCCACTCGGTGCCGCTACGACTGATCAACTCCTTGACCGCCTCAGGCCGCTCCAGATGATAGGGCTGCAAGCGCAACAGGCCGACATCGCAAGAGCGCTCGCCCACAGCCTCCAGGCTGCAACTGTCTACCTCCCACCCGACGCCGCGTAAACCAGGCAATAGGCCGTGACAGTCGTCACACGGGTCGACCACGAGCAAGCGGCGCTGGACAGGTGTAACAACCATGACTATTCCCTGGCGTCAAAATTGTTAAAGTTATTTAGAAACAAGCGTTTGTGGCAGCTCCTAGTAACCCTAGCAAGATCTTGACGCCTGCTTTGTACCGTTTCGCTATAAGTGAGCGGCCAAAAGCCATGCCCTCACCTCATGCCGGAAAAAGTTTCGCTGTTCGCAAACTTTCATTCAGCTTTCAAAACAGCCGCTTACATGACGCTAATCACAGAAAGTTGAAATTTATGGTTCTAACATGTGACCCGTACCCCGCCATCGTGCATCAGTACAAGTAACCCGCCGCACGGTCAGCCCAACCGACGGCATTTCACTTGAACGGGCATTTAGAGAGAAGACCCACATGAACGCCCCGCTCCGCATCAACGAAGCTCTTTTGATCGCAGACCGTGCTTTCCAGCCCTTTCAGTGCGTAGCCTGGCACGATGGCAACGGCGCCCTGAGCCTGAGCGTCATCGACCGTACCAATACCCGGATCGGCCGCAAACAGCTGTCTTCGAGTGCCTATACCGACCCGGCACAACTTGAAGACTTATTGCTGCAAGCCCGCGCCGAACTCGACAAAGATGGCTACCAGTTGCAATCGTGGGCAATGCCGAAGTAATTAACGCAACGTCGATTCGGCTTTCTCGATAAAAACATGGCTTGCGCTACTTCATAGTCAATGTTCGAGCGAAGTCATGAAAGTTGGCGACTCGGGAGCCGCCATTGTTGGCGTCCCCGAGCAGGCCACTGCGGTTCTAACGGTTCAGTACAAAGTGCTCGATGGCTTCAGCGGCACCGTCTTCGTGGTTGGTGCCGGTGACCACGTTCGCTTGCTGCTTCACTACTTCTTCAGCCTGACCCATGGCGATCGACAACCCGGCGACTGCAAACATGGCCGGGTCATTGCCGCCATCGCCGATGGCTGCCGTCTGTTCCAGCGGCACGCCAAGGTGCGCCGCCAAGGTTTTCAAGGCTTCGCCCTTATTGGCCTTCAAGGCAGTCACATCCAGGTAAATCGGTTGCGAGCGCGACGCATGGGCCAAGCCCTGCACCTTGGGTTGCAACCGCGCCTCCAGCTCCACCAGCAATTGTGTGTTGTGGCTGGCGGCAACGATCTTGTCGACACGATCCAGGTAGGGCTCGAAACTTTCCACCACCAACGGTCCATAACCCAAGCCCGCCGCTTCCACGGCCACCATCGGTCCTGGCGGATCACGACGCAGCCATTCGCCGTCGGCGAACAGCCAGACTTCCACGTCCGGCTCCGCCGAAAACAGCGCCAGGGTGATCAGCGCCGCTTCCGCTGGCAAGTGATGGGCGACCAACACACTGCCGTCCGGGTTGACCAGCGTACCGCCATTGAAGCCGGCCACCGGTATGTCGATGCCGAACGCTTCGACCATCTGCAACATGGCCTTGGGCGGTCGCCCGCTGGCCAGGCTGAAGAACACACCGGCGTCACGCAGCGCGCGCACTGTATCCAGGGTGCGCTGGCTAGGCAGGTGATCGGGGCGCAAGAGCGTCCCGTCCATATCACTCAAGACAAATCGGATGGGATGAATCGCTGCGTCACTCATCCGAGGCTGTGCCAAGTGCGGCCATCGCGGGCCAACAGTTCGTCGGCGGCTGCCGGGCCGTCTTCACCAGCCTTATAGGCCTGGATACCGTCATCCTCCTTCCAGGCGTCGAGAAACGGCTGCACCGCCCGCCAACCGTTCTCAATGTTATCGGCACGCTGGAACAGGGTTTGATCGCCAGTCATGCAGTCGTAAATCAGGGTTTCGTAACCCGTCGACGGCTGCATCTCGAAGAAATCCTTGTAGTCGAACCCCAACTCGATATTGGCCATTTCCAGGGTCGGCCCAGGCTTTTTGGCCAGCAGGTCGAACCACATGCCTTCATTGGGCTGGATCTGGATTTTCAGGTAAGTGGGCTTGAGTTCATCCACATCCGTGTCGCGAAATTGCGCATAAGGCGCGTGCTTGAAGCAAATCACGATCTCGGTGTCGCGAATGCTCATGCGCTTGCCGGTGCGCAGGTAGAACGGCACGCCCACCCAGCGCCAGTTGTCGATCATCACCTTGAGGGCGACGAAAGTCTCGGTGCTGCTGTCGGGCGCCACATTGGCTTCTTCGCGGTAGCCGGGCAGTGGCTTGCCGCCGATTTCTCCAGCGGTGTACTGACCGCGTACCGAGTTGACCCGCGCATCCTCCAGGGACCACGGCCGGATCGCCCCTACCACCTTGGCCTTCTCACCACGTACAGCATCGGCGCCGAACGCCGCCGGCGGCTCCATGGCTACCATCGCCAGCAACTGGAACAGGTGATTGGGCACCATGTCGCGCAGGGTGCCGGTTTTCTCGAAGAAATTACCCCGGGTTTCCACACCGACGGTTTCCGCCGCAGTGATCTGCACGTGGTCGATATAATGGTTGTTCCAGAACGCTTCGAACAGCACGTTGGAGAAACGGCTGATCAGGATGTTCTGCACCGTTTCCTTGCCCAGGTAATGGTCGATGCGATAGATCTGCTTCTCGCTCATCACCTTGAGCAGACATGCGTTCAAGGCTTCAGCGGTGGCCAGGTCGGAACCGAATGGTTTTTCGATGACCACGCGGCGGAAGCCATCCTCGGTTTCATTCAGCAAGCCGGCACTGCCAAGGCGCTGCACCACTTCACTGAAGAAGCGCGGCGCGGTAGCCAGATAAAACACCGCATTGCCGGTACCGCTGTCGGCGATTTTCTTACCAATGTCGACGTATGTGCTGTCGTCAAGGAAGTCGCCCTCGACGTAGCTGATGCCTTTGGCCAACTGCGCCCACAGTTCAGGGTCCAATGCGTTTTCGGCATTGCCCCTGACTTTGCTGGCAGCTTCGGTACGAATGAAATCCTCGAGCTTCTTGGCGAAGTCGGCATCACTGATGGCGTTGTGATCAACGCCAACAATACGCAGGCCATCGCCCAGCAGCCCGTCACGGCTGAGGTTGTACAGCGCCGGCATGAGCAGGCGCTTTACCAAATCACCATGGGCACCAAACAGAAACAGTGTGGTGGGCGGAGCGGGTTCGGCCTTGGATTTCTTGCCGTTGGCGGTCATTTTTTGGAGGTCTCCACGTGGCCGCCAAAGCCGAAGCGCATGGCAGACAGCATTTTGTCACCGTAGGTGCTCTGCTGGCGCGAACGGAAACGGGCGAACAACGAAGTGGACAGCACGGGCACTGGCACGGCTTGTTCCATGGCGGCTTCGATGGTCCAGCGACCTTCGCCGCTGTCGGCCACGGAGCCGGAGTAGCCGTCGAGTTTCGGGTCGGTGGCCAGGGCGTCGGCGGTCAGGTCCAGCAACCACGACGACACCACGCTGCCACGGCGCCACACTTCGGCGATGTCGGCGACGTTGAGGTCGAAGCGTTCGTGCTCCGGCAGGCTCTCCGAGTTTTTGGTCTTGAGAATGTCAAAACCTTCGGCAAAGGCCTGCATCATCCCGTACTCGATGCCGTTGTGGATCATCTTCACGAAATGCCCGGAACCCGCAGGGCCTGCATGGATGTAACCTTGCTCGGCACGGCTGTCGGCGGAGCTGGAACGGTCCTTGGTGCGCGGGATGTTACCCAGGCCCGGCGCCAGGCTTTTGAAGATCGGATCGAGGCGCTGTACGGTTTCGGTGTCGCCACCGATCATCATGCAGTAGCCACGCTCCAGACCCCAGACGCCACCCGAGGTGCCGACGTCAACGTAATGCAGGCCTTTTTCCGACAGGGCCTTAGCGCGACGGATGTCATCCTTGTACATGGTGTTGCCACCATCGATGATCACATCACCGCTTTCCAGCAGCGTGCTCAGCTCGTTGATGGTGTCTTCGGTGGGGGCGCCTGCAGGCAACATCACCCACACGGCGCGCGGCTTTTGCAGGCCGGCCACCAGGGCTTTCAAGTCGGCGACACCGGTGGCGCCCTCCTCGCTCAAGCCTTTGACGAAGGCTTCGTTACGGTCGTATACAACGGTGGTATGCCCATTGAGCATCAGGCGCCGCGCAATGTTACCGCCCATGCGGCCTAGTCCGATAATCCCCAGTTGCATGTGCTGATGCTCCTAACTACTAAAAAATGTGTGACATAGTTTATAGCGCAATGAGGCTAATGAGGGTTAGTCCAGAGCAGATACGTGTAGTTTCATGACAAAAAAGTTGCCATCGTTTCAGCATCACCCCGGCAAAAGTCACACGACCACCAAAAATAAAAAAGTTCCATTGCCCAAAAAAAGAATTCAGACTTGCTGCCGACTGTTGCCGAGCACCTCGATCCGAGCACTCCGGCACCGCGATCTACCGGCTATTTGCGAGGTAAGCAATGAGCACAGCACACATGACCCGTCCGCCGCAGACCCTCTACGTCACTGTCCGTCGTGATGAACTGCGCCAGTTGAAAGACGAACGTGATCAGTTGCAGCAGGAAGTCCTGCGCCTGCGTTCACACCTGCAAGCCCAGCTGGATCAGGCCTCCAGCGCCAAGACCACGCTCTGCTGAGCAGCTCCCGTTAAAGCTTTGTAAGGCAATACCTACAGAAAACTCACAAAGTTTTCACACTCCGCTCCCGATACTCCCGATCCGCGATGCCGCTCACTTACTGAGCGGCCCGATGTCGTGCGCCTATGCGCGGCAATCATTGACTGATGGGGCGCTGGATGGCGATGTTCAAACGCAGCACGACGACTGCGAAAGGCTTTGACTGGGCCGGCCTTGGCTGGCTATTTCTGTTTTTCTGGTATTTCTCGGGTATCACCCAACTCCTTATCCAACTGACCGGCACGTCCGGCTTCAGTGGTTTCCGTCAAGCCTTCTTCATGAGTGCGCTGTGGCTGGCGCCCATGCTGCTGTTCCCGCGCCGCACGCGCCTGCTCGCAGCCTTGATCGGTGTGGTGCTGTGGGCCTGCTCCATGGCCAGCCTGGGTTACTTCTTCATTTACCAGCAGGAGTTTTCCCAGAGCGTCATCTTCATCATGTTCGAGTCGAACATCTCTGAAGCGGGCGAATATGCCACCCAGTACTTTGCCTGGTGGATCATATTGGCGTTCATCGCCCATACCGCCATGGCGGTCTTCCTGTGGACACGCCTGCGCCCGGTCTACCTGCCGCGTGGCCAGTCGATATTGGCAGCCGTCGCCATTGTGGTAGCCGTTGTCGGTTATCCGCTGGTCAAGCAGTTCGCCACCAGCGACACCCGGGAACAAGCCATCGAGCGCTTCGAAACCCGCATCGAGCCAGCAGTGCCTTGGCAGATGATCGTTGCCTATCGCCGCTACACCGAACAACTGAACAACATGCAAGGCATGCTGACCAGTGCCAGCCAGATTCCGCCCTTGAAGAACCTCAAGGACACCATGGCCGGCCAGCCGTCGACCTTGGTGCTGGTCATCGGTGAGTCCACCAACCGCCAGCGCATGAGCCTCTACGGTTACCCGCGCAATACCACGCCGGAACTGGACAAGCTGCGCGACCAATTGGCCGTGTTCGATAACGTCATCACCCCGCGCCCTTACACCATCGAAGCGCTGCAACAGGTGCTGACCTTCGCTGACGAAGAGAACCCGGACCTGTACCTCAAGACGCCGTCGATCGTCAGCGTGATGAAACAGGCCGGCTACAAGACCTTCTGGATCACCAACCAGCAGACCATGACCAAGCGCAACACCATGCTCACGACCTTTTCCGAACAGGCCGACGAACAGGTGTACTTGAACAACAACCGCAACCAGAACGCCCGCCAATACGACGGCGACGTGCTGGCACCGTTCTCCAAGGCCCTGGCCGATACCGCCGAACGCAAGTTCATCGTGGTACACCTGCTGGGCACCCACATGAGCTACCAGTACCGCTACCCGGAAACTTTCGACAAATTCACTGACCGCCAGGGTGTGCCCGACGGCATCAGCGATGAACAACTGCCGATCTACAACAGCTACGACAACGCCGTGCTGTACAACGACTTCGTCGTCTCGAGCCTGATCAAGGACTACGCCAAGACCGACCCGAATGGCTTCCTGCTGTACCTGTCGGACCACGGTGAGGACGTCTACGACTCGGCGGGCCACAACACGCTGGGGCGTAACGAGGGCAAGCCGACTGCGCCGATGTACACCATTCCATTCATGGCCTACGCCTCGCCCAAGTGGCGTGAAACCCACGACTGGAGCTTTGCGGCAGACTTGCAGCGCCCGTACAGCAGCTCGCAACTGATTCACACCTGGGCCGACCTGGCCGGGCTGAGTTTCGATGAATGGGACCGCAGCAAGAGCCTGGTCAACGACAGCTTCAAACCGCGACCACGCTTGATTGGCAACCCCTACGCACGCCAACAAAAGAGTCTGATTGATTTCAGCTTGCTCAAGCCAAAGAGCCCGGACGCTGCCGGCGTAGTGCTCAAATAATCATTGAGTTGATTATCCCTCCCCCTTCCCGAAGTTAACAAAAACGTTAACTTCGGGGCATCCACGCGTTAATTCCCCCTTAATAAGATAGCCCTATAGTCGCCCCATGAACCTAATCACGGAACGACTGGGCACCTATCACTCTTAATGGGAATACCACAATGAAACTCTCGACTTTGATGCTTGCCAGCCTGATGACCCTGACCTCGGCCGCCGCCTTTGCCGAAGGCGGTTCAGAGCGTTCGAAAGAGTTCTACAACAACTTCAACCTCGTCCAGCAACAAACCCACGGCACCACTGAACAGACTGCCGCCGCCGATGGCAAAAGCGTAAAAACTTCTACCGTTGAAGAAAAAAGTTCGGAACAGCTTCCGAAAAGTTGATTTAACGCTGACTTAATCCGCAGGACCCTATGCCATTCCGCTCCTTTGGCAAAGGTTAACTTGGCGCCATCTAATGGCGCCTTTTTTATGCATGTTATTTATTAAAGTGATTTCTTCCAGAACAACATGCGGCCATGGGCTGGATCAAAGATCGAATCCTCGAAACCGAATTTGCGGTACGCCGACTGCGCAACCGTATTGCCCTCCAGCACTTCAAGGGTGATCTTGCAGCAACCGCGCTGGCGCGCGATCTCTTCAACCTTCTGCAGCATCTTCTGACTCAACCCCAAGCCACGGAACGCCTGCATCACCACCACATCGTGGACGTTGACCAAGGGACGGCAGGCAAAGGTCGAGAACCCTTCAAAGCAATTGACCAACCCTGCCGGCTCCCCCCCGACGAACGCCAGCACGCTGAATGCATGAGCACGCTTGGCCAATTCGGCAGGCAGTTGCTCCAACAAGTCGGCGGACAGGGTCTGGCCGCCGCCCATGGGGTCCTGCGCGTAATGATTAAGCACCTTGCCAATGGCTTGCGCGTGTACAGGGTTTGTGTAGCTTGCTTGCAGCACCAGGATGTCTGGGGTGTCCATTTCCTTCCTCGATCACGACAACAAGGGAACCGGTTCCCATTGAGAGGGACGATTGTAAGCGTGGAGCCGGACGCAGATGAAGGAGATTAACTACAAATACCCGACAGAAAGCACGAAGGTTGCACGTATCAAACAGGTGCCACGGGCGCTATACAGACATTTTTCCTAGCCGCCGAAACGCTGCAACTGCATCTCTTGCAAGCGGCTCAGGGTGCGACGGAACGCAAACTCCAAGTAGCCTTCGGTGTAGAGCTGGTCCAGAGGCACCTTGGCCTCGATGAACAGCGGCACCTTGCGGTCATAGCACTCATCCACCAGCGCAATGAAACGCCGCACACTGTCATCGTGCACCGACAATGCCGGCAGCTCGCGATCGCCGGCCTCTACACGTTGCGCACCATCCTCGGTGCCACGGGCGATCCGGCCCGGACGTGTCTGGGCGCTCAGATTCGGGACTTCGCCCAACAGAATGGCCTTGAACCGATCGCACAGCAGCATGAAGTCCATCGCCGACAGCGCTTGCTCGCACAGGTCGGCATATCGGCACCACAGCACGCTGTCGCTGGAGCGCACCGCCACGAGGGTTCGATGACCCACGCCGACTGCCCCCTCGGAGATGGCCTGCCCCTCGCTCAATTGCTTGAACAACGCGGCAAGCGCATCCGGCTGATTGACCCAATAGCGCTGCAGGCCAACGCCCGGATGCAGGCGATGGTCTTCGACGCCATCCACCGCCACAACCTGCATATGCCGCTTGATCGCCTCGATACCCTGCAAGAAGCGCTCACGATTGAAACCATCGGCATACAGCTGGTCCGGTGGCTGATTGGACGTGCTGACCATCACCACGCCCTCCTCGAACATTACCTGGAACAGGCGACCGAGGATGATCGCGTCACCGATGTCATTGACGAACAGCTCATCAAAACACAGCACACGCACTTCCCGGCTTAACTCGCGGGCCAATGCCTGCAAGGGATCATGGGTGCCGGTGAGCTGGAACAAACGTTGGTGCACCCATCCCATGAAGTGATGAAAGTGCTGACGCCGGGCGGGTACTTGCAGGCTCTGGAAGAACTGGTCCATCAACCACGTCTTGCCACGACCCACCGGCCCCCACAGGTAAACGCCGGTGATCGGCGAGCGACCGTGGTGCAAGGCTTCGTGGCACGCCTGCAAAGCGTCCACCGCCCGGCGCTGGGCGTCGTCGGGCACGAAGCCTTGCTGGGCGATGGCATGTTGGTAAGCGGCGAGAGGCGAGTCGAAAGTCATGCGCGCCAGTATGACTTACAGCGAGATATCCAGTCGTGAAATCTTGCCCTGCTCATTCAAGCGAAAGGTGTAACGCAGCTCCAGCGGACTGCCGGGAAAATTGCCGTGGACCACATTGCTGACCAACACCTTGCCGGTGCGATGCTGTACGTTGAGCACCTCGACCCGAGGCTGGTAACGACGACCGGTGTCTTCCATCCACCGCGCAATGGCGGCAGTACCGACCTGGTGCTCGCCTTCATCGAATACGTTGGCATCATCGGCAAAACACTGGGCAACAGCCGAGGTGTCACCGGTGTTGGCGGCCGCGATATAGGCCACGATGGCCGGGGCCAATTCAGGAAGGGACATGGCACAGCTCCTTTTTGGTGATTTATGGCGCCATGCTAAGCCAGGGTTGTGTCAGTTTTTGTCAGGAGTGAACGGCCCGGCTTCCTGCTGCTCCATCAGCTTGCGCCAGCCCCGCAGCAAGTCACCGCGCCGCCCTGGGTAGCGCTCACCCTGGGACGTTGCAGCAGCCACGCGGTCAGTGCGAAAGGTGCGATAGGCCTCACGCAACTCGCACCACGCGACGATGACCCGCACCTCATTCAGAAAACCCAGCGCCAACGGCCAGATCAGGCGCTGACTTTGAGTCTGGGCGGCATCGGCATAGTCGATATGCAACTTGGCCTGGTTACGGATGGCTTCGCGAAACACATTGAGCGGCACGCGGTTTTCCGGGTAGCCGAAGCCGGACGGGCCAGGCAACAGCGTCGGGTTGCGCAGCGCTTCCTGGGCGGCGGGATCGAGTACATCGGCGATTTTCGCCAGGGCGTTGGCGGCGGCGCGGCTCAGCACGTCATCGCCGCGCTGGTCCACATAACGCAGGCCCAGCACGATGGCTTCGGTTTCCTCGGCGTTGAGCATCAATGGCGGTAAAAACAGGCCGGCACGCAATACATACCCTACCCCGGCCTCACCAAAAATCGGCGCACCCAAGGCCGTCAGCTCAGCGATATCACGATAGAGCGTGCGTTCGGACACCTCCAGCTGCGCTGCCAAGACGGCAGCAGTCACCGGGCGTTTCTTACCGCGCAGCGCCTGCAACAGCGTCAGTAGACGAGTGGTTCTCGACACGTTTATCCCACCGAAAAGGAAAAAGTGCCGCAGCTTAGCAGAGCCCACTGTCAGAAAATGTCAGCAGCAGAGGCCCGCCCTGGATGAGGTGCCTGTTCAGGCTAAGACCAGTGGGATGTCGAGCGCAGCATCTGTAGTGAGCGGGACAAGCCCGCTCACTACAAGAGCTTTTCTGCGGCAGATTTCCTTAACTGAACTGGATTTACGCGAGGCTCTTGCTGACCACCTCGAACACATCGCTCGACAGCTCACCGGAAGCACGGATGCGCTCCAACTCTGCCTTCATCAGTGCCTGGCGCGCGTCGTCATATTTGCGCCAGCGTGTCAGTGGCGCCAGTTGGCGTGAGGCGATCTGCGGGTTAAGGCTGTTCAGCTGGATCACCAGGTCCGCCAGGAAGCGATAACCCGAGCCGTCGGCCGCGTGGAAGTTGATCAGGTTCTGCCCGGCAAACGCGCCCACCAGTGCCCGTACTTTGTTCGGGTTCTTGATGTTGAACGCTGGGTGCGCCATCAACGCCTTGACCCGCGCCAGGCCGCCCGGCAAGGTGCTGCCCGCTTGCACGCTGAACCATTGGTCCATGACCAGCGGGTTGTCCTTGAAGTTTTCCGCGAACACCGCCAGTGCCTGGGCTTTCTCCGCGTCGAACGGCGAGTTCACCAGCACTGCCAGCGCGGTCAGGCGTTCGGTCATGTTGTCGGCAGTGTCGAACTGCTCGATGGTCGCCGCCAACACTTCCGGTTTGCCACTGAGCATCAGGTACGACAACGCGATGTTCTGCAATGCACGACGAGCAAAATGCTCGGCCGCAGCCACATAAGGCGTTTGCTTGGACAGCTCGCGATTGGCCTGGTAGCGCAACCACAGCGCTTCGTGCAGGTTGTCCGCCAGTTGCTTGCGCGCAAACTCGCGGGCGGCGTGGATGGCATCTACATCCGCCACTTCGCTGATCTCAGTCAGGTAGGCTTCACCCGGCAACGACAGCATTTCCGCAACCATGGCCTGATCCAGGCTTTCGTCGCTCAACACACTGCGCAGCGCGGTGATCAAGCGCTGATCCATGTGCAACGCCTGGCCCTGCTGATGTTGAGCGATGAGTTCCTGCAACACCTGCACCGCCAACTGCTGGCCGGCGTCCCAACGGTTGAAACCGTCGCTGTCGTGCTGCATCAGGAACATCAACTGATCGCGGTTGTACGGGAAGCTCAGCTTCGCCGGCGCCGAGAAGCCCCGCAGCAGCGAAGGCAACGGTTGCTCAGCGATATCGACGAAGGTGAAGGTTTGCTCGGCTTCGGTCACCGAAATCACGCGGGATACACCCGCCGCAGTCGCCTCACCGGCCAGGCGCAACGCAATGCCGTTGCCCTTCCCGTCCAACAGGCCCAATTCCACTGGAATCACGAACGGCAGCTTTTCCACCTTGTCCGGGGTTTCCGGGCAGCTTTGGCGGAACGTCAAGCTGTAGGTCTTGGCAGCGGCATCGTAGGACTCGCTTACCGCGAGGCGTGGCGTACCGGCCTGGCTGTACCAGCGCTTGAACTGGCTCAGGTCGGCGCCATTGGCATCTTCCATGGCTTTGACAAAGTCGTCGCAGGTCACGGCTTGCCCGTCGTGGCGCTCAAAGTACAGGTCACTGCCCTTGCGGAAGCCTTCGGCGCCGAGCAAGGTGTGGATCATGCCAACTACTTCCGAGCCCTTTTCGTACACGGTCAGGGTGTAGAAGTTGGAAATTTCGATAAAGCTTTCCGGACGTACGGCGTGGGCCATGGGGCCAGCGTCTTCAGCGAACTGGTGCGTGCGCAGGTACGCCACGTCCTGGATGCGCTTGACCGTGGCCGAGTTCATGTCGGCGGAGAAGCCCGAATCGCGGAACACGGTAAAGCCTTCCTTGAGCGACAGCTGGAACCAGTCGCGGCAGGTCACGCGGTTGCCCGACCAGTTGTGGAAGTACTCGTGGGCGACAATCGCCTCCACACGCTGGTGCGCGGCATCGGTGGCGGTTTCGGCACGGGCCAGTACGGCGCTGGAGTTGAAGATGTTCAGGCCCTTGTTTTCCATGGCGCCCATGTTGAAGTCGTTCACCGCCACGATCATGAAGATGTCGAGGTCGTACTCGCGGCCGTAGGTTTCTTCATCCCAGCGCATGGATTTCTTCAGGCTGGTCATGGCGTGCTGGCATTTGTCGATATTTTCCGGCTCGACGTAGATGCGCAGTGCGACTTCACGATCAGTCATGGTGGTGAAGGTATCTTCGACACACCACAGATCACCGGCTACCAGGGCAAACAGGTAGGCAGGCTTCTTGAACGGGTCTTCCCAGGTCGCCCAGTGACGGCCGTCTTCACCAGGGCCGCTGGCAATCGGGTTGCCGTTGCTCAAGAGCACCGGGTAGCTGTGCTGCTCGGCGATCACCGTGGTGGTGAACGTGCTCATCACATCCGGGCGGTCGAGGTAGTAGGTGATCTTGCGGAAACCTTCGGCCTCGCACTGGGTGCAGAACATGCCGCTGGACTTGTACAAACCTTCCAGGGCGGTATTGGTTTCCGGGTGAATGCGCACGCTGGTGTCGACGGTGAAGGTTTCGCTGGTCGGGTGCAGGGTCAGGTGGCTGTCGGTCAGTTGGTAGTCCGAAGCCGTCAGCTCGTGGTCGCCCAAGGTGACGGTCAACAACTCCAGTTGCTGACCATCCAACACCAGTGGCGGCAGGCCGGCGCCGCGCTCAGGGTTGCGGCGCATCACCAGCTGCGCGTGGACCAGGCTGTGGTCCTCGAACAACTCGAAGGTCAGGTGTGTCTCGTCGATCAGGTAGTCCGGCGCCTGATAGTCCTTAAGGTAAATCATCTTCGGTTGTTCGGTGCGCATGGGTGGCATCCTTCTACTGATGCACGGCGAGCTGGTAGGCCGTGTACTTACGAATGTTGATTACGCCGGTGTCGAAGATCAGGTACTGGCCCTTGATCCCCAGAAGCGTGCCTTCGGCAATCGGGTTCTTGTCCAGGTTGAAGCTGACGATCTTGGCCGGATATTGCTCCACCGGGTAGCGGATTTCGATGGGCTCGATATCGGTCACCGGTTGGATGGCCTGCAGGCCGAAGCGTTCCTGCAAGCCGAGCAAGCCTTCGGCGCAGGAGGCAAAGAGTTCATCGCGTACCTGCTTGAGGTCCACCGACTCGGCATCGCCCTTGAGCAGCGCGCGCCAGTTGGTCTTGTCAGCCACTTGGCTGCGGAACAGGTCTTCGACAAAACCGGATTGCTGGCGAGTCGCAACCCGCATGATCGGCAGCGCCTGACTGGCGCCCTGGTCGAGCCATCGGGTTGGCAATTGCGTGGCGCGGGTGATGCCGACCTTGATGCCTGACGAATTGGCCAGGTAGACCACGTGGTCGGTCATGCAGAATTTTTCGCCCCAGCCCGGATCACGGCAGGTGCCGGCATCGTAATGGCAACGCTCGGGGCTCATGATGCACAGATCGCACTGGGCCAGTTTGGTCATGCACGGGTAGCAATAGCCCTGGCTGAAACTGGTCTTGGTCTTGCGGCCGCAATGGCTGCAATGGATGGCGCCGAGGTATTCCAGGCGCACGTGAGTACCGATCAACGGGTTGACCGGCACCTCGACATCACCCAGACGAAACGCGTATTGAACGGTCGGCTCACCGAGTTGAGCCGACATTTTACTGACTGCACCGCGACCAATTTCAATCAATGGATCGCATCCGACTTGAACAGGATGTTCGGCACCGGTGCCGACTTGGACGCGCATTCCTGCGGGCCCATATAGCCGGTGCGCTGGTCTTCCGGCAGGTTCTGGATTTCCCAGGCGATCACCGCTTGCAGGGACAATTCGCGCTGCTCGGCGGTGAGTTTGCGGCCATCGGACCATTTGCCGATTTCAACGGCGAGCTTGAGACTCTCGTAGATGTCCGGGGTGATGTTTTCGATCATTTCAGCAAAAGAGGACATAAGGCTCTTCCTTATCAAATAGAGGCTTTGCGGCGGCTGTACAGCCCACCCAGCAAACCCGTCAGGCAACCGATGACCAAGCCGCCCACATGGGCCGCGTTGGCGATTTCGCCGAAGCCGATCATCGAGACCAGCCCCGACATGCACAGCACCAGCCATATCAGCATCATCGCCAGCACTCCACGGGGCAGGCGATAGGCCGGGTTCGGCGACAGTAATTGGAAAATCCAGCAGTGCCCGAGCAGGCCATACAAAACGCCGGACAACCCACCAAACAGGCCGGGGCCGCCATAGGCGTATTGCGCGTAGTTGGAGACCAGGCTGAACAACAGGGTCAAGCCCAGCAAATTGATACTGCCCTGGCGCACTTCGATACGGCGGCCCAGTTCCCAGTACCACATGCCATTCATGGCCAGGTGCAGGATGCCGAAGTGGATCAGCATCGGCGTAACCAACCGCCACCACTGCCCCGAGGCCAGGCTGTCGGCCAGCGGCGTGAACTGGATGTACTCGCCCATCACCCGGAACGGCAGGAAGGTCAGCCAGGCCATGGCTTGCAGGTTTTCGCCAAGCAAGGTCACGGCACCCACAACCATGCTCGCCAACAACACCAGCGCCGTGACCGGGCTCATGCGCAGTTGTTGAACGAAGCTTGGGCGGGTAACGGGCGCCTGCTCGGGAATATCCAGCTGTTGGTCCGGGTCACCGGCGGGGAAACGCTGGTACAGCACACGCACATCGTCGCTAATGGTTTCAGGCACCCACAGCACCTGCTCTCCGCCCTCTTCGCTGACGCGATGGGGCACTTGCATGCGTTGCAACAACTTGACGAAACCACCCAGGTCGACGCTCAGGGGCAAACGCAATACAGCTACGGTACTCATGCAATGACCTCAGGGCGCTCAACGTCCACCCAGACAAATTTACGCGGGTCCAGTTGGGCTTCCTGGTCCAGTCGATACGCCACCAACTTGCCGTACAGCACGGCGCTGTAGTCCAGGCAGGCCAGGTTGTCGCGGATCGGTGCAGGTTTGCCGCTGCGCCAGTAATGGCCAACGAACAACAACGGCTCGTCGACGCCATAGCGCAGCAGGGAGTTTTTCTCCGTCGACGACAACGGCGTGCGTGCCACTGGCTCCGGCAGTGCGTCCGGCTGGAACACGATGTCGCCGTAGGTTTTCGGATCGTCTTCCCAGAACTTGGTACGGAAGAACGAGCGCGTCAGGCCATCGCCACCGGTCAACGTCAGACCATCGGGCAGGCGCATGTCGGTGCCGCGCAGCAAGCGGTCGAAGGCATTGCACGCAAAGCTGCCCGGTACCGCGGCGGCTTGCAGGAAGTGCTGATCGATACAGCCATCCGGGAACGTGGCGCGCAGCGGATCGATAAAGCCGTCATCCCAGCACGCATGCACCACGCGGAAGCGTCCGGCGTCGACAAACAGCGGCATGTCGTAGAACCAGCCAAGGAAGTCGTGCCAGTCAGCCGGGTGGTGCTCGAACTGGGCCAGGGTCTCGTGGATCAAGCGCGCATGGCGTGGGGTGTGCTCGCGCACGAACTGCTTGCCACTACCCGGCGGCGCCGGTGTGGTCCAGCCCAGCGCGTTGAACTCGTGGTTGCCCATGATGCACAGCGCCTGGCCGGCCTCGGCCATGTCATGGACGATATGCAGCGCCTCGCGGATACGCGGGCCACGGTCGATGATATCGCCGAGGAACACCGCCATCCGCGTGGGATGGCGCCAGGTGCCGCCCTGCTTTTGGTAACCCAGCCGGTCGAGCAGGTGCTCAAGGGTATGGGCGCAACCGTGCACGTCACCAATCAGGTCGTAGCTACGCGCGGGATCGAGCATCAGTCGCCTCCACCCCCCAAGCGGCTGCCCCAGCCCAACTTGGTGCGGCACACTTCGTAGTAGTTGTGATCCAGAGGATGGATCAAGCGCAACTTCTGTGCCTTCTTGCTCACGGTGATGGTGTCACCGGGGGCGCAGGTGAAATGGTTCTGCCCGTCGCAGGAGACTTGCGGGTAGATCTGCATGTCTTTGGACACCACGATTTTCAGCTCACTGTTGCCATCGACCACAATTGGCCGGCTGGACAACATATGGGGGTACATCGGCACGATCACAATGGCATCGAGCTTGGGATGCATGATCGGGCCACCCGCTGACAACGCATAGGCCGTGGAGCCGGTAGGCGTGGCGACAATCAGGCCGTCGGCCTTTTGGCTGCACACGAACTGGCCGTCAATGTACAGCTCGAACTCGATCATCCGCGTGGATTTGCCTGGGTGCAGCACCACATCGTTCAGTGCATCGCCCTGGCCGATGGCTTCACCGTGGCGGCGTACTTCGGCTTGCAGCAGGAAGCGGTTTTCCACCAGGTAATGGCCGTCGAGCACCTTGGCCACTTCGACTTCCAGTTCATCGGGGCGGATATCGGTGAGGAAACCCAGGCTGCCCCGGTTGATCCCCAACACCGGCACATTATGCCGCGCCAACGCCCGGGCTGCGCCGAGCAGGCTGCCATCGCCGCCGACCACGATCACCATGTCGCACACTTCGCCGAGCATCTTGCGCGACGAGGTTTGCAGGCCGTGGCCCGGCAGGATTTCGGCGATGGTGTCTTCGAGGATCACATGCAGGTGGCGTTCCAGCAGGAATTTTTTCAGCCGGCGGACGGTGTCCAGCACCTGGGTACTGCCCAGGCGACCGATAATGCCGATATTGCGAAATTGCTCCATGGGGCTCCTGCGGGGTATGGGGTGTGGCCAAAAAGAACGATTATGGGCGAAAGGCCGCGTCAGGCAAAACCCTTTGTCGCCGTGAAGCCGTGATGACAACGGTTCTCAGCCACCTGCCGTGCAGTTAAAAGGCTATGCTCGGACCATGACTGTGTTCCCGGATCTGCACAACCTGCCCCGCCAACTGCGCCACCCAGAAGTGCGCGACTTGGCGTGGGTGATGCTCGCCCCGCCGATGCTCGCGCAAACGCCATGGCCGCAGCGTCATCCATTGGCCGGCAGCGACTGGGTGCAGGCGCCCGATCGGCTTGAGCATTGGTTGCGCACCCTCGACCAAGACAGCAGCGCCTTGCAGCACTGGCTGAGCCTGTCCCGCACCCGGCGCCTGGGCCTCTACTATGAACGCCTGTGGCAGTTCGCCGTGCAGCATGCACCGGGGGTGGAATTGTTGGCAGCCAACCTGCCGATCCGCCGCGCCGGGCACACCTTGGGCGAGCTCGACATGCTGGTGCGCGACCGCGATGGCGTGCACCACCTGGAACTGGCAATCAAACTGTATCTCGGCCCCCAGGACGGTGACGGCCAAGATGCGGCGCAATGGCTAGGGCCGGGTTGTCATGATCGGCTGGACCGCAAGTTGGCGCACCTGGCGCACCATCAACTGCCGATATCGGCCAAATCAGAGAGCCGCGAAGCCTTGGCCGCGCTGGACATCCAGCAATTCGACGCGCATTTGTGGCTCGGCGGCTATTTGTTGTACCCATGGCCTGGTCAGGCTGAATCCCCCCACGGCGCCCACCCGCAGCATCTGCGTGGGCGTTGGTTGCACCAGCGGGACTGGCGCGACTTTGTCAGCGCGGGCCAGCCCGGCCGCTGGCAGCCTCTGCCCCGGCACGCGTGGCTGGCGCCGGCGCATTACCCGCCGGATGAGGTCTGGAGTGAACCGCAGATGCAAGGCTGGCTCACCGACCTGGACCCCATGGCGCCGGCGCAATTGCTGGTGCGGTTGGTGCAGAACGGTGAGGACTGGGAAGAGGCCGAGCGGTTGTTCCTGGTGGCGGATCTTTGGCCAAATGTGCCGGGGGTGGGTTGAATTGTGTGGTGGACTTCAAGGCCTCATCGGGGGCAAGCCCCCTCCCACATTTGGAATGCGTTCACCTGTGGGAAATGTGCCGGGGTGGGTTGAGTTGTGTGGTGGACTTCAAGGCCTCATCGGGGGCAAGCCCCCTCCCACATTTAGAATGCGTTCACCTGTGGGAAATATGCCGGGATAGGTTGAATTGTGTGGTGGATTTCAGGACCTCATCAGGGGCAAGCCCCCTCCCACATTTGGAATGCGGTCACCTGTGGGAGGGGGCTTGCCCCCGATAGCAGTTGCCCAGGCACTACAACTTATCGATATGCCAATATTCCAACTGCAACCCCATCGCCAGCTGTTGAGCCCTGCCCAACCTGATCGGCCCACGTTCGATATCCACCAGTAACCCCGGACACTCCAGCAACGGCAACCCGGCAACATCCTTAAGCCGCCCATCCGTAATCACCAACAACCGCTGCTGCTCGGCAGGATAGCGTTTGCGCCGCAGCGCCAACCAATGCCCAGCCTCGGTCAGCGCCGCCAGCAACGGCGTACCGCCACCGGCGCCCAACGGCTCCAGCCAACCTGAGAGGCTCTTCGCCGCTTTCAGCCCCTGCACCTGCCACTTGGGCGACTGCCCGCTGGCGGTCAACAACGCCATGCGCGCTCGCTGGCGGTAAGCGTCCTCGAACAGTTGGGCCAGCAAGCCTTTGGCGTCGCTTAATGCACGATGGCGACGCGTGGACGCCGAGGCATCGACAATCACCAGCCACAATTCATGGGCCGAACGGCTGCGCAGATGAAACAGCAAGTCCTCGCGCGCTTGCGGGCGACCACCGAGCAAGGTGCCCGGCCAATTGATCAAGCCCTGTTGAGCGCTACGTGCCCTGCCCTGTCTGCCTTTGTCCACTCGCCCTGCTTTGGGCCGGGCATCCGCCCCCGCGTCAAGTCGAGGGCGAATGCCTAGGGCTTTTTTGGCCAGGCAGGCACATCACGGCGAACGCCCGTGGGCAGTGCCGGTGCGGGCATATCGCCCCACTGGCCTTGACCGGATGAAGTATCGGACGGCTTGGGCGACTGGCCCTGATTGGATGGGCCGGCAGGCGGTGATTGCTCCTGACGGCGATGGCGCAAGGCAAATTCGGCCACGGCCTCAATATCTTCGTCGGCGATGGCATCAGCCCCCCGCCAAGCGGCGTGCGCCCTGGCGCCGCGCAGCCAGACAAGGTCGGCACGCAAACCATCGACACCCGCGGCAAAACAGCGTTCGGTAATCTGCGCCAAGGCCTGATCATCCAACGCGATACGGTCGAGCCGCGCCCGGGCCTGGGTACAACGTTCGCGCAAAGCAGCCTGTTGCTCAGCCCATTGCGCACAGAAGGTGTCAGGGTCGCTGTCAAAATCCAGTCGACGCCGAATGATCTGCCCGCGTTCGGTCGGCAAGGTCTGCCCGCTCAAGGCCACATTGAAGCCGAATCGATCGAGCAACTGCGGGCGCAACTCACCTTCCTCCGGGTTCATCGTGCCGATCAGCACAAAGCGCGCCGAATGCCGATGGGAAATGCCGTCTCGCTCGATCAGGTTGGTGCCGCTGGCGGCCACGTCCAGCAGCAGATCCACCAAGTGATCCGGCAACAAGTTGACTTCATCGACATACAACACCCCACCATCGGCCTTGGCCAACACGCCAGGAGAAAACTGCGCACGCCCTTCGCCCAGTGCAGCATCCAGGTCCAAGGTGCCGACCAGGCGTTCTTCGGTGGCGCCCAGCGGCAAAGTGACGAACTGACCGCTGGCCAACAGGTCGGCCAAGCCACGGGCCAAGGTGGACTTGGCCATGCCGCGCGGACCTTCGATCAGTACGCCGCCGATCTTCGGGTCAATGGCGGTCAGGCACAGGGCCAGTTTCAAGTCGTTGGCACCGACCACGGCGGACAGCGGGAAATGGGGAATATCAGTCATCAGCTGTCTTCTTCTATATCCAGCAACAGGTTTTCCAACGCCTCGCGATAGGCCCCCGGCTCCTGCCACAGACCACGCTGCTGGGCTTCGAGCATGCGCTCGGTCATGTCACGCAGCGCAGCCGGGTTGTGCTGCTGCACAAAAGCCCGGGTGTCAGGGTCAAGCAGGTAGGCGTCGGCGAGCAAGGCGTATTGATGATCATCGATCAGGGCCGTGGTGGCGTCGAAGGCGAACAAATTGTCCACGGTCGCCGCCATTTCGAACGCACCTTTATAACCATGACGTTTAACGCCGTCGATCCACTTGGGGTTGGCGGCCCGGGAACGGATCACACGGTTGAGCTCTTCCTTCAAGGTGCGGATCTTCGGCAAGTCCGGTTGGCTATGGTCGCCATGGTAGCTGGCGGCTTTTTCGCCACTCAGGGTTTCCACGGCAGCAAGCATGCCGCCCTGGAATTGGTAATAGTCGTTGGAGTCGAGCAGGTCGTGCTCGCGATTGTCCTGGTTCTGCAACACCGCCTGCACTTGGCTCAGGCGCTGGGCGAATTGCTCGCGGGCCGCGGTGCCTTCATCGGAGCCGCCATACGCGTAAGCCCCCCAATTGAGGTAGACCTCGGCCAAATCCTCGCGGCTTTGCCACAAGCGCCCGTCAATGGCGCCCTGCACGCCTGCGCCATAGGCACCCGGCTTGGCACCAAAGATACGCCAACCGGCCTGCTTGGCGGCGGCTTCTTCATCCAGGCCGGACTTGAGCAGCGCCTCACGCTCGCTACGCACCTTGGCTGCCAACGGGTTCATATCGTCCGGCTCATCCAACGCCGCGACCGCCTGCACCGCCGCATCGAACAGACGAATCAGGTTGGCAAAGGCATCGCGGAAGAACCCGGACACCCGCAACGTCACATCCACTCGCGGGCGATCCAGCAGGCTGATCGGCAGGATCTCAAAGTCATCCACCCGCTGGCTGCCGGTGGCCCACACGGGGCGTACCCCCATCAGCGCCATGGCCTGGGCGATATCGTCACCGCCGGTGCGCATGGTCGCCGTGCCCCACACCGACAGGCCGAGTTGACGCAGATGATCGCCGTGGTCTTGCAGGTGCCGCTCAAGTATCAGGTTGGCCGACTGGAAACCGATGCGCCAAGCGGTGGTGGTCGGCAAGTTGCGCACATCCACCGTGAAGAAATTGCGCCCCGTGGGCAGTACATCCAGGCGCCCACGACTCGGCGCGCCACTGGGGCCTGCGGGCACGAACCGACCATTCAGGGCATCCAGCAACCCGCGCATTTCTGCCGGGCCGCAGGCATCCAGGCGTGGCGCGACGACGATGCGCAGGCTTTCGATAACCGCCTTCACATCCTCCCACCCGGGCTCCTCCAACTGCTCAAGCGGACCTTCCAGCGCCTGCTCGATCAGTCGCGTCGCATACAGCTCCAAGCGTTCGCGGGTATCACCGGCGGTGCGCCACAATTGCGCGTCGATCTTCTGCAACACCTCCGGACGGCGCCCGGTCCAGGGCTCGGCCAAGGCACAATCGAGGGGATCGAAGCCCAAGTCGAAAGCCTTGGCCAGCACGCGCAACAGGCTCGATTGCGGGCCACGACCATCTCCGCGCGGGATGCGTAACAACGCCAGCAGCGTGTCGATACGCAAGCGGCCCTCGGGGGATTCGCCAAAGATATGCAGGCCGTCGCGAATCTGTGACTCTTTCAAGTCGCATAGATAAGTGTCCAGGCGCGGCAACCAGACGGCCGCATCCACGTCGCTGCCCAACTCCAGTTCCTGGTCGATACGGGTTTCGCGCACCAACTTGAGAATGTCTTTCTGCAGCTCCAGCGCACGGCGCGGGTCAAGCAACTGCGCCTCGTAGTACTCGTCCGCCAACAGCTCCAGGTTACGCAACGGGCCGTAGGTTTCGGCACGGGTCAGCGGTGGCATCAAGTGATCGATGATCACCGCCTGGGTGCGCCGCTTGGCTTGGGCGCCCTCGCCCGGGTCATTGACGATAAACGGGTAGATATTCGGCAGCGGCCCGAGCAATGCGTCGGGCCAGCAGTTTTCCGACAGGCCCACCCCTTTGCCCGGTAGCCATTCGAGGTTGCCGTGCTTGCCCACGTGGATAACGCCGTGAGCGCCGTAGGTGTGGCGCAACCAGAAATAGAAGGCGAGATAGCCGTGGGGCGGCACCAGGTCCGGATCGTGATACACCGCGCTAGGGTCTACTTGATAACCCCGCGCTGGCTGGATGCCGACAAACGTCAGGCCCAAGCGCAGGCCAGCGACCATCATACGACCGTCGCGGCACATCGGGTCGCGATCAGGCGCGCCCCAGCGCTCCAGCACGGCCTGGCGGTTGGCTGCGGGCAAGCCGTTGAACATCGCCTCATAATCGTCCAAGCCCAGGCTTTGGTGACAAGGGCGCTGGTCGAGGCTGTCCATGTCGTTGGTAACACCACCCAACAGCTCATGGATCAGCGCCGTACCACTGTCCGGCAGTGTCTGCGGCAGTGGATAGCCTTCAGCTTGCAACGCACGCAGGATATTCAGCGCAGCGGCCGGGGTGTCCAGGCCCACGCCGTTGCCGATGCGTCCGTCGCGGGTCGGGTAGTTGGCGAGCACCAGCGCAATGCGTTTGCTCGCATTCGGCAGCCGCGCCAGTTCGACCCAACGCCGCGCCAGTGCGGCGACAAAGTCCATGCGCTCAGGGGCGGCGCGGTAGCACACCACGTCCGACTGGCTGCGCTCGCTGCGCCAAGCCAGGTCTTTGAAGCTGATGGGCCGACTGATGATGCGCCCGTCCAACTCCGGCAACGCGATGTGCATCGCCAGGTCACGCGGGCCGAGACCTTGTTCGCTGGCCTCCCAGCCGGGCTGGTTGTCTTGGGCGCAGATCGCCTGGATCACCGGGACATTGCGGCGAAACGGGCGCAAGTGCGGCGCTTCGGGGCTGGATTGGGCAAAGCCGGTGGTATTCAGGATCACCGCTGCTCCGACGTCATTCAGCAGTTCCTCGACCACCGTGAGGCAGCCGGGCTCTTTCAGACTGGCCACCGCTATCGGCAACGGATTAAGCCCCGCCGCCTGCAAACGTTGGCAGAACACATCGATAAAAGCGGTATTGGCGGCCTGCAAATGAGAGCGGTAAAACAGCACCGCCGCCACCGGAAACTCAGCCTCCCACGCTATTTGCCAGTCATTGAGCCGGGCATTGGCTTTATGTGGGTGGTAAATCGCCGTACGCGGCAAGGTTTGCGGCTCGCTCCACGCGTAATCGCGGCCCAGGTAAGCACTGGCCAGGCAACGATAGAAATCCAGGGCATTGCCCAAGCCGCCCTGGCGCAGGAAGTGCCAGAGGCGGTCGCGCTCTTCCATACCGACGGTACTCAGGCCACTGAGTTCCGGGTCCGGGCGATCATCCCCCGGCACCAGGATCAGTTGCACGCCGCGCTCGGCCAACTCCACCAGGCGTTCGATGCCGTAGCGCCAATAACCGATACCGCCGTGCAGCGAAATCAGGATCACCTTGGCGTGGCGCAACACCTCATCAACGTACAGATCGACCGAAGCGTGGTTCTGTACCTGCATCGGGTTGGCCAGGCGCAGGCTGGGGTAATCCTCAGGCAACTGCTGAGCGGCCTCGGCCAACAGCGCCAGGCTGGAATCGCCACTGCACAGGATTACCAGTTCAGCGGGGGTTTGGCCTAAGTCGGCAATATTGTCATCCGAGACGAAACCACCGGGTTGGGTCCTGAGCAGGTGCATGGGTCAGACGCTGAGGGCAGCGCGCAGTTGCGCTTCAAGGCCCGCTGCGTCCAGCTCCTGGCCGATCAGCACCAGGCGTGTGGTGCGCGCCTCATCGGCGCCCCAGGCACGGTCGAAGTGCTTGTCGAAACGTGTGCCCACGCCCTGGATCAGCAAGCGCATCGGTTTGTTCGGGATGGCCGCAAAACCTTTGATGCGCAGGATGCCGTGTTGCACAACGAGCTGCGTCAGGGCGTCGAGCAGCAGCGCTTCGTCGGTTTGGGGCAGGTCGATGGAGATCGAATCGAAAGCATCGTGGTCGTGATCGTCTTCGCCTTCGTGATGATGATCATGATGGCTGTGACGAGCGTCGATATGCTCCTCAGAGCCTGCGCCCAAACCAATCAGCACGTCCAATGGCAGGCGACCGCTGCTGGCTTCGATGATCTTCACTGCTAGCGGCAGTTCTTCGGCGACTTCCAGGCGCACACGGGCCAGGTCTTCAGGGCTGATCAGGTCAGTCTTGTTGAGGATTACCAAGTCGGCACTGGCCAGTTGGTCGGCGAACAGCTCGTGCAGCGGCGACTCGTGATCCAGGTTCGGGTCGAGCTTGCGCTGGGCGTCCACTTGATCCGGGAACGCGGCGAAAGTGCCAGCGGCCACGGCCGGGCTGTCGACCACGGTGATCACCGCGTCAACGGTGCAGGCGCTGCGGATTTCCGGCCACTGGAAGGCTTGCACCAGAGGTTTGGGCAGGGCCAGGCCGGAGGTTTCGATCAAGATATGGTCGAGGTCACCGCGACGGGCCACCAACTCGCGCATCACCGGGAAGAACTCTTCTTGTACGGTGCAGCACAGGCAGCCGTTGGCCAGTTCGTACACGCGACCGTTGGCTTCTTCCTCGGTGCAACCGATGGAACACTGCTTGAGGATTTCCCCGTCGATACCCAGCTCGCCAAATTCGTTGACGATCACAGCGATGCGGCGGCCCTGGGCGTTATCCAGCATATGGCGCAGCAAAGTGGTCTTGCCCGAGCCGAGGAAGCCGGTAACGATGGTGACAGGGAGTTTGGCCAGTGTTTTCATCGGATGCCCTTTGGGGCGGGCATACGGGACGACAGGCCCTGCGGCAGCGCGCAGCAGCGGATTTCGTCACCGGATCACCCCGCCCGGTTGAATTGGAAAATCGGTTGCGAGGCAGGTCTCCTGGCTTGGGGCTTGCAGGTCTTGCGACCGGCGCTGGCTGCGCCTTCCCGCCTTATCGGCAGTGGCGTGGCAGTCAGCAGAACCCTTCACAGTTGCGGGGGCAGCCGCGGCTTGAACCGCGTTCCCTTCTTAGCTTCGGCCTGGGCCGAAGAACCTCGAGGGTGCAAGGCTACGCAGTGCTTGGGGGATGGTCAATGATGGGGTTGGCTGGTGTACATATCCGTTGCTGCGGTAACGGCCACTTAGGGTTCCGCTCTTACAGCGGCTCACTTTTTGAAAAGCGCAAAAGTAAGCAAAACGCTCTTGCCCCAACACTCGGCACCTCGCTCACGCTCGGTGTGCCCGTAATCCGACATGGATTTGGGGGGCCGCCGCCACGCGCCATCCATGGCGCGGGGCGGCTAAACCGGCATCCATGCCGGTTTACCCCCCAAATCCATGCCGAATTCCGGCCAGCGTGTTTGATGGGGCGCCTAAGATCAAAATCAAGATCAAAAACAGAGCAAAAGCCAGAGCAGCATCAGATCTGCTTTTCTGTGGGAGCTGGCTTGCCTGCGATGCAAACACCTCGGTGAATCAGGTACACCCAACTGATGCCATCGCAGGCAAGCCAGCTCCCACATTTGACCGAGATCGACAGTCAGAAACCGGTCAGCTCTAAGGCCGCCGCGCTTTTGCTTTTGATCTGGAGCGCCCCGTCAAACACGCTGGCCGAACGCAGGCTTGAATCCGTGGGCAACCCGGAGTGAGGGCACACCGAGCCTAGGCGAGGTGCCGAGTGTTGGGGCAAGAGCCCTTTGGTTACTTTGGGACTTTTCCAAAGTGACCCGCCGTAAGGGCGGAACCAATAGTAGCCGTTACCCAAATAACGGATATGTACACCACCACCAAAAACCACATCCCAATTGACTCCCCTCCCACCCCCATGCTCTCCTACACATCTTGTTTCGGGTGCCCTGCAAAGGGTGAAACGGGAAACCGGTGACTCATGTTCACATGACAGTCCGGTGCTGCCCCCGCAACGGTAAGCGAGCGAAACGTCATATCCACTGTGCCAAACGGTATGGGAAGGCGACGTTTTCAGGCATTGAGCCCCTCGCAAGCCCGGAGACCGGCCCGAAAAAATCAGATAACAAACCCGCGGTGGGCGGGCGCTGTTCGAAACCCTGCGGGCCTGGCTCGCGGGGTTTTCATGCGCTCGTTTCGCCCCGAAAACCCAAAGGGACGCGCCATGTCGATCATCAGCAGCACTTCGCACACCGCCAGCAGCACTTCTACCCTGAGCCAACGCCTGACCGCCGCCATCGGTGCATCGATCCTGGGTGCGTGCCTGGTGTACTTCGCGGGTTTCTCCCATATCGAAGCGGTGCATAACGCCGCCCACGATACCCGCCACAGCGCCGCGTTCCCGTGCCACTGAGACCTGCCGACATGATCAAGCGTATTGCGCAAACCGCAGGTTTCACGGGCCTTTTGGCCGCCCTGCTGCTGACCTTGCTGCAAAGCTTCTGGGTCGCCCCGCTGATTCTGCAGGCGGAGACTTTTGAAAAGGCCCCGGCCGCTACCGAAATACACGAGCACGCCGAAGGTGCGGCCGCACATACCCACGACGCTGAAGCCTGGGAGCCGGAAAACGGCTGGCAGCGCGTGCTGTCCACCACCGGTGGCAACCTGGTGGTCGCGGTAGGTTTCGCGCTGATGCTGGCCGGCCTCTATACCTTGCGCGCCCCCACCCGCACCGCCCAAGGCCTGCTGTGGGGCCTGGCGGGTTACGCAACCTTTGTACTGGCGCCGACCCTGGGCCTGCCGCCAGAGTTGCCGGGCACTACCGCAGCGGACTTGGCGCAGCGCCAAATCTGGTGGATCGGCACGGCTGCGTCTACCGCCGTTGGTATTGCGCTAATCGTGTTCGGCCGAAGCTGGCTGCTGAAAGTGCTGGGCGTGGCGATCCTGGTCGTGCCCCACGTAATCGGCGCACCGCAACCGGAAGTGCATTCGATGCTGGCTCCAGAGGCCCTGGAGGCGCAGTTCAAGATCGCGTCGCAACTCACCAACGTGGCGTTCTGGCTGGCCCTGGGCCTGATCAGCGCCTGGTTGTTTCGACGTAATCGCGATGGTCAGTATTCGGCATGACCTTGGTGGTTGGCCTGGGTTGCCAGCGAGGTTGTGAAGTTCACACCTTGCTGGCGCTGTTTGACGACGCCTTGGTCACGGGCGGTATCGAGCGCCAACAGGTCACGGCGCTGGCAAGTATCGATAACAAACAGAATGAACCGGGATTACTGGCACTGGCCGCGCTGCTGGACCTGCCTTTGCAGTGTTTCAGTGCGCAACACTTGGCGACGTTTGAAGACCGCCTGAGCCACAGGTCCGAAGTTGCCTTTGCCCATACCGGCTGTTACGGCATCGCCGAAAGCGCCGCCCTGGCCCTGGCCGAACACCTGGCCAACGCACCTGCCCGCCTGTTGATTAACCGCAGAAAATCCTCCCAGGCCACCTTTGCATTGGCGTGCGCCGGCTGAAATCCCGATAATTGCCCGTCAGATCATGAGCATTTTTCATGCTCGCCCGTTTTTCAACAGGAACTCCCCATGACCGTCTACTTCATTGGCGCAGGCCCCGGCGACCCGGAATTGATCACCGTCAAGGGCCAGCGACTGATCCGCAGCTGCCCGGTGATCCTCTACGCGGGCTCGCTGGTTCCAGCAGCGGTGTTGGAAGGTCATCAGGCGCAAACGGTGGTCAACAGTGCCGAGCTGCACTTGGAACAGATCATCGACCTGATCAAGGCGGCCCACGCCAAGGGCCAGGATGTGGCGCGCGTGCACTCGGGTGACCCAAGCCTGTATGGGGCGATTGGCGAGCAGATCCGCTATCTGCGCGAGCTGGGCATTCCGTTCCAGATCATTCCTGGGGTCACCGCCGTGGCGGCATGTGCGGCGCTGCTGGAAACGGAGCTGACCCTGCCGGACATCGCCCAGAGCGTGATCCTGACCCGCTACGCCGACAAAACCAGCATGCCCGCTGGCGAAGACTTCGACAGCCTGGCCCGACATGGCACGACCATGGCGATTCACCTGGGGGTCAACCACTTGGAGAAGATCGTCGCCGCACTGCTGCCGCACTATGGCGCGGATTGCCCGATTGCTGTGGTGCACCGGGCGACGTGGCCGGATCAGGATTGGGTGGTCGGAACGCTTACTGATATTGCCGAGAAGGTCGCCGCCAAGGGGTTTCGGCGCACGGCGCTGATCGTGGTGGGCCGTGTGCTGGCCAGTGACAGCTTTAGTGAGTCGTCGCTGTATCGGGCTGGGCATGCGCACCTTTATCGCCCCTGAACACATTCCGAACTCAATGCAAAACCCTGTGGGAGCCGGGCTTGCCCGCGATTGCGGTGTGCCAGGTAAAACATTTGCCTGCTTATGTACCGCTATCGCAGGCAAGCCAGCTCCCACAGTTGATGTGTTTTGTTAAGTAGATAGTGCAATACATTGAATTTAAAGCATAAAAAACGGCGCTCACGGGGCGCCGTTTTTTTGTTCGCAGCGAACACCTTACTCAGTAGTAGGCGTTTTCTTTCTGCGTGTGGTCAGTCACGTCACGTACACCCTTGAGCTCCGGAATGCGTTCGAGCAGCGTGCGCTCGATACCTTCACGCAGGGTCACGTCCGCCTGGCCACAGCCCTGGCAGCCGCCGCCGAACTTGAGCACGGCGATGCCGTCATCCACCACGTCGATCAGGCTGACCTGACCGCCATGGCTGGCCAGCCCTGGGTTGATCTCGGTCTGCAGGTAGTAGTTGATGCGCTCGTTCACCGGGCTGTCGGCGTTGACGTTCGGCACCTTGGCGTTCGGCGCCTTGATGGTCAACTGGCCGCCCATGCGGTCGGTGGCGTAGTCAACCACGGCGTCATCCAGGAAGGCTTCGCTGAAGGCATCGATGTACGCGGTGAAGCTTTTCAGCCCCAGGGCGGTGTCTTCAGGCTTCTCTTCCCCAGGCTTGCAGTAGGCGATGCAAGTCTCGGCGTATTGGGTGCCGGGCTGGGTGATAAAGACGCGGATGCCGATACCCGGGGTGTTCTGCTTGGACAGCAGGTCAGCCAGATAATCGTGGGCGGCGTCGGTAATGGTTATGGCAGTCATGGAAACTCCTCACAGGCTTGCCGGCAGTTTACGCCAAAATATTACGCAGGTACAAAGTCCTAGTAATTTTGTCGGAAAAGACCCGCACCGCCTGTCAGAGGTTTTCATAGCGATTCATGTCCAACACGCCCTCTTCTACCGGCGCAGTCTCGTGGATGTACTGCGACAAGTCATGAAAGTACTGCCAGAACAGCGGGTGACTGCGACGGATACCCCAGCGATCGACGATCTGCTCGAAACGCTTGGCATCCTTGGCATTCTCCATCGCAGCAACAAACTCTGGCACTTCCCGTGCCGGAATATTGAACATGAAATTGGGGTAGCTGCTCAGTACGCCCGGATAGATCGTCACCGTATCCAGCCCTGGCTGATAGCGATAAGCCTCACCCAGCAAGAACGCCACGTTACTGTGTGCACGGTTGCGCAGCATGCTGTAGACCTCACGCTTGCCGCTAGCGGTTTCAATGCGCAGCATGGTGGCTTCAGGCAATTGGTCAATGACCTTGAGCCCGGCGGCCGGGCGCGAGGTCAGCCGGCTGAGCGCCTGCTCTGCGTCCTGTAACGCCGGATCGATACCGTCACGGGAGCAAAAGGCCCCGGCGCAGCGGTTGATCGGGTCCGGTCTGGCATTCAGGTCGCCGTAGCGGCTCAGCAACTGGTTGGCGAAGTCGCGTTTCGGGTCTTTCTCGTTGAGGTACAAACCGCTCGGCTTGTCATCATCAATCGATTCGTAGTCCA
Organism: Pseudomonas sp. GW821-FHT03A09; assembly: GCF_059421065.1. NCBI lineage: Bacteria > Pseudomonadati > Pseudomonadota > Gammaproteobacteria > Pseudomonadales > Pseudomonadaceae > Pseudomonas > Pseudomonas sp. GW821-FHT03A09. Next base: position 134,421 of record NZ_JBWKUX010000010.1, on the reverse strand, counting down.
GCCACAGCTTGAGCTTGCCACTGTTCTGGTACCAGTCATCGAGGAACCCATCACGACTGTCCGCCGGCATCAGGCGCAGGAAGTTCTGCTCAGCGCCGTTGCGGATCAGGTCGAAATACAGGCGGGTCTGGGCCTGGTGCGACACGTTGCCGAACACGTCGAAGTTCACCGCCAATTGGTAATAAGTGCGCTCCAGCAGCGGGTAATCAAACAGCCACATGGTTTGCGGCACTTCGCCGATCAAGCCTTTGGTGACCGAGGCGCTGTCAAAGTGACGGAAGATGCTCAACAAGGCATTGTCATTGCCGGCCCACAGGGTTGACCAGCTTGGCGGCGACACATCCGCATAGCTATCACGGCGCAACGCCTCGTATTGGTTGCGCTTGTCGCGATAGGCCAGCCACAGGCTGAGTACGCTGCCCACGTCATCGTTCTGCCCCGGCATCGCCAGTAGTGGCGTGGCCTGGCCGCGATAACGGGCATCAGTGATGTACAGGTCGTGGTCCGGGTCCTGGAACAGGGCCCAGAAGTTATCGCGGATCACGTCCGTGGCGATCTGCCCACGGCACACCGGCCCGCGAATGAAGGTGCGCACGAAGTATTCGGCGTTATCCAGCATGAACTGGTAGCGCGCCTTGGCCGGGATCGCCTCGAAGGTTTCGAATGGGTTGGCGCGACGGCCCGGGCCATAGCCTGGCAGCGCATTGACCTGCCAGTTGCCGGCATAGAAAAGCTCTTTGATGCGCGCCATCTTCTCGGCGCTGAACGGGTAAGTGATGTGGGTTTTATGCACGATCACACCCTGAACCGGCCATAGCCGGTAGTACACCTGGGTACCGGGGTCGTCGTTGGGACGGCGCGTGGCGATCAGGTCGATGGGCTTGCCGCTCGGCGTGCGCGAACGTACCCATTGAAAGTAATGCCCGGGTTCGCCGTTCTCGAAATAGATATGCGCCAGGAACAAATGCTCGAACAACCAGCGCGCCACTAGGCTTTCCCGGGCGCCGGGCTGGTTGAACAGGTTTTCCCATTGCTGCACTTGCAGCGCTTCTTTTGCGCTGGGCGCCAGGCCCTGCTCGTCTATGGGCGCGCCGGAGGCGAGCCAGCGTTGCAGGGTCTGGTATTGCTGGTCGGTCAGGCCGGTGACCGCCAGCGGCATGCCTTCCTTGGGGTGGCTGCCGGCGTAGGCGTTGAACTCGCCGGGCATGGCACACATGTTTTCACGGTTCAGGCCCAGCACAATGTCTTCGGGCAACTTGGCGTTGGGTTGTAACGGCGCGTTGTGGCCCAGCTCCAGCATGCGCGCCATCAGCGCGGCCTGGCTGCCCTGGGCGTCCAGCACCGAATAAAAGCCCTTTTGCTGCCAGGCTTGCTTGCCGAACGCGTCGTAGAACAAACGGGTGGTCGGCGTGGCTTGGCTGCGTTCGCCATCGTAGACCGGTGTTTTGCTCGCACCACGGGCCGCACCCTCGGCGCTGCCCAGGTTGAGCTGGCACGCCGAGTCGTAGCAGGCGTGGCAGGCCACGCACTTTTCGGTAAAGATCGGCTGGATATCGCGGGTATAGGAGATCACCGAGGCGGGACCTTGTGCCTGGGCAAAGCTGGTGACCAGCGCCACGATGGTGCTGGTAATTAGACGAAGTGACATGTATCCGGTCCCGATTCGAAGCGCTGGAAAATTGCCGGTAATTCTACCGGGCCATCACCCACGACAACATGAACGATATTCATGCAAAACCCGAACATGCTCCAAATCGGCACAGGTTTGCTATGATCCACGCCCTCCGTAATGCCTGACCAGAGTAGTCCCATGTCCGATCGTAGCGCTCGTCTGCAAGCCCTTAACCAAGCCCTCAAGGAACGCATCCTGATCCTCGACGGCGGCATGGGCACGATGATCCAGAGCTATAAGCTTGAGGAAAACGACTACCGTGGCAAACGCTTCGCCGACTGGCCCAGCGACGTCAAGGGCAACAACGACCTGCTGGTGATCACCCGCCCTGACGTGATCGGTGGGATCGAAAAGGCCTACCTGGATGCCGGCGCCGATATCCTGGAAACCAACACCTTCAACGCCACTCGCATCTCCATGGCCGACTACGGCATGGAAGAGCTGGCCTATGAACTGAACGTTGAAGGCGCACGCCTGGCACGCAAGGTGGCCGACGCCAAGACCCTGGAAAACCCGGGCAAACCACGTTTCGTCGCCGGCGTACTCGGCCCGACCAGCCGCACCTGCTCGCTGTCGCCCGACGTGAATAACCCCGGCTACCGCAACGTGACCTTCGATGAACTGGTGGAGAACTACACCGAGGCCACCAAAGGCCTGATCGAAGGCGGCGCCGACCTGATCCTGATCGAAACCATCTTCGACACCCTCAACGCCAAGGCCGCGATCTTCGCCGTGCAAGGTGTGTTCGAAGAACTTAATATCGAACTGCCGATCATGATCTCCGGCACCATCACCGACGCCTCCGGCCGCACCCTGTCGGGCCAGACCACCGAAGCGTTCTGGAACTCCGTCGCCCACGCCAAACCGATTTCGGTGGGCCTGAACTGCGCCCTGGGCGCCAGCGAACTGCGTCCGTACCTGGAAGAGTTGTCGAACAAGGCCAACACCCACGTATCCGCGCACCCCAACGCCGGCCTGCCCAACGAGTTCGGCGAGTACGACGAACTGCCATCGGAAACCGCCAAGGTCATCGAAGAATTCGCCCAGAGCGGCTTCCTCAACATTGTCGGCGGTTGCTGCGGCACCACGCCGGGCCACATCGAAGCCATCGCCAAGGCAGTGGCCGGTTATGCTCCGCGCGTGATCCCGGATATTCCGAAGGCCTGCCGCCTCTCCGGCCTGGAGCCGTTCACCATTGATCGCAGCTCGTTGTTCGTCAACGTCGGCGAACGCACGAACATCACCGGCTCGGCCAAGTTCGCCCGCCTGATCCGTGAAGACAACTACACCGAAGCCCTGGAAGTCGCCCTGCAGCAGGTGGAAGCCGGCGCCCAGGTGATCGACATCAACATGGACGAAGGGATGCTGGATTCGAAGAAGGCCATGGTGACCTTCCTCAATCTGATTGCCGGCGAGCCGGACATCTCCCGCGTGCCGATCATGATCGACTCCTCCAAGTGGGATGTGATCGAAGCCGGCCTGAAATGCATCCAGGGCAAGGGCATCGTCAACTCCATCAGCATGAAGGAAGGTGTGGAGCAGTTCATTCACCACGCCAAGCTGTGCAAGCGCTACGGTGCCGCCGTGGTGGTGATGGCTTTCGACGAAGCCGGCCAGGCCGACACCGAAGCGCGCAAGAAAGAAATCTGCAAACGCTCCTACGACATCCTGGTCAATGAAGTCGGCTTCCCGCCGGAAGACATCATCTTCGACCCGAACATCTTCGCGGTCGCCACCGGTATCGAAGAGCACAACAACTACGCCGTCGACTTCATCAACGCCTGCGCCTACATCCGTGACGAGCTGCCGTATGCACTGACCTCCGGCGGCGTGTCCAACGTATCGTTCTCGTTCCGTGGCAACAACCCGGTACGTGAGGCGATCCACTCGGTGTTCCTGCTGTACGCGATCCGCAACGGCCTGACCATGGGTATCGTCAACGCCGGCCAACTGGAGATCTACGACCAGATCCCGGCCGAGTTGCGCGACGCCGTGGAAGACGTAGTGCTCAACCGCACCCCGGACGGCACCGACGCCCTGCTCGCCATTGCCGACAAGTACAAGGGCGACGGCAGCGTCAAGGAAGCCGAGACCGAGGAATGGCGTGGCTGGGACGTGAACAAGCGCCTGGAACATGCACTGGTCAAGGGCATCACCACGCACATTGTCGAAGACACCGAGGAATCGCGACTGTCGTTCGCGCGGCCGATTGAAGTGATCGAAGGCCCGTTGATGTCCGGCATGAACATCGTCGGCGACCTGTTCGGCGCGGGCAAAATGTTCCTGCCACAGGTGGTGAAATCCGCCAGGGTGATGAAGCAAGCCGTGGCCCACTTGATCCCGTTCATCGAGCTGGAGAAAGGCGACAAGCCGGAAGCCAAGGGCAAGATCCTGATGGCGACCGTCAAAGGCGACGTGCACGACATCGGCAAGAACATCGTCGGCGTGGTACTCGGCTGCAACGGCTATGACATCGTCGACCTCGGCGTGATGGTGCCCGCGGAGAAGATCCTGCAGGTAGCCAAGGAGCAGAAGTGCGACATCATCGGGCTGTCCGGACTGATCACACCGTCCCTCGACGAGATGGTGCATGTAGCCCGTGAGATGCAGCGCCAGGACTTCCACCTGCCGTTGATGATCGGAGGCGCCACCACGTCCAAGGCGCATACAGCGGTGAAGATCGAGCCCAAGTACAGCAACGATGCGGTGGTGTATGTCACCGACGCCTCGCGTGCAGTGGGCGTGGCCACCCAGTTGCTGTCCAAGGAACTCAAAGCCGGGTTTGTCGAACGTACCCGCGAGGAATACGTCGAAGTGCGTGAACGCACCTCCAACCGCAGCGCCCGCACCGAGCGCCTGAGCTACGCGGCGGCCATCGCCAAGAAGCCGCAGTTCGACTGGAGCACCTATACGCCGGTGGTTCCGACCTTCACTGGCGCCAAGGTGCTGGACAACATCGACCTCAACGTCCTGGCCGAGTACATCGACTGGACGCCGTTCTTTATCTCTTGGGATCTGGCCGGCAAGTTCCCGCGCATCCTCACCGATGAAGTGGTGGGTGAAGCGGCCACCGCGCTGTACGCCGACGCCCAGGAAATGCTCAAGAAACTGATCGACGAAAAACTCATCAGCGCCCGTGCGGTATTCGGCTTCTGGCCGACCAACCAGGTGCGCGACGATGATTTGGAAGTCTACGGCGAAGACGGCAAGCCCCTGGCGACACTGCACCACCTGCGCCAGCAGATTATCAAGACCGACGGCAAGCCGAACTTCTCCCTGGCCGACTTCGTGGCGCCCAAGGACAGCGGCGTGACTGACTACGTGGGTGGTTTTATCACCACCGCCGGCATCGGCGCCGAAGAAGTCGCCAAGGCCTACCAGGATGCGGGCGACGACTATAACTCGATCATGGTCAAGGCCCTGGCCGACCGCCTGGCCGAAGCCTGCGCCGAGTGGCTGCACCAGCAAGTGCGTAAAGACTACTGGGGTTACGCCAAGGACGAGCAACTGGACAACGAAGCGCTGATCAAGGAGCAGTACAGCGGCATCCGCCCTGCCCCCGGCTACCCGGCGTGCCCGGACCACACCGAGAAAGGCACCCTGTTCCAACTGCTGGACCCAGAGGCACGTGAGATGCAGGCCGGTCGCAGCGGCGTGTTCCTTACCGAACACTACGCGATGTTCCCGGCGGCAGCCGTCAGCGGCTGGTACTTCGCCCATCCGCAGGCGCAATACTTTGCCGTGGGCAAGGTCGACAAGGACCAGGTGACGAGCTACACCGCCCGCAAAGGCCAGGACTTGACCGTGACCGAGCGTTGGCTCGCGCCAAACCTGGGTTACGACAACTGATCCGATACCGCATGGCCGCCTGTGCCACCGCCTTCGCAGCCTCGCTGAAGCTCGACAGCTCCCACAGGAGATTGGCGGTGTTTGGGAAAACACTGCCGAC